>CAZGMJ010000065.1:0-29971 GCA_964526785.1 uncultured Pirellulales bacterium
ACAACCTGCTTGGAAATCTTTACATAGTCGAACTATTTATGAAATGCGGTACTAGTATATCGTTCTTTCAGACAGTATCAAGACAGAAAGGCCCAAATAAGGCTATAATGAGAAATAGTGAGGTAGTATGAGATACAATGAGATATGTTTGCGGTTCACTATAAGATACTTATGGACATATACTTAGATGCTTGTTAGTGGGCTATCGTAAGCGAGAGAAGAGAGTTATGCAAAGTGTATGCCTGACGGATCACACCCGTGAGGCCACAGGTTCGAGTCCTGTATCGCCCATTCATATCTCTTTCATTATCGAATGTTTACACCTCTGATATGTCGCCATCTTCCAATCTAACCTTGACCGTACGGTGATATCACGACCTGTCAATAGATGCCACTAAATCCCTTAATGACTTTATCTTCCTATTCATTTACAACTTGTATAAACTGGATTGGACTGCAAAACCATGGTAATGCTTCCGCGTCCATGTCGAGCCTCGACAGCAGCATGAACAGCATGTCCACTGCATGCATCACCGACTTTTATCGCCGCCTGAGGGGTGGCTCAGACGAAGGCAGGTGTCTGCGTCTGGCCAGGGGACTCACCGCCATTTTCGCCATCACAGGAGCGCTCTTTGCCATGCTGATGGTCTCCTCCGACATCAAATCGCTCTGGCACCAGTTCATCTTCATCGTCGGGCTCATGGGCGGTGGACTTGGCGGATTGTTCGTACACGGCATCTTCACCCGCCGGGCAAATGCGCAAGGCGCAGTCATAGAGCTCCTAACGAGCGGCATCCTACAATACCTGTTCAAACGACACTGCGGCTTGCACAACTTTGTGTTCGCCCTCACAGGCATGGCCTCGTGCGTAGTCGTCGGCTATCTCGCCAGCCTATTGCCCCCACGGGGCGGAAAGAACCTGCAAGGTCTGACACTATACACGAGATCACCGGAGTCCGGGCAGCAACACTTGGGCTGATCGTACTGAGCTTTGAATAGTCTGCTGAAATATGGTTGCTGGTCGTATTCTCTGCAGCTCGTCCAAAGCACCTTCAGCGGATGTCTGCCATTTCGCAGCGGAAGCTCGGTCGGCCTGGCCACACGATGTGGCTCGTATACCGCCAGTATCATCTCCAGTACCGCATGTCCATCATATGCGGTGTCCTTTGGTTGTTTTCTTGTCTCGATCGGCCGCATCAGGCTCCGGGCTACCGGACCCCGGCCGAGGTATATGGAAACGCTGGCGCTTCTCCGGTCGCCCTCCGGACTCCCTGTGAAGCCCCAGCGTCAAAGACGGTGAGCAATCCACCTAAGAAATCGATACTTGTGGTATAGACAATGGGCAGGGATATACACATGCAGCTATCACAAACCATACAAAGTGAGTTACGCAGACTGCGGAGGCATATGGCCGACCACAAGGGTGAGCGCCGCCCAGGCGACTATGCAGGTGATCACTCCGACAACAAGTCCCACCTTCAGCCACCCGAAGAAATCGATACTTCGGCGATGGCGTTTTTCGAGCACGCCGACGGCGATGATGTTTGCGGCCGAACCGATCACAGTAATATTGCCGCCCAGGCACGCGCCGAACAACAGCGCCCACCACAAAGGCGTAGCATTAAGCTCGACGACAACGGGCACGAAGGCCGCCACAAAGACGACATTGTCGACGAAAGCGGAGCCGACGGCTGATACGGCGAGCAATACGGGCAGCAGCAGTGTGGGACTGCCGTGAAAAGTTGTGGCGAAGTCCTCTGCTATCTGCGACGCAACACCTGTGTGTTCGAGGGCCCCGGCTTTGGCGAAGAGAAACATGAAGAAGAGCAGTTCCCACCAGTCCACTTCGTCTTCGACGTAATGTTTGGCGCGATCACGGCGCCAAACCATCAGCAGTCCGGCTATGGCAAGCGGTGCGGTCATTAACAACGTGTTCTCTTCAAGTCCAAGGAATACTTCAATGCGGTGGTGAGAGGCAATAGCAGCCAGAGTTGAAACGAAGATGATCAGGCCTCTGGCGTAAGGTATACGGACGAGTGGACCGAGGGCCAGTTTCTGCTTTCGGCGTTCGTCGAGTCGGGTGGAAAGTTCTTTAATCTCCTTTTGGAACCAGATAAGCAATACGCCCACGGCCACAATCAGGCAGACAATCATGACGGGGAAGGCCCAGACTAGAAAATCCTCAAATGTAAACCCGGCGCGGTGACTGATTACCAGCCCGACGGGATTGCCAATCATCGTGCCGGCCGAGCCGATATTCGTGGCCATGACCGCCATAATTAGAAACGGGGTGGCCGGGACACGCAGCGTGTCGCAGACCTGGAAAACAAGAGCACAGACGACAATGATCGAAGTAACTTCATCTACCGCGCTGGCAAGCAATGCAGAGAGCCCCATCAGAATGATGACGAAGACGGTTCCGTTCATGCGGCGCATACCGACGATGAGTTGGATAATCCAGGAAAAGAAGCCCAGCTCTTTGAGTACACCCACCGTAACCATCATACCCACAAGAAAAAGTATAACAGGGAGTTCGCAGGAGCGGACGAAGCGGTCGAGGGTAAGCACGTCGCAGGCAAACAGAGCGGCGATCCCGAGAAAGGCAACGGCCAGACGAAACTCCCAGAAGAACAGCGTTGCGAGCACAGTCATGGCGAACACCGTGCAGGCGAGCATCTGCGGAATGGTATAGCCTAACTTCAGGACGATCAGGGCTACGCCGGCTGTCAGGACGAGCACCAGCGAACCTCTCATCCACATCTTTCTGGGCGACAAGCTTTCTTGTAGGAGGAGCGGCACGTCGACTTACTCCCGCAATACTTTGGTAATGAAATCTTCAATTGCGATCACGCCTACCAGGGTCTCGTGGCGGACAACCAGTACGTGGCGGACGCTCCCCTTGCACATGCCCTTAGCCACTTCGATAGCCGGAGAATCCTCGGAGACTGTGACGTAATCATCACTCATTATGTCCGCCAGCCAGGTCTTGCTCTCCTTGCGCAAGAGCTCGGCGAACGGTTCGAAGTTAATGATGGGTGAGAGATCCTGCATCCAGAGCAGGTAGTCGGGCAGGCAGACCTTAAGCAACGCATCGGCGGTTACGAGCCCCACGAGCTTTCCACCTTTGTCGACAACCGGCAGATCCGCCAACTGGTTCTTGACAAACAGATCGATGGCCGTTGCACAGGTATCGTCGGCTCGCACGCTGATGAAATCGCGACGCATCATATCTCCGGCGCAGACATAATCGGGCAGGATGAGTCCACCTCGGTCGAAGAAACGCCAAACCATTTCTCTACTGCCAAGATCCGAAACCTTATCGGCTGTCCCCGGAACATCGAGAATGCTGGCCAGAGAACTGAGCGATTGGAGATATGCGGCAGGTGAATCATGGGGAGTGAGTATCAGAATGATCAGTTTGGCAAGGCCGTTTGGTTTGCTGCTGAACCGTATGCCTTTGTCCGAAGTGGCAACAGCAACGACCAGGCGCTTGAGACCGGCGATACGAGCATGCGGTATTGCGATGCCGGGGGCGACAACGTTCGGCATCTCGTCCTCGCGTGCGATAACCCGTTCGACAACATCGTCGAGCCCGCCGTGCTCCATCGCGGGCCCAAGTGTATAGACCATCTCCCTGATCAGTTCGTTACGCTGCGTATGAGCTGTATGGCAGAGAACCTGATATGGAGTGAACAGGGAAGAAAAACTGTTGCCGTTTTTCGATTCTGGCATGCTGCTTTCGTTTCTTGGCTGCATGATAGTATTCAGGGTCTTCTCTTGCGCTGGTGTGAAATAGCAGTTTGGGCGGATCCGCCTAATTCCAGCAATTAATCAGCATTATATCCGATACATGCTGTTATTATAACGTGTACTACCACCTCGTACAGTCTTGCCTGATTGAATCGTCGTGCCAATCGGCAACACCGGCTTGTATCACACGGTTGCTGCACAATATATGAGGCGCAGGAAGAGACTTTCGCTTGAAATGCCTGCCTGCAGTGCGTAGAATCCCACGCGGGAGTAACGGGTGATATGCGAGTGTACTGTGTTTATGTATCCACAAGGAGAAACATGAGAAATCAAATGATCTGTCTGTTCGTTACTGCCGCATTGATTGCTTCGACATGTAGTGCTGGTGATTGGCCCCAGTTTCGAGGACCTGACCGAAGCGGAATATCTTCCGAGACAAATCTGCTGGCCAAATGGCCCGAAGGAGGCCCTGAACTGCTCTGGAAGTATGAGGACCTGGGGAAAGGCTATGCTTCGGTATCCGTTGCCAATGGTCAGATCTACACCACGGGTGTAGAGGACGGCAAGGGCTACGTCTACGCATTCGATCTCGACGGCAAATTGAATTGGAAGCAGAGTTACGGTGCAGGCTGGACGGGCTCACATGCCGGCAGCCGGACTACCCCGACCATTGACGGCGACAGGCTCTACATCATGAGCGGACATGGCAAGATCGTTTGCTTTCCAACCTCAGGGGGCGACGAGATATGGAGCGTCGACACTGCTGAAGCATTCGGCGGCAAGAACATTCGCTGGGGCATCTCCGAGTCTGTTCTGATCGATGGAGACAAAGTGATCTGTACGCCGGGCGGACCCGATGCCAGCGTGGTGGCTCTGGACAAGAAGACGGGCAAGACCCTTTGGACAAGCAAAGGCGTGAGCGACAAGAGCGCGTACTGCTGTCCGATTCTCTTGGAACTTGGAGACAACCGCCTGCTCATTACTATGCTCAGCAATTCGGTAGTCTGCCTTGACATTGAAACAGGCAAACTCCATTGGCAGGTTGAGCATACCGGCAAGTACGAAATATCGGCGGTAAGTCCAGTCTATCACAACGGCATACTCCACGCGACCAATGCTTACGGCAAAGGGAGCGTAGGCTATGCGCTTTCGAATGATGGCACCACCTGCGAGAAAAAGTACGAGGAGAAGGTCTTGGAATGTCATCACGGCGGTGTAATACTTCTAAACGGCAACGTCTATGGTTCCAATTCGCGCCAGTGGGTGTGCCTCGACATCGCCAGTGGGAACGTCAAGTACAAGGACAAACTGGTCGGCAAGGGGTCGGGCATTTACGTCGACGGCTTGTTCTACCTGTATGGAGAACGGGGCGACATGGCCCTTGTCAAAGCGACGCCAAGCGGTTTTGAGACAATAAGCTCATTTGAGATTACCTACGGCGACGATAAACATTGGGGCCATCCGGTCATTAGCAATGGCGTACTCTACATCCGCCATGGAAGCACGCTGATGGCGTATGACGTGAAAGCGAAGTAGGCCTGAAGTGAAACAAAGCCCCGCCTCAATCGGCAGGCTGAAATGGCATGGCAATATCCCAGCCGCCGATTTGGAAAATGTAACCGACGACGTCGAGAAGGCTGCCCGTGATACCACCCAGGGATCGATCTCGCCAGAAACCAAGCCCCGGTGCGCGCGTACGAATTACCATCAAATCGGCATGATTGCACGTTGCCTGGATCGATGACTGATTCAGGAGACGAATGATGCTGAGCAAACGAAAGCTGTTCAGTGCGGCGTTCAAGGCCAAGGTGGCCCTGGCCGCCATGCGGGGCGACAGGACGATTGCGCCTGTCAGGGCTGGTTATGCTGAATTGGTGCCGCTGGGATTAAAGTATTTGGAGCCGTGTAAGGGCGGAGTAAAACTGTAGCGCCGGGCGGGGTGTAGACTTGGACATTGTAATAACTGTATCGCCCATCCCGGTCTTCCCACCACCCGTTCCGCGTCGCCGAATCAGTGGCTAATGAGACGGGCCGTGATCGCATCGCATAGGTGCATTCCAACGTCACTACTTGTATTCCAGACGCCGATGTATTCCAATAGGTTCCCGTACAATAGCGCCAATAGAACGCGGTCGATCGACCCGCATGATGGAAGGAACGCTCATGGACAGATACGTTGCTTCAGTGTTTGCTCTGGCTACCCTGTGTGCGTTTGTCACAGACGCTCCGGCGGCGGAGCGACCGAACGTCGTATTGATAATGGCGGACGATCTTGGTTTTGCAGACCTGGGTTGCTATGGCTCCGAGATAGAGACGCCGCGACTGGATTCGCTTGCGGAAAACGGCCTGCGCTTCACCCAGTTCTACAACACCGCCAAGTGTCACTCATCCCGCGTTTCGCTGCTGACCGGCCTTTACTGCGACCAGGCAGGCAGCGCAAGCCTGAGCCGGGGAGCCACTATCGCCGAGGTATTGTCCGACGCCGGCTACTTCACCGCCATGGTCGGCAAGTGGCATCTCAGCGGGCAGCCGACCGATTTCGGCTTCAAACGCTACTGGGGACATCTCTCCGGCGCAACGAACTTCTTCACCGGCGACAAAACGTTCCGCCTCAATGGCGAGAAATGGGACGTCCCGCCGACGCTCAACGGCCGACCCTTCTACACGACACACGCCGTCGCTGATTTTGCGATAGACTTCCTCGAAGAAGCCGCACAGCAGGACAACCCCTTCCTGCTCTATGTCGCTTTCAATGCCCCCCACTACCCTCTGCAGGCGCCCGAGGAGGCAGTCCGCAAGTATGACGGCTGCTACGACTGCGGCTGGGACGAGTTGCGAATCCGGCGCCATCGCAGGCAACTTGACTCCGGGCTTCTGCCGGCGAAGTGGAAACTCAGCCCGCGGCCGGACCATGTGCCCGCCTGGGACACTCTCAGCGAAAAGGAACGCCGCTGGGAAGCCGACCGCATGGAGGTCTTTGCGGCCATGGTCGACGTGCTCGACCACAGCGTCGGCCGCCTTGTCGATTTCCTCGAAAACAGGGGCATTCTCGATAACACGCTGATCCTGTTCTGCAGCGATAACGGAGCCTGCCCCTTCGAACGCACCCGAGGACGTTATCTCAAGCCATGGGATCCGAACTCGTATTGGACCTACGACGCCAGTTGGGCCAATGCAGGCAATACGCCGTTCCGCCTGTATAAACAGAACCAGCATGAGGGCGGCATCTCCTCACCCCTGATAGTGCACTGGCCTGACGGACTGAAAACCCGGCCCGGCAGCATTACCGATCAGCCGGGGCATCTGATCGACTTCATGGCAACGTTCATCGACCTGGCCGATGCAACGTACCCCGCCCGAATTGCAGATCGGCGAATCGATCCGCTCCAGGGCAGGTCGCTGCTGCCTGTCTTCCAGGGCCGTGAGCGTCAGCCGCACGAAACGCTCTATTTCCACTTCGGTACCGATCGCGCCCTGCGCCAGGATCCGTGGAAGCTCGTTTCCGCAAAGCTGGGCAGATGGGAACTGTACAACCTCATCGAGGATCGTACGGAACTAAACGATCTGTCGGCCCGACATCCCGAGCGTGTCACGGCTATGGCCGCCGAGTGGTTCAGGATCGCCGAGAATGTCGATCGTCTCAAAGGCCGTGCTCTTGCGCCGGTCAGGGATGAACTTACCTCACTGAGCTTCCGCAAGGACACCAGTTCGGGTTCCGCCTTCAAGGATAAGAAGTAAGCGGCGCTGCATGGCTTGCGTAGTCGGAGTCTTCTTACTGTATTTGGAGGAGATACGGCCCGCAGGCTCGCAATGCGCGCCGCCGAGAACTCCCAACGAACCTCAATCCGCTCGCATTACCCGAACGTATCCGCCTTCCAGGCCCAGTGCGTCCGATCCAGCTCTTCGAATGTCAGATACACGCGATCCTCTGCAACACTCAGTTCCTTTTGCAACATCGGACTCACCTGGGCCGCCAGTTTCTGATTGACGTCCTTGCTCAGGCCGCCGATGGACTTGACCGAAACAAGTGCGGCAGCGCCAGTTGCCCCGCCCATCGTCATTGTAACGTTGTCCCGCACGCACGCCATCACGTACTGTTCCGGCTTGCCGATACACGAGGCCGCCAGTCTCGAAAGCTCCTTTGCAACCGCTTCCCGTCTATCCGCACCGGATAAATCACACGATGTATCAAGTTCTATCAGTGGCATCGTATTCTCCTTTCGTCATCAAATGCAGACATTGCTCAGATTGGCGCCACGGTCTCTACGGCCGTTTACGCAACAGATAGTGGCTTACGAACCATTCGGTCCCGTTGCGATATCCCCACAGTTCGCTGCAGGCCATGAAAAATATCCGCCATCGCTGAAACCAGCGGCGCGCCTGGTCCCTTCCATAGACCGATTCGAACAACTCGACAATGGCGGACTCACCCTTCTGCATATTCGCAAGCCAACACTCGGCGGTTTTCTTATAGTGTGTGCCGGAAACGCGCCAGTGTCGCTCGATTGCCAGATCATCCTGGAAATAGAGGAGCAGGTCGTCGGAGGGCATGATGCCGCCGGTGAAGAAATAGCGTCCCATCCAGTTATCTTCGCCTTCGGTCTCGAAGAGATAGGCGTATTCCCTGTGGGTGAAGATGTGAATGAAAGCCCTGCCGTCGTTCTTGAGCCAGGAGGCAACGCGATACAGCAGGCTCTGGTAGTTTCGCATGTGCTCGAACATCTCCACCGAGACGATCCGGTCGAACGTACGGCCGGGATCGAACGTGTTGACATCGGCGGTGACCACTTCCAGGTTATCCACTCCCTCTTGCCGGCACCGATTCTCAATCAGTTCGCGTTGCGTGGACGAGTTTGACACGGCCATGACTCTGCACCGGCGAAGTTTCCTGCACAACCACAGGGAAAGACTCCCCCACCCACAACCTAAATCCAGCACCTCCATTCCGTCCTCGATGCGGGCTCGTTCCACTACGAGATCCAGGGCCGCTTCCTCTGCCTGTGTGAGCGTCGAAACACCCTCGGGCCAGAGGCAGCAACTGTATTTCATATGTGCCCCCAGGACCTTCTCAAAGAAAGCGGCCGGTACCTCGTAATGTTGCCGGTTCGCCGCGTCAGTTTCGACCGCCACTGAATCGCATCGCAGCATCTCGAAGAACTGCATCTTGGCTTCAAGCTGGAGAACCGGGTCCTTCCTGCACTCCTGCCGCAGACGCATTTGATTGAGTCGGCGAATGCCTTTGCGAATCAAAACATCCGGCACCGCACCTCGTTCCATCAAATCAATGATCTTCCGCACGATCGCCCCCTTTCGGCCGCCAGGGTATGAAGGCGGACGTGGTTTCCTGATACCGACGGTAGTCATCTCCGCGGCTCCGCAGTGCCCGCTTCTCTGTATACGGGATGCCCGTCACCTTATAGAGGAAGAGCAGCATAATGACGGGTCCTGAAAAACTCACCCACCACCACGTCGAGCCTGTCGCCAGAAACACGTACGTAAACCAATGCAGCCACTCGAAGAAATAGTTCGGGTGCCTGCTGTATTTCCACAGACCATTGCGGCAGGTCTTGCCCTGATGTGCGGGATCCGCGCGAAAGCGGTTCAACTGCCAATCGGCGAGAGTCTCTCCACCGACCGCCGCGAGCCATACGAGTATCGCCGCAACATCGTGCCATGCCCACAGTGCGCGTTCATTACGGGAGACCACCAGAAAAGGAATGGAAAACAATACAACCCATGAGGCCTGTACCTGGTAGAACAGGAAGAAGTTGTTTGCCGCGGCATCGCCCCATTGGTCCCGCAACATCGCGTATCTGCCGTCTTCCGGCCCATTCATGGCCCGCGCCGCCAGATAGAATGCCAGTCGGAGTCCCCATACTCCGCCAAGGACGGCCAGGAGAATTCGCCGATTCGCCGCCCCGTTGCCTGTGACTGCATAGAAGCACGCCGTGAACGCAAGACCGCCGGCCCAGACGGCATCCACCAATGTTGCGTTCTTTGTTCGCAACTGGATCAGGTAGAATGCGAACATGGCGAAAGCCGTCACCGCCCACGCGATAAGCAATGACATCAGAACACTCATCGTAAACTCCTCAAACCATAGCTCACAAACTTCGGTCCGGCCGGCGCAGAACCCGTTGCCCGGCGTTCACCGCAAACGAATGTGTTCAGTATCTATACCGCCGATTCTACGAGCCCCGGCAACACTTTACAACTCAACTTCCGTCTTTTTGCGAGTGTATTTGACTGCATTTCCGCGTATGACCAACCATGCCGCAGTATTATGAACCCCACCACGTCTTCATCGGTCGAAAATCGCGGATTTATCTTGTCGCAGCAGAAGCCTGCTCGTACAATGTCTGTATATTCAAGGAATCTGCATCACATATGTCCGTTGAATGTGGCAGGTATGCCGAAGTTCCGCAACGACGCATTGGAGAAGACCCTATGGCCGAAGCGACGAAAATGCACAACACCGAATGTCAGGACCCGCAGCACGCCAAACATCTCTGTTCCCTGATGTATGAGGGATTTCATTTCAAGGACAAGGAGGCATACAAAGCCCTCGTACAGGATGCCCAGTTCCGTTGCCAGCAGTGCGGCCGCACCGCCAAAGACAGCGCCAGCCTCTGCATGCCGGAACCGCTCTGATCGTTTGATATCGGGCACGCATCACCAATGTAATCGCAACACGGATGCCGGGGTCTCGTTGGGTATCGCACCTCAGACGGTCTCCCCGTGTGTCAGCATCGTAGTAGAATGTCATGCGATACGTTCGGCATGCGCCGCTGACGGCCCCGCGTCATCGCTCAGGCCGGTGCCTCTCTCTTTCAATACAGCTTCATTGACACGAAACCCCATCGATAAGACACAGATAGAGAATCCGCCAAGTGTCTCAAACCTCGTGACTTTCCACCTGCTGTCTTGACCTCTTGGCACACGTGTTCTGTGCCTTGTTCACCTGGATCAAAGGCAAATGGACTTGAGGCAGACTTCGACGGTCCAAGGGTAACGTTAGGCGGTAGAGAGGAGTTGAAGGCCGGGGCTTTTGCGCCCGATCGGCTCGCCGTCATGCGAGGTTATGATGCGCAAGGGCGCAGGCTGAAGAAGCTCAACTATTCCGGCTGTGAGAGAGACCGCGAAGGAACAAGAAGAGAGCAGTGCGCTTTCTGGGGCGTGCCTGTGAGGCTGGAGATCGCGGTTGCCGAGGAATGGATCGACCTGGAGCTGCCATTTGACATCCCGGCGGCACAGAGGCTGCCCGACAGTCAGCGTGGGAACCGGCCTTTGGACTATTGATGCCGGAGTAGACCAGTCTCTACCGAGGCGGAGAAGGGGCTGAGGCAGGTGGAACGGCCGAGTGGGACCGGTCAATAGAAGCCGTGTTCGTAGGCGGCGTCAAACATCGCAATGACATTCTCCGCCGGGACGCCCGCCTGGATGTTGTGTACGGAGTTGAAGACGTAGCCGCCGCCGGGCTTGAATGCCTGGACGTTGGTGCGGACATGATCTGCGACCTCCCGCGGAGAAGCGAAGCTCAGTACGTGCTGGGTATCTATGCCGCCGCCCCAGAAGGTGAGCTTGTCGCCGAACCGGCGCTTGAGCTGTTGCGGATCCATGTCTGCCGCACTTATCTGGACGGGATTAAGTATATCGATGCCGTTGTCCAGCAGGTCGGGTATCAGTTGTTGCACTGAGCCGCATGTGTGATACCAGATCTTTGCGGTAGTGAGTGATTGGATGTGCTGGACGAGCTTCTTCTGTCGAGGCTTCACTATCCTGCGATAAAAGTCGGGCGAGAAAAGCGGCCCGGCCTGACCGCCGATGTCGTCGCCTATCATGATGACGTCCACTATGTCGCCTATCTCCGCCAAAAAGACCGTGTAATAGTCGAGCCAGAACTTCAGAGTCGCATCCAGCAGAGCCTCGCAGAACGCAGGATTCTCTACCATGTCCATAAACCATCGTTCGAGACCCCGCATGTACCAGCATATCTCGTAGACCACTCCGCCGATCCCTGTTGAAATGGCGTATGGGGTATTGCTGCGCAGTTCGAGGGCCTCTTCGCGGACACCCGTAAAGCGACTCGGATCATCACCCCTTGGAAAGGGGTAATCGGCAATGTCGCCGATGGAGGCATCGGCCAGCGGATGATGGGAGATGTCCATGTATAGTTGTTGATCGTCCGGCATGGACCAGACCACTCCGAACTCATCCTGCAGATCGTGCCACAGTCGCCCACCACGGCTGTTTTGCTCGATGCCTCCTTTGGCCGAGTCCGGGCCATGGGCACACACGTAGCGAATGTCGACGTGAAAGCGCTCAAGCAAATCCTCACAGGGCTTCGCCAATTGCTGAACCGGATCGAGAATGGTCGGCGTCTCCTCAATGCCGAGATAATCGAGCAAACCGGCATAAGCTCTCTTGTGGATCCCGGTCTGGAATCCACCAAGGTCGATGGGGACCCGATCCGGTGTCTGATGGCTGAGCGTTGCAACAACGCGTTGCCTCGATGTCATCGTTTCCTTGCCCATTTCCACGCTTTCACAACCTCCCGGACATGTGGCTGTCAACTACTGCAGATAGTTGCCCAGGCCAACAACAAAAGTCGATGCGATCAGTACGGCGATGCCGAGACAGACAAGCCGAATCGTACGCCGGCCCGCTCCCTTCCACTCGTGCAGGAGAATGCCCCAGACGTTGCTGAAGACGATGATAAAGGCCATGTGTATCGTCCAACTGGAAAAATCGTATTCGCCCATTCGTGTCTTGCCCATACCGTAGAACATAAACTGCAGATACCACGTAACCCCCGCCAGAATGGAAAAAATGTAGTTGACCGCAAGCGGCGCCCTGCGATCGACGTAATTTGCGGCTGATCGATTTTTCGCATTGAGGAAGACACACCAAAGAAAGTTGGTCGTGAATCCGCCGGCGAATACGAACACGAAAACCGGGCTGTTCTGCCAGAGAGGATGCGTACCGTGCTTTACGGCAAGCTCGGCAATCGGCTCTCCCGCGGATATCCCAAAAGCCATGCAGGCACTCATCACTCCGGCGAATACCGCAACCCACAAACCCTTAACAAAGTCAAACTCGGCGACGGATTGCCGCTTCTGTTCGACCGAGAGTTCTCTTTCCTTCAACATCCCGGCCCAGCCGCAAATTGCGATGCCCGCCAGACAAACGACCACGCCCGCCAGCGTGATCAATCCGGAAAGGCTGGTGACCAGCCCGCCAAACTCGCCGCTGTAAATCGGCGGTATGATCGTTCCGAAGGCGGCGCAGAAGCCCAGGGCTATGGCATAACCCAGAGACATTCCCAGATAACGCACGCTAAGACCGAATGTGAGTCCCCCGATGCCCCAGAGCACACCGAACAGATAGCACCACAACATGCTGCCCGCAGGAGCGCTTCTGAGGACCTGACCGACGTGGGGAACGGTCAAAAGTGAGAGCAGCAGCGGCATGACAATCCAGGAAGCGACGCCCCCGACAAGCCAGTAGCTCTCCCAGGCCCAGCCGCGGACTTTCTTAAATGGCAGATAGAAGCTGCCGGCGGCGAATCCGCCCAGTGCGTGCAGAAATACTCCCAGTGCGATCATGCCGGTGTCACCTCAGTTATCGCTCGATGGTGATTTGTGTCAATTCGAACGGCTCGAACAGGCCGTAGTCAATCATGTGATAGCTGCTGCCGGGAGGCGGCCCGTGTTCCGGAGCCCGCTGAAACATGGCCGGCCATGCACTGCCGGTAAGAGCGCCCTGATGATGAGGCCCCAGCGTGTTTCTCAGCGTACCGATGACGACAACTTCGATTGCATTATCTCGGGACTCGATATGGTCGGTCACGTCGCACTGCCACGGCGGCGATACGATATATCCGGCTTTCTTACCGTTGACATTAACGCGGGCTACGCTGCCATACCATTGTGGAAGTTTGACGGCGTATGTGCCGGCCGGTTCGCCCACATCGAATGTCTGGCGATAAGAAACCCCGGCGGCGTAGAATGGGTGGCCCTGTTGTTTCCAGCCGCGTCTTCCGTCGACGAGCCCGCTGCCGTCGACCAGATGCGATGACGTTCGCCGAAATGAGGTCAGTTCGCTGGAAACGCTGCTTATCTGTACGTCGCGCACTGCTGTGCCGTCGCCCTTGAGGAACTGCACTTCCGCCAGACCAGCAAAGCCGTTATCAGGCGGCGTGCCTTCGGCCGGAAATGTCACTCCGTTGTGATTTGAGAGTATCTCGAACTTCACGAAGCGAACGTTGCTCGCCCGGACCTTGGCCGTCTGTGGCGGGCTGTTTTCCGAAGCCCGGCCAAGCGTGACAACGCGCGGGTCCGTGTCGAAATCATCATTGCTGTCGCCTGACGTGAGGATGCGCAGGTCCTTCACTCCCCGGGACGTGAGGTCGCGCACGTTGCTCTCGTTGTAGTTCCAGATTTGCAGTGACATCAGGTCGGTTCGCTCGCCGAGGTCGAATACGACGAACGGAGCACGATCCTCCACGCCGTCGCCAAAGCCGATACCGCCGCTGAGCCACATCGTGCCGTCGGGATCGATGCTGTGTGCGGGATTCTCTTCGGCTTTAAGGATCTCCAGCGGTTTGTCAGGCAGAATGACGAACCCTTGGTCCGCAGGCTCGACAACAAAATCCCCCAGCACATAAGCCGATTCCAGCTCATGGTAGATCGTAAAAGGCTGTGCCGTGATGGTGACCAAATTCTCACCCACCACCGCCTCATCAGCGATATCAATCTTCCCAAAACACTTGTCCAGCCACCACGCGCCCGGTTCGGCCGATACTGCACTGCCGTTGCACGTAATGCTGTAGAGATCTGTTCGCTCGATCACGATGGAAAGGTTCGCCGGCACGTTCTCTTCGATTGTGAATCGGTAACTTGCTCTGAAACCGCTTTCAGTCGGCCACGTCTTTGTTATCAGTTCATCCTTGAACTGCACGGCACTGTCCCACGGATTTCGATCCATGCCGTGCTTCTGCCAGATAAGCCGATTGGCCGCATAAAAATAGACGTTCTTCCGGGTTTCGCCGCCGACAGTCACGTCGACGTAATCCAGCGTCAATACATTGGGCTGCTCGCGCCTGATTTCCATCGCGCCGGACGTCGGTACCAGCTTGACCGTCTCTTTCCTGACCGGTGCGGGCTTCCTGGCGTTCTCCGAGAGAAACAGCAGAAGGCTGCCGCAGGGCGCCAGGCGGAAGTCGGCACGGAGGCCCTTTCTGATCTTCCTGAAGGGATACGCTTCTGTCTTGCCGGTGTTGAGGTCCCAGGCCTCGATGCCCCTCATGTTCGATTCGATTGTGCCCGCTGTGGGACGTTCGATGCTTGTGTTGGCCAGAAACAAAAACTCGCCGTCGTCGTCGACGCGTCTGTGGTGGAACAGAATTCCCCGATCGCCGGCCTTTCGGTCGATGGCGAAACCGCCGTTGCGATGAGCCTGGAGAACTTCGACAAGCCGATCTGCATTCGTCTCCTGCCAGCCGGCCTGGCCGGCCCAGGATTTGGTGCGATCCGACAGGCAGCCGTCGATGCGAACGGGGGCCTCTCCACAACACAATACCTTTCCGCCAGCCCTCAGATATTTCTCGATCAACAGGAATGTCTCGGAATCCAGATTCTCCGTGAACGGAGGCAGGACAACGGTGTCATAGATGCGCTCGCCTACACGAAACTCCGAGCCCTCGACAGACCCGTTGCGGCTGATGATGTCCTCACAACCGATATCGTATTCGACCTGAGCGTGTTCGAGGGACATCAGCAGACTCTGGAAGCTGTTTCCGATCTTGCCGAGTTGATCGGCCGGGTTCGAACTGCCCTGATACATCCAGGTGGACGTGGTGGGCTCAAGTACCAGAATATGGTTGATCTGCCGTCCCTGCGACATGATCAGCGAGAGTCTCGTGAAATACTCCGCCATGACATGATAGGCATCCCACCACGGCTCGTGATACGAAAACGACTGCGGGTGGTCGCGCTTGCGAGCGCCGCGGATTGTGATATAGGAAAGATGCTCGTTCATGGTGTTGACACCGAGCACGTACAACCAGTCGCCGATTCGCTTCATATCCTCGAAACGCAGGTCCCATCCGCCCGCACCGTATGCCTCGCAGAGCGTCCGCGTGCGCCCGAGTTGGTTGGCGACGCTCGATAGCTCTTTGACGGCTCTGACATTGCCGAACTGGGCGTGTACGCCCTCGCTGTACCGGTTCATCAGCGTGTCAATCGCCGGCCGCTGATGCCAGGCATACATGGCCATATTATCGCCGCCATGTCCTGCGCCGGGCCAGCCGTGCTCCCAGTAGTGGCCGGTGAAGTCCAGGTTATGCTTCTCGCAATACGCGTAGCAGGGCTTGGCCCACATCTCGATGAATTGCTCGAGCAGCAGACAGTAGTAATTATGGCGAACGCGCTTCCAGTCTCCCACCGGTCGCACGAGTTCAGGCAAATGATCGATCAGACTGTATCCCCAGCGCCGCTCAAACAGTTCCGGCAGATGATCCGACCAATGCAGACCGCCGGCGGGCGCCAAATGCGGCTCATCGGTGAACCAGCCGGGCACGCGCTTGCCGAAGTGCTCGCCGAGTTCGCGCCGATAGGCCTCCATGGTGACTTCAATGAACTTCTCCGTAACGCCCGGTTTGAGCAGATCGACGTACCATTTCCCGCCGAACCAGCCGCTCTGGCGAGCCAGACGAATTGACGCCACGAGATAGCGGCCGCTGTCGAATGTGTTGCCGTCTCGGATCTTCTGCGTGATGTTCTCATATGTGTCGCCGCGTATCTTGAAGACGGCTACTATGTTGTCGTCGAGGCTCGGTGGCGTCTTGGCTTCGCTGAGTGAAAGGCCTTTGCCGCGGGATTCGGGCATGGCGTCGGGGACCAGTCCGCCGGCGAAACCGGAGGGATAGGAATTTTCGTCATATATCCACACGTTCATATCCAGTCTCTCGGCCTGCTCCAGGGCTGCATCCCACAGCCGAAACCACTCGTCCGAAAGATACGGCGTCATCAGCCCGGGTCTGGGGTGCACGAAGACCTGCTTGACCTTCTGGTCCGCGAGATCCTGCATCGTGCTGCGGATCTGCTCGGCGCTAAGCATGTCGTTCCAGACCCATAGCGGACCCGAGCTGTACTGACGCGGAGGCGCTACGAATGTCCGCTTCAACGTTGCAGAAGCCCGGGCCTCGGCCGACAGACAGACCCCCAATACAGAGAAAAAAGCGACAAAACGGAGCACCTGAGAAAGAGACGGCATAGGGGAAGGGATGTGTTTATCCATCGACGATAACCTCAGTTCATTGCGTAATCAAAATGTCGGCCGCACACGGCCAACCCGACTCGTGCGACATACCGCAATGATAAGCCAACTAAAACCGGCACACAAGGCAGGAATGTGATCCGATCAGGCCCCGCCATCGAAATGCCATGCAACTCTGCATGATTCCAAAGAGAGCCTCAAGAGCCCCCTCAAGGCGACCGCACCCGAACCATGCCCTTTGGCGATGACGCACACGGAGCCATGCCATTCTGATATTGACGTGCATCATGGCACGTAGTGTAGTAAAATGCGCATACTTATATCGTTATTGGGGTCTTTGAACGTATACAGTCCTTTGAGGTCAATATCGCCATGTCTGACAAGCTGGGAACGGATGCTGAACTTGTCCGCGAACTCCACGTATTGCGTCGACGGATTCAGAGACTTCAAGCGGCTTACCGGTGCAGCCCGCATGCCGCAGACCTGCCGGATGACCTGAATGACTACCACGGCTTCTGGCAGTTTTCTCCGGTACCACTTCAATCGCTCGATGCATGTGGTCGTATCCTGGATGTGAATCCGCGTTGGTGCGACCGCACGGGATATCGAAGAGAAGAAGTGCTCGGAAAAGACTTCGGCGACCTGTTGAATGCCGCGAGCAGGCAGCGATTTGCGCTGGACTTGGACCGGTGCATGGCGGACGGGTATATGCAGGGCCGCCGATACGTATTGTTCTGCAAAGACAACTCCAGCACGCCCGTATTGTGTGATGCGCAGATGGCGTATGACGCAGACGGCCGGCACGTTCAAGCATACTGTGCCGTCCGATTTGTGACCGCCGACGAGACGCAGCCGACCTTGCCGGAAGAGTCGTACCGAAACATGGTGGAAAACCTGAACGACCTTGTCGTGAAAACGGATTCGGCCAAGAGAATACTCTACGCCAGCCCCCGCTATTGTGAGGTCTTCGGCAAGACCGAAAGTGAGCTTGTGGGCAAGGCTTTCATGCCGTTGGTTCATCCGGACGACCGGCCCCAGGTCGAAGCCTCGTTTGTCGAATTGCATAGTGGGTGCCTGGCCGCAAGTCACGAAGAGCGGGCAATGACCACGGATGGATACCGCTGGTTCGCCTGGTCGCTCCGAGCCGTGGCGAAAACGGATGGTTCCGTTTCCGAGGTAGTTGCCATGGGTCGTGACATCACGGATCGCAGGAGAGCCGAAGAAGCGTACCGGGCCGTGGTCGACTATTCCCTGCAGGGGTTGATAATCCTGCAGGATCGCCGGGTGGTATTCGCCAATCCGGCGTTTTGTCGCATGTTGGGATATCAATACGATGAAGTGCTCGATATGTCTGTCGAGGATGTGGTCGCTTCACTTGTGCACCCCGAAGATGCATCCACGGTCCTCGAACGCTACGGTCGGCGCGTGACAGGCAAGGACGTCCCGGCTTCGTACGAGGTCCGCTCGATACACAAAGATGGAAGTATTCACTGGCTGGAGTTGTCTGTTGCATTGATTGAATATCGCGGCCGACAGGCCACCCAGGCGGCATGTATCGATATCACCGGACGCAGACAGGCAGAGCAGGCGTTGAAAGAGAATGAACAGAAGTATCGCACCTTGGTCGAAGGATCGATTCAAGGTACAATCATAGCCCAGGCGGATCCGTTGAGGTTGGGCTTCGTCAGTTCCGTCTTCGCCGAGTTGACCGGCTACGGCAGAGAAGAACTCCGGAACGCAGGACCGGATGAACTGCTTCGTATAGTCCACCCGGACGACCGTGAGACACTCTTCAGCAGTTTCCAGCGCCGGATTGCGGGCGAACCCGCGCCGCGTGAGTATGAAATCCGCATCATTCGTGCTGATGGAGCCATGCGCTGGATGCGCTTGTTCAGCACTCGGATTTCCTATATGGGTGGGCCGGCCACACTGAGTGTCGTGGTGGATGTCACAAATCGCAAACAGGCGGAACTACTGCTGCAGGCACAACTGGACCTGGCCCAGGAACTCGCCGCGGCCACCGATCTTGACAATGCGTTGGACCGCTGTGTCGATGCCGCCATAGAATGCGCAGCGATGGACAGTGGAGGAATATACCTGATTGACCCCGATACGGGTGCCATGGACCTGGCCTGTTGGCGGGGCTTGTCGCCACAGTTCGCAGAACTTGTCTCTCACCACGACGGAGACGCGGCCGAAGCAAGGGTAGTTGCCGAGGGATGTTGTGTATACAGTAAATATGAAGAATTGGGTTTGTCGCTGAATGATACCGAGCGTGCGGAGGGACTTCTCGCTTTCGGATCGGTCCCGGTATTCCATGATGATCGTATCGTTGCATGCCTGGTTGTAAGCTCTCACACAAAGGATGAAGTGCCGGGGGACCGGCGCCCGGCCGTCGAGACGATCGCGGCACAAATGGGCGGTGCAATTGCTCGACTTCGAGCGGAGCAGGCCTTGTGCCGCCGCGAGCAGGAGTTTCGCGCCATAGCCGACTACGCAAGAGATCTCGAATGCTGGATCGGTCCGGACGGCCGTGTCCGGTGGGTCAATCCGAGCGCCGAACGAGTAACCGGCTATACGGCCGAGGAACTCATGGCCATGTCCCATTTTCCCGCTCCCCTGATTGAAGAGAAGGATAAATGTAAGATACTGGCAACATTCGAAGAAGCAGTAAAAGGCTCGGCAGGAAATGATTTCCGCTGGCGGTTGCGAACCAAAGACGGTCAGTTGAAATGGATGTCAACCTCCTGGCAACCTATTTATGCCGCCGATGGAGCGTGTCTTGGGCACCGGTCCAGCCACCGCGACATCAGCCGGCGCGTCCGGATGGAAGAGCAACTCGATGTGCTGGTGGGCAACCTCCCGGGTATGGCCTACCATTGCACGAACGCATCCGATTGGCCGATGACATACGTCAGCCCGGGCTGTCGGGAACTGACGGGGTACGAGCCCGGTGATATTACCAGTGGCCGGACGAGCTATGGACATATCATTCACCGAGACGATCGACAGAAGGTCTGGGGCGCCGTTCAGGATGCAATCAATAACGGTGAGGCTTTTGAACTCGAATATCGCATTCTCACGAAAGATCGTCAGGAAAAGTGGGTCTGGGAACGCGGACGTGCCGTCAAATGTGAAGAAGGGCGGGAAGTTCATCTCGAGGGCTTTGTTACGGACGTTACGGCGCGCGTCAGGGCGGAGAGACAAACGGACCTCCAGGCCCTTGTGTTGGATCAAATCGAGGACCAGGTTGCGATAACCGATGTGGCCGGGCATTTGGTCTACGTCAACAAAGCATTGATCGAGCAGGCCGGGTGCTCCCGAGATGAATTGATGGGACGACATATTACGGTATTCGACGAAGATTCCGGCTGGCAGGTCGCACAGCAGGAAATATATCAGAAGACCCTCCAACACGGTCGTTGGCAGCAGGAAGTCGTCCATCATGAAGTTGGGGGCCGGCGTATGATCGTGGACCTCAGAACGATGATTGTGTACGACAAACAGAACAAACCCGTAGCACTTTGCGGCATTGGCTGCAACATCACCGAACGGAAGGAATATGAGGCAAAACTCAGTGATTATCAGTCCAGGCTGCGAGCGCTTGCTTCAGCCCTTACGCTGGCCGAAGAGCGGGAAAGACATCGTATCGCAACAGGCCTCCACGATGACGCCTGCCAGGATCTTGTCCTTGCAAAGATGAAACTCCAGGGATTGCAGCAGGCTTTGTCAAAACCGAACGCGCAGGAAATTACGAGCATCTGCAATGACCTGGACAGCGTTGTCAACGGTTTGCGCGAGTTGATTTTCGACCTCAGTTCCCCCACCCTGCACAGATTCGGCCTTGAGGCTGCCATGGAGGAGCTGGCCGATCACATGTTGAGCAAACACGGCATTCGCTGCAGACTTTATGTTGACGGGGTCGCCAAACCGCTGGCCGAAGATGTCCGCACCCTGCTGTTTCGGTCGGTTCGGGAGTTGTTTGTCAACATCATAAAGCACGCAGAAGCCGAGAGCGTCAGTCTTGACATCGTACGATCCGAGGATACGATTAGAATTGTCGTTGCCGACGACGGTGTCGGATTCAACACGAACGAGCTCCTGGGCGACATGTCGCAGTCGCGGGGCTTCGGCCTGTTCAGTATCAAACAACGCCTCGAGCATATTGGAGGTCGCATGGAAACGTACTCGCGACCGGGACAGGGAAGCCGATTCGCAATCGTCGCCGGTCTCAAGAGAGAGTAGAAGCTATTCAGGGGGTCGTGATGTCGGTTAGGATTCTGTTGGTTGACGATCACAAAGTGCTTCGCGAAGGGTTGCGGTCATTGCTGGATAAGCAAACCGAGACGGAGGTTGTCGGAGAAGCCTCCAACGGTCGTGATGCAATCGATCGCGTCCGCCAACTCAAGCCGGATGTCGTGATCATGGACGTCAATATGCCGGATATGGACGGGGTCGATGCAACCCGGATGATTAAGACCGAACGCCCGCAGACCAAGGTTCTGGCCCTGTCCATGTATAGGCGAAAGACGTTTATCTCGGAGATGTTCAGGAACGGAGCGTCGGGCTACTTGCTCAAGGAAGATGCATTTGCAGAGATTCTTCAGGCCATAAAGGCGATTCTGCCTGATGGAAAGTACATCTGCAACAAGGTTGCTGATCTGCTCATAGACGAGTGCCTTGACGCACCTGCCGACGCCGCCGACGGGACACGTCTGACCGAGCGGGAAATCCAGGTGATTCGCATGCTTGCAGATGGCAAAGCGTCAAAGGAGATAGCATTTGCGACGAATGTCAGCGTCAAAACAGTCGATGCCTGCCGGCGCCGGATAATGAAGAAACTGAACATCCACAGCCTGGCCGATCTTGTCAAATATGCCATTCGGGAGGGCCTGACAAGGGTGGATTCGTAGTCGATAACACATGCGGAGGACGCTGTCGACTCCCTCAAGTCACTCTCGCAGAGTTGTTCGCCTCACATGACAATGTCTGATCTCCGCCAACCGTGGCGATGCCACAAAAAGATTACGCGATGGCGGATGAGCATATTGCTAGTCACGCTTAGCGAAATACTGCCCGGTGATGGTAAATGCCTGCCTGTATGTTCATTGCAATCAAGCGATAATAGTCACAGAAGTTACAGTGTTGCCAATACATATCAATTGGGGGTGCAACTTGGAACAGGATACGGGAATTCGAATTGCAATTGTCGATGATGAACAATTGATGCGCGAGGGACTCCGCTCACTCTTCGCCGAACAGCCGGATGTATCTCTGGTGGGAGAAACCGACAATCCGGGAGCGGTTCTGGAATATGTGGAACAATGGCGGCCCGATATCATACTGATTAACATCACTGTAATGACCGGCAACGTCATGAACGCCGTTTCGGAACTCGTCGCACAATATCCGAATATCGGAGTAGTCGCAATCTCGACGTTCTTCAATAAGACCTTTGTGGCCGAGGCAATTCATGCGGGTATTCGCGCCTATCTCGTCAGGCAGGACAGTTTCGATGAACTCCTTACCGCAGTGCGGGCTGTACACGCCGGCTCGACATATCTGGGAAGAGGCGCCCGACAGGCCGTGGTCGAGGAATACGCACAAGGCATGGGGGTTGCGCAGAAGTATCCCGAAACCAGACTGCAAAAGCGGGAACGCCAGATTCTGCGACTGCTGGCTGATGGCCGATCTTCAAAAGAAATCGCCCTCGCACTGAATCTCAGTTCGAAGACTATAGATGCGTCTCGGCGCCGACTGATGCAGAAACTGGAAGTGGACAGTGTGGCGGGATTGGTTAAATGCGCCATGTTGATGGGAATCACTACGCTGACGCCCCAGACCCCGGAGCAACTCCGGCCTCTCCGTCCGGCCTTCTCGATATAGCGGATTCGGTTCACAGAAGCGTTAACAGACGGTCCGCTCCCATCCGCCGATACGCTTGTGCGGGGCAGCTATCCCGATTAGCCGAAAATGCCGCGCGAATGCATCCGGCGAAAACGCTGACCATGCATAAACTGAACGTGGCTCGCCGATTTGCAGGCAGGCTTGCCTCTTGATCTTATGGCGGGACTTTCCCGTATGTCCCCACACTTGTCCTTCACCCTTTGGCGGCGTGCGCGCATTTACCGGTCGAAGAATATCGTTGCGCCGCCGAATGCAGCAATTTGCTAAGGCAAATAAGCAAACCGCTAATAAATGCACGCGCGCACCCGGCCGAAACTATACCTGCGACGGGAGTCGATAGCACTGCGGGCAACTGCACACAGTGCGGTGGGGGCCATGCCGAATGCATGCACTTTGAGAATGTGGTGTGAATATGTTTTCTTGCGGTGCTGTTCTTCTGCAGCAGTCCTGGCGAACGGATTGCGACAGGAGTCCCGGGCAACCGTCACGTTCGACGACATGAAGCGGTTAAGGGTATGGAGTACTTGGCGACTATTGGGTAGCCCTCTCAATCCTTAAGTCTCCTGTCCCCGTATCGCTTCAACCGTCAGGTTGCATATTTGCACAAGAGTGCATCAGAGAAGTCGAGCTGCACTGATCTGTAGGTGTTCAGATGTAGCAGAAGACACTGTCAGTGTTGATTGGGAAAGGTGGAATCATGACAGAAACGAGCACACAGAGCAATCAATCGAGGTACGAGCAGTCCGGCAAGGCACTGCTCGACAAAGAGGGCAAGTATTTGACGTTTGCCCTCGGGCCGGAGGAGTTCGGCCTGGAGATTCTGAAGGTCCGCGAAATCATCGGCTATATGGACATAACCGCTGTGCCGCAGACTCCGCACTATGTCAAAGGCGTAATCAATCTGCGAGGGCAGGTCATCCCCGTGATCGACCTGCGGGCCAAATTCGGCATGGAGCCGGCCGATGTGACCGACCAGACCTGCATCATCGTTGTGGAGATCAGCAACGCCGACAGAGAGTTCAGTACAGGGATTGTCGTGGACCATGTCCAGGAAGTCCTGGATATCGATGGTAAGGATATCGAAGATACACCGGAACTCGGTTCGAGCGTCAGCACCGAATACATCCTGGGTATGGGCAAAATCGGCGACTCGGTCAAGATACTGCTGGATATCGATAAGGTCATGGCGGGTGTTGATTTAGGCAACGTGTAAGCCATTGTGAAAAAATGCTGTAAGTTAATGAATGTAGAGGAACATGAAGATGAAGAATGTGAAACTAAGTACGAAGATGTATGGTGGATTCCTGCTGGTATTGGCTCTGATGATTATTGTTGCCGTCGTCGGTTACGTCGGAGCCGGCAATCTCAAGCAGAGCATGGTCGATATTCAGGCCCAGCTCGAAATTGCCAAGAAGGCCAATACTGCTCTGACGGATGCCCAGGACGCTCAGACGCACGCCCTGCGGTACGTCATCTATAAGGACGATCAGTATGCCGACGCCCTCGACGACGAGGCCGAAAACGTCATGAAAGTCGCCGGAGAGGCGAAGGACATGATGAACTCGGCGGAGAACAAAAGAACGGCAGACGAACTCATTAGCAAAATGACGGCCTACAAGGGCAATTGCGACGAGTATGTCAGTATCGAGCACAAGAAGAAGAATGCCGGAAAAGTGCGAGCCGACGCCGCCAGGGCCGTGCTGGATGGTATCATTGGGGTGATAAATGCTTCGCAGACCTTCGCACTGAGTACCGAGCAAAACGGCAAAGTGGAAAAAGCCGCTGTCGAGCGCGCTTTCTTCGCTCAGAAATGCCGGGATGCCGTCAACCGCTTTCGGGTTACGGCTCAGAAGTATCAACTCGCCCTGACACCGGAAGCACAGGACGCCATGGCCAAGACCTGGATGACGCAGATCGAGGACGTCAGGACCCTGCTCGGACAGTGCAAGGACATGATGGTCTCAACCGAGACGCAGAAGGCTATAGACGACGGACTTCACGCGCTCAAACAGTACGAAGACCAGGTAATGGCATTTCGTCAGTACAATCTCGCCCAGCGGGATAGTCAGAAGCAGCAGAAGGAGAACGCCGCTGTTGTCATGACCGAAGGACGCAACGTCCGCGATGGCGTGTACGCGTTCATCGATAATGTAAACGAGCAGGCAGACAAGGCGGTGGCGATGGTCAATGCTCTGATCATCACAGTGAGCATACTCGCCGTGGCGATAGGCATGGTCGTGGCATTCATGATCACCCGTGGAATCGTCAAGCCCGTCAATCGTATCATTGCAGATCTCACGGAAGGCTCGGAACAGGTATCTTCGGCGGCCGGCCAGGTCTCTTCTGCTTCGCAGGCACTGGCCGAAGGCGCCACCGAGCAGGCAGCGGGTCTGGAAGAGACGTCATCAAGTCTTGAAGAGATGTCCTCGATGACCAAGCAGAACGCCGACAACGCCCAGCAGGCCAATACGCTGGCGACCGAGGCCCGCAAGGCGGCCAACGACGGCAGCGAGTCCATGGGCCGGATGAATACGGCTATCCAGGATATCCAGAAGAGTTCTGATGAGACGGCCAAGATCATCAAAGTGATCGATGAGATCGCGTTCCAGACGAACCTGCTGGCGCTCAACGCGGCGGTTGAAGCCGCTCGTGCGGGCGAAGCGGGCAAGGGCTTTGCGGTCGTCGCCGAAGAGGTTCGCAATCTGGCGATGCGTTCGGCCGAGGCGGCCAAGAATACGGCCAGCATGATCGAGGAATCGGTCAAGAACTCGAAGAACGGCGTGGATATCGCGACTGAAGTGAGCAAGGTGCTCGATGAGATCGTCCAGGGCGTCGGCAAGACGACGGATCTGGTGGGCGAGATTGCGGCGGCCTCACAGGAACAGGCCCAGGGCATCGACCAGGTCAATACTGCGGTGGCGCAGATGGACAAGGTCACGCAGCAGAACGCGGCCAACGCCGAGGAAAGCGCCAGTGCTTCAGAAGAGTTGAGCGCCCAGGCCGCATCGACGCAGGAGATCGTCAAGGAATTGGTGGCCCTGGTCGGCGGTTCGGCAGCTCGCGACAATAACGGTTCGATGGGATCGAAGGAAACCCGCAGTAACCGTAAGCTGTCGAAGTCGGATCATGTGCTTCACCAGATTGCCGACCACGGCAATGGAAAATCGGAAGGCTCGGAGAATTCGCGGCAGTCCAGGGTCGCGGCGTCGGTGTCGAATTCCGACAAGCAGAAGAGCATTCCGTTGGATGACGACAAGGACTGGTCGGATTTCAATAACTAAGGACCCTGTTTGCGTTCCCGAGCGGGTGCTCCCTGTACCCGCTCGGGGGCTTTTCTCTCTGCCTGATCGAGGCACCGGACATGCAACAGAGACAGATAAGTGCGTACGATTACGAAGTCCTGCCCGGGTTGGACGGTCTGGTTGCACCTGACCAACTGCCGGGCTGCGCCTGCGTGGCGGATGCCCGCCCGGAGAAGTCAGATGTGCGGTAAGACAGTTGTCTGTATTCTTGCTATGGTGTTGGCACTGCTGCCGGCTGTTGGAACCCGCCTGTGTATGGCGCAGCATTCCACGGCAGTGCAACCTCTCGCAGCGGCACGTCAGGCCGGTGAATCCGCCCCGGAACCTGCGGGCAACGGCGCAGACCCTCGGCATGAGCCCATCCAGTGCCTCTTGCCGACATCCGAGAACGCGCTGCCACCGGCGGACCATGTGGAAACCCATCATGCGGGGCTTCTGATCGGGGCCGTGGTATCTGGTGCGTTCTCCGTGCTGCTTCTGCTGTATGTCTGCAGGCTCACAACAAGGCTCAAACAGGCACGCAGCGAAGCCGAACGTCTGAATGATTGCCTTCACAAACAAACGGAGTTGGCGAATCGTCTTACCGTACAAACGTCCCGGGTGAATTCGGCCAGGAGCGAATTCCTTGCCAATATGAGCCATGAGATCCGCACGCCAATGAATGCCATTATTGGATTCAGCGAGATCCTCATCGATGAGGATCTTACCGCCGACCAGGCCGAGAATGTGGCCATCATCAGGGAATCCGGCCACACGCTGCTCAATCTGATCAATGACATCCTCGACTTTTCCAGCATCGAAGCCGACGAATTGATCGTTGAAATGCACCAGTTCCCTCTCGCCCAGACGCTCGCTGCCGTCGAATCCGTGATGATGCCGAAGGCTCGCGGCAAGGGTATCGCATTTCAGACAATGATAGACGCCGACGTCCCTTCCGCACTGTGGACGGATCAGGCGCGATTAAATCAGTGCCTGAGTAAGCTCCTGGACAACGCTGTCAAATTCACGGACACCGGTCATGTTCATCTGCATGTCTCCATGGACGAAAGCAGCGGCGCAAAATGCGTGCGTTTCGACGTTGAAGATACCGGTATCGGCATCCCTCGCCGGAAGCAGCAGACGATATTCAATGCCTTCGTGCAGGTCGACGGCACAGCCACCCGCAGGCACGGCGGGGCCGGCCTCGGACTTGCCGTTACCAAACGGCTCGTCGAATTGCTCGGAGGAAGTCTCACAGTGCAAAGCCGCCCCGGCCAAGGCTCGGTATTCTCGCTTGTGATTCCCGCCGCAGCGGACACGAATCTCGCTTGCGCCGACAACCCCGAAATGGAAAGGCCCGCCCGCTTGACAGGCAAAATCCTCGTTGCCGAAGACGTCAGGACCAACCAACTCCTCGTCCGTTCGCTGCTGGAAAAGTCCGGCCTGAATGTAACCATCGTGCCGAACGGCAGACAGGCCGTCGAACGTGCCCTCTGCGAAGAATTCGACCTTATCCTGATGGACATTCAAATGCCCGAGATGGACGGATACGCCGCGACGTGGCAACTCCGCACCAGTGGCGTCGATACCCCCATTATCGCTCTGACCGCCTGCGCCATGCAGGGCGACCGCCGGAAATGCATGGAAATGGGCTGCACGGACTACATCAGCAAGCCCGTTCGATCAGATGCACTCCTCCGACTACTGCGCAGATACCTGCCGAAACCGCAGGAAACGCCTCCCTCCGCCGGCAGCACCAAACCGCCGCTTGGCCGCTGCGCCGCCGAGTAAACTCCGCCATTCGTCGAAGGCACCCGCCAAATCCCTCCATACCGTCCGTCGATGTCACTTCTACCGTTCGGACCGTGAATTGTGTGAACATGTAGGCGTCTCAGCTTGCCAAGAAGGGGAACTCCCCAATTTCATTTTGCATGTCAGAAGATGTCCTCGCGAATCCGATGCCAAGCATCCGACACCGCAAGTGAAAGGCGAAGTGACTCCTTTAGTTGCGTTCCTCGGTCAACGAAGAGAGTTTCGACATCAGCCGCAGAGGTTTCCGTCTGCTCGAGAATTCTTCCGATGCGACTGAGGATCCCAGGGGCTAGCATTGCGTCGTTCTTGGGATCCCAAGGTGGAAACTCCCGGAGAAGCTTGGGATTTGAGATTCCGCCCACGTTATTGGGGCCATTCAGATCGATGTAACATACCTCGAGATAGGTGGCTAGGGCATCCCGCATACGAGATTCCTTCCGAAGAATCTCAGCCATTTGGAACTTAGCATTTCGGTATAAGCCCCAATCCCCCTGGCTGGCGTATTTGATCATATCTTGGTTCAAGATGGACCATGCAACATCATTGTCGCTAGGTTCTCTTCCGAAACGCTTGGCAAGACGAGCCCGTTCTTCCGAATAGTGTCTCTTCTTGGCGAGGTATTCGGCATGAGTTCCGTTCACTATGGACCATTGTTCTTCAATCTGTTCTGCTTGCTTCTCCGTAACAAGCACACGCTGCTCATCACGGGGGCGAGTCCTGACAAATATGAAATGCCCACAATGAGGGCACTTCTTCTTACGACCGGGCATCTTATCCAGTGCGTTTTGGCAGTGTGGGCAGATGGGTTTAGTGTTTCCAACTGCTTCGAATTTGCCTTTGCGCCTTCGAGCACTCCATTCCTTTGTCGGAGAATCATCTATCTTTGAGACTGAGATGCTCAAACGTGGGGGCGTGCGTTTGCGAAAGCTCATAGAGAGTAGGGTGAATGCGACGAGAAGCAAGCCAACGCCGAGCACGGTGTTCTGTGTGGACAATCCCAATCCTATGAACCCCACAATGATGGATATGAAGAAGAGCTTGAACCTCACTTACCTCTCCGCAGTAAACAATAATTACAATGTTTCTTCATAACTCTCTCAGATCGCGAACCCGCGGAATAACGTCACGGTGTCACAGTCTCTTCTCGAGTGTCACATGCTGTGAAAATGGCACAAGTTCGACAGTTTGCTATGCGGGTTGCTGGTTTGTAAGGTCTTCGACACGTTGCAGAGCCTTTTTCAAGTTGTCTTCTTCGAGCGGGAAGTAGTCAAACCACATGTCCGACGGAAACTCCTTGTAGTGTTCAGCACAGTAACGAAATCCTTCATTTGTCAACATGAATTGGCCAAAATCTGTTTCAGTGATCAGTCCCTCACGCATCAAGCTAATACCAGCTTCAAGGAATGGAATGAACTCCGGTGCAGGCTGATTGATTCTGAACGTGAATCGCGTATTCAGATCAGGAAACTTGAGTACTTGTCGGTTCCAAAGCGTGTTGAGTATCTTGAATTCCATCGCAGTCCTGGGTTTATTCTCTGATTTGATTTCATCTTTCTTCTTTTGGCCTTCCGATAGATTTCCAATCGTAACATTTGCGCTTGCTGAATGTTGTGAAAAAATCGCAAGCATCTGTCGTGTGTCCTGCTTAAACGATTGCACGTCCGCTCTCGTCTCTTCAAGTCTCCGCTCGAACTCGACCAGTTTGCCAATCTTCAGCCGAGACACAAATGGCGATAGGAAGAAGATGGATGCAACGATGAGATAGGTCATATCGACGGCTGCGGTTGGGTTCTTGGGTAGCCACCCTGAATTGCGCAGGAACGTCACGAAGAAGAACAGCGAGAGTACCCAAGAGGGAACGAGCAACACCCAAAATCGCTTGTCAGATTGTGGACTTTAGCCATTCTTGAGGCCGTTTTGTGCTGACAAAAACAATGCCGACA
>CAZGMJ010000066.1:0-29437 GCA_964526785.1 uncultured Pirellulales bacterium
ATTGTCGACGTATGCAAGGACCGGCAGGAAGAGCCCGAGTATCAGGGGATTTTGTCAACTCTATATCTGTGGTTGGGAGCGATCGACGAAATTGATGAGGATGTCAAAGACTGGGCAATGCTCACGGCGAGGTACATACGAGTGCATTGGTATGAAACGGGTTTGATAAAAGAACTTGCCAAGCATGTGGACAGGACGCCGGAGAATGTTGGGGCCCTGTACATCGAGATGCTGAGTCAGGAAGTATATCCAGATTATGAGCGGCAGGATATTGAAAAGATTGTCATCACGCTGTACGAACAAGGGTGCAAGAAGCAAGCTGACACAATATGCAATATGTACGGAGAGGCAGGGTATTATTTCCTGAGGCAGTTCTACGAACGGTACAATAAAGGCCCAAGTGGAAGAGGTGAATGATTTACTGTAGGAGGATTGGGTTTCGGAACGGCGCAAAAACCTCTGGTAGCGTCGGCAGCAGCGGGTATCATGGTGTTGTCAAGACAGGCGGGCCGGGGTGGTTTTCCGGCCCGGGTGGAATGTGGTTTGGACGGCAACGGCCGGGAGGTGATTCGGTTATGAGTGCGAGCAATGCGAATGCGGCTGCGTTCGGCAAAGACATGCCGACGGGCAAAATCGGCAACCTGACGTTCGGGCGGCTGATGGCCGGCAGCAATCTGATCAGTCCGAACATGCACGCGCGGGACCTGATCTACATGAACACCCTGGCGCGGCATTACAACACCGAAGAGAAGATTTTCGAGACGCTGGCCAAATGCGAGGAGCACGGCGTCAACGGCATCGTGCTCAAGAGCCACAACTTCCGGCACATCCGCCTGTCGCGCTACTGGGACGACTGGGGCGGCGAGATGATGTGGCTGGCGGATCTGATTACGACGGATATCAACAAGTACCGGCGGGTGCTGGAGGAGCATCTGGAGCTGGGCGCCTCGGCGGTGTACCTCTGGGGCGGAGCGAGCGATATCTGGTGGCACCAGAAGAAGCTCAAAAACATCGTCCGGGCGTACGAGATCATGCGGGAGTATAAGGTGCCGGTGGGCGTTTGCGCCCATCGGATCGAGCCGATCATGTTCTGCGAGAAGGAGGGGCTCGAGCCGGACTTCTACATGAAGACGCTGCACCACGACAAGTACTGGTCGGCGCATCCGGAGCCGAATCGGCGGTTCATCGAGATGTACGAGGACAATTCGCCGCGGCACGAGGAGTATCACGATAACATGTTCTGCCACAAGGCGGACGAGACGATTGCGTTCATGCAGGACGTCAAGGCGCCGTGGATTGCGTTCAAAGTGATGGCGGCCGGGGCGATTCGGCCGGCCGAGGCGTTCGCCTATGCGTACGAGAACGGGGCGGACTTCATCTGTGCGGGGATGTTCGATTATCAGGTGACCGAGGACGCCGAGATTGCCAAGCGGGCCATCGCAGCGGCCAAGAACCGCAAGCGACCGTGGCGGGGTTGAGTGCGCAAGGCGCAACAGGCGCCCGGACCGGCGGGACGGGCATCAGGGCCCGCGCAGCGAACGAAGCCGCTGCTCGACGCACGCGGCGGGTAGTTACGCCGGCGGCAGGTCTTTGGCGTAGACGAGCATGTCCGAGCCGTCGGGCAGATAGCGTTCGATGCGGCCGGCGGGCGTGAAGCCCTGCGACTCGTAGAAGCCGCGGGCGCGGTCGAACGTGCCCGAGGCGTAGGTCTCGACCAGGAATCTGCGGAAGCCGCGCTCGGCGGCGAGCGACTGGACGGCGGCGAGCAACGCCCTGCCGTAGCCCCGGCCATGCACGTCGGGATCGACGGCGAACCAGGCCAACCAGACGTTCTGCGGCGGGCCCCAGATGTAGCGGTGCAGCCCGACAACGCCCGCGACCCGGCCGGCGCGGCGCCAGATCAGGTACGTCCGGCCGTCGTCGATGCCGTGGCGGCGGCACGCGAAATGATAGTCCATCGTCTCGCGGGCCCACCGGCCTTCGTCCGGGTTCATGGCGCGGGCGATCAGATCGACGGCCGGCTCGATGTCCTCCGGCGTCATGGCGTCGAGGTTCAGCGCGTCAATCGGCGGCATGGCTGCGGGTCCTTAGAAAGTGAGGACTTTGCGGTCGGATTTGAGCATGTCCGAAAGCGGCCGGCCCATGCCCTTGACCTCGATGCCGAGATCGCGGAGGTCGTCGGCGACGCCGTACATGTCGGCGCAGACGACGCAGGCCTGGACGGTGACACCGTCGGTCATCATGGCCTTGACGGCCGACTGGAGCTGCTTGTCGGCGGCCAGCAGACGCGAGGACGGCCCCCAGACGATCAGCGTGACATCGTCGAACCAGCCGGCCTTTTTGGCGTTATGCGTGTACATGAAGCAGACCTTGTGCGCGACGTCCGGATCGCCGCTGGTCCAGACGACGGCGAGCCGGCTCTCGGAGGCGTCGGCTGCAAAGACGCAGGCGTACGATGCCAGAGCGATGACGGCGACGGCGAGGATGGTGATGCAGACGGTTGTGCGTTTCATGGTACGACCCTTTCAGAAGACCTTGTCGGATTCGGCTTTCCACCGATTGTACGCCCTGCCGGACGGGTGAGGCAAGGCTCGAATGGACCCGCGGCTCGCCACAGGCCGGTTTCAGGGGCGCTTCGCCCCCCGCCGTTCCATTCCGCGTACATCCAGGGGTCGAGGCCCGTTCCGCCCGGTCATGCGGGGTGCGCCTCGAGCGGGACAGGCAAGCTGCTGCGGAGAACGAACCTGCCACGCCACCACGAGTAGGGCCAGTCGTACGCCGGCGCTGCGCGGCCCGGCGTCCGGCAGATACAGACATAGGCAAAAGGAGTGTCAAAAGTGAGCATTTTGCCTATTTGCGGTTCGATGGTTTCAGCGTAGTTACAAAGATGAATCGTGTCCTCCGATGTACCCAGAGGGCTTATCTGCAGAAGCGGCTTTGAGAATGAAAGGAGCAGGACCATGAAGGTACGACATGTGTTGTTTGCGCTAATCGTCTGTGCAATTGGGGTCGGAGGAGCGAGCGGTGCGGAATGTCCGATCGATTGTCCGGGAGATTTGAACGGGGACTGCAAAGTGGATTTCCGGGACTTTGCGATTCTCTCGGGGAACTGGTTGAAGGACTGCACGCTGCCGCCCGCACTGCCGGTCCTGATGGTTCGACAGGCGGGAATGAGTGACGACCAGGCGGAGAAGCTGGCCCGCAATCTGAACATTCCGCCCCAGATGCTGGCGTTCGAGGACGGGATGGTCGGCTACGTCGATCCCGAGAATCTCCAGAAGATCCCGACTATGCCACTGGACGATGGGGAACTGATGGCGGAGTTGCAGAAGGAGAGCGAGTTGGAGGAAGGCAGCGAACTGCTGTTCGAAGTGCTGGACATGGAAGAATTGCGAAAGATCAAGCCGTTGTCCATCCCCGAGGTTGAGGACGAGGTTCTGGTTGGATTCAGTCAGGCGGGGGTCGAACTCGGCGAGATGACGTCGGAACCGAGCCATACGGTGTTCGAGGTCGTCGATCTGGGCGGGCAGTTGTTGCTGCCGGCGGTGCAAATGGATACGCACGTTAACGTGCAGATGTATTCGGGGGGTATACCGATCGTGGGGCCCGGCGCTCAGCTCAGCGCGTCGCTTGGCCCGGATGGCCGGACGACGCATCTGCACGCGGCTATTCGAACAGTGGAGCGAGGCGACCCGGTCGAGATCATGATGCCGGGGGATGCCGCACAACGGGCCTTTGCGGCATCGGGCAATCGCTTCATTCCGGAAGGTGATATGAAGATGGTGTACTACGCACCTCCGCTGTCTGAGAAGAACGTCCAGATGTTGATTCCGCACTACGATCTGGGCGGAATTCTGTATGGGCCACAGGGGCAGCAATCGAACAAACTGCGGAAGCTCGTGCCCGCTACGAACGATCGGCGGTTAGTGCCGCAGGTGAGTTTGCTGGCGGACGCAAGGGGCAGTCTTGTGGAAGCCCAGGCGAATGTGAGCGGCGGCGCCAAGCCCTATCGCTTCGAGTGGTTCTCGTCGTCGGTGGATCTCAAGGAGATACCGGACGATCAGGACCAAATCGAGTACAACGCCATGCCCCGCGAACAGAGCGGGCCGGAGACCGTGACGGTCAAGGTCACCGATGACAACGGCGTGATTGTGGAGGCCAGCGCGACGGTGCAGATCCAGTTCTTTGCGCTTCAAAACGTCCAAGGTGAAGCGATAATTCTGGTCGGCGGCGTTCGGGACTTCGGCGTCGAGCGAGCGGTTTCCGATCTTTGTGCGGCGAATCAGAGCGGTTTTATCAATCGCTTTCTCGCCGACGGGGTGGTCAAGCGGTTCAACTGGACGGGCAGCACGGCCTGGGAGAACGACTTCAAGCAACCACCTGCAGGCGCCGACACGACATGGGTGGACAACGCCGACATCGTGTTCTACTGCGGTCACGGTTACGGCGGAGGATTCACGTTCGAGAGCAATAATGACGACGGATATCTGACGTACACGGATGCAGCGGGCGCGTGGGGGAACAACGATCTGGAATGGCTGTCCCTGTTGTCCTGTCAGGTTCTCAAGGATACGTACGACAGCAAGAAGTGGTATACGCGATGGGGCCCGGCCTTCGATGGTCTGCACCTTCTGACGGGCTTCCAGACGAATGCCTACGACTGGCCCCATTTCGGCGGTCGGTACGCCTCATACATGCTGGGTCGCAACTTCGGCTTCGTAACAGTCAAACTTCCCGTTCGGGCCGCATGGTTTAAGGCGAAGAAGGAAGAGCAGCCCAGTTCAGTGCAGGCGGTTGTCATGGGCGTGGTCGGTCCCGGCGGAGTACTCGGCGGGTACAACGACTATTTCTGGGGCAAGGGGCCTGTCAGTCCCGATCTGCGCGGCGGCAACATCCGCGGCTACTGGCGAATCGTGTATCAGTAGGTTCCGACCATTGAGAAGCACGACATGATTGGAAGGTATGAGCCATGATGACCTTCTTTGACAGGAGATTGTACAATGAAACGGCGATGGCGTAAGACATTGATCTCAACGGCGGCGCTGGCGCTTATACTCGGACTGCTGCTGCCTGTGAGCGGTTGCAACGACTATAAGAAGATCAAGCAGAAGGCCGAGGTGCTGCAAGCTCTGCTAACGCAGATTCGAACCTTGAAAGATGACATCCTTCGCAAGATTAACACCCTGGCCGCACTGGAATCGCAGGACCCTGTGCCCGAGGGAGCGGTCCAGGCACTTAAGGTCGAAATCGCCAGCGAGCAGGCGGCGCTGAATAACTTTCGGGACAAATGGGACGAGGGCCTGGCCGAGGCGATCAAAGAGTTGAAGGAACTCGATGAAGACGACCTGGACGATGTTTTCGATTACATCAATGACAATTTCCCCGATCTTTCCGACATCCTGACGGGCTGGCTAAAGGGCCAGTTGGGAGTAAGCGCCAGTAATCTCGAGTCGGCAAGGGACACTGTGAGCAGCAAGCTGGACACTTTCGAGAGCATTATGGTTCAGCAACAAGTTGCAACGGAAACATGGGGCAACGACCCCGTGCCTGCGGGCTCCGTGGAAATGGGCCTTGTGGCCGATCTGATCGTCCAGGGATATCAGCTCAACTTCCACGAGGAAATGGAGGCTCTGGAGCAAGTCGAACAGATGTTCGCCGCTCAGGGCCCCATACCGGTGCGTGCGGGAAGTACGATTGACCGTTATGCCTTCTCGATCACGAATGGCATGCCGGAGGCCTTTGCGTCATTGAACGACGGCCCTCTCGGGCCGGGAAGCCACATCCTGTTGCAGCTTCCAAAGGGTTGGACACTGACTGCCCCGGCAGCGGTTAGTTCAGAGACCCTCGAGCTTGACGTCTGCGGAAATGATGTGGGCAGCAATACCGTGCGGATAGCAGTTCTGGCAGATGCGACTCCCACCGATCCCAACGACGCGATTGATATAGCAACCAACGGGATACGCGTACGGTCGCATCCAGGCGTCGTGGAGGGGGCGTACACCGTGATGCCGGGCCGCAGCACGAGGACGTCCTTCCTCATATTGCCAACGGCTGACTGCACAAGCATACCGTTGCCTTCAGGCGATATCGACGGCGACGGGATAGTGGATTTCGGCGATTTTGCGATTATGGCACAACACTGGCTGGCGACGGTGTTCTGATGAACCGCAGGCACGGAGAGTTTGCCGGCAGACCGCTTTTCGAGGCGCTCTCTGCATAGTCGCGGTCCGTTGACGGACGGCGCGATGCAGGGGGCGCCCTCGGCAGCGTGAGATGGCCAAGCGACTGTGCCTCAAGACGCAGCGGGTCCCCTCGATGTGGAGAGGCCCGAATGCGGATGGTACTGTCCGTCCGTTACATATTGTTCTTTTGCAAAGTGAGGTTAACGTTTATGGAAATGCTAAGGAGGTTCTTTGCCCTGGTCCTGATCGTGAGTGTGCTTGGACTTGGATCGATGGGTTGCAAGGAGACAAGCGAGCATCCATCATCCGAACACCCAACGAACGAGCATCCGACGGAGGATGAGCCAACTGACGAGCATCCGACTGAGGAGCATCCGACGGAAGAGCATCCGACCGAGTAACAGGCAGAGAATTGACATCGAGGCAGGCGGTCCATTTAGGAAGCGGACCGTCGTTCAAACGAAAGGCATGTTATGAATCGAATACCCATAATGGCCTGTATGGGAGCGGTCTGTCTTATTCTGGCAGGTTGTGAAGGTCGCGAGGGCAAGCGGGCATCGACGAGTGATGAACCGGCTGTCTTTACCGAGGACATACAGGCGGGCATCAAAGCCCACATCGAGGAACAAACCCGTCTTGGCGACGGCTACATGCGGCTATCGTTCGAGGGCAAGGAGCTAAAACTCAGACTGGTTCGCATTCACACGGAGTATCTTGCAAACCTTGGTCCCAACAGGCATTTCGCATGCATTGATCTGGCCAGCACTGAGGGCGATGTGTACGATGTGGATTTCTTTCTCAAGGGCAAACCAGGGACGATGACCGTTACCGAGACAACGATCCACAAAGTCAACGGACAGCCGTTGTATGCATGGAAGCAGCATCGCGACAAGACGTGGCACCGTGTTGCCGTTGAGACGGCACCGCCGCGTCTGCTTGGTGTGCTCAAGGGCAACGATCAGTTCGAGTTCGTATACAAGGCCGTTCTGCCCGAGATCAGCGGGAACGCCCGGATGTGGATTCCCCTGCCGAGTTCCGATGCGTTCCAGACAGTTCAGAGGAAGGTCCTCGACGCGCCCGGGCGGTGGGAGGTTCTTACGGAGACAGAGCACGGCAATCGCGTACTCTTTACCGAACTGGGTCCACAAGATAGCGGCGAGACCGTACTGCTGCGATTTGGCGTGCATCGTTTGGAGAAGGGTCCTTATGCCGCGGAAGAATCGGATATGCAGAAGTATCTGAAAGCTGAACAGCTCATTCCACTGAACGAACAGTTCCGCACGATTGCCGAGGAGGTTGTCGAGGGCAAGAGCGGCGATCTGGTTCGTGCGCGGGCGCTATACGATCACGTCATAGATCGGATGCGCTATGCGAAATTCGGTCCTGGCTGGGGCCAGGGAGACGCCGTGTTCGCATGCAATGCCGGCAACGGCAACTGCACGGATTTCCATTCCTATTTCATTGCACTGGCAAGAGCCGTGGGCATTCCCTCGCGATTTGCCATTGGCGCGGCAATTCCGTCTGAGCGAGACGCAGGCGGGGTGAACGGCTATCATTGCTGGGCGGAATTCTACAGCGACGGCAAATGGTGGCCTGTAGATATCAGCGAGGCCGACAAATGTTCGACCCTGAGCACCTACTATTTCGGACACCATCCGGCAAACCGCATCGAGTTGAGCCGGGGCAGAGATATTGCGGTTGAGCCGGGGCCGAGCTGGGGTCCAATCAACTTCCTGGCGTATCCTGTATTGGAGATGGACGGCAAGCCCGCCAAGACAGAGGTTGAGTTCTCATTCGAACGTCGCAGGTTCACCAAATCTTAGATCGGGCGGATCGTATTGGGTGATCGCACAATAGCAAGACATCCAGCATACGTATCTGCACGCAGGGGTTTGGGCAGGCCGATTATCTGCTATGAGGTGGCTGTTGCTGTTCGTGCGGGCGGATCCGGCAGCGGTATCGGGCTGGTACGCGGCTGTCCGGCAGCATCCTGACCGAAATTGAAATTCAATTGATTGACCAACTGTCCCGGCGCACTGCCCTGGCCGAAAAGCACGTCGTATTGCTGCTGCAAGGCGGCGTAGTCTTTGTTCTCAATGGCTCGCTTGATGGCACCCTGCGGCGCACCGAGCAACCGGCCCAATTCCCTGGTTTCGATTTCGATTAGAACCGAAGCAAGGTGTTGTCGCTGCTTTTGGGTCAGTCGGTCGGCACCTTTTATCATCCTCTGCATGACACAATGGAGCAACTGGCCGAAGCGTTGTGCTGCAGCATTCTGATCGGGCCCCGCTGTGTTACCGATCTTGTCAGCCAGCGTCTTGAGGATGGTGCTGTCGATTAGCTCGTACTCCACATTCCACGTGTTATAGGCCTCTATTCGAGCATCCGCGACGGCCACCAGCAATCGTTCGGCCTGAGACATGTTGATTTGGGCCGCAAAACGCGCCATCAGGGCCAGTACTTCGGGGCTGCTCGTATCAACGATGTCGGTGAATGTGTTTGCAATCTCGCCGGCACGCCTTATCCCTTCGTCGCCACCCGTTCGGAGTTTGGCAACGATTGCCGGGTTTGAAAGCGAGTGGACAATCCAGTATCGAACGATGGTGGCGTCATTCTTCCCCACCAAATCCAGAGACAAGTCCGCAAGTTCGGGATCCTGAAGGCCGTCTATCAGAATCAGAAGGTTGACGAGGACTTTCTTTTGTCGATCTTCGGGCAACGTAAGGGCCTTCTGGAGTCCCTCGGCTATGTATTTGCGCGCCGATTGAGAGAACTGTTCGTTATACTGGGCAGGCCCGCTCTTCTTGCTTAGTATAACCGAGCGAGTCTGCGCAATTTTGGTAAAATCCCTCGTCTTGACCAACTCGTCAATCGCCTCAGCGAGGAATGTGTCGATTACCTGGAGATCATCCTGGTTCAGGACTTGCTTACCGATAACGCGGTTGATATCGGTCTGGCTGACCGCTTCGGAGCGGGGACTGACCAGTACGAACGCGAGGAGTATTGCAACGGGAAATAGAGCCCATCTTAGCTTCATATCGCTGACATCCCAAAAAGCCGCCAGCGTCGGCGTGAAGCCTCGCCAGCTCTTTTTCATCTTTGACTACCGTAGTTTAGCGGCTCAGGACGGTTTTGTCAAGGCAAATCGGAGTCGGAGGCACGACGCAGCAGCGATGCAGACGGGTTATGGGTTTGTATCACGGTGTCAGGCGTCAGGACCGTTATAACGCATACTGTCCAGGATCATAGGGATTAAGCCCGTCAGGAGCGGTGTCGTCGTTTGCAAGCGCACTCGGCGGCGAGTCTGCGCTTTTGCGGTTCGCATGCAGGGGTGTGTGTGCAGGGACCGATAAGCGAACAGCCCTGTGGATTGGCGAGTATAGATGTGCGTGAAAAAGTGCGTTTTCAATTTGGAGAGCGGCTGCTCAGCGGTGCAATTGACTGAAGGACGCACCGCAAAAACACGATAAAACAGGGGCGAACGATTGCATTTTTCGGCCAAACGTATATCCTATGCACCATCGGGTGCCTTTCTTCTCATAGAGATATGCAAACCCTTATTCGGAACGTGGTTATGTTAAGATACGCAAGTTTATTGTTTTTTGCGTCGGTTGTCCTGGTTGTGTCGAGCGGTTGTCCAGAGAAGCAGGTGGAGCCGATCGCGCGTGCGGATAACGAGGTGGCGACAGGTACGTCCGAGGACGCGGAATCCACGGCTGTTGAAGCCGGTGCTGCCAGTGAGTCCGACAGCACAACGCCGCAGGTTCAAGAGCCTACTGAAGAGAAGCCGGACGAATCGCCCGTGCAAACGGTGGTTGAGGATTCGGGCGAGTCGGAAAGAAGTGAGGAAACCGGCGAGAGCGTAGCGTCAGCAGAGACGCACGTGAATGAAACGGGACAGACGGATGCCACGACAAGCGATATGGAAGAGCCGGCAGACGCCAATGATGTTCTGCAGGCGGCAGTGCGACAATTGCTTGGCGATGCGAGGCCGGGGTTAAATTCAAGCGAGCCCAATGAGAGCGAGATCGCTGACGTAGAGCCCAAGGAACCGGACGTACCGGCTAAAACGGATGAGCCGGACGCGACCGAGGCTGGCACCGACAGCGTTGCTGAGACCGACGACGGCGCAGAGGATTCTGCAGAACCCAATGAGCCCGATGAAACACGCACCGAAGCAGCCGATACGAGTTCTGATGTTCAGGCCGATGTGAATGAGGCGGACCAAAGTGAGGACGCCGATGATACAAGCGGCAGCGGCGAGTCCGACGAGCCGGAGGAGGTGGCTTTTCACGATGTGGCGAAGGACATTTTTGCGAATTACGTCAATAAGAAAGGGCTGGTGGACTACAAGACGCTGAGTCGGCGACGCCTCGAACTGATAGCGGTGTTGAAGAAGTTCGATGAGCTGGACCGGGAGGTGTATGATGGTTGGTCCACGAATGACAAGATAGCGTTCTGGATTAACGCATACAACCTGCAGATGCTCGACATTATCGCGGAAAATTATCCGATCAAACCGCGGTCGCGGTTTCACCTTGTGATGTGGGGGGCCGACAGCATACGGCATCTTGACGGGATATGGGATGAGGAGAAATTCCTCGTGATGGACGAGGCCTTTACGCTGGAGGAGATTGAGAAGCGGTATTTTCGTAAGGAGTTCAAGGACCCGCGGGTGTGGCTGGCGCTGAGTCGCGGCAGTGTTTCGGGGCCGCCCCTTCGGCGGGAGCCCTACCGCGGTTCGAAGCTGGATGAGCAACTTGACGATCAGGCCAGGCGTTTTCTGTCCGATCCGCTGGCATTTCGCATTGACCGAAGCAAGGACATTGTGTACCTTTCCGTATTGTTCCAGAAGGGCCAATCGCTGTTTGCGTATGGAAGCGAGTTTCTGAAGAAGTACGCGATCGATCGCAAGTTCAAGGAGCAGGAGGCCGAAACGCGGGCGGTGTTGAACTTCATTACGCGTTACGTGCCGGACAGCATCGTGCAGTACCTGGAAACGGAGAACTACACCGTTCGATACATCGGATACAAGTGGACGGTTAATGAAGCGCCGTAGCCGCTTAGAGAAAGAGACATTGACAAAGGACGGAGCAGAAATGACAGGACGCGTGAGTCAGGGAAATGTGAACATCGACAATATCAATCATCTATTCACCAGCGAATCGGTAACGATGGGGCACCCGGACAAGGTGGCAGACCGTATATCCGATGCGGTTCTGGATGCGATGCTGGAGCAGGATCCAAAAAGCCGGGTCGCGTGTGAGACACTGGTGACGACGGGGTTAGCGGTCGTCGCGGGGGAGATTACGACCAAAGCCATTGTGGATGTCCCAACGGTTGTGCGGCAGACGATTCGGGAGATCGGGTATACGGCCCCCGAGATCGGGTTCGACTGGGAGAATTGTGCAGTGATGGTAACGCTGGACAAGCAGAGCCCGGATATTTCGCAGGGTGTGACGGAAGGCACAGGGCTGCACAAGGAACAGGGGGCGGGCGATCAGGGGTTGATGTTCGGTTATGCGTGCAATGAGACGCCGGCGATGATGCCGATGCCGATTCATCTGGCGCATAAGCTGACGACACGTCTGGAAAAACTTCGCAAGAACAAGAAGTTGCCCTGGCTGCGGCCGGACGGCAAGAGTCAGGTGACGGTGGAATACGAACATCGCAAGCCCAAGCGGATTCACACGGTGCTGGTATCGACGCAGCACGCACCGACGATTTCGTACAAGAAACTGCAAAGGGAGATCATTCAGCATGTGATTATGCCGGTATTGCCCAAGCGGCTGGTTGACGACGATCTGGTTATTCATGTGAATCCCACGGGTCGCTTCGTGGTCGGCGGGCCGAAAGGCGACTGCGGTGTGACGGGGCGGAAGATCATCGTGGATACGTACGGCGGCCGCGGCAGTCACGGCGGCGGTGCATTCAGCGGCAAGGATCCGACGAAGGTGGACCGGACGGCGAGCTATATGGCGCGGTATATTGCGAAGAATATTGTTGCGGCGGGTCTGGCGGATTCGTGCGAAGTGCAGCTTTCGTACGCCATCGGCGTGGCTCAACCGCTGTCGGTTCTGGTTAATACCGAGGGGACGGCGAAGGTCAGCGAGAAGAAGATCGGCGAGATCGTTCTGGAGTTATTCCCGCTGACGCCGCAGGGCATGATTAAGCATCTGAAGCTGGCCCGACCAGTTTTTTCACAGACTTCGCACGGTGGGCATTTCGGTCGAAATCTGCCCAACTTCACGTGGGAGAAGACCGACATGGTGAACAAGCTGCGCAAGGCGGCTGGACTCAAGCCCAAGAAGAAGAAACAGCAGTAGCAGCGAGCGTGTTTTGTGCGCGACCATCCAGCCCGGTTCCGGCCGGGCTTTTTTTGTGCACAGGGACGGTGGCCGTTGATGTTTCCAACGATGCACTGCCGCCCGAGGTTTGCATAACAAAAGGGGCGCAAGCAGAGCCAGACGCCCCTTTTGAGGGACTCTTCGATTGTTCCATTGGCAAGCCCAAGCCCCTAATCCAATCGTATTGCCCCCCGTATGCTGAATTTCACCTCGTGGGTTATCATATTGGCCGTCCCGTGAAAGGCGAGATGGCCTGTTCCGCCCTCAACGACCTTGCTGTTGGAATTCACGATGTATATGCCGGGAGTACCTGAGGGAGCCAGTATTTCCGCGTCGGACGTACTGAATTGAACGCCGTCGCCGGAAAAGACGTGTGAAGCCGTCGCATGAATTGTCAGGCCGTGCGGCTCCCGGCCCTTCAGGAAGACTTGCAGGTCCAGTTCATACTCCCGGCCGCCGACCGTCATGGTTGCTGATCCCAAAGCATCCGGAGTAGACCGATCCATGTCCGGGGGCAAGAGCTGGGAGCTTCCGCTACCGCTGACCGGCAGAAGGCCATTGTTATTGCCGGCCACAAGTCCCGTAATCCCTACGGCGGCAATCACACAAAAACATAGCAAGCATGGTTTTGATAAGCTTTTCATTTGTATTTCTCCCTGAAAACCTGTGTCAACTTTTGTTTGCGCAGATCACACACTACCACTCGTACAACCTTACCACCTCCTTTCGGCGCCGGTCGGCGCTGCATTTATCGATGTCCGGGGCCCGGGGCGGGGCTTCTTGCGTATTATCGTCACACTGATTACAGCGGGATTCAGCAGTGCATATGCCCTCTCGGCAAAACTCATCTGCCGTGGACAATAGCATCAGGCGGGACTACGCGGAGGCGCGTTTGGGGCCGTGAACCGGCCGGCAGTGTTGCCGTGAAGATGCAGGCGGTGAAGTGCATCAGTACGCCCATATGTGAAGAACGGCCGCCTCATTAGAATGAGGAGGCCGTTTTTCTATTCAACTGCGGCAATTAGTTCGCGCGGGAAGCGATCAATGCTTGAAGTGGCGTTTGCCGGTGAAGACCATTGCAATGCCATGCTTGTCGGCGGCCGCGATGACCTCTTCGTCTTTCTTCGAGCCGCCCGGCTGTGCGATAACGGCGATGCCGGCTTTGGCCGCGTTATCGACATTGTCGGGGAACGGGAAGAAGGCATCGGATGCCATTGCGGAGCCTTTCGCCTCGTCGCCTGCGTGGTTGAAGGCGATCAGGCCCGACTCGACCCGGTTCATCTGGCCGGCGCCGACGCCGATGATTCTCTTGTTCTTGGCCAGCACGATCGTGTTGCTCTTGGTGTGCTTGGCGGCCAGCCATGCGACGCGCAGGTCGTCCATCTGCCGTGTCGAAGGTCGCTTCTTCGTAGGATATTCGAGGACATCCGGTTCCCAGCCGACAAGGTCACGTTTCTGCAGGAGCAGACCGCCGACGACGCAACGGACATCGTATTCATCGCGTGCGACGCGGGCCTTGTCAACAGGGCCGGTCTGTATGAGGCGGACGCGGGAGCCCCACGCTTTGAGCGTCCGGATCAATTCGAGCGCCTCGCCTTCGAATTCGGGGGCAATGATGACCTCGGCGAAAAAGCCTCCAGCCCCGCGAGCCTTGCCGAAACGGCTGTAGGATTCCATGATTGTCCGGGCGAGTTCGACACCCACCTTGCGATTCACGGCCACGATGCCGCCGAATGCGCTAACCACATCTCCTTCGTACGCCTTGCGATATGCCTCGCAGATATCATCATCGACGGCGCAACCGCAAGGATTCATATGTTTGACGACAACGGCGGCGGGTTCGTCGAACTCCTTGACCAGTTCGAAGGCCGCGTTGGTATCCATGATGTTGTTGAAACTGATGGGTTTTCCGCCTTCCAGCAGGCGTCCGCTGCTGATGGAGGTTTCACCAGTGGCCGGCAGTTCGTAGAAGGCGGCGGTCTGGTGGGGGTTTTCCCCGTAGCGGAGAGGTGCAGCCTTCGTACAGGCGATGGAAACCTTCGACGGGTACTCGACGCCCGCCTGACGGTTGAGATATGCGGAGATAGCGGCGTCGTATGCGGCGGTAAGGCTGAATGCCTGTCGAGCGAATTCACTGCGGGTCTGCGAACTCACTGCACCGGCCGTGTTCTGCATCTCTTCGATGACTTTGTCGTACTGAGCGGGACTTGTGACAATGGTGACGAACTTGTGGTTTTTTGCCGCCGAGCGAACCATGCTCGGGCCGCCTATGTCGATGTTTTCGATGGCGTCCTCGAAGGTGCAGTCCCGCCGGGCCACAGTCTGCTCGAAAGGATAGAGATTAACGCAGACCAGATCGATAGGTTCAATTTCGTGATCTGTCATCGCTTTCTTGTGCTCGGCGTTGTCCCGCAAGCCAAGCAAAGCGCCGTGAATTTTCGGGTGCAGCGTCTTGACGCGGCCGTCCATCATCTCGGGAAAGCCCGTGACAGACTCGATACCAACGACTTTCATGCCGGCCTCGGCGAGTTGCTTTGCAGTACCGCCCGTGCTGATAATGGTAACCCCCATATCGGCGAGCTTCCGGGCGAATTCCACAACGCCGGTCTTGTCGGAAACGCTGATCAGTGCTTTCTTGACCTTGGTGTCCATCGGATCTCCTTCTCCTGTTTTTTGAGCAATGCTTTGCGAGATTATCCAGCGGGCGCGAGGCACAGAACCCAGCCCGCCTCGTTGGCAACGTATATCATTTGGCTCGCAAGGTTAGGGGCAGTGATCGAGACGGGGGCGAAATTGACTTCGTAGAGCTTTCGGCCCGTCGCGTTGTGCATGACAGCCAGCGTGTTGTCATGCGTGAACACATAGGCTCGGCCGTTGCCGTCGGCCATGAATTCAGCCCCCTCGGGCAGGCGCCACAACATGCGGCCGGAATTCTTGTCCACGGCGACAACACCTTTGCCTCTGACAACCTGATACACTGCAGAGGACGTCACACGCGGAGTCCCGACGGGAAAGCCGGGAACCTGATATTTCCAGGCGAGGGCGGCCGAAGTATCGTTCGGCGTGTCCAGCCGGTAGATGTACATATCTTCGGCGACGAAATACAGCGACTGATTATCCCGTACAATCGGGTCAATGATGGCACGGCGGACGTCGAACCGCCACAGGCGATTCCTGCCCTGCGGGTCCATGCTGACGAGCCTTCCGGAATCGGTGGCGAAAACGACAGAGCGATTGTCGGCAAGAATGGAACTGATCCTGGACGAATCCTCGGCGGCGACGGCTGTGACTTCCACTCTGCGATCCGCGGTCAGCACGTGCAGGCGGTTGTCCGAACCGCTGATGTAGAGATACGATTCATTTCTCGCCGGCGGCGCCACGATCGAGTATTCGACGCTGTGGCGCTCGTCGGTCTTTCCGGTTTCGGGGTCTACGCTGAAGAAGCTCCGGCCGTACGCGCCGAGCAATTGGCCGTTATGCAGACGCAGGTCTGGAATTGGTATGCCCCTGGCTGCTACCGAGCGGGCAAAAACGATTCGACCCGTCTGCCTGTCCAGGGATGTCACGTAGTTGTTGTCGGAGATGGCGTACAGCCTGGCGGCGATGAAGTCGAGAGCCTCCAACTGCTCGCCCTGTTTGATCGGCACCTTCTTCTCCCAGACGATCCGCAGGCCGGCATGGCGAAGCAGATCCGGGGAGATAACAGCAAGTTCAGCGTCGGCGGCGGAGAGCGATCCGGCGGGCGCGCAGACCACTGCAATCACCGATAACAAAAATACTTGCCTGACTTTCCTGAGCATTGCCCTGTCCTCCTTAGTATGGTGGGCCCGGCACGACCTTGTACACTTTCAAGGGTTGCCTGTAATCCGGTTTTCCTGAGCGTCCACGAGCGACCATCGAGCGCCGGAAAGCACTCACAGTCCTGAGCAATCGCCGTCGCTGCGACGCTTCGCTCACAATTTGACGTGCTCGGTCAAATCCACGCCGTGCTCGGATTCGAACTGACGCATCTCTTCAATGCGGTCGATGTCGTCCTTAATACGATTGACGAGTTTGAATATGTACGGCTTGCCCGCCAGACGATTCTTGAGGTCGTCCAGCATCGGCTCCCACTGGCCGCCGTATAACTGGCGTTTGAGCACGATCAGCATACGCTTTTCATCCGTGAGCCGATCGATGTAATCATTGACGGTTTTGCTCAGTGTGACATCGCCACCCATATTACCTTATCCGCCCGGATCGACCATCTTGCCACATCCCAGCCCCGGCAGTTTCCGTGCCAGAAGCCATTCTGTGCGAATACTACCGGCGCAAACGCGTGAATGCAACACATTTTCACAAATTCAGCACATTCGGCGCCCGGCGCGGGCATATCCGCGCGCTTTGCAGGTGTGGCCGGAGATGCATAAAAGCAGTGCCATTGCCGAGTGAGACAACACGGAGCGAGGCCGGCTGCACGAATCAGACGCATGAGATACGTGTTGCTACGTCTGCGAGGGAACGAGATCGAGCTTTTTGAGGACTGTCGCGTACTTCATCAGGACCATGTAGTTGCGAAGCGAGAACCCGCAGGAACTGAGGGCCTTCTCGGAGTAGTCGCTTTGATACTGCTTCGGATGGCTGGGGTGGACACCGTCGCGAGCGAGGAGCGTCGGAACATCGTAACCGTTGTATTGGGCGAACTTCTCATCGGCGCCGTCCCAGTCATCCGGGCGTCGCTTGAGAATCTCGGCGTGGAAATCCGTGAGCGGCACTTTCATATCGCTGGCGATGTTGCGGATAACCGTGGAATAAGCGGCGGCTTTCTCAGCCATCCGGTGGCGAGGGGGTATCGTGCTGAGTATGACGACAGTGCCGTTGTCGAGGCACTTGTGCACAACCCGGCGCATGAGCTTTTCGTATTCTTCGAGCGGAACGCTGTGCAGATCGTTCGTGCCGAACATAATCAGTGCGATTTCGGGGTTGAGACGTTCGAGCCAGGCGTCGATGTTCTGATGGGCCCAGCGGACCGTCTGAGAACCGGCGTTGCCGAACTTGCCCCCCTTCCACTGTCGCCAGCAGGGTTCATGGAGGTAGGACTTGACCATCGCGCAGGCCTGCTCCATTTCTTTGGGGGCATTCCTGCGTTCGTACAGCAGCGGGGTCCAGAAAGCGAGCGTGACGGTGATGGAGTCGCCGAATTGGGCAAAGGTGCCCTTGCGGCCGGTAAAGCGAGAATGCACCTGCTTCATCGGCTCGACCCAATAGTCGGCAGGCAGATCACTCTCACGATCTTCGGCAGCGGAGGCGGGTAGAACTGCCGCTATCGTCAGCAGGATTAGAAAAGCAGAGCAAATACGTCGCATGTCAGTTCTCTCCTATCGAAAAGCAGTATGTTTGACTCAGGATCATGAGAATACCAGATACGGTTCGGCTCTGGCCAGTCTGGCCCCAACTTTTCCGACGTCCCGTATGCTTCGCAGACGCCCCTGGATTCGGCGATGAAGAATACGATCCACAGTGACCGGCCCGAGGCCCGGCACCCTGAGAAGTTGCCATTTGGAGGCCTTATTGGCGTCTATGGGAAAAACCTCGGGATGGCTGCGCGCCCAAGCCTCCTTGGGGTCGGTGGCAAGGGACAGATCACCTTTTGCGTCGAACACGATCTCATCGCTTTTGAAACCATACTTGCGGAAGAGGAAATCGACCTGATAGAGGCGGTGCTCACGCATCAGGACGTCGTGCGGGTCGGAATCGACAGCGTTTTCGGCGTCGATGGATGGGTCGCCCAGGCCTCTCTGGTATGCGCTGAAATAGATCCGCTGCATGCGGAGACGGTCGTAGAGGCCTGCCATGTATTTGACGATCCGGCTGTCGCGTTCACCTGCTGCTCCGACGATGAACTGGGTGGTCTGTTTGACTCGGCGGTAGCGTGAACCGGGGCCGGTGAGGCTGCTGATGAGTTTGATGGGCTCGATAATGTCACGGATGTAATCTTTGCGGGCGGAGAGTTTTACGAGGTTATCCGCTCCCGGAGTCTCGATATTGAGCGAGACGGCACTGGAGAGGGAGACGGCTTGTTCAATGGCGGCGGTACTTGCGCCGGGGATAATCTTGAGGTGGATGTAGCCTCGGAACCGGTGCTTTTTGCGGAGCAGGCGGGCGACGCCGAGGAGTTTGTCCATCGTGTTGTCGGGCGAGCCAATGACGCCGGAACTGAGGAACAGGCCGAAGACTTTGCGGCGGTCGTAGTAATCGAGGAAGACCTGAACCGTATCTTCAACGCTCAAAGTGCACCGGCGGATATCCTGCTGATCGCGCAGGGGGCAGTATTTGCAGTCGTTCGTGCAGACGTTGGACAGCAGCGTCTTGAACAGCACGCTTCTGCCGCCGTTGGGGAGCGTAACGGGGTAGATCCACCGGCCGTCGGAACCGCGGTGCCGCCGATCGTCTTGTGCCGTACCGCATGCGCAGGCAAGATCGTACTGGGCGTCTGCGCTGAGGATTTCCAGCTTCTGCTGTGTGTCAGGTCTTGAGACTACGCCAACCATGGTTCTGCGGTGTATAGCCGGCACATCCGTGCGCCATCAATTTCATCGGCTTTTGAACTTGTGCCGAATCGTTTCTGAATTAGCCAACAATGCGAAGATTACCAGCCAGGCAAGGAAAAGTAAAGGGGCAGCGTCGGACAACGCGTCGAAGAGCAGGAAAACCAGGGCGAGGATGGCTGTTGCGACTGTGGAATAAGCCGGGTAGCGGGCGAGGTTCTTTGTGAGCGTGCGCACCTCAGACTCATTGGCCTGCTGGCATTTTCGCAGGACCGACGCGGCGCCGGGAGTTTCTTCCCGCGGGACGGCGATTTCTATCTTTTGGCTTTGACGCACCACCCAGTGGAACGATATTGGGCTCGAGCTGCCAGGGACAACCGGGTTGAAGCCTTCTTTGCGAAGGTAGCCGAGGGCCTGCTGCACTGAGTCGGGATTAGCCTTATAGACGACTACCAGGTCCATGATCGCATCCGCGGGGCTATGACTTCTCAATCAGATCGCGTTTTCGTCTATCGATATCGTCGGCCTTCTGCTGACTTGTGCTGAGATGCGCCTCGAGGTTTGCCAGTACCGACTGCACGCGTCTGCCTGCATCGAGGGCGGTATCCAACGAATTGTTTATGCGCGACTGGACCATCCAGTCGACGATAAGGCCGTCGAAGAAGTAGTCGGCAAACGTGGCGAAGGAGCCGATGTCAACTTCCAGGTCAGTCGCGGCTCCCACATCGGCGAGTTCTCGCTGGAAATTGCGGAGGGCGTGCTGAAGCTGGTGGATAGATTCCCTGGCGGAATCGAGCCTGGAGTGCTTGACGGCCGTGGCAATCAGACCGCCGCCGATCATATCCACAGTACCCCAGTTCTTTGCGCTTCGCAGCGAATCGATCACGCGTTCGAGGCCCTCCATGGCGGCTTTGCCCGCAGCAATGGCTTCGTTCAGTTCGGTGATATCCGCTCGTACAGCAGCGGCGTGTTCGCTGAGCGAAGCGAGTTTTTGGGCCGTATCGCCGCCCTGCTGTGATATCATTTCTTCTTTCTCGGCGAGGATCTCTCTGTATTGTGAATCGACGTCGCCAAGAGCCGCGATCTGTTCGGTTGTGGCTTCGATATCCCGATCGAGAGCGGCAACGGCGTACTCGGCGTCGTCGTATTTGAGTTTGGCGGCGAGGTATTCCTGTTTCTCCTTTTCAATGCGGGCATTCTTGTCGCCGAGGACGGCGTGGAAGAGTGAAGCCAGGCCGAGGCCCTCCAGCTTTTCGACGTCCACCTTTTCCTTATCGAGAATTGCCTTTAGATCACAGAGTCTCGCCTGCTGCTCGTCGAGCATTTTGCGGCTCGTTTCCAAATCGGCACGGAGTTTCCTGCGGTGTCTGATTTTCTCGTTGATCAGCATCAATCTGCTGTCCAGGTCTTGAAGCATGGTCTCTCCTTCGCATTTGGCCCGGGGCAATATCTCGAGCGAATACAAATCACACTCACGACTGAGCGTGATTGTGAGGCCGCTCAGACCAATTGTCATTCGGCGCCGGCTCCGGAGGCGCGGATGGCAGCGCAGTAGTGGCAATCTTTCGGGGCTTCTTCCACGCCACAACGACAGGTTTGAGGATGCCCCACGCCACAAAAGCGGGCAGTACTCCCAGCACGGGCGGCAGACTGAAATTTGCCCGGCAGCCGGTGAATAATCCCAGCACACCCAAAAGCAGCAGTACAATTCCAAGGGCAAAAGCCAGAACGGCACACGTTTTGTCAAACCAGTTCATGTTAGTCTCCCGAATGCCTGTCGGATAGTCAAACGCCACCGCCATCTGTTTGTGAGATTGATTGGGCTATGCGGCGGGCTGGTCCGTCTGACTCTGCTGCTTGATGACAGACGAAGCGGCCTTGATAACGCCGGCAATATCCGCCAGGTCCGACGGGATAATCATTGAATTGTTGGTCTTTGCCAGATTTCCGAACTCTTCGAGATACTGCTCGGCGATGCGGAGATTGACGGCATTGACGCCGCCCTCTTCATTGATGGCGGCCGCAATCTCACGAATACCGTTGGCAGTGGCCTCGGCGACCCGGCGAATCTCGACGGCGCGACCCTCGGCTTCGTTGATGCGTTTCTGCTTCTCACCCTCGGACTGGGCGATCATCTCCTGCTTCTGGCCCTCGGCGCGGTTGATTTTGGCCTGCCTGTCGCCTTCAGACTCGGCGATAGCGGCGCGTTTGGTGCGTTCGGCCCGCATCTGCTTTTCCATCGCATCCTTGATGCTCTGCGGGGGCAGGATGTTTTTGACTTCGTACCGTGTGACTTTTACGCCCCATGGGTCGGAGGCCTTGTCCACCGCCTCGACGATCACGGTGTTGATGTTGTCCCGTTCCTCGAACGTCTTGTCCAGGTCGAGCTTGCCCATGACGCTACGCATGGTGGTCTGGGCCAGTTGGGTCGCAGCAAAGCGGTAGTTGTCTATGCCGTATGAGGCCTTCTTGGCGTCGACGACCTGCATATAAAGAATGCCGTCCACTTCGACCGCGATGTTGTCCTTGGTGATGCACTGCTGCGGCGGGACGTCCACGGCCTGCTCCTTGAGCGTGTGCTTGTAGGATATCTTGTCGAGGAACGGCACGAGGATGTGGAAGCCGGCCTCGAGCGTGTTGAAGTACTTGCCGAGCCGCTCGACGATATACGCCTGTTTCTGGGGGACAATGCGTATCGTCTTGAAAAAGACAATCAACGCAAACAGTATGAGCCCTACAAGTATGATCGTTAGTGTGGGTGCAGATAGTGCTGCCAACATGGTTCTCTCCTTTTCAAAACAGGGCTATTCAGTTGTGCTCTTCGTTTGTTTCGACAGTTACCTTCCGAGCGTTGCTTTGCGTTGCGGCCGGCGGACGATGAGGTAGATCAGGGCGCCGACCCAGTTCGCCACGGCTATCACGACGACCCAGACGATTCGGTCGTTGCCTTCCGCCGGTTCGTTCCTGATGCAGTCAATGAGCGTCCATATCCAGAGCGTCAGGAATCCGGCGGCAAACAGAAGCCATAACAGGACTATGAGCAGAACAAAGACACCGTTCATGAAGATTCTCCTATCAAACCGGTTTGACCGTGAATGTCAGATTGTCTTTCCCCGTGATCTCAACGGGGGCACCCTCGGCGATTTCGCAATCGGCCGTCGCCCGCCAGTTTGTGCCGTGCAATTCGACTTTGCCGCCGATCTTCGGGGTGATCGTCTTGACAACTACCGCCCGCTCGCCGATGAATTCCTCCAAGTCGTTTTCGCCCTGCCGGCGTCCTGTGATACGGCCGAAGAATATGCCTTTGAGCCATCGGCGCAGGACCAACAGAGAAAGAACGGAAGTCCCTATGAAGACGATCAACTGGACGTTGAGGCTGATTTCCGTGATCAGGCACACGATGGAGACGACGAGCGCTCCAAGGCCGAAGAAGAATATGATCAGGCCCGGCATCACGAATTCGAGAATCAGCAGTACGAGAGCAACAACGAACCAGATCAATTCGGGTTTAAGAAACGGTCTTATCATTTCCATCTGGATGCCCTTTCAACTATGCCCGGCGTGGATGGTCATTCCACGACGACGGCGGTTCCATACACCAGTATCTCGGAGGCACTCTGCATGATCTGCGAAGACGTGAAATCTATGTGTATGACTGCATTTGCGCCGAGTTCTCTGGCTTCTTCGACCATGCGATCGAGGGCCTGTTCGCGCGATTCGGCCATCATCTTGGTGTAGTCGCTGATTTCCCCGCCAACGATATTGCGGAGGACTGCGACGATGTCGCGGCCGAGGTGTCTGGAGCGAATTGTGTTACCTCTGACCAGTCCGAGGTGCTTGACGATCTCCCGGCCGGCTATGGTATCGGTTGTGGACAGCAACATGGTTTTATCTCCTTACGTTTCTGTACCGGTCGGAACGCCAGAAATAGAGGCGTTCGCGTCCAATCGAGACAAGCAGCACGGCGAGAGCGGCGATCAGCAAAAGCAGGCCGGCTTTGAGTATGAAGCCCACCTGGGGATCGCGCACAATCTGCTCGATCATCCTGAATCCACAGTACAGGATCAGGACAATGCCCGCCAATGACAGCAGTATCCAGCCCAGCCCCCGTTCGATGCGGTTGTATACGCTGGCCCAGTAATCCTGCCAGATTCGATCTTCCGGCTCCAGGAGCGTTACCTCATCGGTGATGACTTTGATTCGCTTGAACTGCTCCAGTTCTTCAGCGCACTGCGGGCACTGGTCGAGATGTTCCTGGAGCCTGCGGTTCTGTTCGTCGGTGAGTTCGTTGTCCAGGTAGCCCATCAGCAGTTCTTTGTACTGGTCACATGCCACTTGCGCCACCTCCTTTCTCACTGCTCAACAACTCCTTCAATCTGTTGCGGGCATAATAGAGTCGACTGGTTACCGTTCCCTTGTTGCAGTAGATGGCTTCTGCTATCTGTTCATAGGACATATGCTGAAAATGCCTCAAAATGATGACCTCTCTGTGCTTTTCATCGAGTTGGGAGATAGCTTTCCATACGCGGTCTCTGTCCTCATTCCTGTGCGCGACGGCATCGGGTGAGAATCGCACACCCGTGTCGGCCGGTTCGGGACAGCCTTCGGCATCGAGCGAATCGGCCTTTCGGACCTTGCGTTTGCGCAGGTGGCTGATGCAGAGATTCCTCAGAATCTGGTAGAACCAGGGGAAGAAACGCCGCCCGGGCTTGACCGACCTGATGTTGCGAAAGGCGCGGACGAAGGCCTCCTGCGACAAATCGAGCGCATCTTCTCGATTGCCCACCAATCCCAGCGCGATGAAGTAGGCGTCCTTCATATACCTGTTGACAAAGACCTCAAACGCCTCTCTTGAGCCCCCCCTGCATCGTCGCATCGCGATCTGTTCGTCCTGACAAACCGTGGTTGTCAACTTCTCCGGCTCCAATACAAGGCTCAAAATGCTACACGCCACAAAGCATGTTTCCGTAGTAATATACACTTGGTGACGTGGTTTTCTTCAATTTTTTTGGCGGTTTTTCGCATGGCCGATAATGAGCCGGTCCGCGCAGCGGCACAGGCAGCGCCGAGATTTGTCATGACGGCGGTATCTTGAGCTTCCTGCCGCATCGCGGGCATTTTCCCATCCTGCCGGCGTACCTTGCGGGAACTTTCACCTTCTTGCCACATTCGCATATGAAGCGTATGACCTCCGCCGGCGGTTCGGAATCGAACGGAATCGTCTCCGGTTGGGGTTCGGCGGGCGTTTGTGCTGCACTGCGACCTACGTGCCGGTTATCCCCCTCGGCAGCAATCCGGGGACGACGCGGGCGCCAACCTGGCTGTGCGTCGATTCTCAGGAGTTCGAGGAGCGTCGTTTCATCCCGTTGCATTACGACACGGCCGGTCTTCAGCAGGACGATTGCGAGGACAAATCCGCCAACGAATCCGCCTACGTGCGTATCGTAAGCGACCATCCGGGTTCCGAACAGCAATCCCCATACATCAAACGCAAACCAGCACAGGATCATCCAGTAGCTCGACAGAGTGAAACGGACGGGATACCAGAGCAGCAAGAAGAAGCAGCTAATATCGTTCTGCGGGAAGAATATGAGGTACATTCCCACGATACCGTTGATCGCCCCGCTGGCGCCGAGCACGAGTCCGCCGCCCGGCAGGATCAGATGAGCAAGCCCGGCAAAGACGCCGAGTCCCACATAGACCGGGAGATAGAGCAGGTTGCCCAGCTTCGAACAGACGGCGTTGCCGAACAGCCAGAGGAAGATGAGGTTGCCAAGGAGATGTATCAGGCCTCCGTGCAGCCACATGTAGCCGAAAAGTCCCCGGATACTCCAGCCCTTCAATACAAACTGCGTCATGGCTCCTGAGGCGAGGCCGAAGTCGCTTTCCGGGTTCTCCGCGAAAAAGCGAGCCAGTTCGAGTATCTGCAGGACAAAGACGCCCAACACCGCCAGACACACGAACCAGTTCATCACTGGACGACGGTCGAAAGGAACATCTACGCGGTACGGTAACAGCACTTACAACTCCATAGTGATTCGCATATATCCGGGACGATGGGTATTCTACCGCTGACAGCAGTGCAATGAAAGCGCCAATGGCAAGTGTCAAGATACACAAGCTACGATCGGTGCAGAAAGCCAGGCCACTGAACGAGCGACTCAGGGGCGAGCGAGTGTCATCGGTTCGCTTTGCCGGCTCGCCCGTCGGTATACGGTGATTCCCTTGCAGCCGAGTTCGTAGGCCAGTTTGAAGGCCTTGTCGACCGTTCGGCTTGTCGCTGCGGCGCTGAGATTGACGGTCTTGCTGACGGCAGCGTCGCAATGCTTCTGGAAGGCGGCCTGCATGCGGATGTGCCATTGCGGCTTGATATCATAGGCGCACTTGAAAACGCGTCGAACCGGGGCGGGAATCTGCCTGAGATGCTGAATGCTGCCTGTTGCAGCGATCTCGCGGCGCAACTTCTGCGTGTAGATGCCCAGTTCCTCGGCGATTTGCCTGAATGCGGGGTTAATCTGGGTGAGTTTCGTGCCATTGAGTATCTGACGGGTGAAGATGAGCGAGTAGAGCGGTTCGATACCGGCCGAGCAATCCGCTATGATGCTGAGAGTGCCTGTTGGGGCGATGCACGTGATGGCGGCGTTGCGAACGCGTTTGTTCCTGCGGGTCTTCCACGTGCTGGAGTTCCAGTTGGGGAACACGCCGCGATTCTCGGCCAGTTCAGTGCTGGACCGGCGAGCAGTCCGATTGACGAATCGCATGAGCTCGGTGCCGAATGTGATACCTTGTTCGGAATCGTACGGAATGCCCAGAGCAAAGAGACAGTCGGCGAATCCCATTACGCCCAAGCCGATCTTCCGATTGGCCTGAGCCAGGCGAACCGCCTCCGCCACCGGGTAGTCGCATGCATCGATGATGTTGTCCAGGAAGCGCGTGGCCGCAGCGACGGTTTTACCCAGTGCATCATAGTCCAGGGCAGGACCTTTTTCGCCTTTGACGACGAATTTCGAAAGATTGATGCTTCCGAGGGTACAGGCTTCATAAGGCAGCAGGGGCTGTTCGCCGCAGGGATTCGTGGCTTCTATACGGCCGAGCGAGGGCGTGGGGTTGTCGCGATTGATCCGGTCTATGAAGGCCAGGCCCGGTTCGCCCGTCTTGTGCGCGCAACGGACAATGTGCTTCCATATCTCGCCTATGGTATAGAAGCGGGATGGGGCCTGCTGAGACGTTCGCGATCGCTGCGGGATCTCGTGTAGATCGGCGAGCTCGTAGCCAAGGACATCCAGCCGCCTGGGCAGCAGATATCGTCGATGCGTTCGCGGGTTCACGACGACATGCAGCGTGTCGGGGTCCTTGAGCAGTTTTCGCATCCAGCGGTCGTTTATTTTGACCGAGACGTTGAAATTCGTGAACGCCTGAAGGTCCTGCTTGGCGTGGAGAAAACGCAGGATGTCGGGATGATCGACGCTCATCATGCCCATATTCGCACCCCGCCTGAAGGCCCCCTGCTGGATGGCTTCTGTAGTCTCGGAGAATATCCGCCAGAAGCTGATCGGGCCCGAGGTGGTGGACCCGCCTGCGATGCGGTCGCCCGTCGGTCTGAGATGATCGAACGAAAACCCGGTTCCTCCGCCGTTCTTCTGTATCAGCGCGGTTTGTTTGACCGCGTCAAAGATTCCATCTATGCTGTCGCCGACGGGCAGGACAAAGCAGGCGCTGAGTGTGCCGCGACGACCGGCGTTCATCAGGGTCGGCGAATTGGGCAGGAATCTCAGCGAGGCCATCAAGTCGTAGTACGTTTTGTGCCAGCGACGCACTGCGGCGGCCGACGCACCGTAGTTCTTTTCCTGCTCAGCGACAAGGCGGGCGGTTCGAGCGAACATCTCAGCGGGTGTTTCGGTCAGTTTGCCGCCGTCGTCGCGCGTGAGATATCGCTTGCGAAGAACCGTCAGGGCCGTCTCCGTAAGATCAGGCGGAGGGCCGGGAACAGAGGCTTTTGAAGAGCTCGTTCTCATATTCACCTGCGTCTGTTCGAACTGTTCGCGGGTTCGCGGTCGGAGTCGCGTCTGTCTTCGGTCGTTGTATCATGCCCACCGATCCGCCTGAGCCATCGCAATCGGAAGACGTCTCGCATTGCTTCGAGGAAGCGAACACCCATCCGCTGCGTGCTCGACTTGAATTCCATCCGTTCGAAGTCTTTTCCGGTCGGCTTTTTCGTGCGAACCGGCCATGTCGACAGAAGCCAGCCTGTGGCCGTGCCGATAAACGAACGCCCTGGTTTTTGCCGTTGCTCCTGGTGCATGTCGCCTCGCGTGACTATGGTGCGCCGATTGTGTCCGCACCAATGACAGACGATTCAACCGGGATCACCTCTGGACGGCCACTCTGGTCGCCGCCAGCAGTTCTTCACCCGTTCTACTCTGTATGGCCGATCCACCGAGCAACTGGCGCCGCTCGATGACTTCCGGAGCGGCATCGTAGTACGCCTGAGCAGCACCCACGCCTCCCTCGGCCGCACCAGCCGTTACATAGTCTCCATCGAGGAGCCAGCGGCTGACCTCGTCGTCATATTCGGCGGGATAAATGAGAGCCGTGACGAATCTACCATCCGCGTATTCTGTCAGATGCAATTTGGCTCTGCATGGCGGGGATGACTCGATTGCAAGGCGTTCGAGTCTGCCATATTCAGCCTGTGCGGTTTGCAAATCGGCGGCGTAGAACAGCATTGCCGCTTCGAGTTGGAAGGTCTGACTCGGCACGCCCCTGAGCTCCATACGGCCATCAGGATAGGCCCTGTGAATCTTGTACACTTTGCCGTCCCTGAACCTCTCGCTTTCGAGAAGCTCGGCCACCTCCTCGGCGGTAAACCCAACACCGGCGTGGTCGCCGAAGTCAAAGACGTAGAGGCCCTTGTATTTTTCAGTGTCTTTTAGCTGCGGTAGTCTCATACATTATACTTTATGCCCAAATGGCACTTCTTTCACGGTTTTTTTTGTGCGACAGGCGCCACAATATCGACTGTGGTTCTGTTTTGTCAGGAGAGTTTCAGTCTGGCGAACTTGCGTTTGCCTACCCGGACGACCATGCCGTCCTGCGGCGCGATCTCGGCGGCAGGATCGGTCATCTTCTCATCGTCGAGCGCCGCACCGCCCTGCTTGATCATGCGTTTGGCTTCGCCGCCGGATGCGACCAGGCCGCAGTGCACAAGCAGTTTCGAAACCATAATGGGAGAAGCCTCGACCTCTATTTCGGGCATTTCGTCCGGGAGTTGCTTCTGTGCGAAGACCTGTTCGAAATGTGCGGCGGCTGCTTCGGCGGCTGCGTCGTCATAGAACTGGCCAACGATTGTCTTGCCGAGCAGGACTTTGGCCTGTTTCGGGTGGGTCCTGGACGGATCGGTTAATTCGGCGATGCGCGAGGGGGATTCGTCGGTCAGGAGTGTAAAGTAATTCTCCATCAATTCATCGGCGATGCTCATGACCTTGCCGAACATATCGTTGGGCTCGTCGGTGACACCGACATAATTGCCCTTGGATTTGCTCATCTTCTCTTTGCCGTCCAGGCCGACGAGGATAGGCATGGTAATGACGACCTGCGGCTCCTGCTCGGCGTTTCGCTGGAGATCTCTGCCGACGAGGTTGTTGAAGGTCTGGTCCGTGCCGCCGAGTTCGACATCGCTTTGAATCATGACCGAATCGTATCCCTGCATAAGCGGGTACAGGAACTCGTGTACGCCTATGGGATCGCCCTTCTTATAGCGCAGCTCGAATGTATCGCGTTCGAGCATTCGGGCGACAGTCATGCTGGCAGCCAGTTTGATAGTGTCGGCCAGGCGCAGGTCCGACAGCCACTCGCTGTTGTGGCGGACTTCAAGCTTTTCCTCGGAGGTATCGAGTATCCTGCCCGCCTGCTCAAAGTACGTCTTTGCATTCGCCTCGATTTCTTCGGGCGACAGAATCGGACGAGTCGTATTCTGGCCGGTCGGATCTCCGATGCGAGCGGTGTAATCGCCAATAATCAGTACGGCTTTGTGGCCCATATCCTGAAACTGCCGCATCTTTCGCAGCACAACCGTGTGACCAAGGTGAATATCGGGACTGGTCGGGTCCAGACCCAGCTTGACGCGGAGTTGCCGGCCGGTTTCGGCGGCTCTCTCGAGCTTTTGCGCCAGTTCCTTGAGTGTGAAGATCTCTACCGTGCCGCGTTGCAGCACGTCGAGTTGTTCGCGCACTAATTCAGACATAGGCTTATCCCAAAGAGTCTCATGGAATTTCAAGACGGCCATTATACACGAGAGCCGGAGGCTTGACAAGACTGAGCCACAACGGTAATCGTCCCAGCGATTGTGCTACAATGTTGCGCATTTTGGTGGTTTGGTGGT
>CAZGMJ010000067.1:0-28284 GCA_964526785.1 uncultured Pirellulales bacterium
ATGCAATTTGTCTCCATCTTACAGCAGCCTAAAATGGCAAAAGTCGAGCTAAGGCCGGCAACTATTGGTCATTCGTTTGTGAAGGTGGAGTTCACAGTAAGGCCGTTACGGTACGGTATGGAAAGACAGGAAGTGGTAAGGCTCCACAAGAAGCCCGATTGGCGATATCAAGGAGTAGACATCATGAAGAACGCTATGGTAGAGAGTAGATTCGATCGTCGCAGTTTCCTTAAAGCAGCCGCCGCCCTTGGTGTTACGGCTGTGGCGCCAGGCGGGCTGACAGCCGCGCGATCCGGGGGCGGTGCCAGGCCGAACATTCTCTTCTGCCTTGCGGATGACTGGGGCTGGCCGCATGCCGGAGCGTATGGCGACAAGGTGGTCAAAACGCCCGCGTTCGACCGCCTCGCAAAAGAAGGCGTCCTATTCAAACATGCGTTTATATCGAGTCCTTCGTGTACTCCATCCCGCAACGCCATGATTACCGGCCAGCAATTCTACCGGCTTGGCCAGGGGGCGAACCTTCACAGCACACTGGATGTGAAACATCCGAACTTCATGTTCCTGCTGCGAGACGCCGGTTATCAGATCGGCCACTGGCGCAAGGCATGGGGGCCCGGGGACTGGAAGGCGGCCGGGTATGAGGAATTCCCCTGCGGACCGGGTTCGAACTTCTCGGACTTCATGAAGAACCGCGACAAATCCAGGCCTTTCTGTTTCTGGTTCGGCACATCCGATCCGCATCGAGGTTATAAGAAGGGCAGCGGCAGAGAGTCCGGCATCGATATTGACGATGTGCACGTTCCTGCATTTTTCCCGAACAGCGAGGAAGTACGCAGCGATATTGCGGACTATTACTTCGAGGTGCAGCGGTGGGACAGCGACGTCAGCGAGGCCATGAAACTCCTGCAGGCAGAGGGTGAACTGGATAACACCATCATCGCGATGTCCGGGGACCACGGAATGCCTTTCCCTCGATGCAAGGGAAATCTGTACGATTGGGGCGCACGAGTTCCGCTGGCGATTCGCTGGGGTGATAAGGTCAAGCCGGGACGCGAAGTAACTGACTTCACTTCAATGACCGACCTTGCGCCTACGTTCCTCGAAGCGGCAGGAGTCAAGGTCCCCAGGCAGATGACGGGCAAATCGTTGATTCCTCTGCTCCGATCCGAGAGAGGAGGGCGGGTCGATGAAGAGCGAGATTTCATGGTGTTCGGCCGGGAGCGCCATGTGCCGGCACAGAAGATGCCATCGACGGCTGGATACCCGTCGCGCGCGCTTAGAACGGACAAGTGGCTTGTGATCCTGAATCTGGAACCCGAGCGGTGGCCGGCGGGGGTGCCCGACGGAGCGAGCCACCCGATAGGTCAATTCGCAGACTGCGATAATGGCCCGACGAAACAGTTCATTATGAAGGACCCGCAGTCCAGGTACTACGACTTGTGTTTCGCGAAGCGTCCAGAAGTCGAACTCTATGATTGTGAAAAGGACCCCGATCAGGTGAACAATCTTGCCGGCAAGCCGCAGTACAAACAGACTGTCGCGAGACTCCGCAGGCAACTGGAAGAATATCTCGAGCGGACAGAGGATCCACGCTTCACCGAGCAGCCCGTAAGATTCGACGAATATCCGTACCGTGCGGGATATCTGAAGAAGTATCTGGAAAAGCACGGGTACAAATAGATGCCGTACTGCAAGTTGGCCAGGGTGGCGGATCGGGTTATTGTTGGCGGTGCTGAAGATGCGAGGCGATGCCATCCTTCTCGTGCTTCTGCGTGGGCCGAATCGTCCGGTATCGAAAGTGCATCGAGTCTTGTGGGCGGTTCGAGTTCGAGAGTGAACTGGGGGAAGGGGCTTAGGAAGTCATGGAAGTTCTGTAATTACAGTGGTTTACGTTTGTGTACTGCTTCGGCTGAGGTGCTTTGCGCACCGGGCGGCATTTGTGGTAATCCTGTGCCGGCCATTTCGCGGTCGGGCAAAGAGCCATCCGCGTTATTGCAAGCACTCAATATCACATAAAGAACGAACAACGAGACCTTCCAGGATAGGTTGAATGGTTTGACAAAAGCCGCAAGAGCGTATAGGCTAACAATGTTGAGCGTTGCACGCAGTAGGATCAAAGTGAATTGGAGAGCCACAAATGGATGATGACAGAAAAAAGATGGTCATGATCGGCGTAATCGTTGTCTGTGTTGCCGCCGCCGGTGGTATCTACTGGACAACGCGGTCAGGCGGCTCGACCGGCATTGACAGCATCCCCGACGACAAAATGATGTGGGTCAAATGCAACAACCCCGATTGCGGTGCCGAATACCAAATGCCCGAGAAGGATTTCTTCAAGTTTCTCCAGGAGAACATCAATCCATTGGCTAATTCCGAACCGCCGCTCACATGCAAAGAGTGTGGTAAGAAGAGTATCTATCGGGCGATCAAGTGCGAAAACTGCGGCAAGGTCTTCTTCCGCAACGTAGCCGGCCCGGATGATTATCCGGATCGGTGTCCGCACTGCAACCACAGTGCAGAGGAAGCGAAGAGGCAGGAACGTCTCAACAACCAATAATAGCGCAGATTTCGCCATCGAGCAGCGTCTTTTCGGATGCTGATGAAGCTCCGGCGGACCTTATGGACAGTCTTGCTGTCTAATCCGGGGGTTGCGCTGTCGCTGTGATGCAGGGGTCAATCGAGGTATGCAGCCGCAATCAAGACCTCGAATTCGCCTTTGTGTGCGGAGTCAAGGCGGTCGAGGACGAGTTGCTTGTATTGTGCTTTGCCCTTCTTGAGGGCTTCGACACCGGCATATTTCCGCTGAATGTCTTGCGTGATGTACCCGATCCGATTCTCGGGCGATGGATGTGTCGACAAGAACTCGGGCGGCCGTGTTCCTGAAAGACTCTCGAGCATCTGCATTGTCTCCACCATGCCATACGGATTGTAGCCGGCGCGAACCATGTAGTCCATGCCACCGAGATCGGCGTATTGCTCATCGGTTCGGCTGAATTTGAGGCCGATGATCTGGGTGGTCAAATCCGCTGCCCGAACCGCTTCGCCCGGAGCGCCGCTGGTTGCCATAGCGGCCAATAGAATCGTCATGCCGATCTGATTGCTCATCGCATTGGCGACGTCCCGTGCGACCACATGCGCGGTTTCGTGCGCGAGCACCGCGGCCAACTGCGATTCGGTCTGGAGTTTCTCGAGCATGCCACGGGTGATGAAGATGTAGCCGCCGGGCAGTGCGAAGGCATTTGTCGATTCGTCGTTCAATGCCACGAAATGGTAATCGAAATACGGCTTCTGGCTCACGCGCGCTACGCTTTTTCCAACCCGATCAACATACTGCTGCAGGACCGGGTCCTCAATCCTCCCGCCGAGCTCTTCTTCGATCCTTGGGGCATACTTTCGCCCGATTTCCACATCCTGATCCTCTCCGATGAGCATCAACTCGGTTTCCCCGGTGATGGGGTTGGTCGCACATCCGGCGAAGAAGACGGCCGCAAGGGCAAGTAGTAGCAAGGCAAGCTGTCTGATCATGGTTCACCCGAATTTCAAAACTTCTGTTTGAAAACCAGTACAATATACATTATAAGTACGTCCTTTGTTCCAGTGGTAGTGAAAACGATGACCGAACAGGATTTCTGTCGGAAATGCGGGCAGCGACAAAGCTGCCAGAACGTGTATGAGAAGATGAGCGGCCATAAAGGGCCTTCGGTTTTGTGGAAGGTCGTGGCGGCGTTTCTCATACCTATGGTGGTTTTCATTGCCGCGGTGGCGATAAGCGCAAGAGTCTTAATGGGTTCCGGGGTGGCGAAGGGCACGCAGACGTTTTTGAGCTTTGTGATCGGAATCGTCGCCGTCTTTTCCTGGGTGCTGGCGATTAAAGGTTTGCGCCGTCGGGCAAATGATTCGTGACTGCCACGGAAAAGCCGGAGTATTCGCAGTCGATGGTGCTTTCCGACGTTATTGAGGCGGACTGCATCGTCTACTTGCAGATCGGGCTTAACGCGAGTCCGGGAAACTCGTAAGCGTAAGAACAAACAAAGCGGGCCAGAGCCCGTAAGAACTGACAATGGGCACTGCAACAGGCAAATTGACATTTCGTGGAGGTGTGCATCCTCCTGAGAAGAAAGAGCTTACGGCTGACAGGCCGATCGAGCAGGGGCCTCAGTGCAAACAGGCGGCTGTGCTGCTCAGCCAGCATATTGGCGCGCCGTGCGAACCGCAGGTGAGTAAAGGCGATCAGGTGCAGATGGGACAGGTGATCGGCAGCAGCGACGCATTTGTCTCGGCACCCGTTCATGCTCCCTTTGCCGGCAAGGTCAAGGCGATAGAATTGCGGTCGCATCCGGTACTGGGGCGGTTCAAGGCTATTGTGATCGAGCGGACCGAGGGAGATGATCAAGTTAAGGAGCCTGTTGGCGATCAATTCTCAGCGAAGTTCGACGCGGAGCAGTATACACCCGAACACATATGCGAGGTGCTGAGGACGGCCGGACTGGTCGGTATGGGGGGGGCGGGTTTCCCTACGCGCGTAAAGGTCGAGCCAAACCCGCAGATGCCCAAGGATATTATGGTGATTAACGGGTGCGAATGCGAACCCTATATCACATGCGATTACCGTGTCATGCTCGAGTGGGCCCATCAGGTGATTGCGGGGATCAAACTCGCTCGCCGGGGATCGGGGTGCAAAGAAGTCTATATCGCGATTGAAGACAATAAGCCGAAGGCCGCCGAAGTGATGGATGCGGCGCTGCGGGATGGGGGCGATGCGGACGGCATGCAGGTAGTGCAAGTCAAGACGAAATACCCGCAGGGAGGCGAGCGACAACTGATCAACTCCGTGCTCGGCAAGGTGGTCCCGTCGGGTGGTATTCCGCCGATGATTGGGGTGCTGGCACTGAATGTCGCGACGGCTGCCGCGATAGCAGAAGCGGTAACACTCGGCAACCCACTGACGCATCGGGTAGTAACCGTGACCGGTGAGGCTATTGCCAAGCCGGGCAACTACTACGTTCCGGTCGGTACGCCCGTCCAGGATTTGATCGTTTTCTGCGGCGGGGTCACTCAGGAGTCGGCCAAAGTTGTTCTGGGCGGGCCAATGATGGGGTTCGCAATAGGGGACCTGCAGACGCCGATCACCAAAACCAGCGGTGCGGTAACGGTGCTGACTGCCGAACAGATAGGCAGGGCGAAGTTCGAGCGGCGTCAGACGCCGTGCATTCGCTGCGGTCGATGCCTGACGGCGTGTCCCGAGCGGCTGAATCCGACGCGGATCGCACATGCCGTGGAACACAACATGCTGGATGTGGCCGAGAATTACTATATCAGCGCGTGCATCGAATGCGGTTGTTGCAGTTACGTATGCCCGGCCAACATCGAATTGACGGGACTCATCAAGACCGGGAAGATCTATCTGGCCAGACAAAGGAAACGAATGCCCGAGTAGTAAATCGGGGACGCCGCTGATCGGTGGGGCGCAAGCAGTGCCGTAGTATGCTCTTATGAGACAATAGGATATGCTCAGCGATATTCGAGTAACATTTTCACCACACATCAGCAAGCCGCTTTCGACGCGGGTTGTGATGATCGACGTGTTGATCGGTATGGTTCCGATGCTGGCGGCGGCGATCTATTTCTACCGCAAGTATGCCCTGGTTCTTGTTCCCGTGTGCGTGGTGTCGTGTGTGGTTACCGAGCGTCTCTGCAATCTGATTCGCAGACAGCCGAGTTCGCTGGGCGACTTCAGCGCGGTTGTGACGGGAATCATCCTTGCCTTTTCCATTCCGCCGACGCTGCCGGTCTGGGCGGCCGTAGTGGGCAGCGCATTTGCCATTACCATCGGCAAGATGGTGTTCGGCGGACTTGGAAGCAATATCTTCAATCCCGCGATGGTGGGGCGGGCATTCATGATGGCTTCTCTGGGCACGCTGATGGCGACGTGGACCGTGCCTGCGACAGTGGATCCGGACATGTCCCGCATCCGCCTCGATAATTTCATCATGGAAGACAGCGTGCACGGCCGGACGCAGGCCACTCCGCTGGCATGGAGCAAGATGGCGATCAAGGGCGAGTTGGGTGCAGAATACTACAGCAAGAGTCAGCTCAAAGTCGCCGCGGTCGGGGAGGTAGGGGGGTGTCTCGGTGAAACCAGCGCACTGGCGGTACTGATCGGGGGCGTTTATCTTCTGTTGAGACGAAGCATCGGGCTGCATATTCCGCTGGCGATGATACTCTCGGCATCCATCTTCTCCGGTATAGCATATATGATTAACTCCGACGCCTACGTTCCGCCCTGGTTTCACCTGTCCAGCGGGGCGCTGTTGTTCGGGGCGTTTTTCATAGCGACGGATCCGGTTACCGCTCCGCTGACACGGCGTGGGATGTGGATCTTCGGCGCTGGCGTCGGGGCGCTGACGATGCTGATTCGTATCGTTGGGGAATATCCGGAAGGACTGATGTTTGCGATACTTCTGATGAATTCGGTGACACCGCTGATTGACCGGCTGTGCAGACGCGTACCGGTGGGAGGCAAGCCGAATGGATAAGCTCAAGCATTTTCTGCAACAGAGCTGGCTGCTGATCGTGGCGTCTTTCGTCTTCGGGCTGCTGATTGCGGTGACGAATGCCGCGCTGTCACCGATCATCGAACAGCAGAAGATCAACAAGCTCAACGCGCTGGCCGGAGCGATGCTGCCGGAAGCGGAGAACTTTGTGCCTTTAAAGCAGTTGATAGAGATTCGTCCGGCGGGCGCCAGGCAGCAAACGGTCCAAGTGTATCGGGCCGAAGATTCCGAGAAACACATCGTGGGCTGGAGCTTCAACGCACGCGGGTCGGGTTTCGGCGGCACCATTGAACTGGTGATTGTCGTCGGGCCGCGTTTTGAGAAGATGGCGGGTTACGATGTGCTTGTCAGCAGCGAGACCCCGGGCTACGGCGACCAGATCCAAAACGAGCCGTTTCGGCAGCAATTTGCCGGGGCGCCGGTCGGAGAGTTGACGCTTTCGACAACGGGCGATCGCTCCAAGATCGATGCGGAAATCGTGTCCATCACGGGGGCGACGATCAGCAGCGAAGCGGTTGTGAACATCGTGAGCCAGGCGGTGACAGGGGTCAAAGAGGCACTGCAGAAGAAAGGGATGATCGGTGATGGCGCAGAATAGCGACGGTCAAGGCAGCGTATACAAGGATACCCTGCTGGCGGGGCTGTGGCGCGAAAACCCCGTTTTTCGTCTGTTGCTGGGTATGTGTCCGACGCTGGCGGTGACGGCGGCGGTCAAGCCTGCGCTGACGATGGGCGGGTGCGTTATCTTTGTGTTGCTCTGCAGCAATGTCATCGTGAGTCTGATGCGCCATCTGCTCAAGCCCCACCTGCGGATATTGATGTTCACGCTGACGATTTCGACCTTTGTGACGATTGCGGATCTGATACTCAAGGCGTTTTTGCCTGAGATGAGTGCGACGCTGGGGCCATATGTGCCGTTGATTATTGTCAATTGCCTTATCATCTGTCGGGCCGAGGCGTGCGCGAGCAAGAACGGCCTGGCAGTGAGCATTGTCGATGCGGTTGGAATGGGTCTGGGTTTTACGCTCACGCTCTGTGCCCTGGCGGGCGTTCGGGAACTGCTGGCCACGGGGAAGTTATTCGATGTGAAGGTCATGCCGGAGGCATATGTTCCCTGGGCCGCTTTTGGAATGCCCGTGGGGGCTTTTGTGACGCTGGGGTTGATGCTCGCGCTGGTGAATGTGATCTCAAAAGAGCGCGGATAGGAAGCGGATAATGGATACGTTAAACGTTCTGCTGATGGGTTTCATATCGATTGTGATCGTGAACAACCTGGTGTTCACGAAGTTCCTGGGGATATGCCCCTATCTGGGCGTGTCGGGCAGGATCGACATGGCATTCGGGATGGGACTGGCGGTTACATTTGTCGTGACCTTAAGCGGTACGCTTACCTGGATGATCGACAATCTGATTCTGATGAAGTACGGGCTGGAAGTGACGCGATACGTGTGTTTCATTTTGGTGATCGCGGGGGCCGTACAGCTTGTGGAAATGTACGTTCGCAAGTTCTTCCCCAAACTCTACGACAGCTTCGGCATCTTTTTGCCGTTGATTACGACCAATTGTGCGATCCTGGGTTTATGCCTGTTCATCAATCTCTGGGGCATCGATAATCTGCTGGAGGCGGTGGTGCTGAGTTTCGGCGCCGGGATCGGTTTTACCGTGGCGATCTGCATCATGGCGGGGATTCGTGAGAACCTGAAGATGGCGGATGTGCCGCAGTGCATGCAGGGGGCGCCGATCACACTGGTGACGGCGGGACTGCTGGCGCTTGCATTTATGGGCTTTTCCGGAATGATATGATGATTCTGGCTGGAATAATCGAACTATGGAACGCCGCCTGGCCGGCGGGTTTGACAATGCTCGGTCTCGGGGCGGCCTTTGCGATAGTCCTGTTGATTGCGAGCAAACGGCTGCGGGTCGAAGAAGATCCGAAGATCGAGCAGGTGCACGAAGCGCTGCCTAACCTGGATTGCGGTGCATGCGGTTTTCCGGGCTGCGCACAGTATGCCAAGGCGGTTATCAACAATCCCGAGTTGCTGGGCAAATGCAGCCCGGGCGGTTCTGAAACGGCCGGCAAGATAGCGGACATCCTGAATCTGCAGGTCAGCGAAACGGGGCCGAAGAAGCGGCCCATCGTGCACTGCAGAGCGCACACGGATGACAAGACCTACTACGCCGATTACGAGGGAATACCGACGTGTGTGGCGGCCAACGCGCTGGCGAATGTGCAGGCGTGCAAGTTCGGCTGCCTGGGATATGGCGATTGTACGCGCGCGTGCAAGTTCGACGCGCTGCATGTGATAGGCGGACTGGCGACTGTCAACTACCACAACTGCACGGGTTGTGCGGCATGCTCGAGGGCGTGCCCGCGGAATCTTATCGAGATGGTCCCGTTCGGCCATGAGAATATGATGACGGTGGCGTGCAGCAACCGGGAGACCGGCAGGACTACGCGTTCGATGTGCAAGGTGGGGTGCATTGCATGCAGGCTGTGTGCCAAACAGACGGACGTTTTCAAGATAGAGGACAATCTGGCGCGCGTCGATTACAAATGCTACGAACCCACGGATGAGGCGGAGACGGCCGTGAACAAGTGCCCTACGGGTGTGATCGTGTATCGGGGCAAGACGGCCCCGGCGCCCCGCGATCCCGGCAAGAAGCCCGCCGCCAGGGCGAAATCCACGTAGATTACGGTTCAATCAGCCTGCTTGACAGATTACGACGGAGGGATTGGGAGGTGTGTGCGATGAGTGCAGATAGCAGCGGCAAACACATCAACCGGCGTCAATTCCTTGCTTCGGCAGCAGCGGTTGGGGCGTGCAGCGGGCTTGATCCTGTTCTGTTCGCTGCTCTCAATGTTGGCGGGGCCGAATTGCTCGGGGACAGACGACTGGTCTTCGAATCGAGTTTCGAGGCGGGCCAGCCGATGCTCGATGCCAGAGAGCACACAGTAGCTGAGGGTGTGGCGAGGACGGGCACACGCTCCATGGTCGGGGAGGTCGCCGGACCCGGGCAGGCCTGTATGCTGGAGATTCCTTTCTCATCGAAGAGGGGACGCACTCTGCACATATCGTTTTATGTCCGCAGCAATAAGCGATCTGCGTGTGCGGTATTCGTACGTGTGGGGAACAAGCGTACGAGTCTCGGGCGACGAGTCGAACACATTCCCGTTCGTACGTGGAAGAAGGTGAAGGCCCGCTACCCTGTTGAGAGAGATACCACCGGTGTGGTTCAGATTGTTGCGCCGTCTTCATTCAGTGCGCCTGCGGGTAAGGCATGGATCGATGATGTACAGGTCTATGAGACGGAGGATGTGCGGTCGTGGCCCGAGAATGTGCAGGATTTTCCGGCTTTGGCTGCCGACCGCGCGAACAATATCTGGCTGGCAACGGTGGAAAGGCCCGGACGGCGGTGTTTGGTTCGACTGGATCGCATCCGTGGTGAAGGACGCAGTCTTGCTTGCTCGTTTGAGCCCGACGGTGCGACCGGAATCGGAGCGCCGGCAATTACGGCATTGAACGAAGGCTGCGTGGTTGCTTTTGCGGTTGAGCAGAACGACAGATGGCGGATTGCCTATCAGTTTGTTAATGGCAGGGAGCCAGGGGGGAAAGCAGAGTGTCGGTATATCGATGCGGTCGGACCTGTGAATATATCTGGCGCTGTTGCAGCGCTCGGCGAACGGGCGTACTGCGTGTGGGAGTCGAACGCCGGCGGCAACCGGGCTATCTATGGCTGTTTGCTGGATCGCTCGGGGGCGGGTAGTATCAGGCGAATTTCTGACGCTGAAGCAAACAGCTACAATCCTGCTATCGTTACGCTGACCGACGGTTCGCTTTTTGCGGCGTGGGATTCCATCCGGGGAGCGAACGCGGATATCTACGGGGCGTACTGTCGCAATGGACGTTGGGAGGATGAGCGGAGGATAACTCGCGACGCCAGAATCGAGCGTCATCCGGCGCTGGCGGTATGGAAGGATGAGGTATGGATGGCCTGGCAGGCGCAGAGTTACCGCAATATGCGCGTCAACAACCTGGACGAACAAAGGGTGGTTGTGGCGAGGGTGGATGGCGACAATCTGCATATGCCGCGAGGGTTCTTCGAAGCAGTTTCTTTGCGTTCGCGACTGCTGGTCCGTCCGCGGATTGCCTTTGACGGGGATGGGCGGCTGTTTCTCACGGCGCGACAGTCCATCGCGCGCAACGACGGATGGAATGCGATGCTGTGGTGTTGCAGCGGCAGTCGGTGGGCCGGCCCGTGGATAGTGAACAATCAAAAGGGCAGGTGGAGGCCGGCAAGTCTGGTCGTGAGCGGTCGGCGGAACGTAACCGCCAGCCAGTACGATGATCTGCCGCCCACCTGGGCCGAACAGGGGATTCATCCGGACTGGAAATCGGGTGTTTCCATTGGAAATGTGGAGATCGAGTCTGACGCAGCGGAGCCTGAGACAGTGCCTCTGGCGATGCCCCCGACTGATTTCTCCCTCGCCGAAAAGATGGCTTTGTGCAGCGCGGATCTGCCCCGTCAGCGGCGCGAGCACGATGGGCGGCTACTGACTTTGTACTGGGGCGACTTTCACGACCATACGGATATATCCGTGTGTGCGCGGGACAAGAATCCACCCGGGCACGATCTTTTTGCCAATGAACGCGATATCGAAAGACTTGATTTCTGCGCGCTGACGGATCACGGTTACAATTACGATTCCCCCCAGTGGGCATATAACAGCGAGCAAACGCGGAACAACCATGATCCGGGACGATTTGTGACCTTCCTTGGCGAAGAATGGACGTCGAGCAGGAATCCGCCTGCGCCGGGAGGCACGATGAACCGTTACGGCCACCGAAATCTGATCTTCAAGGACCCCTATCATCCGAGATTCTACGATTCCTACGATGGCGACATTTCCCCCGGCGACCTCTGGAAAGAATTGGACGGCAGTGATTTCATCTGTATTCCTCACCAGTTGGCCGACTGGAAGGGCAAAGGCAAATGGAATCCGCCGACGGACTGGGATTTTGCAGACGAGCGCTTGCAGCCTGTTGCGGAGATTTTCCAGGCGCGGCAATCGTACGAGTATCTCGGTTGTCCCCGGCAGTCGCGGGATGGCGCGCCGTTCAGGGGCCACTACCTGCAGGATGCCTGGGCCAGGGGAATTGTCATTGGCGTTATTGCAAGCCCCGATCACGGCGGGGGGACCGGTAAGGTTGGCGTGTGGGCGGCGGAATTGACGCGCGAAGCCATCTTCGAGGCTGTTCGAGCGAGGCATACGTTTGGGACGTCCGGCGCGAAGATGGGGCTGTTGGTTCGTTCCGGGGATGCGATGATGGGCGATAAGGTGCGCCGCAGAGCGGGGCGGATACCGTTTGAGATCGAGGCCGTGGCGATGCGGCCCATTGGCGAGTTGGTCGTGTGGCGGAACAACGAGATCGTGCACAGGATCGAGCCGAACTCGAAGCAGGTGAAACTGGAATGGGTAGACGCGAGACCGCTCGATACGGATTTTGCATGGTATTACGTTCGCATCCACACGGAGGATGATGAACTCGCCTGGAGCAGCCCTATGTGGTTCATAGCATAGAAATGTACGGCGATTTGACCTACTGCTTGATGTACTGACCTACGCCGCTGCTTTTGATCAAGCGCTTGACGTCCGACGAGGAGATAAGGATCCCTTCGGCCTCGGGCGTATTCTCGATCAGCCTCAGGCCTTCTTCGGCTCCCAGGACGCTGACTGCGGTTGCCAGAGCGTCGGCGGCGGTGGCATCGGGTGCGATGATCGTGACGCTGGCGAGGGCGTCGCTGCTTTGGCCGCTTTCGCTATCGATGATGTGGCTGTGCCTGCGGCCTTCGATGACGGTGAATCGCTGGTAGTTTCCACTGGTAGTGACAGCGATGGCGTCGTTGGATGGTGTGGCGAACTGCAGAACGAGGAGGTTTGCGGATTCGGCCATGTTGAGATCGGCCCTCGACGGGTCCTGCAGACCGATGCGCCAGTGTTTTCGGCCTTCGGCGGGTGAGCCGAAGCAGCTTATGTCGCCTCCGATGTCCACCATGCCTGCACTTGCACCGGCCGAACGCATGGCCTTTACGGACTGATCGATGGCGTAGCCCTTTGCAATGCCGCCCAGGTCGAGTTTCATTCCGGGCGCCGTGAATTGGACGGTCAGTTGATTCGCATCGAGTATAAGCTTGTCGTAGCCGATGCGGGTTCGGGCCTCGGCCAGTTGTTCGGCTGATGGTGGTTGATTCGCATCGCCCGCGTTGCGCCATAGTTCAACCAACGGACCGATCGTGACGTCGAACGCTCCGTTCGACTTGCGGCTCCATTCGACGGCCCTCTCAATGACTTCGAAGGTCATAGGATGCACTCGTACGGGATGTTGATGCGCTTTCGCGTTGACCCGGTTCAATTCGGATTCGGGAATGTAGACGCTCATGAGCTCTTCGACACGCTTCTGGCGGGAGAAGCCCGCGTCGATGCTCTTCTGTGCGACGGCTTCATTTGGTGCAACCGCAATGATTCGGGCAAACGTCCCCATGGCAAGCCGATATCCACTGTCGACCTGGACTTGGTTGCCGGTCAGGGCGGACGCTAACAGGGCCAGCGCTATGCAGGTCGCTGCAATGACTGCTGCGATGTGTTTCGTTCGTCTCGTCATACGGAGAATCTTCGGTTGCGGCGGGAAACGCGACAACTGCTCCTTCTGATAAGATAATAGGCCGTAACGTGCCAATAATCAATAGAAAAGCGGTTTCGAGGCGTTTACAATAGCGCGATGGATGGAATAACGAAAGACAACCTGGCGATGCGCGTCGAGCAGGATTTTCTGCCCTACGTGCGAAAGCCGGCCCGGTATATTGGCGGTGAGATCAACGAGGTACGCAAGGACCGGGATCGCTGCGACTTGACGGTGGCCTTGTGCTTCCCCGACGTGTACGAAGTTGGTATGAGCAACACCGGGCTTGCAATCCTCTACAGCGTTTTGAATGCGATGGACCGTGTGGCAGCCGAGAGGGTCTTTGCGCCGTGGATTGATGCCGAGCGAGTAATGCGGGACAAGAGGATTCCCCTGTTCAGTCTGGAGAAGAAGGTCTCACTTGCGGATTTCGATGTAGTAGGCTTTAGTCTGACGAATGAGCTGTGCTACACGAACGTTCTGAACATGCTGGACCTTGCGGGGATACCTGTTCGCAGCGCTGAGAGGAAGCCCTGGCCTCTCGTGGTTGGTGGCGGGGGGATGGCAAACTGTTGTGAACCGGTGGCGGATTTCTTCGATATGTTTGTCCTGGGGGAAGGAGAGGAGGTTGTCGGCGAATTGGCAAGGGTTCTCGCTGAGCATAAGCGGAAGGGCACGGGCAAACGGGAACTGCTTGAAATCGCAGCGGGCCGATTCGAATGTGTATATGTGCCGTCACTGTACGGGTTCGCATATGCCGGCGAGAAAATTGCGTCCTTTGAAGCGGCTGAATTAGACCTTCCACAGCGTTTCGAGAGCGCTGTGGTTCAGGATTTCGAGAATGCGCCGGCCCCTACAAAGCCTGTTGTGCCTTTCGTACAGGCGGTGCATGAGCGGGTGAGTGTGGAGATTATGCGAGGTTGCCCGGGGCGGTGCAGGTTCTGCCAGGTTAGCTACTGCCGACGACCGATTCGATATCGCAGCGTCGATCGCATTGCTGCCATAGCCAAAGCCAGCCACCGCGCAACGGGTTTCGATACGGTCAGTCTTTTGAGCCTTTCCAGTGCGGAGTACCCGCAATTAGAAGAGTTGATCGATTGTCTCAATGCATACTTCGCGGGCAAACATGTCGGCTTGTCACTTCCGAGTCTTCGGGTTGACAAGCAACTGAAGCTTTTGCCTTTACTGATGCGAAGCGTTCGCAAAGGCGGCCTGACGATAGCGGTGGAAGCGGCGAGCGAACGCATACGCCGCATAATCAACAAACCGATCCAGGACGATGATTTGTTCGCGACAGCCGAGGCGGCCTACCGGGCAGGGTGGCAGCGATTCAAATTGTACTTCATGGTCGGACTGCCCGGTGAGACAGAGGCAGATATCAGACGAATTGTGTCATTGTCGTACCATCTCGCAAAGTTGCGCAAGGGTGTCGACGGCAAGACGGGGCAAATCAGTGCTGCGGTGAGTTGGTTCGTGCCCAAGCCGCATACGCCTTTCGCATGGCTCGGTCAGCAGTGCGGCGGGTATTTCGAGCGGGCCAGGGACCTGATCCTCGAAGAAAAGCGGAAGATGCGGGCCAAGTTCCTCCAGTTCAAATTTCATGGCGTTGAGCGAAGTGTGCTGGAGTCGGCGATTGGGCGGGGCGATAGGAGGTTGAGCGATGTGATCGAGACGGCGTGGCGCAAAGGCGCGCGTTTCGATCTGTGGGATGAGTGCTTCGAATACGGTCTGTGGGAAGACGCGTTCAAGTCACACGGGTTTGATATTGGCAATCTGGCCGAAAGACGCTTCGATGACGAGGAGGTTCTGCCCTGGGAGCATTTGGGAGGACCCGACAAGACTTACCTGCTGGAGCATTTGCATCGGGCGATGGCGACTGCCGCAGGGCAATAGCCCGGTTCGGGAGACTGACGCCGATGGAAGTGCAGCGGATATCCGCTCAGAAGTTCTGCGTTGTCTTCATGCCTTCGGGCAGACTCAGACCGCTTGTGCCCTCAGTCTCCTTGAACTCGACGATAGTCTTAACGGCATCCGAAGGCTTGTCCACGACGCTATAGACATGTTTGTCTTCGGGGGAGATGTAGCCGTGCTCGTCGAGCATCTTCTGGTCCATCCAGTCGAGCAGACCCTTCCAGTACTCGCTGCCGACGAGGACCACGGGGAACGACGCCTGTTTGAGTGTCTGGATGAGGACGAGTGATTCGAAGAATTCGTCCATCGTGCCGAAGCCGCCCGGAAAGACAATGAATCCGTGGGCATACTTGAGGAACATGACCTTGCGGCAGAAGAAATACTTGAAGTGCAGTGAGAGATTCTGGTACTCGTTGGGAACCTGCTCCATCGGCAGTTCAATATTGAGACCGATGCTCTCTCCGCCGGCTGCGGCGGCCCCTTTATTGGCAGCTTCCATGATTCCGCCTCCGCCGCCGGTTATGACGGCGAAACCCGCCCTGGCGATTTCGGCGGCGGTCTGCTCGGCCAGCTTATAATAGCGGTCGTCTGGTGCTGTCCTCGCGGAGCCGAAGATCGAGACGGCCGGGCCGACGGAAGCGAGTTCTTCAAAGCCTTCCGTAAACTCGGCCATTATGCGAAATATCCGCCAAAGGTCGCGCACCGGGCTTTCGGCCGTCTGAATCATGCAGTTGTCTCCTAACGTTTCGTTTCCTACATCAAGGCAGGCTCTTGTAGAGCCGGGCAATACTTTGATATCGGACAGTTACGGCAGTCAGGTTTACGTGCTTTGCAGATATTTCGGCCGTGCGAGATGAGTAAGTGACTGAATGCAGTCCAGTTGCGTTGTGGGACAATGGCGTTGAGGTCGAATTCGAGTTTGACCGGGTCGCTGTTATCGGACAAGCCGAGCCGGCGAGAAAGCCGGATCACGTGGGTGTCGCAGGTTATGCCGGGGATGCCGAACGCGTCGCCGAGGACACAGTTGGCGGTTTTTCTGCCGACGCCGGGCAATGTGATGAGTTCCTCCATAGTGTTCGGGACCTGCCCCTCGAAATCCTCAATTATCTTCGTGCAGGCCCCTTTGATATTTATCGCTTTGTTGCGGTAGAAGCCTGTGCTGCGAACGTCTTCCTGAATTTCCGACAGTTCAGCATCCGCCCAGTCCTGGGCAGACTTATACTTCTGAAACAAATCCTTCGTCACGATGTTGACGCGAGCGTCGGTACACTGGGCCGACAGGATAGTGGCGATGAGCAATTCAAGGGGATTCGTGTACTTCAAGGCGATTGTGGCGTTCGGATAAGTCTTCTTGAGGATCGGATATATCCTGCGTATACGTTCTGCCGCCTCTTGCTCGTCGGCATGATACGCTCTCTTTCGAGTGGCCTTCTTCTTGTTCTTGCGTACCTTCTTCGCGGGCATCTATTTTCCCTATTCCGGCAGTTCCTTGAGAATCGCAATCAATTCGCTCTTATCGAAGATTCCGGGCAATCTCCTGCGTTGCCCATCAGGCATTGTCACGTATGTGACCGGCACGTTGCCGGCTTCGCCATAGATTTGCTTCAGGTCAATCGTGGCCGGGTTGTCGATGATGGTCGTATCGGCTTTGATGGGCAGAACATTGCCGGCCTTTATCATATCCGCCACTTCCTCATCCTGATAGACGCGCTTGTCCACGATCTTGCAATTCGTACACCAGTCGGCCGTGAATTTCACAAGCACAGGTTGCTGCTGAGCCGTTGCCTGCTGAATCACGCCTCTGTCGTAGTCGCGCCAGTCTATTCTGGACGGCTTCTGAGCGGGCAGCAGCCAGATGCCCGCCAGCACCGCAATGGCGACGGCTATGCCTCGAACGATGCGTCTCTTTGCTTTGGGAGTTGCCAGCGATACCCAGTTGCCCCACATCCAGGCGCAGAAGCTGAAGATAATGCCGAAAGTCAGAACGTTGAGAAGTCTTTGCTTCGGCAGGGCGGTCAGCGTGAGTTTGACGGCTATAAGGAACAGGAGAAAACCCGCAGATTTCTTGACGATGTCCATCCATGTGCCGGGCTTGGGGATGCGGTCCAGAAGGGACGGTATGGACATGACGACGGCATACGGCAGGGCCATCCCGACGCCCATCAGGATGAAGGCCGTGCTGCTGACCAAGAGCGTCTGTGTCTGAGCCCAAACCAGGACAAAGCCGAGCAGTGCTCCGCTGCACGGCGTGCTCAGGACGCCCGCGAAGAAACCCATGCCTGCGGTGCCGATTATGCCCGTCTTCTTGTTCTGCCTGCCGGCTACAGACGCCGGCAGCGAGATCGGGACAAGGTCCAGCATGACCAGACCGAAGAAGACAATGGCGAGAAACAGGACGATTACTGCAGTCGGGTAACGGAACAAGCTGTTGAGATCGAGCACAGCGCCCGTGGTGATATTGATGATGGCGGAGATGAGTGCGAAGGCCGCAAAGAACAGGATTACGCCGATGCAAAACGCCGCGCCGGTAGCGAGTCGGCTGCCTTCGGGCTTCCTGGATTGATCGATCAGCCGCATCAATATAAGCGGAATCACCGGCAGGACGCATGGCATGATGTTGATCGAGATGCCCGCGAGAACGGCCAATACCAGATAGACTCCCGTGCCATAGGGCAGGATAGCCTGCCTGGTCTGGTCGGCTTTGCCGGCGGGTCCGGAAACCTCCGACTTATCTGCATCGCTTGCGGCGTCGGACTGTTGCCCGGTTGAGCCCAGAGAGACTGGCTGCCATGATTTGACGTTTGTCAGATCGACGGCAACAGAGAAAGCCTTGTCGAATGGAGGCAGGCAGACCATGCTGGTACAGGCGATGCCTGCAACCGCAACTGTTACATCGACCTGCTGGTTAGCTTCTTGCGCTATCTGGTCGAGATTTCGGATCGGCAAGAAGACAGTGAACGTCCCGGAATAAACCTCAATCTTCGTGCCGACTGCATCGGTGAATATGTGCCAGTCGGGAAAGACCGCCGAGCCAAATTCCAGGGATTCCGATTCAGCCTGGATCTTCAACTGCAATCCCGGGGCCGGAGCGGTCTCGGATTTGGCGTAGTAATGCATGTCCTCGGTGCCCTCAAATAGCAGGGCGATGCCCGGCTTGCCGTCCAGCGTCGCCGGTATTATTCGCATCGAGGAGTACTCTTCGTTACTGCGCACAAGCTCGACGGGGCTGTTGACGTCGAGCGGCGTTGGCTGTGTGTCGGTTTGACCCCGGGCGGGCATGGTCCCGAACTGGATCAACATCAAGAGCACACACACCGTCGAAGTGGCGATCTTCCGCATGTTCGCTCCTTAGATCAGAATGGTGGCGGCGAGCCGTATCAGTCTTTTGAGTCCTTTTCGGACTTATCGTCTTGCTTGTTGTCGTTCTTGGCCTGTTCAACGGCCAGCAGGTCGGCAACCGTTGGTTTATCCAGCGTTCCCCCATCGAGGATCAGTTTCACATCGTCGGCGTCCAGCGTCTCGTACTTTAGGAGGGCCTGGGCAATACGTTCGAGCTTGTCCCTATTTGCCGCGATCAGCTCCCTGGCCTTGCCGAAAGCCTCATCCGTGAGCGCCTTAATTTCACTATCTATAGCCTCGGCGGTCTTCTCGGAGTATTCCCTCTCATTGTTGAACATGTACGTCGCTTCTTTGACACCAAGATCGGGGCCGTAGCTGATCGGTCCGAGTTGATTGCTCATGCCCCACGTCAGGACCATCTGCCTGGCGATGCGCGTCGCCTGCGTAATGTCGGACTGGGCGCCGCTGGTAATATCATCGAAGAACAACTGTTCGGCAATGCGGCCGCCGAAGCAGACCTGCATCAGCGCCATGCAATATCGCCTGGTAAACAGGGTCCTGTCCTTTTCGGGCAGAGCGAACGTCGCCCCCCCCATCGGTCCGCGGGGAATGATGCTCACCTTGTGCAGCGGATCGGCGTCATCGAGGAGACTCTGTACCAGCGTATGACCTGCCTCGTGATAGGCCGTGATTTCCTTTTCCTTCTTGTCGATGACCCTGCTCCGCTTGGCCCTTCCCCATCTCACCTTGTCCCTCGCTTCTTCAAGGTCGGCGGTCTCGACGTAGTCCTTATTCGCCATCGTTGCGGCCAGCGCGGCCTCGTTGATAATAGCGGCCAGATCCGCGCCGCTGAACATGGGCGTTCCGCGAGCGATGCGTTCGAGGTTGGTATTGGGCGCCAGTTTGATCTTCTTGGCGTGCACCTTCAGGATTTCGAGGCGTCCCTGAAGATCGGGCAGCGGCACGAATATCTGCCGATCAAATCGGCCGGGCCTCGTCAGTGCATGGTCCAGGATGTCCGCCCGGTTTGTTGCGGCAATAACGATCACCTGATCGTTCGTATCAAAGCCGTCCATCTCGACGAGAATGGCGTTGAGCGTCTGTTCCCGCTCGTCGTGTCCGCCGCCGACGAAACCGGCGCCTCGCTTGCGCCCGATTGCATCGACCTCATCGAGAAAGATGATGCATGGAGAATTGTCCTTGGCCTGTTTGAACAGGTCCCGCACGCGCGAGGCTCCCACGCCGACAAACATCTCCACAAAGTCACTGCCGGATATGCTGAAGAAAGGTACCTCCGCTTCGCCCGCGATGGCTTTGGCCAGCAGCGTCTTGCCGCAACCGGGCGGTCCGACCAGCAGGACGCCCCTCGGAATACGCCCGCCAAGCCGCTGGAATTTCTTGGGGCTCTTGAGAAACTCGATCAATTCGGTGACTTCATCCTTGGCCTCTTCGACGCCCGCAACGTCCTTGAATGTTACCTGGACGCGGTCTTTGGCGTGCAGTTTGTGCTTGCTGCGGCCAAATGACATGAGCATGCCGCCGGCACCGCTGCGCAGATTGCGGATGAACATGAAGTAGATGATGGCGCCAAAGAACAGCAGAGGCAACAGCCACTGCATCAGCATAAACAACCAGACTCTGGCCGGATCCGCGACGATCTCGACCTTGTTCTCGAGCATGATCTTCTGCATCTCGGAGAATCGGTCTTGAAGGGACTCCTTGTACGTTACCGAAAAAGCATCCTTCGTCTGATCTTCCTCGCTGTCGACGTATGTGGGGCGGAATTTGCCCGTGATCTCCGTGTCTTTGACAAGAACGCTCTCAAGGCGGTCGTTCTTCACGTGTTCTTCGAACTGATCCCACGTAATCTCTTTCACACCCTGCAGATCTTTAAGCATCAAAACGCCCGTAAAGACGATTACTGCGATGATCAGCCAACTGAACGGACCTCTGCGATATGTGGGCAGGGGGGGCTTTTTGCCTTGCTTGTTTTGAGGGGGGCGGCGATTCGGGCCGGGTTTCTTATTGGTTTGGTTCGTCATTAGTGCGTTTATGTTCCAATCTGATGTCTTTGTCGTTACTGAAATAGACGCTCTACCACTTGGTTTCCATCAGTTCTACGATCTTCTGAGCGATGTTGTTTGATGCAAGTGAAGAGCCGTACTTGAAATCCTGGGATAGGTGCGTCGAGTAGGTCGCGAGGCCGGCCACTTGCTCGTCCTCTATCAGCAGTTCACCGGTATTGAGGTTCTTCCAGTTGACGATCGCCTCAACAGTGAGTTCCTTTTCAAGGGCGGTGCCGAACTCTCGCTCGGTACTCAACACAGATTCGTAAACACGCAACACGCGCCCGCTGATTACGGTGTCGGCCCGATCCCTGCTCGATACGATCTTGTAGGGTGTATCGGCTTCGATTCGTTTGGCCAGAGCGTCCGTCAGATCATATTCAGTACCCCGGCGAAAGGTCTGGTTGTCGAACATCTCCACGTAGACGCTTTCAATGCCCGCCGGAAACAGCGAGTCATTCGAGTAGCCCGCAAAATTGTTGCATCCGCAGCAGGCCAGCAGGATCAGTATGCAAACGGCTGCGCCTGCTATGCCAGGGCGTATCATCGGCTTTCTTGCACTCATTTGGTTTCGTCCGTCTCCGTGGGGTTCTCCAACTGCTTATTCCTGGCCATTTCAGCGGCCTTTGAGCCGGGCCAGTTTCTGACAACCATGTCGTAGTAGAGCCTGGCTGCCTGAGGCTTGTCGACGCGTTCGTAGTACTCGCCTATTACGAACTGCTTGTACGCGATTTCCTCTCCGATCTCATCGATGAGTTGCTCGATTCCAAGTTCTTTGGCGTCCTCAGCGAAGAGCAGGAGGAATTTCTCATACAAGGTCTTGGCGGTTCTGAGCCTGGACGCATCGTAAAAGGCCCGTTTCTCCGGAGGTTCACTGTTATACGACGCATATTGTGATCTAGCCATACCAAGCAGGGCCTGTTTGCCGATTTCACCGATCATCCAGTGTCTGGATATCTCATTCCACTTGAGATAGGCCTCTTCGTACTTCTCTCGCTGTTCGTAATGTTGCGCCACAGCAATGGCGGCCTTGACACCGATAGGTGAATAGAAACCGGCATTGTCCGTGACCTTCTCCATGATCTTGATGCCTTCGGCGTATCCCTTCAGCTTGATAAGAAGCAGGATCGTTTTCCTATGGCCGCCGAGATAGGCGGTGGCTATCGCGAATTCACGGTCGAGTGCGGCGTCATACAGACGACTCATCGGATATTCTTCAAGCAGCTTGTCATAGCTTCTGATCGCAGCAGCAAAGCGGCCCTCGCAAAACTGCAACTCGGCTTTGACAAACTGATCGAAGTCCGGGCCCGCCAGGTCCGGAAACTCATCCTTCAGTTTCTCATACGCCTCTCTGGCCTGCCCCACCTCGCCGGTATTGACCAACTCCTTGGTCCGTGTAACAGCCAGGAGAAACTCGTCCGTCTGTTCGGAGACGGCCTCGAAATCCTGATCCTCCGTCAGACGCCAGGTATCAGCACTTGCGCTGCCGGCGCCGGTTCCGGCAGCCAGTTGCACCACACATATAAGCAATAAGATCTTGTACTTCAGCATTGCCTGCGCTCCGCCAGACATACCCCAAATTATAGTCGCATTGACAAGTGCCGCCATTATACAGGTTCCACGGGGCATTGCAAAGAACCGGGCCAAAAACTTGGGAACAAGTTAATGTGGGCAATCTCGCCGCGTTTGCCTGTCGTTTCGCTGCTTCTATCCGGCCGCTGACGTCATTCACAGACCTGGCGGTACGCATGTTGAGGTTGCCCGCCCTCATTGTGGCCGCATTTGGCCGGAGGGGTATGTGCGGTAGCTTCGTGTGCGTTTGCCTATGACTGGCGCCCGATGTATCCGTCGGAGGCGAAATGGATTGACTTGTTGCATGTGCCGTCGTATCGTTCTGATGGAATCTGGTATGCAAAACGCTCATATTTTGGAGGTACAGCCATGACTCGACATTCTACACCGCCGGCCGTTCTGACATTCGCGGTCATCAATTTCCTGGTTCTGGCAGGCTGTCAGGCGCAGGCCAGGGAATCCGCAGCACGTCATCTGTCGGTCGATGATTATGTAAACAAGATGAAGGCGGGCTGGATCGGCCAGATGGCGGGCGTTGGCTGGGGCGGCCCCACCGAGTTTCATTGGAAAGGCGAGATCATACCGGCTGCGGAAATGCCGCAATGGAAACCGGAGATGATCAACCAGTTCCATCAGGATGACATCTACGTTGAGATGACATTTCTGCGTACCCTCGAGTTGTATGGCATGGATGTCTCGATTCGCCAGGCGGGTATCGACTTTGCAAACAGCGGCTATCGGCTTTGGCATGCGAACAGAGCGGGCAGAGACAATTTGCGCAGCGGCATTGCGCCACCGGATTCGGGACATCCGAAATTCAACGCGCATGCGGATGACATCGACTATCAGATCGAGGCGGACTACGCCGGCCTGATCGCGCCGGGTTTGCCGAATGTTGCCATCGAGCTGGGCGAGAAGTTTGGCAGGCTGATGAACTACGGCGACGGCCTTTACGGCGGGCAATTCGTGGCGGGCATGTATGCCGAGGCATTTTTCGAAGACGACGTGATCAAAATCATCCATGCAGGCCTCGAATGCATCCCGAAAGGCAGCCAATACCATGAGTGCATACGCGATGTGCTCACGTGGCACGAGCAGTATCCCGACGATTGGCAACAGACCTGGGAGCTTATTGAGGCGAAGTATCAGGATAATCCCGACTATCGCAGGTTTTCATGCACCGGCCCCGAGGCAGACTTCAATATCGATGCCAAAATCAACGGTGCGTATATCGTGATGGGCTTGCTTTATGGCCGGGGCGATCTCGATAAGACAATTGTCATCAGTACCCGCTGCGGACAGGATTCGGATTGCAATCCAGCCAACGCGGGAGGAATTCTCTTTACGACCGTTGGCTTCGAAAACCTGCCCGACCGCTTTACGTCAGCGCTTGATCCCGAGGGCAAGTTCAGCCACACGCCGTACAACTTCCCGAAACTGGTGCAGGTCTGCGAGAAACTGGTGCGCCAGGCGGTCACCCGCGCAGGCGGCCGCGTCGAGACCGGGCGGGACGGCCGGGAGGTCTTCGTTATTCCCGTACAGAAACCCAGGCCGAGCGAGTTGGAGCAGTGCTGGGCGCCAGGGCCGATTGCCGAGAGCAAATTCTCCGATGCGGAAATGATGCAAATCACTGCTGTTGCCGGTCAGGATCTTTCCAAGGCTATCGAGCGGTTTGCGGCGGGCTGGAAGGTGGCCAGGTGCGGCAGCGATATGGACCCCGGCCTGAAATCCGAATTGCGGGGCAGGAAGAATGTCCTGCTGACGCACCCGCTCGACCATAACACGGGGTGTGTGCTGAGTCGCACAGTGGAGATTCCCTCGGGCAAGAAGACTGCATTGCATCTCGTAGTCGGCAACGACGAGCGCGGCGACTGGGACCTTATCATCAGGGCCGGCGGCCGGCAGCTGTTGCGAAAGACCATAAGCGAGCAGACCACGGACAACGGTTGGGCTGACGTCAAAGTCGACCTGTCGCAATTCGCCGGCGAGAGCGTTAAAATCGAGTTGATCAACCAGCCGACCGAGTGGCGGTACGAGGCCGGCCTATGGGCCACGATTGACATTGCCAGCGAGTGACTCTCGATGATTCACAAGCGTCGAGAATGCTGCATCATGCGCTACGACTTGCAGCATGGAGTGGGAACATGCGCTCGGGCCTGTAGTAGCTGAGATCGCAAGTGTCTGGGCGACCGGTGCCGCTGCAGCCGACATCTCACCCGTTACGATGTGCATGCCGCTGTCGTCGCATGCAGGGTAATACGCTCTCGATGCATGTGCGACAACACCGATGGCGCGTTCGGTTGCGTCCCGGCAGACGCTGCCCCACAGAGGTAAGAGGCGATGATGCCGTTATGTCCTCAAGAATATCGCCGGACCCTTTTTACACACTATTTACAGAACGAAACGCCGGGCGTGCGTTATATTTAATGTAGAGACAGACGCATCGCAAACCCGTATTTAGGAGCAAAACGATGGCCGGCAAAAAGCACTGCATTGTAGTTCTTCTGGCGACATGCCTTGGTTTCTCCGTTGTCCCCGCGGCCGGGCAGATCAGTCACGTCACGGTGCGTCCGTGGGCATCGAATGTGATTATGCCTCAGAGCCGGGCGATTGCCTTTGCACCGGACCGCCGGGCGGCTATCAGGCTGACGGACGTCGAAGTGAAGGTGGATATCATTGAGAGTACGGCGACGACGACTATCGAAATCCGGCTGGAAAACACTACGTCCCAACGACAAGAGGCCGAACTGGTCCTGCCGGTGCCCGACGGCGCGGTGGTTCGTGGTTTTGCATACGACGGCCCGCATGGGCCGATCAGCGCCGAGGTACTGCCGCGGGATGAAGCCAAACGCATCTACGAGCAACTCGTTCGGCGGATTCGCGATCCTGCGCTGGTCGAATTCATCGGATACAATCTGATTCGTTCCAGTGTATTTCCCGTCGAGCCGCGCGGCAAGCAGCGCGTGCGCCTGACGTACGAACATCTGCTGGAGGTCGACGGCAACCGCGTGGATTACATGCTGCCGCGCACTGAGTCGCTGAGCTATGCGGTGCCGTGGAAGATCAAAGCCGATATTCGGGCCAAACGCTCGATATCCACCATTTACTCGGCCAGCCATAAACTCGAAACGAAGCGAGTCAGTGATAAGCAGATGCGGGTGAAGATAAGGGATGAAGCGCAGAAGGAGCCCGGTCCGTTTCGTCTTTCGTATCTCCTCGAAGCCGACGGCGTTACGGCATCGATGTTTGCCTATCCCGAGAAGAAGGTCGGCGGGGGATATTTTCTGCTGCTGGCCGGCGTGCCCGCCGAGCCGCCCAAACAGAGCGACAAGCCCGCGATCAAACGCGAAGTGACGCTCGTTATCGATCGTTCGGGCAGCATGCGCAGTGAGAAGATCGAGCAGGTCAAGGAAGCGGCTCTGCAGGTCATTGCGGGCTTGCGGGAGGGCGAGGCGTTCAACATCCTGATCTACAACAACACGGTACAGAAGTTCTCCGAAACGCCTGTAATCAAGACGCGCAAGACCGAAGAGGCTGCCGCCGCGTACATCGAGGGCGTGACGGCCCAGGGCGGTACGAACATTCACGATGCGCTGAAGGAGGCGCTCAGCCAGAAACCGCTCGAGGATATGTTGGGCATCGTGCTGTTTCTCACGGACGGGTTGCCCACCGTCGGGCAGACCTCGGAAGTGGTCATTCGAGAATTGGCAACAAAGCACAATCCGCACAATCGTCGGGTCTTCACGTTCGGTGTGGGCGTCGATGTGAACGCACCGTTGTTGGAAAGAATAGCCGACGCGTCGCGTGCGACGGCCGAGTTCGTGTTGCCGCGGGAAGATGTCGAGGTGAAGGTGGGCAAGGTCTTCAGGCGTCTAACCGGCCCGGTGCTGGCGGACCCGCAATTGCAGGTGTTGGCCGAAGACGGCGGTCCCGCCCTCGGGCGGACGCGCGATATCATTCCGGCCAAACTGCCCGACCTTTTCGAGGGCGATCAACTGACGCTGTTGGGCCAGTACGTCGGCAATGAACCGGTTGTGTTCGAACTCAGCGGCAATTACCTTGGCAGCAAGCGCACGTTCAAGTTCACCTTCCGTTTCAATAAGGCCAGCGTCAACAACGGTTTCGTCCCGAGGCTGTGGGCCAGCAGAAAGATCGCCGAACTGATCGATGCTGTACGGCAAATGGGTGCGGATCCCTCGGCTTCGAAGGACGATCCGAAGGTTAAGGAACTGGTCGATGAAATCGTTCGGCTCTCGACCGAATTCGGTATCTTAACTGAATACACGGCTTTCCTGGCCCGCGAGGGCACCGAACTTGGTCGCAGAGACGAGATCCTGCGCGAAGCAGGGACTTCTTTGGAAAGCCGTGCAATGCGGAGCCGTTCCGGACTTGATGCCGTCAACCAGGGCTTCAATATGGGCAGGCAAAAGGCCCAGAGCACACTGAATGTGCGCAACTATTTCTACGACGAGAAGATGAACCGCGTTGAGATCGCTAATGTCCAGCAGATCAACGATCGAGCTTACTATTACAAGCGCGATCGCTGGGTGGACAGCTACATCGTGGAGACAGAATCGCAGACCCGGCCGGACCGCACTATTGAATTCGGAACCGACGAGTTCTTCGAACTGGTGCATAAGCTGGCGCGAAATAATCGTCAGGCGGCCGTCGCGTTGCGCGGCGATATTCTCCTGGTGGTGGACGGCGAGACGATACTTGTAAAGAACACGAACTGATATTGGCGTGTCTGGGAAACAAGGTTCACATGCAGAAAAGGAGCAGAGCAATGAAGATGGCAACAATTACAGCAACCGTTTTGATGACGGCAGTTTTGACGGCGGGCGTCCGGGCAGAGGAGAAGAAGATGCACGTGCAGCCGGATGTGGCAGCCGAGATTGTGCCCGTCGAGCAGGACAAGCCGCTGGTGCAGATGGCGATCCTGCTGGATACGAGCGGCAGTATGTCCGGGCTGATCGACCAGGCGCGGACCGAGCTTTGGGCCATTGTCAACGAGTTTATCTTTGCCAGACGAAACGGGCGGACGCCCGAGGTTCAGGTCGGCCTATATGAGTACGGGAAGAGTTCGCTGGCGAAGGATGAGGGCTACATCCGTCAGATCGTTCCGCTCACGACGGACCTCGACAAAGTCTCGGCCGAGCTGTTTGCGTTGAAGACGAACGGCGGCTCGGAGTACTGCGGCTGGGTCATAAAGGACGCCACCGAGGGGTTGCAGTGGAGCGAGAATCCCGGTGATCTGAAGGTGATCTTCATTGCGGGCAATGAGCCGTTCACGCAGGGGCCCGTCGACTATCGCGATGCATGCAAAGCCGCGATCAACAAGGGTATCATCGTGAACACAATCCACTGCCGCAACGAGCAGCAGGGCATCGACGGCAAGTGGAAGCACGCGGCGACGCTCGCTGATGGGCGATTCCTCAATATCGACCACAACCGACGGGTCGCCCATGTCGATGCGCCGCAGGACAAGAAGATCGCGGAGCTCAATGCCAAACTCAACACCACCTACCTGGCGTACGGACGAGCGGGTCGGAGACTGAAAGAGCGCCAGGTAGTCCAGGATCGCAACGCCGGTACTGTTTCGGCCGAAGCTGCGATACAACGGTCCGTTGCCAAGGCCTCCAGCAATTATCGCAATGAGGCGTGGGACCTTGTCGATGCATACAAGAGCGACAGCTTCGACCTCGACGAGATCAAGGAAGAGGAACTGCCTGAGGAGATTCGCAAGCTCGAGCCTGAGCAGAGAGAGGCGTACATCAAGGCAAAAGCGAAAGAGCGTGCGGAGATACAGGCCCAGATACAGAAGCTCAATCTGGCCCGCAAACAGTACGTGGCTGATGCCATGAAGAAACAGGCCGGCAAAGCCGATACGCTCGGCTCGGCCGTCATCAAGGCGGTTCGCGAACAGGCCCAGAAGAAGAACTTCAAGTTCGAAGAGCCCGAGCAGCCTGAGAAGTCCGAAGACAAGGCGTCCGAACCGGCGGCAGACGCCGGAAAATAGCCTCGGTTCTGTGTGAGGTGAGGGAGAGATCAGCCCCGCTGGAGCGACAATCCTGCGGGGCTTCTGTTTTGCGCCGATTTCACAGAGAGTGTGGTTTAGCCATTTATGCAGCCGCCGAAAGTGCGTAGGAAACGGTTTCGAGA
>CAZGMJ010000068.1:0-27545 GCA_964526785.1 uncultured Pirellulales bacterium
TCCAATCTGGTTTTACCCATCGGCTCCGCGACGGGAAAAACCATATCTATTTTCGAAACGGGTAAAAGAACCGGCGAAGACGCGATGCGGAACCAAAGAGGGCTGGTCGGAGGCGGGATTTGGCTGTAGAATACCTTAGGAATTGATTTTGTTTTTGAGGGTTCTGTCTGATGCAAAGATTGTATTTGGTTATAGGATTGACAGCGTTGTCGCTCGTGATTGGCTGTTCGAGCGGAGGCAAAGGGCCGGCGTCGAAGCAGGAAAGGGCGGCCGAGCGGATGATCGCGGCCAGCGAAGGGCATTTAGCGCCGGTGTACGGGCCGCTGGCCGAGCAGATTGTGCGGGATTACGACCTTAAGCGGGCCGAAGGCGTGGGGCTGGATATCGGCAGCGGACCGGGAACGCTGATCGTTGAGCTATGCAAGCGGACGCAGATGCACTGGATCAACGTGGATATCAATCCGCATTTCTTTGGTTATTTCCTCGATCGGGCTGCGGAGGCGGGTTGCTCGTGTTGCGTTAGTGCGGTCCAGGCGGATGTGCACCATTTGCCTTTCCGAGATGGCTACGCGCAGATGATCGTCTCGCGTGGCTCATATCGTTTCTGGAATGACAAGGTCCGGGCGTTCAGCGAAATACATCGTGTACTGCGGCCGGGCGGGGTGGCTTTTATCGGTCGCGGGTTGCCCAGGGACTTTCCACTCAAGCTGGCCGGCAAAGTACGTTCGGGACATCCGATGAACTATGATCCACAACAAAAAGCCGCCGAACTGCAGTCGATTATGCGTCAGCTTGGCATCGAGGACTACCGAATCATTGTCCCTGACAAAGGCAAGGCCGAAGGCATCAATTACGGGGTCTGGATCGAGTTCCGAAAATAGCATCTTTCGCTTCTGCGGCTTGAGCGCCAGAAACCATCGCAGTCAGAACGGCCATCTCTTTTTTGGCGGTTGCAGTCTGTTTCGTGTGCTACTTGAGCATATTGCGGAGGTAGATGTGTTCGTCTCCTCGCCAGGGTTTTGAGCAGATGTCTATGTCGCCGTCGCGGTCGACGTCGGCGGCTTTGGCCTCATGGCAGCGTTTGCCGGAGAGAATCGTATGTTCGGTCCATTTGCCGGCCCTGCCGTCGGCATTTTCCCAGATGAACCATTTGTGTGTGGTCTTATTGAGCGGGCCGCCGCCTGAGAATACATCCAGATCGCCGTCGTTGTCGAAATCGGCAACTGCAAGCGAGTGGAAATCCTGGTCGGTGTGCGCCGGCGATATCAGCCTGCACTGCCATTTCTCAGCCTTGCCTTTGTTATCGAACCAGAAGACCCGGCCGTCGGTGGTATCGGCCTCGGCTTCGACAATATCGAGATCGCCATCTTCGTCCAGATCGCAGACCCAGGTTTTGATAGCCAGGCCGTAGCGGTCGGGTCGATTGCCGCCCGGCGGGGTCAGGTCGGCGTGCTCCTGCCACTTGAGCCCCTTGCCGTCCTTGTTCTCAAACCAGACATCGCCTCGGACCACATCGTTGTCTCCATCGCCATCGAGATCGCCGACACCCGCAGGATCGACGCCGCCGTGGATACCCTTGCCTATCTTGTGCTCGATCCATTTGTCACGGGGGTCCTTGGGAATACTGTACCATACCGTGACCACGTGAGCCTTGTCGTTGCTGCATGCGACGACGTCGAGTTTGCCGTCACCGTCGATATCCGCGGCTACGTTGTCGTGGCAACTGATAGCTCCGTTGTCGTGTCGAACGAATGGTTCTGTGCGAGGCTTGCCTGTATTGCGATACCAGGCCGTTCCGGAAACCTGATCGACCCACCCATCGCCATTGATGTCAAATGCGCATCCCCCGACGTCGGTACGTGCTCCCGATCCCATATCGTGGCGTTTCCAGTTGTCGGGACCTTTGTACTCGAACCACCACATCCTGCCCCGCTGGCCGACGACCCAATCCAAATCACCGTCCTTGTCTATGTCCACCAGCGAGGTCTGGCCCATACTTCTGCCAATCTTGTCGATTGTGTGGGATTCGAATTCGGGCATGTCTGCGCGGACAGATAAACACAGGAATGCTGTTAGCATGAGGGAGAGCGAAAGCGGGTTTTGTGAATCTGCGTGTTTTCGCATTATGAACCTCCTGATATTGCGGCTTCGCCTCGGTTGTGGCAATTCAATTCTGTCAGCCGGGGGTTTGCACGCGGCCTACTGTATGACATACTGGGACACCTTCCACGAACCGTCATCGGTCAGTATGGGGGTAATCGTCTCGGTGGCATTCGCCTTATTCTCAAAGGCTGTTTCGTACTGGATAATAACGTATTGGCCTTCGGGTACGCCTGGAGCGACGGTCGTATACTGCCTGGATTTAAGATTCCGCGAGACTACCTTGCCCAGTCGGCCGCGAAAAACCTTCATCTGATTCCTCCACTGATCGATGGGCACAATCTCTTTAAAGATTCCTGCGGTCTGTTCCCAGGCTTGCTGGTAGTCGCCCTGGTCAAGCACCGCGAGCCATTGTTCGGCGCACTCGACCGCGGCTTTCTCTGCCCCGGGATTGCTTTGCGCTGCGGGACCATGGCCGTCGTCCCGCTCATCTTTGCCTTTGCAGCCCGCCATGAGCAGAATACACACACTTACTGCGACAATCGTCCACACGGTCTTCTTCATAGCCTTATCCTTTCCTTGGATTGCTCAATTGCGCTGCCACATTATGGTCAACGGGCGACGCGAAGTGAAGCGAAAAGTGGCTCGCCGGAGCCGGTTTGCAGAGGTGTGCTGCTGGTTGGCGTTGCAATAGCGCAGAGGTGTTAGTACACTTGGGCCGGCATTTAGCCACGAACCAGACGATATATCAGTTTGAGGTCATGTGCGATGAGAAACGTCCTGGAAGCTTTGGGATCAGTAGTAGTTGCAGTCTTGGTGACTTGCGGGGGCTGTTCCTCTTTTCAGGCGGCGCCGGGGTCCGGGGCTGCCCGGAATCAGGCCAGCGTAGAGGTGGATGACTTGCGCTGCGAGTATCTGTCCAATCCACTCGGGATTGATGTGGTGCGGCCCCGCCTGAGTTGGAAGCTGCAGATTACGGACACGAGCGTTCGCGGCCAGCGCCAGACCGCCTACCGGATACTTGTGGCGAGCATGAGGGATTTGCTCGATATCAACAGCGCTGATCTGTGGGATTCCGGCGTGGTTCGCTCGGATCAATCGGTGCACGTGCTCTACGCCGGCATGCCGCTTGCCTCCCGTTCGGCTTGTTACTGGAAGGTGCAGGTGCGGGATGAAAACGGCACCTGGTCGGACTGGAGTGAACCGGCGAAATGGACCGTTGGGCTACTTGATGAATCCGACTGGCGGGCCGAGTGGATCGGAACCGACGAGGTCTTTGTGCGCAGAAAGGGCTGGCCGCCGCCTGATAATACCGTGCCTGATCCGTGGCTGCGAAAGGTCTTCACTTTGGATGACGAGCCTGTCTCGGCGCTTATCTACGTTGCTTCGGTTGGTTATCACGAGTTGCACGTTAACGGCCGGAAGGTCGGCGACGCGGTGCTGTCGCCCAGTGTGGCGAACCATCGCAAGCGGGCGCGCTACATGACCTACGATATCAGCGAGCATCTGCGGCCGGGCAGGAATGTGATCGGTTTGTGGTTGGGGGTTTCCTGGTCGATATTCCCACACTATAAAACGCCCGACAAACCCCAGACGCCTATCGTGATCGCTCAGGCGGATATCAAACTGCCGGGCGGCCGGAAGGCTCAGGTTGTCACCGATGCGAGTTGGAGGACGCACCCCAGCCCCAACACACTTTGGGGCGTTTGGGATTTCATGCACTTCGGGGGCGAGGAGTACGATGCCCGCAAAGAGCTGCCCGAATGGTGCTCGGTTGATTTGGATGATTCGAAATGGGATTTTGCAGCCGTGTATTCGCCCGACCTGATTCTCTCGGCGGAGATGGTCGAGCCTAATCGAAAGATCCAGAGGATCGACCCGGTCAGTGTGGAAGAGGTTTCCGAGGGCGTGTATCGCGTGGATCTTGGTGTCAATATGAACGGCTGGCTGGAGGCGGATGTTGCAGGCGAGCCCGGTCGGGAAATTGAATTCAACTTCTCCGAGCGGGCCGACCAGGAGATGACGCATCGTCTGCGCAGCAAATACATTGTCGGGCCGGAGGGAAAGGGAACATTTCGCAATCGCTTCAACTATTTTGCCGGGCGGTGGGTGCAGATCGAGGGCATGAAAGACAAGCCCGATCTGGACCAGATCCGCGCATACATGGTGCGGACGGACTATAGCCGGGCGGGGCATTTCGAGTGTTCCAATGAGTTGTTAAACGATATCTATGACACTACGCTCTGGACGTTTGAGAATCTGAGTCTCGGCGGATATGTAGTGGACTGCCCCCAGCGCGAGCGTATGGGCTATGGTGGCGATGCCCATGCGACAACGGAGACCGGGCTGGACAATTACAGTCTCGGAGCGTTCTACACCAAATGGAGCCAGGATTGGCGTGACGTGCAGGGCGGCGGCAGCCGATGGGGCACCGACGAGAACAAGGAAGGGGCCGACGACGAGAACGACCCCACAATTCTCGGCAATCTGCCCTACACAGCCCCGACATATTGGGGTGGGGGCGGCCCCGCGTGGAGCGGTTATTGTGTGACGCTGCCCTGGGAAGTGTACGAGCAGTACGGCGATGTGCGGATTCTGGAGATCAATTTTCCGACCATACAGCGGTGGCTGGCATTTCTTGAGACCAAAGCGAAGGACGACATGCTTGTTCGCTGGGGCGGCAAATGGGATTTCCTGGGCGACTGGCTGTGGCCGGGGGCTGAAGGTGTCAACGGTGATACCGTCGAGACGCTCTTTTTCAACAACTGCTTCTGGATATACAATCTGGAGACAGCTGCCAGGATTGCCCATGCATTAGGCGAAGACGATGCCGCTGCGAAATACCATATCCGGGCGGACAAAGTACGCAAAGCGGTGCATGCAAAGTTCTACAAACCCGATGAGCATGGCTACGTGAACAATTTCCAGGCTTATCTTGCGATTGCGCTTCTGGTGGACCTGCCGCCGGATGATGTCAAAGATGCGGTCTGGCAGCGCTTTGAGGATGAAATACGAATCCATCGCAAGGGGCATTTCTGGGGCGGCATTACAGGCGGTTACTTCATCGTCAAGACTTTGCTGGAATTCAACAGGCCCGACCTGATGTTCGAGATGGCCACAAAAGAGGACTATCCAGGCTGGGGCGACATGCTGCGAAAGGGTGCGACCACTGTTTGGGAGTCCTGGCCGGGTGATAAGTCGCTGCTGCACAGCTCCTATCTGCACATCGGGGCCTGGTATATGGAGGGACTCGGCGGCATTCAAATCGACCCGCATCATCCGGGCATGCAGCATTTCATATTGAGGCCCGCGATTCTCAACAGGCCTTCGCTGACCTGGGTCAAAACAAGCTACGAATCGCTTTACGGCCGGATAGTCAGTCAATGGCGTTTGAAGCCAGGGATGGTGCAGGTGCACGTGATCGTACCGCCAAATGCGACAGCCACGCTCGTACTGCCGGCTGAGGATGCAGCCGATGTCCGTGAGAGCGGTTTGCCGCTGGCGGATGCGGCGGGAGTGGGCGAGGTGCGCGAGGAGCAAGAGTTAGTGAAGGTCAAGCTTATGCCCGGCCGCTATGCGTTTACTATCACGAATTGAGGGCTTCGTGCAGATTTGCGTACAGCGCAATCGTGTGACGTGAAGGATGGGCACGCATGCGAGTGGATGCGGAGCGGCCCAAAATCCCCCCGTGAAGCGGGGATTACGCGCAAAAAAAAGAGCGAATATCGGGCGTCTTTTCTGTTGCTGTTCATCGGCACAAGTGGTATTATCCAATCAGGTTCTATGGAGAATTCCTTGTGTCCGCCTGAACGGGAGGATCGGTGTTTGAGGTTTCCAGTCAGTTTGGTTGTTTGGCAGGCGTGAACCTCTGCCTCGCACAGGCGTACCATTAGTATACAAGACTTTTCACGGGCTGGGGTACTTAGACTCCTCTTCCTCTCTCCCAACCTCAGCCCGTTATTTTTTTGCGCATACAGAGGGGAAGATCATCTGATATGAATACACTTTCGGAGTAAACAGCCTGGCAAGCGTGGCTCGCTCAAGGGCCAGAACCTGGGAGGTGCTAACGTATTCTTTACTGGATTTGCCTTCGACACGGGGGTCTTTCTGACGGCACCCTTAAGGGATGACTCTGGTGCGATTGGGCCTGGCGGGACGTGCCAGAAGACGGATGTACGGTCCGCCAACATGCGACTTGGTCAGAGTCAGAGCAGTGCGGTACTGAAATATCGCTCGGCGCGGTCCGGCAAAACTGTTGTGACATTGCCCTTCATATTCCGCGCGATCTTCCTCGCGGCCCAAACGTTTGCGCCGGAACTGATGCCGACGAGCAGGCCCAGATCCGCCCCCAACTGGCGTGTGGTTTGTATAGCATCGTCGTCGCTGACCTCGATCACGTCATCGACCAGGGCCACATTCAGTACATCCGGTATAAAACCGTCTCCGATTCCCTGAATCTGATGGAGACCGGGTTCGTGCCCGAGGATTGCAGAGCGATCCTTTGGTTCGACAGCGACTATTCTGATATCGGGCTTCTGTTCTTTCAGGAACGATCCGACGCCCTGTAGGGTCCCTCCGCTTCCGACGCCGGCCACGAAGCAGTCGATCTTGCCGCCCATTTGCCTCCAAAGTTCGCGGGCGGTCTGTTCGTAGTGCACACGTGGATTGGCCGGGTTTTGGAATTGCTGCGGAACGAACAGGCGGTCGTCCTCGGCGGCCATTTTCTCTACCCGCGCAACCGCTCCGGCGATGCCTTCTTCGTCAGGAATCAGAACGAGTTCCGCACCGAGGGCTGTGATGAGTTTCTTACGTTCTTCGCTCATGCCTTCGGGCATGACGATTCGGACCTTATGGCCCATCAGTCGGCCAACCAGGGCCAGCCCTATGCCCGTGTTGCCGCTCGTAGGCTCGGTAATAATCGAATCGGGCTTGAGTTTGCCGTCCCGACGAGCAGCCTCGAGCATGGCCAGGGCCACGCGATCTTTGATGCTGCCGCCGGGATTCAAGAATTCGGCCTTGGCGAAGATCGCTTCGCCCTTGAGTTGCAGGAGTGGGGTGTTCCCTATCAGTTCGAGTATATTGTCTGTAAGCATTAAAACGGTCCTGTATTGTGTCGGCGGCCACGAAAAATTAAACTTGTGCGAATTATTCTAATACGGCCCTTGACAAAGGGCAAGGTGCAGGCTATATTAGACTTGTGAGGTTTGACACGGGTGGCTATCAGTTAAGATCCGAAACCAACTTAGGTTTCCGAGTTGCCTCGCAAAAAAAGATTTTCAGATTGACAGGATTTTTGTCGCACACTATATTGCTCTATCGTATAATCAAATAAGTAAAGCACTTTAACAGGGCTGGGGATATCTCGCTTTTTCCTCTCCCTCCGCACCTCAGCCCTGTTTTTTACTTCCCCTCTTTTTCTGCTGTGGCTTGGTGTACGTCGCCATCCGGCATTTGGCAGGGGACCATGCCGTATACTCTATTGTCCCGCCTCTGCTCAAACTCGTGCAGGTGTCCCATCCGTCGACATATAGGCCTCTTTGCTGCGCCTTGCCGGATGGACAAGTTGAGGGTAATGTTTACAAGATGAAAGACCTGGGCTGCAGGCGCGCGCCGCGCAGACTTCGTGACCGGGTTTGAGTCAAGTACAGTGAGGTGACTCTCTATGGTGAAAGAAATGAACAGACGCGAGTTGATGGGGGGTGGCATAGCCGCTGCAATGGGGGCTGCGTCGTACGGCGAACGCCGAGTGCAGGATAGTCCGAGCGACGAAGCGGTATGTCGTCAGGAGGCGATGAATATACCTGTGGTCGAAACAGCGGATGTGGTGGTCTGTGGGGCAGGCCCGGCGGGCGTCGCCACCGCACTGGCAGCGTCGCGAGCCGGAGCAACAACGCGTTTGATTGAGAGTAATGGATGCCTCGGCGGCGTTTGGACGGCCGGGTTATTGTGCTGGATACTGGATACGAAGGACAAGCCGGGAATTTTGCAGGAGATCCTCGCCAGCCTGCGCGACAACGGCGCGGGTTACGTCAACCAGAAAGGGCACTCTTTTGGATATGACGCCGAGGCGATGAAGCTGTTGCTCGAACAAATGTGCAGTCGGGCCGGTGTGCAGATTCGCCTGCATACTTCTGTTGTATCCGCTGAAGTTGCCGATGGACGGCTGAAAATGGCTGTCACGCAGTCCAAGTCCGGTCCGCAAGCCTGGGCCGGCAAAGCGTTCGTCGATGCCACCGGTGACGGCGACCTGGCTGCGCGGGCCGGATGTGGCTTCGACCTGGGCAGGGCCTCGGATGGGATGGTTCAGCCGATGAGTATGATGGCGATCCTCACGGGCGTGCGGCATGAAGATATCAGAGAATTCGTACGCGGTCAGGAGAGCGACGCCAGTATTCCAAAACGCAGGTTGCTGGCGGAAATGCATCGCGCCGGGGTCGATCCTTCCTATAGCATGCCGACTCTATTTCGTATTTACGACAACCTGTTTTGCCTGGCGGCCAACCACGAATACGGCTGCTCCGCGATTGACGCCGATGACGTGACAGAGGCGACGCTCCATGCTCGGGCGGAGATAAACCGGATGGTGAAGGCGCTTCGCGGTCTGGGCGGGGTTTGGTCCGGGCTGCGGCTTGTAACGACAAACGAACATATCGGCGTTCGCGAAGGCCGGCGAATTCACGGCAGGTACACGGTGTCCAGCGAGGATTTGGTTAAGGGAGCCAGACATGAGGATGCTGTCTGCAGAACATATTTCGTGGTTGACGTGCATTCTCCAACCAGGGGCGAGGGCAAGGGAATCGCACGGACAGGCGTACGGGCCAAACCGTATGACATCCCCCTTCGCGCACTGATCGCGCGCGATGTGGACGGCCTGCTGACGGCGGGGCGCTGCATCAGTGGAGACTTTATCGCCCATTCGAGTTATCGCGTGACGGGCAATTCGGTTGCTCTCGGTCAGGCGGCGGGTGTTACGGCCGCACTGGCTGCGAAGAAGAACTGTCTGCCGCACGAGGTGCCCTGGGCGGATATACAGAGCACGCTGCAGCGGATCAACCAACATCCTGTGCCATAATCACTTCACTTCGGCGGATACCTCTTGGCGGGAGGGTGCTCTTCTTGGTGGTTGCCGGCTGCGCGGAAGAATCGAACTTGGTGGCGCAGTTGCCGGTAGTATGCAGAGGGCTTCGTATATATGTTTAGCCGCAACAAGAGGTTCTAAGACATGAATGATAGACTGAACCGACGACAATTTGTGAAGACTGCTCTGGCGGGGACCGCCTCGGCAACATTGGCCTCGAAATTGACTTTTGCTAGTGAAAAGCAGCCTTTCGACCCCAAAGGTCTGCCGACCCGAAAGTTCGGCAAACTGGGCATTCGAGTGCCTCTGCTCGGCCATGGCCTGGGCGGCCGCTGGCTGTCGAACAAGGACGATGACGAAGCATTGGCGGATTTGGAGCATGCCCTCGATAACGGCGTGTTCTACTGGGACACGGCGGCCATATATGAGAATGAGCGGATTTCCAGTGAGCAGCGCCTCGGCAGACTCTTGCCGAGCCGTCGAAAAGAAGTCTTTCTGGTATCAAAGGTCAGAGAGCGCAGCGCAGACAAGGCCAGGGCGAGTATCGAAAGAAGCCTCAGGCGGCTGCGTACCGATTATATCGACCTGATGCACGTGCATTCAATACAAAGCGTCCGAGACGCCGAGTTGCTGGGTGAGCCCGGGAAGGTACTCAGGGTGCTTGAAGAATACAAATCCCAGGGGATTATCAGGCATATCGGTTTCACGGGCCACACTTCGGCCGAAGGCATGAAAAGGGCGGCCGAGTTATACGATTTCGAAGTAATGATGATCGCCCTCAATCATGTCAGGGAACTTGGCTGGGTGCGCATTGGACACGAGCCCTTTGAACAGCAGGCAATGCCTTATGCGGCCCAGAAGGGCATTGCAGTCGTTGCCATGAAAGTCATCGCCCCGAGAAGATCGGTACAGGGACTATCGGTTGAAGATCTGGTCCGCTACGCCCTGACCGACCGGCGATTCTCACTGGCCGTAATCAGCATGAACAGCAGAGCTCAGCTAGAAGATAATCTGCGTATCATCAGAGATTTCAAACCTCTTGATCCCGGGAAAATGAAGCGGATGAGAGTTGCGCTCGAGCCGTTCTATCGCGGAGATAACGTCGCCTGGATGCAGCCGGACTATCTGGACGGCTTCTCTTAAAAGTGGCGGACAAACTGAAATGGCAGCCACATGCGCATTGTACGCCGGATTCCTGCACACGTATTTCGGTGACGGCGGCATCACCGCCTTGGAGTCGAATTCTCTGGCCGGGTGACGGTATTGGCTTGTCGCCGGCCTGTGGTCTCTACGCTTCGCTTATCGGTCGACCGTTTTTTGCCACACTCTGACATAGTCGACGAACATGTAGGATGGATTGGGTGTCTTATCAGTCGGCCAACCAGGCCCCAGGGCCAGATTCACAAGCGGAAACAGGGGTGTTTTGACCGAATCGGGTGTCTGCTGTCGATGCAGTTCGACGCCGTCGAAATAGAGCGTAATATGTCGCTCATCGATCATCACGCCATAAGTGTGAAAACCCTCTTCCATGCCGAATACAACGAAGCGCTCGCCTTCATGCTTGCTCTCGGCTCCGTCCCGTCCCCATTGGTGTAGCACGTAGTGCAGTCTCCACGGCCAGTGTCCGTAATGTTCGACGACGTCTATTTCAGGATTCACTCGCGGACCCGTGTTGCCCGGCAAGCCCTTAAGACTCTTGAGACCCATCAGCCAGAAGGCCGGCCACGTCCCCGGCCCTTTCGGAAACTTTGCTTTGCACTCGAAGTAACCATACTGCTGCTTGAAGCCGCGCCCGTTTGGATCGACTGCAGAGAGCAGGCCGCTTCGCCACCGTCCGTCTTGCTTGCGGGCTTCTATACGCAGCACACCGTCCCTAACCGTGAAGGGAAAGTCAGGCTGCGGATCTGTGAATCTGGCGTCGCCGAAATCGCCGTACCAGGGAGTGTGGGCGATCCAGCGGGTCCCACCCGGTCCCGCCGGTCCCCAGGCCGAAATGCTCAGTTCGTCAAACTGTTCGTCAAGAGTGAGATGGTATCCGGTCAGGTCAAGTGTCCTGACGCCGGGTCTTGGAATTGGAGCATTGCTGTCGACGGTAAGGACCCCGATCTGGTATCGCCGCTCGTCCACCTCGGCGACCCCCGGTCCATGGGCAAGAGGCCGTTTGCCGCTTTTCTTGTCGTAGAGTCCTGCATAAACGGCATAAGAGCCCTGTGCCAATGAGACGTCGACCGACCGCTTGTCCTGCACCTCCCATTGGGGCAAAGGCACTGTACGAGTGTATTGAACGTATCCACTCCATTCGGAGGTTGGTGTTGGCGGTTGATGGTCGTCCTGGAGCACGATCCCGCCCGCCCGATTCACGAAGTGTACGAAGGCTGTATAGTCCTTTTCGAGCGGCACAGCCTGCCAGCGATACGTAATCCGAAAGCCGCCGTCCGGCCGACTTCGAAGGTCTTCGGGGTGCGCCTTTAGAATGGAAACGGTCTTTTCCCCCGGAGCGCTGTTTCGAACTGGAGTGGTCGCAACCCGGAACGGCGCGGCGGATTCCATGCCGGTGCCGAGATAGAAGCCCGTGTGCGCAGGCTGGTTGTAGGCTACGTTCTGCCATGCAACACCGAGGCGGTAAACCGGATCGTGCATCAACGCGGGCAGACGGTGTCGCGTCGGAATCGTCGTGGTGAAAATGCGCAGTTCGCTGCCGTCACCGGTTCGCCAGATGACCTCCTCCCGCCAGTCGCCGAGTATGTCCGCGCAGAGACACGGATTCGCTTTGCTGCCGTTGTTTGAGACGCAGTCAAAATCCCGGCCGGACAGTAATTGCTCGGTTTCACTCCCGGCCCACTCCCACTTGGCGATGGTGTCGCCGTCGAGGATCTCGCGCAGGAGGTCGCCGTCCCACCACACGCCCATATTGCACGAACGCGGCTTGTCCTTAGATATCTGTTCGCCTCTGCAATTATACAACCCGTCGGAACTGTTCGCCCAGCATTCATAGCCGTCGTGGCGCGGGTCGATATCCATTGCCAGGCCTCTGCCGGGATCGCGCAGCGTCAGGCCCCATAGCACCTCGCCCGTTGCTGCATCCCGCAAATTCGCTCCGTAAGGATGTCCCGGTCGTTCGTGGATCGCCCATATCTCCAGTCCGGGACGCAGCGGATCGATGTCCGAAAGGTGCATCGCGTCACCATGCCCGAGGCTGGTGGTATACAGGCCTGTTCCGTCGTCGTCGACTGCACAGGCTCCGTAGATGATCTCATCTCTGCCGTCTCCATCCACGTCTGCTACGCTGAGATTGTGATTGCCCTGGCCGGCGTACTTCTCATTGCCGGGTGAGCCATCGCCGCTATCGAACGTCCAGAGATGTGTGAGCCTGCCGTCGCGCCAGTTCCAGGCCGCCAGGACTGTCCGCGTATAATATCCCCGACACATGACGAGGCTGGGGCGCCGGCCGTCGAGATATGCAATGCATGCGAGAAAACGATCCACCCGATTGCCGTAATCGTCCCCCCAGTCCTCCACATCGCCTCGGGGTGGGATGTAATCCGCAGTTGCCATCGCCGCACCGGTCCGGCCGTCAAAGATGGTGAGGAATTCGGGGCCCTCGAGAATGTACCCTCGTGCGTTGCGGTAGTCTGCGTCCGCTTCGCCGATAATCTTCCCCGTTCCATCGACAGTGCCGTCGGCGGTCTTGCATGCAACTTCCGCTCGGCCGTCGCCATCGAGGTCGTATACCATGAACTGCGTGTAGTGGGCGCCCTCGCGAATGTTCCGCCCGAGGTTTATCCTCCAGAGAAACGTACCGTCCAGCTTATAGGCTTCGAGTACGGGTTCGTCCGTAATCCCGCCTCTGGAGTTATCCTGTCCTCGGCCAGCTTGGTGCAGAACGATCTCATACTGGCCGTCGCTGTCGAGATCACCGACGGAAGCGTCATTCGGCCTGTAGCCTTTAGGTGTTCGCAGCGGTATGGACAGGTATGGCCGGGCCGGAGCACCGGCCGGCAATTCGAAGGCTCTGCTCGCATCTACCTCGCGGCCATGCAGAATCGGCCGGACGAACCATGCGTTGGTACAGCTTGGGTCTGAGTCCGAGTCCAGGTAGTTGCTGCCGGCAATCGGCACATCATTAAGTCTGATTGCCTCCTCATTGCCGGACAAGCGATACAGGTTGAATGTGATATCGCAAGGGTCCGTTGCAAATATGCGCCAGCTTACGAACACTCGGCCCCCGTCCTGCCTGATCGCGACAAGTCCGCGGTCGAGTTTCTCCATTTGACGCTGGCCCGATGCGACCGCAGTCGCAATAAATGCTATGATGACGATGTTGAACGCATATCTGGACATATCGAGCTTTCACCATTTGCTTTACGATTCGTTCGTTCTTCTATATGGCGCATCTGCGACAGGTGCCTCAGCGACTCAAGACGCAAGTGAGTATAGCACCGCGTTGATCTCAGGTCCACCCGTGCGAGGGGCCATACTGTAATGACCGCTTTCATATGCATGGCAACATGCCTTTGCGAGCAACCACGCATGTTGCATGCGGGGCAGACACTGAGATCTGATGCCGCCCCTGTCGCTCGGTTCGATTCTTGCGGAGGTTGAAATGTTTCCGCCCTCTGTGTTACGATATACACCGCCGGGCACGGTTGTCTGGCAAGCACATGATAGCCCTGCAATTAATGAAGGATAGTTTCCTATGAGTATGCACCATATTCTACGCGCGGCTGTAATCGTCTTATTCGCGTTGACGACCTCTGTATGGTCGGAAGCATGTGATGCACAAGATTCGGCTATAAAGACGGCTGGGCAGATACTCGCTGCCACAGGAGTCAAGGGTGGGCTTGTGGTCCATATCGGCTGCAGTGACGGCGTGTTGACCCGTGCAATGCGGGTGAATGAGCGATATCTGGTCCACGGCCTGGACACCGATCCTGCCCGCGTCGCCCGCACGCGGCGGCTTCTTCACGACAGCAATCTTTATGGTCCTGTATCCGCGGACTGTTTCGACGGACGCAATCTGCCGTATGTCGATGGCATTGTGAACCTCGTCGTCGCTCAAGAGTTGGGCGATGTCACCTCAGCCGAGATCAGGCGGGTGCTGGCGCCGGAAGGTGTGGCTTACGTCCGGCGTAACGGAACGTGGGATAAGATGACCAAAGAACGGTCGAGTGCCGTGGATGAGTGGACCCATTTCCTTCACGACGCATCGGGCAACGCTGTGGCCGCCGACGAACGCGTCGGCCCGCCCACGCGCTTGCGGTGGGTGGCCGGGCCGAGATGGTGCCGCAGTCATGAGTTCCCGAGCAGCGTCGCCGCGGCGGTCACCAGTGGTGGCCGTGTCTTCACGATCTTCGACGAAGGCCCGACCGGCGTCTACGAAAGACTGCCGCAACACAGCATGCTGGTTGCCCGGGACGCCTACAACGGTGTACTGCTCTGGAAAGTGCCTCTGCAACGCTGGCAACCCGAGTTCGGCACGGGCAGAGGCAATCGGTGGAACATTCACCACACCATTCCCCGACGACTTGTTGCCCAAGATAGCCATGTGTACGCCACCCTTGGTTTTCTGCATTCGCCTGTATCGGTGCTCGATGCCGCGACGGGTGAGGTTCTCACAGAAGCGCTGGGTGGGACCAAAGGGACCGATGAAATGGTGCTCAGCGACGACATTCTGGTCGTGAAGATCACGAAAGATCGATCAGTGGCGGCGACCGCCAGAATCAACACAGACTCGCTCAACGATGCGCTGGCAGCCGTCGACACTGCGACGGGCAGACAGCTTTGGCGAAAGGAGAACATTCGCGTAATTCCATATGCCCTGGCCGCGCTGTCGGGGCGAGTCGTCTACCACAACCTCGAAGAAATCACCTGTATCGATCTCAAGACTGGTGAGCAGCTGTGGCGTACTCCTCACAGGATACTCTCAACGTTGGGTGCGGTCAGTACACTCGTGATCCACGACGATGTCGTTCTGTTTCACGGACACGGGCAGGTCGTGGACGAGGACAAGAAGAGCAAGAGAGGCTTCTACCTGACGGCTGTCAATCTAAGCGATGGCCGGATTTTGTGGAAAAGGCGGGGCGGACGGGGACAGGCCGCCGCCTGTACGCAACCGACGGACCTTTTCGTAGTTGATGGAACAACCTGGTGCGGCGGTTCGCTCGATGGATACGATCTTCGAACGGGACGCGTCGAGCACACGCTGTCACTGGACAAACTCATCTCTCCGGGACATCATTATCGCTGTCATCGCAGCAAGGCGACGCAGCGGTTTCTGATCTGGCCCAAGCGCGGAGCCGAGTTCGTCGATGTCAGTGGCAACGATCACATGCGCCACGACTGGCTCCGGGCGCCGTGTTTCACAGGATTGATGCCCGCCAACGGCTTGCTCTACGTTCCACCCAGCCAGTGCTTCTGCTATCCTGGCGTGAAAGTGTCCGGATTTCTTGCTATGTCCACCGGAGGCGCGGATGAAGTGGCACCACCGGGGAACGCTTCTTTGGAACGAGGTCCCGCCTATGGGACCGTTCCGGATACGTATGCAGAATCGACGGCCGACTGGCCCATGTATCGCCGCGATATACAGCGAAGCGGGAGCACTCAGATGTCCATGCCGGCTGAACTCAGCCGGTGTTGGGATGTTGATCTTGCATGTGCGGGTTCCCAGGCAATTGTTGCGGACAACCGACTTTGGATAGCGGAGAAGGAAGCGCATCGCATTCGATGTTTGGATGTAAGCACCGGAGAAGATGTATGGCATTTCACGGCCGGAGCGCGGGTCGATTCGGCGCCCACAGTCCACAAAGGATGTGTGTTATTTGGATGTCGGGACGGCTCGGTCTATTGCTTGCGGGCAACGGACGGAGCCCTGGTCTGGCGTTTCGATGCAGCGCCTGAGGATCGGCGCACAGTTTCGTATGGCCAGTTGGAATCTCTATGGCCCGTAAAAGGCAGCGTGCTCGTTCAGAAAGGTGTCGTTTACTTCGCGGCCGGCAGGTCGTCTTTCCTAGACGGAGGTATCATGGTCTATGCCCTGAACGCTCAGACGGGAGATGTCCTCCACCGTCATCATCTCCAGGGTCCCCAGCCGGATGTCAGGACGGATGTTGGCTCTCCTTTCGCTATGGAAGGGGCCCTGCCCGATCTTATGGTGAGTGACGGAGACAACCTGTATATGCAGCGAATCAAGTTCGATGGACATTTGAACCGCCTGCCAACGAAGCAGGAAAGTTCGCTTGGGGAATTGGACATGGGCTCGCCCCATCTAGTGGCTACCGGCGGCTTTCTCGACGATACGGGTTTCGATCGGCTGTACTGGATGCATAGTCGGCGCTGGCCTGGTTTCTATTTTGCTCAGCACGCGCCCAAGAGCGGCCAGCTTGTGGTCTTTGACAGCAGCACAGTCTACGCTGTCAAGTACTTCTACCGCCGAATTCAATGGAGTCCCGCCTTTATCCCGGGAGATAAAGGATACCTGCTTTTCGCCGACGGAATCGACAACGAACCTGCCCTGCTTGGAAGCCGTGACAGGCAGTCGGGTCTCGACTGGTTGCCGCAGGAATCCTATACGGACAAGCACCGCCGAGGCGGTCGCGAGGTGGAGAAAGGCACCGGTTACGTACGTCAGCAGCCGCCGAAATGGCAGCAGATGATCCCTGTCCGTATTCGCGCGATGGTGCTGGCGGATGACCTGCTGTTTGTGGCGGGACCGCCGGATGTTGTCGAGCCCGACGACCCTCTGGCGGCGTTCCAGGGACGCAAGGGAGCGCTGCTTCAGGCGTTTTCGGCGAACGGTGGTTCGTTGCGGCGTTCTTATGAATTGTCCAGTCCACCTGCCTTCGACGGCCTTTGCGCCGCACAGGGCCGACTGTTTTTGTCTACCTCGGATGGGAAACTGATTTGCTTCGGTCCGGCGGACCGCCATGTGAAGGCCGATTGATACGATGCTGTCTCTCGGCTAATGAACTCAGAGGCGCAGTTTCGGGAATGTGATGCCAATTCAACGGAACCGTTGTGGTGGTAAATGCGCTCTACGGGGACGGTTCAGCGACGGATTTCGTCGAATGTTAAGCCGTTATCGCTCCAGTTCACGAGGAATGCGTCGGACGAACCCACGATGGCATGCGGACATCACTATGCGGCTGATCGATGTGTTGGATATATGGCTTTATGTCCAGGATGGGCGTACCGTCGAAAGCGTCAATCTTGTCAATACGCACGGTTGGACCTTTCACTGAAAGGACCTTGCAGAGGCTCAGGGCAATGAGGTTTGGCCGGGCCGGCGAGCGGCACGCAAAAACGCCCGTTAATGGATTATTCCTGTTGCCCCGTGGATGCACCCGCCGGACGCTTCGCTTCTGGACTGTGTCGTTCCTGTCGAACCAGTACATCACAAATGCATGCGAATAACCGTCCAGACCCAGAAGTGCGTCGGCGTATTCGTCGAATATTCTCAATTGTGCATGACTCTTGTGTTGCTCGACTCTGCCCACGGGACATAACGCGAACCGCTCTTGATCTGTTTCGCCCATCTGTTTGTCCTTCCCATGCACGTATGCCGTTCGCAGACCGGCTAACGCAAGTCCGTTTAGAACAAATTGTCGTCTTGTGAACATCATTATTCGATATCTTCCGGGCAGAGGATCGACTCAGCCAAAATCTGCGTCGGGTACTTCGCGGACCGACGGATGCACGTCGAAGTAGTCCTCTTTTTGAAAGCCAAATGTGCTGGCGATGATGCTGCTCGGAAACGTCTCACACTTATTGCGATAGTCCCGCACATTGCCGTTGTAGAACCGTCTGGCCGCCTGGATGCGGTCTTCTGTCTCCACCAGTTCCCGCTGCAACGCCAGGAAGTTCCTATCCGACTTCAACTGGGGGTAGTTTTCCACTACGCCCAGCATCTGTTGCAGCGCCGCCACCAGTTGATTCTCGCCCATCGCCTGTTCGCCGGTAGGGCCGCGATTGGCCATACACTGTGCTCGCAGTTCGGTAATCTTCTCAAAGATTGCCTTCTCGTGCGCTGCGTAGCCTTTGACGGTTGCGACAAGATTCGGAATCAGATCGTAACGCCGTTTGAGTTCCGTGTCGATGTTGCTCCATGCATCGCGTATGTGGTTCCGCAGTGCAACGAGCGTGTTGTATGTCAGCACGACATAGATGATCGGCAGCAGAATGACGGCCAACACAATGATAATCGGTATGAATGCCATGCCTACCTCCTGTTGAACAAATAATCCGGTATCAACGACCGCACCTCTATCAGCCGGTTCAGGTTCCGCTCGATCTGCTCGGGTGACAGCCGCTTATCGAACGACATCGCCAGTACGCAGTTCTCGATCTCAATGGTCAAATCGTCGTTGGCCAGTAGGTACTCGATCATTTGTGCATTGCAGATATCATATGCGAACTTCTTCTTCGGCGATCGCACGCAGAACCTGCGCGAGAACTCATGGGACTCAAAATCAATGTCATCATACCCAAACGCCTGTGCCACTTTCGAGAAGAATTTCTCCGGCCCGATCTTCAGTTCGGGAAAAGCAGCCGAAAGTGTCAGCATGAAAAACGAGATGTAGTGATGGTGCTCCGAGTCGCCGGATCCGGTCTTATAGTGGTAGTCGAATGCCGTGACGTCATAGTTCCTGTATCTGCCGGAAAGAATGTTGAACGCATACCGATTGGAGCCGCGGCGCAGTTTGTCGAGGAATCTGTATTGCTTTGCCAGCATCTTGTCACGGCCCGGATTGAACCGCAGACCCAACCCCGCTGCAACGCGGCGCATCGCCTCTCGCCGCCGATGTGCGATAACGGCCGATACCACGACCCCTGCTATCGCTATAGCTACAAAGACAAAGATAATACCAGGTTCCACTGCCTGCACTCCTCAGCATCGAAACAGTAAGACTCGTGCCTGATTCCTCGATGGCGACTTCAATGCACAGTACACGGCGTTCAAATTTCACTGCAGCCGCTCCATACTGGGCACTATCCCCTGGGTCGGTTGCTGCTGAACAAATAGTCCGGGATCAGCGAACGCACTTCGGTTAGCCGATTGAGGTTCGGCTCGATCTGATCGGGCGAAAGCCGCCTGCTGAACGACATAGCCAGTACATTATCCTCAATCTCGATGGTCAGATCGTCGTTGGCCAGGAGGTATTCAATCATTCGCGCGTTGCAAACATCGTATGCGAACTTCTTGTCCTGCGATCGTACACAGAACCTGCGTGAGAACTCATGGGACTCGAAATCGATATCATCGTAACCGAATGCCTGGGCCACTTTCGAGAAGAAGCCTTCTCCGGCGATCTTCAATTCGGGAAAAGAAACGGGCAGGTGCAACATGAAGAACGAGAAGTAGTGATGGTGTGTCTGGCGGTGTCCCTTTGAGTTTGTCGAGTGAGTCTCATAGTGATAGTCGAACACCGTGACATCGTACTCCCCGTACATGCCCGAGAGCGTGTTGAACGCGTAGCGGTTCGATCCCGACCGCAACTTGTCGAGGAATCGGTATCGCCTGGCGAGTTCGCGATTATGCGTCGGGTCGAATCGCATCCCCAGTTGGGCCGCCAGTTGACTCATGGATTCCCGTCGCTTGCGTGCGCTGATAACGCCGGCAACGATACCAACGACAATCACGATGATGACCAGAAAAATGATAACAGCCGGCATTTCTCATCTCCTCTCTTGATTCTGCATTGCCAATCCAAATCGTTACGTCGCAGGCAGAAGATGTCCTGCTTGCGAGCAACGAATGCTGCGCATCCGGTGCAAACATACCGGCCGCACCAAAGCTCGTCAAGTCCGATCGAAGCGGTTCGTTACTTGAATGGCGAACTGTCGAACCATATACTGTCCCGATATATATCAGCCTGGTATCTGAGAAATCGCGCTATTCGAAAAGGACATATAGAATGAAACACCAAGTGATACAAGGCATATTAATTCTGCTGATGAGCGTTTCTGCATCGTACGGTGCCGCCGTGTGGCCGACCCTGCACAACGACTATCAGCGAAGCGGCTGGACCGAAGAACTCGTCGAAGGGGCTTACGAGCGCAAATGGTATCGGGATTTTCACGGCGAGATGATCGCCACCCGCGTCGAAGCCATCGTCGCCGAGGGCAAGTGCTACGTCGGTACCTTTGCGGGTAATCTCTATGGCCTCGACGTCGAGACCGGCAAGACTGAATGGACCTTTCAGGCCGACGGCCCCATTGGTGTTGCGCCATGTTACCATGAAGGCAGGCTCTATGTCGGCGCCGATGTCGCCTCGAATAAGGGGCATCTCTATTGTATTGACGTCGAAGATGGTTCGCGCGTCTGGCGTTATGAAAGCGGGGCGGGCATATGGGCGAGCCCCGCCTGCGATGGAGAAAACGTATATGTCGGCGACCGAGCCGGCGTTCTGCACGCTGTCTCGGCTGCTTCCGGCTCGCTCCAATGGAGCTTTGCCACGGGCTACATGATCCTGAAGCCCGTCTCGTTTTCCCCGAACAGAAGACGCATCCTGCTGGGCTCCGAAGACATGCACATGTATTGCCTCAGCCCAATCGGAGAGTTGTTCTGGAAGACGCCGAAACTCTCCGGCCTGTCCATGCGCGACCAGGGCCCGACAATCTGGCAGAACCTGGCGATTGTCCGCACCAACCCCGCCGATGCCTTCCACGCTGTTCTCGACCGCAACGGAAATCTCCTGGAGCAGATTCAGCGCTCTCTGCCCGTCGAGGAAGAAGACAAGGTCCTGTTGGACAAATGGGGCGACCTGGTCATGCACCCGACCCCTCGCCGCCGACAGGCCGAACAGGATGGTATCGTCGAGTATTTGCGCGAGCATCCCTACGACCGCTGCTTCTACGCCTTCCATGTGGTCGATGGCAATGAGCCGTGGATCGCGCCGGTGCTCTATACCGCCGGGCTGCACAATCCACCTACACCGCCGACTTTCAATCCCAAGACCGGAGAATTATACACCTTCTGCCGTACTGCCATGACCTACTATCTTCGAGGCGTCCGCCGCTACAACGCTTTCGGCCGTCTCGATCGCGAGACGGGGAGATTCGATTTCTATTGGCCGGAGGCGGACAACGACCGGAACTGGTACCCCATGGCCATGATCGGCGACGAAACCCAGGCTCTCTCCATGATGGACGATATGCTCATCAGCAACCATCAGGGCACGCTGGCCGCACTCGACCTCGACACCATGGACGTCACAACCATTTGGGCGGGACGCGACACATACGGCGGCATCTTCGGTCCTGCCGCCGTAGAGGGGGGGTTCGACGGCGCACGCCGTCTCGGCAGCCAGGGCTATCTGACCGGCATGCCCAACGAATGGCACGGCCCGGACCGCTCGATCTGCGCCATTGCCCAGGACCGCTTCTTCTGGGTCGTCGGTTCTCAGATCGTCTGCATCGCCGGACCTGAAGTCCCTAAGACCGCCGCCGGCGGGACTGAGCCGCCGCCTCTCAAAAAGAGCGAACTGCCGAATGTCGTCACCGGCGGCAATGTCGCCAGCAAGACCAGCGGCGTATTCGATACATCCATAGCCGCCAAGCCGCTGACCCGTCAACAAGTGGCCGGCTACGTGAATGGGGCGGGCCCCGTCGGTGTTGCTCATGATCAGGGCGGCCCGGCCCGGTATCTGCGGGACCGTCTCGAAGCACAAGTGCTCGAATTGATAAACGACGGCCCATGGGCGCCGTTCATTGTCGAGTTGGGCATCAGCGGCGAGCAGCGTCACTTCTGGCGGACCGCCCGCACGATGCAGTCGCTGGCCATGGCGCTGCCGCATCTCTCGCCCGCCGTCAAAGCCGCGGCCGTCGCCCATCTCGACAGGATGTTCAAATCGGGAATGCCGTTGTCGGCCCCCGTGCACGATAACCAGGGCAAACGCCGTGAACCATACGATCTGGGCCCAGGAATGGAGGAGTTTGCGGCCAAAGAGATCAAGTACCAGACGAATATCGAAGATCTGTACGCTGTATGGAGCTACGCACACTTCGCCGATCGCTGGAACAAAGTTCTGGCGCACAAGGAGCAGATCGCTGCTGTATTCAGCGACTTTGCAGACGAGCCGTTCGCCTTTAAGCACGATGGCAGAGATGATGAATCCGAACAGCTCAACCGACGGATCGCGGGCGTGTTGGCCGCCGTCCGTATCCTCAAGAAAGCGGGCGACGAGGACACGGCCGCAAAGGCCGCAGACCGCCTGGCCGAAATGCTGGCCGAGCGCATTCACCACGAACGTGCCGACGACTGGCTCATTCGCCCGACCAGACGCGCGAGTAAAGGTCTGCATCAGGCCAGTGTTCCACGTTATGTGGATATTGTCCCTGAACTGGGCGCAGCCCTGGCTGACCACGCGACGGATGCTGTGACGCAAAACGTGCGCGCACTTATGCAGGGGCTGCCTCTATGGTACCAGGCATTCGGCGAACGTATGATCGGAGGCGAGAATTATATCTCTCCGCCGCAACTGTCCCAGGGGCTCTTTCTGGCTCTTACGTTTGCCCTCGATGCCGAGCCTGCCGAGTTGACCGCCAAACTCGATCAGCCCTGGTGCAGAGCGGACCTTAATTACATCGAGAAACTCACAGCCACTCTTCAAGGACTCGATAAATAGATATCTGCCGCAGTGATAGAATCATCGCCTTTGTGTCATTGCGAGACTGCCGGAGACGCGTAGCGTAATCATAGCAGCAGTATCTCAGAAAACATCCGCAGAACCTCGCTCATGTCTATCGTCTGCGAAACCTCTGCCGATAATCCTGCATGGCCTCTTCGTAGTACGGCGTCACCAGCGGCCCCTCGAGCAGCGGGTCGCCAACTTCCTCCATCCACGCCCAGAGTTTGTCCGACAGTTCCTTAACGGTCGGCTCGTATGCCTCATTCTGTGCGAGATTGTTGCGTTCATGCGGGTCGTTCTTCAAATCGTACAACTCCACCACAGGCCGCTTGCCCCCGCGCCTCCGTGCGCGTTCGACATGTGAAGCAACCCGCTGCGGCACTGCGTCAGTCGGAAAGATAACCGACCGGCCCGGCTCGAAGTAGCGAATCAACTTGTACCGCTCGCCCCGCACGCACCGCGAGAGGTTATCGTACAAGGCATGGCTGGTCCTTTGCGCGTAGATTTCCGTCCTCGGCGACTCTTCCCGCCTGCCGTCGATCACATCTTTGAAACTGTACCCCTGCAGATTGCTCGGCTTTTCAACACCCACCAGATCCAGCAGCGTCGGCAGGAAATCCACATTGCTCATCATCTGCTCGAATACCCTGCCGCCGCCCAGCTTCGTTCCCGGCTGGTACATTATCAGCGGCGTCTCGATCCCCGAATCGAACAGGCTCCACTTCGCCCCGGGATACGGTATTCCATGATCAGCCGTGAAGATCACAAGCGTATCATTCGCCACATCGCTCTTGTCCAGTGCATCGAGTATCCCTCCAACGCACCGGTCGAAGAACCGAATTGTCCCCTGATAGTGTGCCAAATCCTCGCGTATTTCCGGCGTGTCCTGCAAGTGCGGCGGTACGTACATGCCTTTTTCCGTATCCTTGCCGTTCCTGAACGGCCGATGAACCTCGAAGAACCCCACCTTCATAAAGAAAGGCCTCTCACCGTCCTTTGCTTTCGCGAGCAATTTGCGCGCAGCGGAAACAGTCTCCTTCGCAACGCGTTTCTTTGAATACACTTCTTCGTACCCAAGTCTGCGCGGATCGCCCTGCGTAACGTGTTGCAAACCCACGAGAACTGTGCGATATCCGGCATCCTTGAGGATCGCCGCAACGTGCCGCTCTCCTTCGTTGAACTTCCAGCCCCAGGGCTCATGCGTCAAGCCCATTAGTCCGTTCGTCTGCGGATAACGCCCCGTCAAAATGCACCCTCTGCTCGGGCTGCACACGCAATCCGCCGCAAAGTAGTTCGCAAACCGAATGCCTCTCGCCGCTAGTCCGTCAAGATTCTCTGTGTGAACTGTCTTGACGCCGTAGCAACCGATATGTTGGCCGATATCATGGGTAGTAATCATCAAGACATTCGGCCTGCGTCTCCGGCCCAAAGGTTTCTGCGTTCTAGCTGGATTCGACACCGCGGCCGTCACCGCAACTGCCCCCGATACCTTCAGAAAATCACGTCGTTTCATAGTCACCCCTGCAATATGCTGTTACATAGCTAACGGCCCACATCTCAAGCACCTCAATTCTACACAAATGCCCGCAGTACGCCAGTTGTTCTCACAAGCCTCACGAACAAAGGTTGCCCGCGCTGGGTGCATCTACTACCATTATCAACCAGAATGAACGGACGAAAACGGCTAACCCGAAGTGAAAACAGAAAGGCAATACCATGCGCACAAGTCCGCTGACCTTGCTGTGCCTTTGCACATTCATGTTCAATCCGCATGTTACAGAAGCGTTCTCACCCAAAGCAAAAAGCTACACCGAATACCGCGACCGCTTTCTCAAGCTCGACCCGAAAACCCGAGTCGTTCCAAAGATCCCGCCCAAAGATCGACCCATCCGCGTCATCATCGATACCGACACGCGTAACGAAATCGACGACGTCTGGGCCGTCTCTCTTGCCCTGATCTCCCCCGAACGATTCAAGATCGAAGGTTTTGTCGCGGCCAATTTCGACAATTCCCGAGGCGGCCCCGAAAGCATTGAACGTTCCGCCAAAGAAATCCACCGTCTGCTCGATCTCGCCGGCCTCGAAGGCAGATATCCCGTCAAGCTCGGCTCGCAACCCATGCAGTATCAATACCAGCCCTCGCCCTCCGAAGGCGTTGACTTCATCATTGAAAAGGCCATGGCAAGCACCCCCGATGACCCGCTCTGGATCGTCGGCCTCGGCGCTTCCACCGACATCGCCTCGGCCCTGCTCCTGGAGCCGCGAATTATCGACCGGGTCGTTGTTTTCTGGCACTTCCGCACCAAATGGCCCAACCAGTGCCACAACTTCAACGTCTTTAACGACACCCGCGCCGCCCGCATCGTATTCCATTCGCCTCTCTCATTTGTCCTCTTCGATACAGGCACCCACCTCACGTGCCCCATGGATTTCTCACAGCAGTTTGTAGAATGCGGTCCTCTCGGCAGGTATCTTCACGAGTATCGCTTCCAATCTTCGTACTATCAGAATCCGAAGAAAGGGTTTTTCGATCTTGGCGATATCGCGGCGCTGCTGGATCCGAACCTGGCATCGTGGGAGGTTGTGGACTGTCCTGATGTCGAGAAGAACCTCGACTACAAATTCCGCAACACTAAAGGCAGGATCCTGCGCTGCTACGATATCGACCGAGCAAAAACCTACAAACTGCTGCACCAGAGGCTAAAGAAGCATGCAAAAAGCCTGCAGCCCGGTCCATGAAAACCTTGCGTTACGCAGGTGCCCCGGAAGACGGCGGGAAATCAACCTTCTTCACCGCCACAGCGTTGATTGAACGTTCATCTTGGATGTATTTGCGCTCGTAGTTGGTTCCCGTCAATTCTTCATCTTCGGCGCCGGCTGTCGGTGTAAATGCAGTTGACTCCAGACAGTCCCGTCGCTCGGTCAGGACAGCCTCGATCTGTTCGAAATAGTCCGCATGGTCCGTAGCAATACGAATCTCCCCCCCGATTTTCAGGCATCGGATCAACTGTTGCAGGTTCTTTCTACACACAAAACGCCGTTTGTTATGCCTCTTTTTGGGCCACGGATCGGGGAAGTAGATGTGAAAGCAATCCACCGAATCATCGGGGATATGCTCGTTTATGAATTGTGCGGCGTCAGTCCGAATCAAACGTGCGTTCGTCAGTGCCCATCGTCCGATACGGTCCACTGCATAGCGATAGTATTTGCGCGCCCATTCGATTCCCACGAAATCGACCCCTGGCTGGGCCTTCGCCTGGTCTACAAGGAACGTACCTTTGCCCGAGCCCACTTCAATATGGACCGGGGCGGAGCGTCCGAAAACCTGGGCAAAATCTAACCGACCGTCAATATCCTCCGGACGGAGTGCAACTCTCTCATATTCTCGTAAAACACGTCGCATTCGTAAAAATAGGCAAAACTGGTGATGAGCAAAGTACTTACAGTATCAAAGATCCAATCATACACCACGCGCACTCGTCTTTCCAGCACGCAATGGAGGACCTGTGCTTCTGTCTGCTAAAGTGGTGACACATCACATTCGATAACATTTCTGAACCCGAAGCTGGTGCAGGCGTAAATCATTATAAGACTATGGCGCCGACGCCAAGGAAGGACTTGAAGATGATTCTTCAACTTGTACGATCCCGTCGAAAACGCGTCCTGATCGATATAGATACGCAGCGCGACTTCTTACTGGCAGATGGAAAAGCGTGCATTCGCAATCATCGGCGGGTTCTGGCACACATCCGCCGCATGATGGCCTGGGCACGGGCTGCGAGCATTCCCATTTTATCCACCGCCGAAATCTTCCCCGATAACAATGGCGAAAGCGAGTTCAAGTACTGCATTGATGGCACGAACGGACAGCGGAAAGTGCGATACACGCTGGTGAATAAGAGGGCTTGCCTCTCGGCCGATAACAGCATGGATCTGCCACGAGAAATGCTCCGCACGCATAATCAGATCGTGCTGCACAAGCGCTGTATAGATCCTTTCGACGAACCTCGAATTGATCGCCTGCTCAGTGAAATCCACGCTAACGAGTTCATCCTCATCGGTGTCAGTGCTGAAGCCGCCGTCAAAGCAACCGCCCTCGGTCTGTTACAGCGAGGCAAGTCCGTCACAGTCGTAGTTGATGCGGTTGGTTCGCACGATAAAAACGAAGCGCATCTGGCGTTTCGGAAGATGGAAGCAAAAGGTGCCAAACTTACCGAGACCAGGAAGGTGGCGGGCATCTCCCACCTCCGACAGGTCGGCGCCTGCGGTTGTGACAGTTGCCGCGGTCTGACGAGAAAACCCACCGCCGTCTGAGACCGGGCAGGTAATTCTCGGTTCGTCCTGCGAGAGCGTTCCGTAGTGCCGCTGATACGCATTTTCCTTCATTATGCATGCCGATATCCTTACGCTGGCTCAAAAGTTGTTCTATGTTCCTGTGGACGGGCAACACATAGCCGATGTTTGTCGCTGCGAACTTGACACGTTCGTTCGGATGGCATAGCATATCTACATCAGGCATCCGTGGACATTGGCGGAGTCCGACGGCCCCGGGTATGTGGGGCTGCGACGTAAACCGGTGGCGCGCGAGTGTCTCGTTGTTCCCAGCATTTGGCCGGTGAGATCGGCTATATCGTGCACACAGTGAAAGCGTGTGCGAAAGAACAGGTGTAATCATGCGGAAGAAGGTAGTGTGTGGTTTAGCCATTTATGCAGCCGCCGAAAGTGCGTAGGAAACGGTTTCG
>CAZGMJ010000069.1:0-26967 GCA_964526785.1 uncultured Pirellulales bacterium
ATCCCATCTGTTTGTAAAGCAAGAACTTAAGCTCTACTCAGCAAGCCCTAATTACCCACTCAGCACTATCGATGCCGACCTGATGGAACCTGTGCGCTCAGATACTCGCCGCGGCGACCTGTCCTATCAGCCGCTGCAGCCAGGCGAGGTGCTACGGTCAAAGGGTGGGCCGGATTCAGTCGGTTTTGAATTGCGGGAGTTTGGCCAGGTATTCCTGCGGGGCGTTCTGGAACTTCTCTTTGCACGGAGCGCAGCAGAAGTATACCTTCTTGCCTTCGTATTCCACGAATATGGCTTCGTTGACGGGGCCGCCCATGACGGGACAAACGGTCTGCTCAATCTCTGCGGAGGCCGGTGTCGCCGACTTCGCACTGGTCTGCGGTTGTTCGGGCGTCGTCGGAGTCGTTTTGTCCTTGCAGCCGGCCGCAATTAGAACTGCTGCCGAAAAAGACGCAACAGTCAATATGAGCGTCACTTTCTTCTTCATGTTATCAACCTTTCAAAACACGCGTTGGCGTTCCATTTCTGCCGGCTTGCCGCGGGTCCACTTAACGGGCAGCACCAATAATCGCCGGCGCACTTGCAAAATTCTACGATAACCATACGGGAATAGTTCGCTTTATTCGTGAGCAGCGGCCACAATTGTGTCGCATTGGGGCGATCAGGACTATTTGCCCGCCTTCCTGGTCTTCTTGGCAGTCAGAAATTCGCGTTTCTTGCGTTTTGAATCATAGAGAACCAGTTCGGGCAGATCTTTGAGTTCCCTCAACTGGTCGCGGAGCACAGCCGCCCGTTCAAAATCGAGTGCCTCAGCGGCGTCCAGCATCTCCTTTTCGATCTGGGAAGCCAGTTCGACCTTGTCGTACTCGTTGTCGCCGAAGCGGATTGCCTCCCTTGCGGTCTTTCGGGCCTTGATCTGCTCGGTGAGGGAGTTGCGAATTTCCTTTTTGATGGTTTCAGGTGTTATGCCGTGTGCACGATTGTATTCCAACTGGATTGCCCGGCGACGGCTGGTCTCGTCGATAGCCCGCTGCATAGACGGGGTTACACGGTCGGCATAGAGGAATACCTTCGCATCGACATTGCGGGCGGTTCGGCCGATCGTCTGAATCAGCGACGTCTCACTGCGAAGGAAACCTTCCTTGTCTGCATCAAGGATAGCGACGGCCGAGACTTCCGGCAGGTCGAGCCCTTCACGCAGCAGGTTAACCCCGACAAGCACGTCAAAATCGCCCGTTCGCAGATCCCGGAGGATTTCAATGCGCTCAATCGTGTCGATCTCGCTGTGCAGGTATCGGCACTTGAATCCCTTCTTTGCAATGTAGCTCGCAAGGTCCTCGGCCATTCGTTTGGTTAAAGTGGTCACCAGAACCCGCTGGCTCGCCTTAACCCGCTGCTCGATCAATCCCAGCAGGTGGCGGACCTGGTCGCTGGCCGGGTGTACTTCGATTTCAGGATCCAGCAGGCCCGTCGGGCGGATGATCTGCTCGACGACTTCGTGATTGCACTTTTCCAGTTCGAAGGGGCCCGGGGTCGCAGATACGAACACGACACGGGACCAACTTTGCTCGAACTCCTCGAAGCGCAGCGGCCTGTTATCCAGCGCGCTGGGCAGTCGGAAACCATGCTCTATAAGCGTTTCCTTCCTACGCCGATCACCGGCCCACATCGCCTTGATCTGCGGTATGGTTACATGGGACTCATCGATGAAGAGCAGGTAGTCCCGGGGAAAATAGTCAATCAGCGTGTATGGTTTGGCTCCGGGCTTGAGACCAGCGAGGTGGCGGGCGTAATTCTCGATGCCGCTGCAATAGCCCACCTCCTGCATCATTTCGACGTCGTACATGGTGCGGGCCTGGAGTCGCTGGGCCTCCAGAAGCTTGCCCTCGCCCCGCATCTCCTGCAGACGGGACTCCAACTCCGTCTTGATGCTCTCAATGGCGCCCTCAATTCGATCGCTGGGCATCACATAGTGCTGCGCGGGATAAACGAAGACCTGATCCTCGTTTGCCAGGATCTCTCCGGAAACCGGGTTGATGTACATGATCCGCTCTATTTCGTCGCCGAAGAACTCGATCCGTACGGCATATGATTCGTACGAGGGATGCAACTCCACCACGTCGCCGCGGACGCGGAATGTACCTCGCTGGAAGTCGACGTCGTTTCGGCTGTACTGAATGTCCGCCAGTCGGCCCAGAAACTCATTGCGTTCGATATGCTCACCTACGCGGGCGCCGACAACGCTGGCCTTGTAGTCCTCCGGAGAGCCGAGGCCGAAGATCGACGAAACGGATGCGACAATCACACAATCCGATCGACTGGAAAGGCTGGTGGTGGTCGAGAGTCTTAGACGGTCCAGATCGTTATTCTTGGAGGCGTCTTTCTCGATGTAGATGTCGCGCTGGGGAATGTATGCCTCGGGCTGGTAGTAATCATAGTAGCTGACGAAGTACTCGACGGCGTTATCGGGGAAGAGTTCTTTGAATTCCTCGTAAAGCTGGGCGGCCAGGGTCTTATTGTGCGAAATTATCAGCGCGGGCATATTCTGGTTCGCGATGACGTTGGCCATCGTGAACGTCTTGCCCGAACCGGTCACGCCCATGAGCGTCTGCCAGGGCCGTCCGACCTCGAGGGCCTTCGAAAGCCTCTCGATGGCCTGCGGCTGATCCCCGGCGGGCTTGAATTTCGTGTTCAGCTTGAATATGCTCATGATTCGTATCGGTCGGTGCTTCTCGTCGCGGCGGCTTGCCATGCGCCTCGCAGGCAACCTCGGCTAATGCGGGCGCATACGCACACCAAGGCGCCAGAGTTCAGGTACGCTATACACCTCTAGGCCACGGGCCCTCGGCCTCACAGACCCTCCGGATAGACGATCGCGGCCAGCAGGGCCTCGCCATATCGCTGCCAGAGCGTCTCTGCGGTCAGTTGCGAGTCGCTTTCGAGCATCTCGAACGTAACGATCGGAATTCCAAGCGTCATGCCTGCATACGAGCCGAGCGACCCCGGCCTTCCACCGAGCTTCCTGACAGGCAGCGTGCAGTATCTTGCCATTTGTCGTGCCAGGCCCGCTGCAGGGCCGTCATAGTCTATACATGCCAGGGGCTGATGGATACTTACGATACGATCGGGTTTGTGCTTGTGTATCACGTCGTAAATGACTTGCGACTCCGGCTCGCACAAAGGCGAATGTCCGTTGGTTGCGTTGTTTATACGATTGTGTGCGCTGAAATTGCGGTTCAGATCAACTCCGTTGGCGTTGCCTCTGGTTTGGAGAGCCATGCCGTCAGGGTTCGCCAGGGGCATCAGAACCACGGTGCGCCCCCGCAACAGGTATTTGTTGTCTTCAAGATAGTGAGCCAGCTTCCGTACGAGGGGAGTGCCCGCCGGCTCGCTGCCATGGATTGTGGCCATAATGAGCACGACGTCCGGCCCGTTGCCAAAGATCTGGCACATGATGGGCCGGTTCTGAACAGATCTTCCGATAATGTGATGCTGGGTCGGCAATACAACCGGCTCGCCGGGCCGCCCTTCGACAAGTTCGGGCATCCTGCATTCCGGCTCAGCGCAGCCTCCGACAGTAAGCAGCACTCCGACTATACCAACAAACCATAACAACCATCTGCTCATAAATGTGTACTCCTTCACGCATCAATAACGAGTCAACAGGCATCCTATCGTCATTATAGGGGCTTGCACATGCAATTAAAGGGTAATCATAGATTTTGCTGTTAATCTGGGAGTGCAGGTTAAGATGCGAAAGAATGAGGCGTGTCTATCCGGCAGATTACGGCGGGCGGAACCGTTCGACCACAGGAACACGGTTCTTCGCGGATCCGGGTCAAAAGCCAAACACACACCAAAAGTTCAGTAAAGGACATGGATGAACCGATGACAAGTGTGCAGAGTATCAACTAGGAAGACCGACTCTTTTTGACTTGGGTATTGTGCATTTTGGCTGGAAAGCGAAGAATATTTCGGTTGTTTACATTCCTGGTACTCGCCGGTTGTCTGGGCACTCTGGCGTATGTCGGCAAGGGGTTCTACGGTCGCGCCATGACCATCCACGATTTGCTCACTGAGAACAGCAAGCTCAAGCAGGCCATCACCAATCTCACCGCCGAAGATCAGATAGGCTACGCCAAGGTCGTCGATCAGACTATGACTGAGGACGGTCTTATGACTACGATCAAGTTTGTCGAAACCGCTCGCGACGACAAACTCACGAAGATATTGGAGAAGGAATACACGATCGAGGGCGACGTCATTCACTTCGACGCCCTTATCGTGCGTTTCACCGACCAGTTCGTCATGAACGGCCAGTCCAGAGCCATCTACCTGTGGCGGCGCGTGTATGGCGAAGCGATGGCCCCTCGCGATGGATTGCCCATTGAGGAGCCCGGCACCGAGCCCGAGAGATACGAAGATCTGCTTGAGGTACTGTCGATCAAAGAGCGCAAGCTGTTCTGGTCGAACATCTGGGACCTGGCGAACGATCCGGAGAAACTCAGCCAGCACGGTATCGAAGCTATCTACGGCAATGCGGTCTATCAGAAGCTCCGCCCGGGATTGATCTACGTGTTCAAAATAGGACCGACCGGACAAGTGCATCCGGAGGTCGTACCGGACATATAGGCATTCGATCGCCCCCGCTACCGTCTCTGACATCACATTAGCCGTGCTCCCTTACAGGCCATCGCGCAGCGAAAACGGCAAATCTCTTTCATCGACCAGTTGCAAATTGACGCGCGGCACCCGGGTCTGGTATCGTATGGCCGGAGCAGCTTTTTGGGGCCTCTTCTTTAGGAACATCTGCCAATGAAGCAACAGACGGATTACGATATTGTCATTATCGGGGGTGGGATTGTAGGTCTCGCCACCGCCTACAAGATCGCGACGACTCATCCGGCGGTGCGCATCGCGGTTCTCGAAAAGGAAACCCAATTGGCGGCACATCAGACCGGGCGAAATTCCGGTGTGATTCATTCGGGCCTGTACTACAAACCGGGCTCCGTAAAGGCAAAAACCTGCACGAAAGGGCGAAAGGAATTGGTCGCTTTTGCCAAAGAGCACGGCATCGCGCACGATATTTGCGGCAAGGTAATCGTGGCAACGCGCCAGGGCGAGCTTGCAAGTCTGCAGAAGATATACGAAAGCGGTCGACGGAACAAGATCGAGGGGCTTGAGAAGGTTGGCGCCGGCCGCATCAAGGAGATAGAGCCGGAAGTCGAGGCCGTCGGCGGACTTGTCGTACCCTGTACGGGCATTATTGATTTCGTGCAGGTCTGCGACAAGATGGCGGAACTGGTTAAAGAGCAGAGCGCGGACAACCACATCTTCTGCGGCCATAAGGTGACAGCCTTCGAGAAGCACGATTTCTACACCAAGGTCCTTACGAGCAAGCGGGATTTTACTACAAGGTACGTCATTAATTGTGCGGGACTGCAGTGCGACCGCATTGCGAAGATGGACGGGCTCGATCCGGGCATGCGGATTATCCCGTTTCGAGGCGATTATTACGAACTGACCGAGGAGGCCAGAACAAAAGTCAAGAACCTGATCTACCCCGTGCCCGATCCGGCGTTTCCCTTCCTCGGCGTACACTTCACACGTATGATTGACGGTTCTGTCGAGTGCGGGCCGAACGCCGTCTTCTCGTTTAGGCGAGAGGGCTATCGCAAAACCGATTTCGATTTCAGGGATACGCTTGAATCTCTCGCATATACGGGAACGTGGCGGCTGTTTCTCAAGCACTGGCGGTACGGCCTGGCTGAGTACGTCCGGGCGTTTTCGAAGAAACGATTCCTCGCACAACTACAACGACTTGTGCCGTCCCTCCAGGACAAGGATATTCACCCCGGCAAAGCCGGAGTTCGCGCCCAGGCGCTCGGTCCGAAGGGCCAGTTGATCGACGATTTCAAGATCGAAACGCACGGCAAGTGCATCCACGTGCTCAATGCCCCCTCCCCCGCGGCGACCGCGTCGCTCGCCATCGGCGAGCAGATATGTCTGACGGCCAGCAGGCAGTTCGGATTGCCAAAGACCAGAAAGACGGTGCAGAAGAAATCCAAAAAGGCCGCCTCCGGCAAGGACCAGAATACAGGCAGCACGGGCACCAAACGCAAGACGACTAAGAAGACCACTAAGAAGAGCAAGAAGAAAACGAAGAAAAAGACCGCCAAATCCGGAACCGGCACGGCAGGCAAGCGAGGGGGGACGTCAACCGGCGGTGCCGGCAAGCGGAAGAAGAAATCAAGCGATACGAGCAGAAGAAAAACGACCGGGCGGGGCAAGGGCGGAAAGGGGCGGCAGAAAGGATAGCACTCCGTTCGAGCGCGAGATCCTTCGGCCGCTGAGACGGAAATGATAGATCTGCAAGAGAAAGACTACGTGGTCATCGTCCAGTGCCACATCGTCAAAGAGCGATGTTCAGGCTACTATTGCGAAAAGGCCTTTACGGAGCGAACCGGCGGCTTTGCGGCGTATCCGCATGACAGGGCGTACCGCAAGCTGAACATCACGTGCGGCGGATGCTGCGGACGCGCCGTGCATCGCAAACTCACCAATCTCGTCCGGCGGATCTGGAAACGTGAGCAAATCGCGAAGGACAGGATCATCGTGCAATTGTCGTCGTGCATAACGAAAGACAACTATCACGCCCTGCCCTGCCCGCATCTGGATTATCTGAAGGCTTTGATATCGAAGATCGGGCTGGATGTGCTGGAAGATACGCAGATCAACGACAAAGCGGAAGGTCGTCGTCGGGCGGGTCTGTATACCGACAGTGGGTAGCGCATGGGCAGGCATCGAACGGACAGTCTGTTTGCGCTCGATCCGCCGGAGCCGGAGATTCCGTCGAGCCATACGGTTCGCGTTGCGTTCGATGCGGCGGCGGATATGGAATTCGACTATGCAGTACCGGACGATCTCTGGCCCATACGTCCGGGAATGCGGGTGCAGGTACCGTTCGGCAGAGGCGACAAGCTCAGGACGGCTTTTTGTGTCGATACGGATGCGGGCACCGACGAGAAGTCCGCGGACGAAAAACGAGAACCAAAAAAGCGCTTTCGACTGAAACACGTCCGCCGCATCGTGGACGCCGAACCGCTGGTAAACGATCAGTTGCTGGAACTGGCGAGGTGGATCAGCGAGTATTATGTCTGTCCGCTCGGGCAGGTTCTGGCGGCCATGGTACCGGCCGCGGTGAAAAAGGGCGCGGGGGTCAAGACGCTGCAACACGTTTTTCTGCACCAGACAGAATTCGAGGCGATTGAGAAACTGCGAGGTCGCCGCCAGAAGGACATCGTCAGCCTATTGCAGGAAAGTGGGGCGACGGATCGAAGCTCCGCAGTCGAAGCAGCCGGACTGCTTGAGAAAATCGGATGCACTCGAGAACCGCTGAAGAGGCTCGCCGAGCGAGGTATCGTCTGCATCGTGGAAGAAACGACGCTGGTCGCACTGCCGGCGGTACCCGATTGTCTTCTGCGCGAGCCGCAACCTGTCGAGCTGAATGCCGACCAGCGTCAGGCGATGGACCACATCACGAGCAAGATCGCACACGAACGCTTCAGCGTGTCGCTCTTGTACGGCGTAACCGACAGCGGCAAGACCGAACTTTATATCCGAGCCATCCAACAGGTGCTCAGCAAAGGCCGGACCGCCATCGTCCTGCTGCCCGAGATCGCCCTGACGGCGCAGACCATCCAGCGATTCAGCGCACGCTTCGAGCAAATTGCCGTGATGCACTCAGGGCTGACAGGCCCGCAACGCAACGCACAGTGGCAAAAGATCAAATCGGGCCGGGCGGAAGTCGTTATCGGCGCGAGATCGGCTATCTTCGCACCGGTCGACAGACTCGGGCTGATCGTGGTCGATGAAGAGCATGAGCCGAGCTATAAACAGGATACGGCGCCGCGATATAACGGGCGGGACGTTGCAATCAAGCGAGCACATCTGGCCGGCGCGCATTGTATCCTCGGAAGCGCAACGCCGTCGCTGGAAAGCCTGCGCAACTGTCGGACGAAGAAGCACTTCGATCTGATCCGGCTGCCGAAACGGGTGATGGATTTGCCAATGCCCGAAATGAAGCTTATCGACATGCGCGGCGAAGCGACCACCAGGCGCGGGGTGCAACTCTTAAGCGAACCGTTGGCCAGGCAATTAGGCGAGGTGCTCGCCCGACGCGAGCAGGCGATCCTCCTGCTCAATCGCAGAGGATACAGCAACTTCGTCTTCTGCCCGTCGTGCAAGCATACGCTGCATTGTCGCAACTGCGATGTGACCCTGACGTTTCATCGTTCCAATCGCTCACGATCCAGACAGCTTCAGACGGTAACCGGCGGCCACATGCGGCGCGGCTACGCCGTCTGCCACTATTGTCTGTCGCGGACGCTCGTACCGGACACATGCCCGGTCTGTCGGTCGCGAATGACCATGATCGGGCTGGGATCGCAACGGCTCGAAGAGGAACTCAAGCAGCGATGGCCTGATTCGCGAACCGTACGAATTGACAGCGACTCGATGGGCAGCAGGGACTACTATGCGCTGCTGAGAGATTTCAGCGAAGGACACATCGATATTCTCGCCGGAACGCAGATGCTGGCCAAGGGACTGCATTTTCCTAACGTCACGCTCGTCGGCATCATCAGCGCCGATACGTCACTGTACATACCCGACTTCCGCGCGAACGAGCGAACGTTCCAGTTGATTTCGCAGGTGGCCGGGCGAACCGGACGGTCTGAGAAGAAAGGCACCGTTTTCGTGCAGACCTTCCTGCCGAGCCAACCGGCCATTCAGTACGCCATCAAGAACGATTTTGCGGGCTTTGTCGCAGAAGAACTGACGCACCGCAGCGCGTGCAATCTGCCGCCCTTCTGGAAGTTTGCGATCGTGCGCATGCGGGATATGAGCTTCGAGAGGCTGGAAGCGGCGTGCAAGGCGATGCGGAGCCGAATCAATGGCATTATAGGACGTCACGAGTTAAATATCCTCGTCCGCGGGCCGATGCCCTCCACGATCAGCCGTCTCCAGCGCTTCCACAGGATGCAGATCATCGTCCAGGCCCCGGACGCCGGCACGATTCACGCACTCTTCAGCCGGCTGCGTCGCGAACCACCGCTGCGCCCCGCCGTGAAGGTCGCCATTGATGTTGACCCGGTCAACTTGTTGTGACGTCCAACGCGCGATGCGGCATGGCATAGCAACGCCCTGCTGCTGTCGGGGAGCCACTCAGCCCGGATCGAGCGTCCCCCGTAAAGGTCGCGAATTCTGTTGCTTATGCAGTGGTTCTTTCTATACCGATTGCCGGCCACTGTTCAGGGTGAACATATGCGTGTTTTCCTTCGATTGATCAGCAGACAATGCGTTCTACCTGCGGGCTACCGTGATTCCGGATGCAGCCAATTCGCATGTTCGAAGATGACATGATCGAAGGTTACGTTGGCTGTTCCGTTCACACAGCCAAACGTTCCAGTCGAAGTGCGATGACCTCAACCTGATCCGGCACAACCTGGATGGAGAATAGCATGGGGCTCAATCAATGGCCGGTACCGCTCCCCCTACCAATGTCCCCTGACAAAAAACCGGCATGGCAGGTATTATGGCTTTTTTCCGTTCGAGGTCTTTGCCGGATCCGTCATTGGCGCGATTCCATGCCTTTTTTTGGGGCGTACCGATCGTAAAGGACAGCCGTCGGTAATTGGACCACTGCTTGCCGTCTGCGGCGGCGAAGGGGCCGATCGTGTCATTGGGGAACGTGATTTCGACATACCCATATTTCGGCGACAGCCATACTGGGGCGCTGATCGCGGCTGGTACGGAGGAACTGTGTATCTCCGTGTGCAATTGGCCCTGTTCCGTGGCACCATCGAGAGTGAAATAATAGCGAAACGTCAATCCGCGGGTTCGGCGTGCGGGCCAGCGTGTGCGGTTGTGCAGTTCGGCCTCGATGCGCGTGCCGGAGTCCTGTTCCTGCTGGAGCCGGGCAATGACAAAGAACTCGCGATCGGTGGCATACAGGTCCAGACTGTTGCTGCGAGGCGCCTGAGGCGGAAAGACTCCGTCGGCCATGGGACGACCCTGTCCATAACCGTTGGCGATCAGGCAGGCCAGGATTCCCTGAGCCGAGGCATTGGCATAGATGGCAACTTCCGTATGGCTGTGGTGCATGACCTCGGCGCGAAAGTTGTCATCCGGCGCGTTGTTACCCAGCAAGACGCCGCCGTACAGCGTGTGCCTCACGGTAGAGGGCCGGTATATGGGCTTGCTCTTTATGAAGTGCTCGAACGATCGCCAGGCACCGTATGCGCCCCGATGGTGGACGACGTCCCAGTACAGCCCCGTCCCATCGTTGTCATACCCGATCATGTAGCTTCTGCCGGTGGGATTGTCGCCGAGCAGGTAGTCCATTTGGCTGCGGACGTAGTCGAGATACGGCCGGGCCTTGTCGGGCTTGCAGGCGGAGTAGTAGGCGCACAACGCCGTAGGCTTGAGCATGATCGAAAGCGTAAAGGCCCGGGCCTGATTCTTGCGGTAGTGCAACCCGCCGGGGGACGCAACCACGCCGGTGGGATCGGAAGGGTTGGTATGCGCCCAGACATCGATGACCTTCTCGACGGCCCGTTCCAGTCTGGTCCGGGTGGCCTCGGGCAGCGACGGCTCGCTGGCCAGCATGACCAGAGCGGCGTACTTGGGGACCTGCGATTTCCACCAGGCATAGGCGCTGGAATCCTTTTCGAACATCTCCTGTTCGTACGCGATAGCCCGTTGAATGAACTCGCCCCGATAGCGGGGCGTACCCAGAGCCTTCTCCGCACGGTGGAGCCAGGCAAAGGACAGCATGCAGTAGGGATACGGATCCTTGTCGCGATAGCCTATCTGGCGCACAGTGCCGTCCGGAGCGATGGCCATGCACTTGCCGTCCTTAACGGTACGGGCCGAGAAGTTCGCAAAGAAGCGGTCCTGGAAACGTGCCATCTTTCGCGCGACGGGCAACAGCTTTTCGGCGTACTCTTTTTGCTCCGCGTTGCCGTGTTGCGTGAAGACAATCGCGGCGGCAGCCAGGGTGGAGGCCATGTTGCCGGCAACGTCTACAGGAGGTACGTGCGAATTGCCCTTTAGAGACTCGCGCACCGTATACCCTTCGATAACCTCGGGAGAGGCCCAGTTACTGTGCACGCCTGGTTCGGGGCCGGGCTTGCCGCCAACATCAATGTAGATCTCGTAGCCGGCAAAGTCTTCCATGTCATCCGGATCAGGATCGACAACGCATTTCAGGAAATAGTCGCAGACATGACGCAGATTGTTGAGCAGTTCATCCCACTGGCCGGAGGAACTGTAGGCCTCCGGCCAGGTAATAGCGCTCCAGGCCAGTTGCCACGCGGACGCCCCCATCGTGAAATTTGACTTCCAGTGGTCGCCGGCGTCATACCAGCCGCCGGACAGATCCCGGCCCACGTCCCGCCCGTCGCGGGTATGGGCGGGCCCGCGCCAGGGCACGCGGTTACCCGGCGATAGGGTCCCGGACTCCTGGCATTCGAAGAAGTAGTTGGACATCTGCAGCGCTTTGCTGTAGTTGTGCGCGCCGACTGCCGCTGCCTGAGAAAGCGCTGACAGAACACATATCAATATGCAACCTGGAATTAAGTGCCTGGGTTGATGTCGGAACACCATGTTCATATTCCTTTCGTTTGACTGAGATTTTGCATTCGACACCATGTTTACATTCTTACACGCAATGCCGCCAAAGAAAATCAGGGCCTCCGCTGCTTTTATGAACTCTGTCCACCCACATACCGGGCAGGTTCACAGGAACGTGAGGTTCTCTTGCTGAGCCAGCATCTCTGTCTCGAATTTGCGTATGACGCTGGTGGATGCCGCCGAACCATCCACGGCTCGGTCACCGGCAACATATCGCATGGCTGGATCGGCGGCCAAACGCTCGGCATCGTTCGTATCGTCATAGCCTGCAAGTCTGCTGTATACGGACTGTCCGGACAGAGCAATAAGCCCATGTTGTATGTTCCCGCCCGTTCGGATGTCACACAGTTGCAAATCGATTGTCGAGGTTAGACTGAGTGCGTCATCAAGTTCCCGACAGGCAAGCATGCCTGCACCACAGGTTGCCCTGGATCCACGAGACTCAACCTTCACTCTGCAGTCAAAATCCAGTCTCAGACCGTCCCTGCATGCTTCACCGACCGGATTCTCTCGTGGAGAATGGCTGAAACCGGCTTGAGCGGCCTCCATAAGCCCTATACTATCAATGTACGGCCCTTCTGTCACGCATTAGCCGGGAAATTCGGGCTACAGATACCGCGCTCGAGGAGTTTCCAAAAAAGAGAGTTGACTATCCTCCTAAAAACACTATAGTTGCGTTTTGCCTGCAGTTACCGGGGAGTAGCTCAGCTTGGCTAGAGCGCTGCGTTCGGGACGCAGAGGTCGCAGGTTCAAATCCTGTCTCCCCGATCCTTCAACCATGTATCGATCATCCCCTCCGACCGGCTTTTTCCAGCCGCAGGCTCACTATTGAGGGGCGCCCAAAGAGCCTTCTCCAGGCGGCCGCGACGGGCCTTCCGGCAGACCGATAATTATTAATTCAAGACTCATCCCATTGTAATTCGGGTCTAATATTCGCAACCGATACTTTATGTAGTGAGCACGGCGTCGAATACGCCGGACTGTATGCCGACCGAGCATTTGGCAGGACGGTCTCATTACAGAAAGCCGACAGACATTCGTAATCAGCGACCTGCATATCGGCAGCGGCTCTTCGAAGGACAACCTGTCCCAGAAGAACCGCGAATCGCTTCTTCACGGCTTTCTGGACCACGTAGAAGCTGAGCGAGGCGAACTGGTCATCGTGGGCGATCTTTTCGAGTTGTTTCGACACGATCTCCAGGAGATTCTGCGCACGCGCCGACCTTTGCTGGATCGTCTGGCGGAACTGAATGTTGTGTACGTGCCCGGCAACCACGATTCACAGGCACTGACATTTACCCAGAAGCGGCCAACGCCCCACCCGTTCTTCGACAACGTCCGCCCGCCATTCGTCCGGCACATCGCAGGCAGGAAGTTCAAATTCATGCACGGTCACGAAGTGGACCCGTTCCGGTTGGACAGCGGGGCTGCTTTCGGGCGGATGCTGGGTTCGTTTTCCGGCGCGTTCGAGGTAGCCGGGTGTGCTTGCATCCTGTCGAACGACGCCGTGGCGGACCTGCTGCTTGAGGTCGGCGAGGCCGCGGTGTGGGCCGGACGCACGTTCGGCCGCTTCGCGAGAAAGATGGTCCGTCGGTGTTCGTCGATCGTGCCCAACGAAGAACTGGCCCGCTTCAAGAACCGCGGACGCACCCATCACATGCTGCACCGCTACTTCCAGGACAAGCAGAACGGCCTGTACGACGTCGCCATCATGGGCCACACGCACAAGGCCGGCATATTCGATACGTGGTATTTCAATTGCGGTTCGTGGACCGGAGGGGTAAACAACTTCCTGCGAATCCTGCCGGATGGGACCGTCAACGTCTTCGACTGGAGCGGCGACGGCCCGCGGCGAAACAACACCCGCATCGGAACACACCACATTCGAACGACAAGCCACAGGGTCACGGATTGCCGCGAGGACTCACACGAGAATCAACCATCCCGGAGAGACGTATGGCCAGAATACTATACGGCGTAGCAGGCGAGGGATTCGGACACAGCAGCCGAAGCCACCTGATCGGACAATGGCTGCTAAACGCAGGCCATGACGTGCAGTTCGTTGCCTCCCGACGTTCGCACCGCTACCTGAGCAGATACTACCCCGACCGCGTACAGGAGTCTTTCGGACTCTCGCTGGGCTACAGCAACGGGAGCCTGAATCGAGTCCGCACGGTAACGTCCAATGTCGCGAATCTGCTCCGCACGAGCACCGCGCACGGCCGCTCGTTCAGCGACACGGTCGAGCAATTCCAGCCCGACCTCGTTATTACGGACTTCGAACCGCTCTGCGCGTGGTGGGCCTGGTACAACAACATTCCGTTCATCAGCATCGACCACGAGCACATGCTGACGATGTGCGAACTGGAACATCCGCTTCGCCACTTCATCTCCCGATACACAGCCGATATGGTGACGCGTCTTTTTTACGTGGGTGCATCGGCATATCTGATTCTGAACTTCTTCGAGACCGCCATGAAGAGCAATAGAGCGATCGCTGCGCCCCCGGTGGTGCGCGACGTCGTGCGTCGGTTTCAGCCCAGCCGGGGCGGGCACTTCGTCTTCTATTCCACCGACCGCACGGTCAAAGACAAGCTGCTCGGCATCCTGCGGCGGTTTCCCAGACAGGTCTTTCACGTTTACGGCTTCGATCAGGACGCCGACTACGGCAACTGCCAATTCAGGAGGACGGATACCGAAACCTTTCTGCAGGATCTGGCAAGCTGCCGGGCCGTGATTGCAACCGCCGGCTTTTCCCTGCTGAGCGAATGCCTATACTATCGCAAACGCATGCTTCTGCTGCCCATCCTGGGCCAATACGAGCAGATGATCAATGCGTGGTACGTTGAAAAACTCGGTCTGGGCAGGTGCGCCAACCACCTCGATGCGGCCGAGCTGGAGGACTTCCTGTCCACGACGACGGAACCCTGGGAACCGGCGGACAACGTCATCTGGCCGGACAACGAGCGATTTTTCGCCACATTCGAACGCGTGCTGGCGGAGGTGCAAAACAGCCCGCCCGCCGGCAGGCTGTGGAGCAGAGGCCGCCTCGCTACGGCGATGCATTCGCTGTAGGGCGAGTGATCCCCGCACCGAGCAAAGGCAGAACGTCACGTAGCTGCGCCGGACCATAGTTGAAGATGGTGAAACCTCCCGTGCCCAACTGCCGCGTGATGCGTATCTGCTCGATCGTCTTGCATACGTCCGTAGGGTCATTCCACGTACTGAGCCCGATGCCCGGATAGCACGGCACGTCGCCCGTCCACTGCAACTGCCGCTCGACCATGCCCTCGAACTGCCCGTTCGATTCGGTGTAGTCCATCGGGCAGACGAAATCCAGATACCCCCGCTCGCACCACATTGACCAATCCTGCCCGATCGTGTCTCGATCCGCCGGCCAATTCCGAAAGACCGCTGCAGATATTTCCAGCCCGGGCCGGATCGTTCGTCCCCGCTCGGAGACACTTCGAACGACCGTCGTAATCTGTCGCCTGCGAAACTCCAGCCACTTTTCGGTAATCTCTTCATCATCCCTCGTATCGGCCGGCCAATTCACAACCTTCCGCCCGATCGCCTCGGCGAACCGCTGGCGGCATCCTTCGCAGAAGCAGCCCTGGCGGCCCGGATATCGAATATAGTCGAAGTGGATCCCGTCAACAGCGTACTTGCGCGCCACCTCAAGCATGGCCTCGATTTCCAGCTTCTGATTGGCCGGATGGGATGGACAGAGCCATCGGGCGTTCTCCGCCCCGTCGAAGCTGACCTGCGTCCGCCCCTGCTCCTTCATCGCCGCCATGAACTCCCTGTCCGCCACCCAGCCCATATTGAAATTCACCTTCCACACGTGACATTCCACGCCATGCCTGCGGCACGCCGCCAGGCACTGCTCAATCTGGTCGCCCCGCTCCGCCACGCTCTCCGCAACCGGCAGCACATCACTCTGATAGAACGCGACCCCGCCCCACAGCATGTTCGGCAATATCGCCGTAAAACCATTTTCCGCCAGTCGCTCGACGGCCTCGTCCCAGCTCATTCGGTCGACCCCGAACGCACTGTGACACCAGAAGGCGCGATGTTCCTTCGCCAGCGGCTTCTGTGCCAGGCAGTACGCGCGGACTGCCGTCTCGCGGGCCTGCTGTGCGGCGCCAATGGATTCCACGTGCCGGCCCTTCGATGCGAGAGCCGTCGCCCGCTCCCGCAGACCGGCGGCCTCCTTCAGGGCCTGCAGCGCTTTGCTGTCGGCCGCAGCCAAATCCCTTATGGCCGATTCGGCCGCGGCGAAATCCGCATACGGCCCGAACCGCCCTATCCTCCGGATCAGCCCGCCGCATGCCTCGCCCCACAGCTCCGGCACAAGATGTCCCGCCATCGCCAGCAGCAACTGCATCTTGTTGCGCGGATCGTCCGCCAGCATAACATGCGTCAGAAATACGCAATTGTCGCTCGCCACTATCGCCGGTTCCCCTGTCGGCTCCCCTGCATCATCGTACCAGTGCGCCGCCACCCGGCTGCCCCGCCCCTCCGGGGACGCAGCGCGGATGTTCCACGAAGCCTGGCCTGTCACAGCCGGCATTCCTTCAAGCCCCTTACCCGCCGGCCGAATCGACGCGAACCGCCCGGGCCGCTTCTGCCTGATATGCGCGCCGAGTTCGAGCCCACAAATCTTCTCCAACTTCTTCGGCAGCGTATAGCACGCGATCATCCTGCCGCCCTGCTGGAGGTATTGGCTGATCTGCTCAGCAGCCTCCTCCGGCATTGACGGATTATGCGGCAATATCACCAGCCGGACCTCGCTGAGCCTCTCGGCCGTGACGTCCATATCGCTGATCGTCACCCGCGACAGACCGGCCCGCTCCAGAAAATCGGCCATCACGCTGCTGTACCGGCGCACCGACTCCGCCTCCGAAGGATTCCCGCTCGCGGCCGAATCGCCTCGCACGATAGCGACGGCCGCATCTCCACCCAGCACGCCGGGCCTGGCGACGAGGAACTGCGTATCCTCACTCGCCCCACGCCAGGCCGATATCCGAATCATATCCACGTTCGCCCAGCCGGCCGGCTGGCCCTCGATCCGCGTATTCTCCTTGCGAATTGCAATCTTCTGCCAGGAGGACGACGCCCCGCCGCCGAATGTCGCGGCGTACCATCCTGCGCCGCTGCGAAAGTAAAACGTGAACCATGCCACCGGCGAAGGATCTTCGCAGTAAAACAAGAACCGGAACCCATCACACATGGCCAGATCAAGCTTGACTTCGCAGTCCCACGAGCCCCGCTCAATCCGCGTTCCCGCAAATCTGCACGCCATCTGCAGCGCCCGCTTCCCGCGGGCCTCGACGAGCTCAACCTGCGGACTGCCCGCCATCGGCCGCCACGACTGCTCGATGGCCCGATCCGACACCATGCCCTCAATCACCTCATACTCTACGCTCGGCACCTCCGGAACAGCCGCGAAAGAAGCACCCGCCGCCACCAAAATCACTATAACGCCGAAGATAAATGCTCCGCACTTCATAGAACCGTCTCCAATTAGAATACAGCAACCTCCATACGATCGCTCTGTTTCACCCACGTCTGTATAGACTCTCAACTGGTCGCGTGGTACGCCTCGTGAAACTCAACCGTGCCCTGCGGCACCTTTTCATTAAACGGCAGGGCCACGAAGAATTCCTGCGGAATGCCCTCATGGATCAGTTCCGGATAATTCCGGAACCCGAACTTCCTGTAGTAATTCGGATCGCCGACCAGGGCACAGCCCCGTCCGCCCAACTCCCTCAGGGCAGAGAGACCTTCGTTGATCAGCGACGTGCCTATTCCCTGCTTCTGCAGGTTCGGCAACACGGACACCGGCCCCAGCCCATACCAGCCTGCCGTGCCGTCCGAAACGGCCACCGGCGAAAACGCAATGTGTCCGACAACGCGCCTGTCAATCTCCGCCACGAGCGATACCGTCAGCGCACCGGCCCTGCGCAACGCCGTTACGATGAACTGCTCGGTCTGGTTGCTGATCGGATGGTCCCTGAATGCGGCAACGGTAACTTCGGTTATGGCGTCGATATCGGCAACGGTCTCTTTCCTTACGATCATTTCGAACTCCAAGTCCAATGCATGTATCCATTCGATCACCACAGGCAAAGACGCGCACGCCCTTCACCGGAGACTTCGGCAGTCTTTGACTGTGTGCATAATACCCGAACATGAAGTCTCTCGCCAATCCTATGGTCGTCCGATTCAGTGTTGACGGACATGATTGCACCATGCTAAACTCACCCGGCCTGAGGACCCGGCCGCGGGCGGTTTGCGGCTCGGGAAATCCGGCGAATCGCAAGGATGGTTGCAGGATGCAGTTTGCACAGGAGGCGCCCAGTCATGTCCGTTCTGGTAGGAATCGACGAAGCCGGCTTTGGCCCGATTCTCGGCCCTCTGGTCGTTTCCTCCAGTACGTTTCGCGTCCCGCGGGAACGCCTCAAAGAGGACCTCTGGCAACAACTCCACCGCAGCCTGGGCAGCCGACGGCGACACCTCGCAGGACGCCTGCTCGTCTGTGACAGCAAGAAGGCGTATACCCGATCTTCCGGGCTCCGGCACCTCGAACGCACCGTGCGAGCCTGCCTCCTGAGTCTCGACCGCCGGCCTGAGACGCTGGCAGAACTGCTCTGTCTTCTCTCGCCCTCCTGCGTCGAGCGACTTGCCGACTATCCATGGTATGCGGATATCCGGGACCGTCGCCTCCCGGAAATCGCCACCGATCTTCAGATAGCCGCCTCCGTATTCCAGGACGACATGAAAGCTCAGGATATTCGCCTGCTCGCACTTGTCGGCGATTGCATCGACGTGGCACACTACAACAGGATGGTGGACTCCGTGCGGAACAAGGCGAGCGTCCTGTTCACCTCGACCGCGGGCCTTATCAAACAGGCGTTCGACCAGTACGGACGGGACGACCTCCAGATCGTGGTGGATCGTCAGGGCGGCCGCACGCGTTACCGGGATGTCCTGCAAAGAATGTTCCCCGGGACCGAACTGAGAATACTGCTGGAGGATTCAACCAACAGCAGCTATGAGTTGACAGCGCCGAATAAGGCCATGCGCATTCACTTCCGGGTGGCCGCCGATCAAACGCTGCTGCCCGTGGCGCTCGCTTCGATGGTCAGCAAGTACGTACGCGAACTGATGATTGGCTGTCTCAACGACTACTTCCGCACGTTCAGCACCGATTTGCAGCCCACGGCAGGCTATTGGACAGACGGTTTGCGATTCATCAAAGACATCCAAGCCCATCTGACCGAACTAAACGTCGACCAGGCGCGCCTCGTGCGCGTACGCTGACAGACACTCCACCCGCCAGATCATTCGAAAGTCCCGCGCCGATTGCTCTACCGGCTCTTTTGGCGACGCCTGTTGCGGCCCCCGCGCTTCCGCGAACCCGAAGCCCGAGGATTACGCCGTTTCTTGCGCTTGCGCTGAACCTCCCTGATAGGCACCTTGCGATTGCCTATCTGGTTCTCGGTCGCACGCTCCTGCCGTTCCTCAATGAGCCGTATCGCAACCGCACAGACATCCCGCGTATCGACATCGTCGTGATCCAGTCCCTCCTTGAACGCCTCGAAGACCATCTTCTTCATCCTGCCGCGCATCTTGCGCATCCCGTAAGCGGCGGCGTTCTTCGTCGACTTGGGAACATCCCCAAATAGCGTTTCCTTGAGGATTTCCAGACCATCCTCCTGCATCCAGGACAGATTGAATGCTGCCTGTCGCCGCTCCGACGGATTCGGCGACGCCATCTTCTCTCGGAGTTCTTCCAGCAGTTGCTCTGAAGATTCGTCACTGTGGACATCCGAGTGTTCTGATTTCTCCATGTTCATCAGATCAACCCCTCAATTCAGTCCGGGCAGACAGCGGAGCCTCCTGTTCCGCACTCACCTCCTGCCACCCTAAGCAAATAGTGATCTATTTTCCTGCCCTCACGCAGCACATACGAACCGCATTGGACCGTTTAACATTGATAATACACACTACTCTTATACCACGCCGCAACCGCCTAATCAAGCACGCCCTTGTCGGCCGATTCGGTAAGAGCCTGGATATGCCGTATTTCTTCCTTGATTATCTGTTCGATCGTCTCGGCACTGGCGGGATCCCTGGCGAAATCCTTCAGACCGCGATAGAAGACAATTGCCTGCTTCGATCTCCTGATAGCTTCGTCGAATATGTCCTTCTTCTCTTCCCTGCCCGTCATCCGGCGAGGACCGTTCGGCTTTGTCGAGAAAGCCGCCAAACCAGCCATCACGTGCGGATTCGACAGGACGTAATTGTTCGGATCGAAAGTCCCAAACGTCCCGGTGTTGGCCGAAAACCGTTTTCGCCGGCCCGCAAGCGCCTTTTCATGCTTCGCACGCCAGTTCGCCAGCTTATACAGCATGTCGCGCCGATCCTCATCATCGAACAACTGAGCCATCCTCAAGTAAAACTTGGCGGCGTCGTGCTCGATTTTCTCGGCTATTTGAAAGACTTCAAAGACGTTAAACTTCGTCTCCATCGGCGTGCCTTCACACAGAGGCCCCGGCAGGTACACACTCCCCACTTGAGCGCCACTCAGTCAATCCGACAGTCCATTTGACACAACTCCAATGTCAAGAATATCGGATTTCAGGCCAAAAATCAATAGGGATGCCCCGTTTTTTTCCAAATTCACCTATTTCGGACCCGTTAACCGCCGCAGACATCGCCACCGCAATCAGAATTGCCCCAGCCAGTTGTCGGCAAAGTACGCCAGATCGGCCAGGTTGACTCGATTGTTGTTGTCCAGATCGCTCCGCTTGCGATGCTCGATGAAAACCACAGCATCGCCCCCACCCGCACCGTTCTCATCGCCATCAATGGCATACCCTGTCTCGGCACCAACCACCGTATCGCCGATCGTAACCGTGTATCTGTCGTGAATGAGCGCTTCAGCAAAGACAATAGTCATAATCGCAGACTCGCTCCCGCCTGCGCTGAATGCAACCGGCAGCCCCGCCTCGTCGACGGCCTCTATGTCGTTCCCATCGAAAACAATCGGCTCGCTCCACAGAATTCGCAGGGTATCCAGCCCGGCCAGACCCGTGTGCACATCGTCATGTACAGTTCGCGGTTCCATCATCACGATCACGGGCCCCGCAGGCATGCAAGGCCCGGAATAAGACAAGCTTACGCCTGCCGCCGCAGCCTCGCACGCGTTGCCATACGTTCGACCGTCGCAACCACAAACAGGATCCCACACTCTCGGGCAGACAATCGGCCTGCTTGCGCAACTGCCCTGCCCCTGACAATCCCCTACCGCCTTGGCGCAGTAATGCTCCACATCGCAGTCGTCATTGCTCGTACACACGCGGGCACAGCCGCCCTCATACGCCACATTGACACCGGCCATCGCGGCGTAGCACGCATTGCCGTACGTCGTCCCGTCGCAGCCGCACACCGGATCCCAGAGATCCGGGCAGGCGCTCGGCAGCGCAGTACATACACCCTGTCCATCGCACTCACCGGGCTCTTTGTAGCAGAAGTACCCCTGCTGACACGCATCATTGGACGTGCAACCGGAAGCAAGGCACTGGCCTTCATAATCAACGCTTACACCCGCCATCGCCGCATAGCACGCATTGCTGTACGTCTTCCCATCGCAGCCGCACAGGGGATCCCAGATATCCACACATGCAACCGGCCGCGGCCGGCACTGCCCAATCGCACCGCAATTACCGGTATCAGTCTGGCAATACTCGTCTTTCGAACAGTCCGTATTGGAGTTGCAGTCCCCGCCCGCATAGCCCGTGCAAAGAAAAATACAGACAAAAACGGAACAACATAGAGATGGATACACTTTCATTTTTACCGATGTCCTCGCAGGACATCGCCTCAACACCCTGGATCACATGACGCCACCAGGCCACTTCGACCCCGGTGGGATCAGAGCCCGCGACAAACGAGCCGCCTGAACGCGTCTTGCCTAGCCATATTATAAGACTTTGCGGACGCAGGTTCAATCATAAACGCGCCAGAGATCACGACTTGCTGCAACAAACCGCCTCTACCCTGCCGCACGCCTGAGGGAAACATATTCAAGTGCATTCGCCTCAATAACCGATGTACAGGACAGAAATCGGTATGGTCAGCATGACGGTACCTATGATCTCTTTTCAAGCCCGGCGGAAGTGCGCGCTTCGCCGGGCTGTCTTTATGCTATTCCACCGCGAGACCCATTCGGCGGCGTTTCTCCCGGAGTGTTCGACGACGCGATGAATACGGTGCGAGTACGAATGACCGTGCGTGATACCAGTGGTCGTGCCAGTCCTGTGAGCCGGAAAGCTCAGATATCGAATAGCGTGTGACCTGAGGCGGCGGCATGCGTTTTGATCGATTCCAGACAGTCGGCGCATAGCAACTGCCCCGAGTCGATGTGATGCAGAGCGTAGATCGAAAAGCCGTTCGTCCCACAGCACTCGCACGCAAACGTCTCGGCGACTACATCAGCGATTCTGTCCAACCTCGCCCGCGCCTCCGCCAGTTCCTGCTCGTATTTTCGGACCTTCTTGTCCATCTTCCGGCTTATCCCCGAAAGATCCTGGGTCTTCTCGAGAAAACGCGCTTTAAGGCTGGAAACGGTTTGGCCACAATCAGCCTTCGCCTGCTCCCTTACAGCCTCCAGGTATAGCTCAAAAGCTATGTTTGTCGCCTCCGTCTTCTTCCTCGTGCCCACGCGGGACCCCTCAGGTTTCAGCGCGCGGGCCCGTATTCTGCGTTCACCAGGCAGCCGCACCCTCCACCTCCATCGTCCTTTGACGCGATACATCTTCCCGGGCAGTTTCACTACAGGTGCATAATCAGCCATGTCGATCCGTTCGTTATCACAGAGACAGCATTGTGATTTCGTTTCCGTAGATATATCGGCCCACCGCCCCGGTTACTTCTGTTAGTTATCGATTCTCGGCCGAAGTACGCGTGCCCATCGAGGTCTGCCCCGCAAACAGGGAAGATATAGCGTCATTTCTGTGCCCGATAGCCGGTTGGACGTATGCGTACAAAGCCGCGACTGTGTTGACTCTCATGGCGGTCATATGTTAGAATAGTGTTGAAATGGCCAACAAATGGCCGGCTTCGCGTTTTTCGGGGCCGGTTTCCCTCCCGCAGCGACGAGGAAGGAGACGCTGAAGGTGCACAGGTCTATCTTGAGGCCGCTGATCATTCTGACCGTGTTTTTGGCAACGGGCGCGGTAGCCGCATCCCGTCTGCCGGGGGATCTCAATCGCGACCACAGAATCGATTCGGAAGATTTGTGGATGCTCGCCTATCATTGGCTGGATCAGAACTGCCTGACGCCGGGATGTGCCACCGACCTGGACGGAATGGGCCAGGTAAACGCGAAGGATTTCGCCCTGCTGGCGGATGACTGGCATGCCGACGGGACTACGCTCGTCATCAGCGAGTTTATGGCAAGCAATCACAGCGAACCGCCCCTGCAGACAGGGGAAGTGCTGGATGAAGACGGCGACGCTTCCGACTGGATTGAAATATACAATCCAACAGATCAGCCCATAAGCCTCGATGGCTGGTATCTTACCGACAGCAGTGACGAGTTGGATCTCTGGCGATTCCCGGACGGCCTGACCCTGGGGCCGGACCAGTATATGGTCGTTTTCGCGTCAGCCAAGGACCGTAAAGGGCCAAGGCAGGAACTGCATACGAACTTCGCTCTGGCGGTCGAAGGCGAATATCTGGCGCTCGTCGAGAACACGGGCCACATAGCCCATGAATACGCCCCCAAGTACCCGCCCCAGGAAAAGAACACGACGTACGGCCTAGCCTCAGATACAAGACTCGTACCAACCGACGCCTCGGCGGCATACCTCGTGCCCGGCAGAGCCGATGCCGAAAGCGACTGGAGAGGCCTCGATTTTGATGATGCCGCGTGGAAAACCGGCCCGGCAAATATGAGCTTCGGCGACACGTCGCCCGGCCTCGATGTCATGTTCATCCAGGCCAAAGCATCCGTACCCGATCTCGCCACTGCTGAGACCGTTGTCGCCAACAGGGCTCTCCAGGAGCGCACCGCAACGGCTCGCATGCCTGCGGTCAATTATCGCAATACGGGGCCGGGCGGCAATTACCCGAACGACCTGCCCTTCCCGGGCACGACAATCGACAGCAATGTGGATAATTTCGCTGTGCTGACCACCGGCGTCGTGATGATTCCCGAATCCGGCCACTGGACTTTCGGCGCGAGAGGAGATCAGGGCTATGCGATGACGTTGACCCGGGGCGACACCCAATTGTCGCTGTCCTGTCCTTCGCCGAGCCCTCGAGGAGTAACTGACACGCTGGAGACATTCTACATACCACAGGCCGGCTTCTACGCGTTTCGACTGCTCTTCTATGAATATGTAGGTTACTCCGGCCTGGAGGTGTTCGCGGCCAAAGGGACGTTCTCGACGTTCAGCCAACAGTACTTCCGCCTGCTCGGTGACACGGAGAACGGAGGACTGCGCTGCAGCGCCAGGCCCAACACCGACGTGCAACCGCTCATGCTCGATACGAACACGTCCCTGTGGACGCGCATCGAATTCGACGCCTTTCGGCCGGATATGATGCGGGCGCTCAAATTGTCCGTGAACTACGAAGACGGGTTTGCAGCCTACATAAACGGCCGCCATGCCGCGACAGCCAATATGCCGAACAGTCCCATGTGGAACTCCGCTGCTGCGACGGATCGGCCGGATGAAATGGCGGCAGAATCGGTCGAGTTCGATGTCTCCCACTGCATCGAGCATCTTGTACATGGTCGTAATGTCCTGGCTGTCCAGACCTGCAATGATGATGTCTCAGATACCGCCTTCGAGATCGCGTGCCGGTTGGACGCCGCCAACAGGCAGCTCGCACAACAGTATTTTGGCAAGCCCAGTCCATGGCAGCCGAATGAAACGGGTATGGTGGACATCGTATCCGAGCCGAAGTTCAGCCACCAGCGCGGGTTCTATGACTCGGACATCCTCGTGACTATCGCAACCGAGACTCCCGGAGCGAAGATATACTTCACGCTCGATGGCAGCGAGCCATACGATACGGATGGCCGATTCCAGCCGGGCGTACCGTACGCCGGCCCTCTGCGAATAGCTCAGACTTCCTGCCTGCGGGCCATAGCCATCAAGCCGGGTTGGAAACCGTCAAACATCGTGACGCACACGTATGTCATGAATGCAGACTCGAAATTGCGGTCGCTGCCGATCGTCTCTCTCGTCGGTGACCATGGAGAGACCTTTTATGAACCGCACGGCGTCATGGCTATTGTGGGCGGACGCTATGAAGGCGGGAAATGGGTCTCCGATGGTCCCGGAAGTTACAACAATGTCATGCAGCGAGGCATGGAATACGAACGGCCCGTATCGTTCGAATATGTCAAGCCGGACAATCGCGACGACCTCCAGATAGACTGCGGCCTGCGCGTCCATGGCAGCAGTTGGATGCGGCCCCGATATACCCGAAGCGACGGATACTGGAGCGGCAATTCCAAGTTCAGCCTCCGTCTGTACTTCCGGGGACGCTACGAAAAGGACTGGCTCGAGTATCCGCTCTTTCCCTTTGAGGTCGACCGTTTTCGAAGCGTCGTACTGCGCGGCGGACACAACGACCGCAACAATCCGTTCATAAAGGACGAACTGCTCCGACGACTCTACAAGGATATGGGCAACGTAAGCAGCGGAGGAACTATGGCCAATCTCCTGATAAACGGAGAATACAAAGGCTACTACAATCCCTGCGAACACATAAAGACAGCCTTCTGCCAGGAATGGTACGACAGCGACAAACCCTGGGACGTGATGACCATGAACGGCATTCGCGACGGCAACACGCAGAGTTGGAACGAGATGCTCAACTACGCGCGCTCGCACAATCTTGCCCAGGACCATCACTACGACTATCTCGCAGAGCGTCTGGACATTGCAGCTTTTGCCGATTATCTGATTCTGCAACTGTGGTGTGGCAACTGGGACTGGCCCCAGAACAACTGGTCCGCCGCCGCCGAGCAGTCTGATGACGGGACATGGAGGTTCTTCATTTGGGACGCCGAAGGAGGAATGTTCTCGAACCGCCTCAACAGTGTCCGCTTCAACGAACTCAACAGCCAGTCCAACGCCAACGGCTGGCTCTACCGCGCCCTCAAGGCGAGCCCGCGATTCCGCCAGATTTGGGGCGACCGCATCTATAAGCACTTCTACAACGACGGCGCGATGACAGAGCCGAACATCCGGCGCAGATTTCTCGAACTGCGGGAGCAGATGCTCGGCGTAATTCCCGGCATGAACATGTACACGCTCGACACGTGGGTGCCGCAACGTTTCGGTATCTTCCTCAATGCATGCCGCCAGCAGCAACTCTGGACTTTCGAGGGTCCGCGTTTCAGGATTGGCTCGCACGAAAGTAACGGCGGCCATGTCCCGCGATTTTCACAATTGGCAATCACAGGCGATGCCGGCACGGTATATTACACGCTCAACGGCTCAAATCCGGCCGGGCAGGTCAATACGCCGGGACAGACAGTTACCACTCTGATCAACACCGCTGCCGCCAAGAAAGCCGTCGTTCCCACTGCACCGGTGGATGACGCATGGAAAGGCGCGGAGACCTTCCGGGATGACCGATGGACACAGGTATCGGGGGCACCTGGAGGAATCGGCTACGAGCGAAGCAGCGGCTATACGGACCTGATCGGTTTCAACGTTCGCCCCCAGATGTACTCCACGAACGGCAGTTGCTATGTCCGCGTTCCGTTCGAAATGAACGACAATCCAGCCTCGTTCGATTCGCTGGTACTGCGTATGCGTTACGACGACGGCTTCGTGGCATACATTAACGGCACTGAAGTCGCCCGGATGAACGCCCCGCAATCGCTGAACTGGAATTCAACCGCTGCCGGCAGTCACGAGGACAACGGCCCCGAGTCTTTCGACATATCAGGGTTCCTTCATCTTCTGCGGGCCGGCAGCAACATATTGGCAATCCACGGTCTCAACGTCAATCTGACGAGTTCCGATTTCCTCATCCTGCCCGAATTGACCGTTGGAAAGAACGAGACAGGTGGTTCGGCGGATCCGGGCACGACGCAGTATACCGGTCCGCTTACGCTGGACAAGAGCACGCACATCAAGGCGCGGGCGCTGAGCGGCAGCACCTGGAGCGCGCTGAATGAAGCGGTCTTCGCCGTCGGCCCGGTGGCTCAGAGTCTGCGGATCAGCGAGATGATGT
>CAZGMJ010000070.1:0-26379 GCA_964526785.1 uncultured Pirellulales bacterium
CCTCTACTCTAATTATTGGCAAGGAACTGTCTCACCCATTCTGACACAGAGGGACTGGACGTCGTACTGTATACGAAGCTTGGCGCCAATATCAGAGACCCAAACGCAGCGAAGTTAGCAGATCTCGCGATAAGAAGCGCAACGGCTAAATCCGGGCAGACCGGAAAGGATGGTATCAGCTATCTCCTTTCGGTAAAACGGCAAGGAATTTCAACGCCAGTGATGCAGGGCTATGAAAGCGAAATACTGCGGAAGACTGGTACGTCAAGTCTTGAAGATGCGTTGTCGTGGTGTCGTAAAAGAAGCGTCCAACCAGTCGCTCCAGACGACCGCTCACCCGCTGTGCGGGTTCGCGTCACCTGAGCTTCGACGTTCGATCATAGGAGAGAAACATGGCAGGAGAAGAAGTTGCCTTTGCAGTGTTTGATCGTGTGCGTGGGGCCATCGGCTTGATCCGAGAGGGAAAGAAGAGACGAAACGAGCGAACAGACCAAGCTCTGTACGCTCTCTACACTGCCCTAAACGAGACGAAGTCCTATGTCGAGCGGCTCAACTCCGGCAAGAGACGGAACCGGAAGACGGAGTGGGCCATTGCCAAGCTCTGGCATGACGCAAGCGTCCCTTGCGTGATGTCGATCCAGAGCTAGCAGATCGGTGCTTCATCAAGGGAAGCTACTGGATGGAGCCTGAGACATGGACTGAGATGAAGATTGAGGAGAAGCAGATCAAATTGGATCAGGTCATGGAGAGCACTCGCAAGTTGCTCATGAAGACCTGATCGAACCAAGCACTGCACGGTACGGCGTACCGCCGCCCGTGAGTGCGATCGTTAGCAGCAAAGTCAGAGTAAGCCATGGCAGCACAAGCAAAACATCAAGTTAAGATTGACGGAGCCGACAAAACACAGGCTACAGCCTTAGCCATTGAGTTCTGGACAAGCAAAGGGTTTAAGGTACATAGTGATTCTTACAATTGCATAGTTCTACGACGAAATGGCTATGGCACTATGGGGAAACTGTTTGGTTGTCTTCTGGAGGAATTTGCAGGTGGAGAGGAAACACCCTTTGACCAAGCCCCAGTTGAACTGACTGTATTATGTCAAGTCCTCCCAAATGAAGCGAAGTGGGACTTAGACTTTAACCTCTCCTATTATAGTGAGAAAAATCCAGGAGATTTCTCACAGGCAAGCCAGGCCTGGTGTAATGAGTTTGCATCCTTTTGTCGTGAATGGATGAATAATACAACCATTTGAATGGAATCGGAGAGATTGAAATGACACAATCCAAATGTCCTAAATGTGAGAACGAGACATTTGACATTAGACACAACTCACCTACTGGATCACGATACCGAGTATCATTTGTTCAGTGCTCACAGTGTGGAACTGTTGTTGGTGTTACAGACGTAAATGATACTGCTGCTCTACTTGGTCCTATTTATAAGCAATTGGGGACACGGTCTCCTGTTTAGATTTATAAGTTTTCGAGAGTGGCACCATAGCAATGCAATAAATCATCTTTCTTTTATGACTGCTAACATGGTGGTGCTAGGGACGGCTCGTATCTCGCCGCCCCTTATCCAATGCGTTATTCCTAAAGCAAACCAATGCAAAGATCAACACGCCAATCGGTAGTTGCCGACCTTGAAAGCTGCCTACGTGCGGCTGCCAGCCCGAGGATGCTGACGAGCGCCCGGATTCCATCCCAGCCGTCGCTCGATGACGTGGTCAAAGTAAAGGCGCCGGGCACACTATGGTATCTGCCCGAACCACGATACGGACACAGAACCGCTTGCCATTTACCCGCGTAATTGTCGAAGACAAGAACTGCCGGGCTCAATCCACCAGCGCTTCGAATCCCGAGACGATGTCGAGCAGTTCGGCGGTGATGGAGCTCTGCCTTTGATGGTTGTACTGCGAGGTGAGCTCATCGCGTCGCTCGTCGATATTCTTCTCGGCCACCTGCATGGCCGCAAGCCGGGCGGCGTTTTCACTTGCCAGCGATTCGGCCGCCCCGCGGTACAGGACCACGAAGAAGAACTGTCGAACCAGAAAGGAGAAGACGTCGGGCCAGTCTCCCCTGTACGCAGGGAAACACGCAGACGGCCACTCCTGCTCCTGCAGGGACCGGAATCACTCTCTGTCAAGCGGAAGCAGCTGCACCATCCGACGACGATACGATGAGCCCGAAGTTGCATGATCGGCATGATCGCAGTCATAGATGACGTTCAACAGGCAAAACGAATACCTCCAGATGTTCGTGCGCGCTGCGCTGCCCCCGGAAATCGTTCAGATCGTCCAACAATCCCTCGACATCCTCGTCGTTCAGGCCAGCATGCACGATCGAGACTGAACCGGGGAAGACTTGCGTTGCGTAGTGCTTTCCCTCAGTGTCTTTTCCCTGAACCGCAGGAATATGTATGAAATGACCGATTTCATGCTTGTCCAGTATCTGCTCGACCTGTTGCCAGAATTCGAAATGGAATGTGATTTGAACGAGCTTCATACAGCTTCACCCCCGTTCGCGATCCTTGTTGCGTTGACGAACGCGCGCCGATATCGCCCCGCTTGCCCGCCTGGTCAGGACGTATACAACGGGGATGACCAGCAGCGTAAGAAATGTCGTTGCAAGCAGCCCGAACAATACGGCCACTCCCATGGGAGCGCGCGCCTCGCCGCCCGCTCCGTAACCCAGCGCGATCGGCGAAATCCCCAATACCGTCGAAACCGTTGTCATGATTACGGGGCGGAAGCGGACATTTGCGGCGTGCCTGGCCCCGTCGATCAAGGATTCGCCGCGAGCCAGCAGAACATTCGTATAATCGATTAGTAGAATCGCGTTTTTGGTTGCCATTCCCATCAACATAATGAAGCCAATGAACGCCACGATGCCAAAAGGCATTCCGAACACCCACAGCGCGATGGTCGAACCCACCATCGCCAGCGGCAGACTCAGGAGAATCACAAGCGGTTGCAGGAAGGACTCGAACTGCGCCGAGAGAATCAGATAAATGAACACTATGGAGAAGATCACAGTGATCGTGAGATTCTGAAATGATTCTACGAATGACTGGCTCTCACCCGTAAACTCATATTCGAAACCCTGTCCCATGGTCGCGTCCAGATGATTGCGGACTTTTTTCAAGGCCTCGCCCAAAGTGGTTCCGGGAGCAAGCGAAGCCGAGAGCACGGCGGCCCGCAACCGGTCGAAATGGTGCAGTTCGCTCGGACCTATCATTTCTTCGGTCTGCACCAGATTGCCCAGCGAAATCAGGTGTCCTTCTTCACTCCTGACGTGCAACTCGTTTATCCGGTCCGGCACGATATTGCCTTTATCCCATATCTCTGGAATTACTTCGTAGCGTTCACTTTGCTTCTGGATCTCCGAGACATCGGGTTCGCCGAGCAGGTACCGCAACGTATTGGAAATGCCGGCAATGGAGACACCCATTTGCGAGGCCTTATCGCGATTGACGCGGACCTGCACCTGCGGCTTGTTCATCTTGAGGTTTGAATTTACCCCCACAAAATCGGGTTGCTCGCGCAGCCAGGTGAGCATCGCCTGATTCTGTCCGGCCAACGTGTCGATGTCTGAATGCTGGAGAACGATTTGCACAGGAGCCTCGGCCTGAACCGCGCCCGGCGACGTCTCGAGTATATAGGCCCGCCCCAGCGGAACATTTGAGAATTGCTCTCGGAGCCTGTCTGCGACATGGGACTGATGCGTTTCTCTCTGGTCCCGGTCTGTAAGCCGTACAAACACAATCCCTTCATTGACTTTGCCGGGTCCACCGCCCCGAGACAGGCCGACAGCCAGAAAGAAATGCTTCACTTCGCCGGTCTCGGACAGCACTGTCTCAATGCGTTGTGCCAGCGCGTTTGTCTGTTGGAGGGTCGCTCCCTCCGGTGTCTCGAACATGATCACGAATTGCGACCTGTCGACCGTTGGTGTGAATTCCGTATCGAGCCGGGTAAAAAAGTATATACCGACTGCGAAGGCGCCTGCACCGATGAGAACCGTCAGAATAGGGTGCCGAAGACTGCCGGTGAGCAGCCGGGTATAGAATGCTTCAGTCGCCTGCAACCCCTTCTCTGCGCCTCGGAACGCCCAGTTCCTGCGCTCTATTCTTTTTAGAAAGAGAGATCCGAGCATCGGCGTAAGCGTCAAGGCGGTAAACGTCGAGGCGAAGACCGTAGCTGCTACGGTTAAGCCGAATTCGTAGAAGAACCGTCCGATCAATCCGGATGTGAAGGCGACGGGGATAAATACTGCAGCCAGTGACAGCGAATTGGCAATGGCAGGGAAGGCGACCTCCGTCGTTCCAACGCGGGCGGCGGGTTTCGAATCTGCACCCTGTTCGAGGTGCCGATGCGTGCTTTCGACTACGACGATAGCATCATCGATTACGATGCCGATGGCAAGAATCAAACCAAGCATGGTCAGCGTATTGATGCTGAATCCCAGCACGTGCATCACAGCCAGTCCACCCAATAGCGAGGCGGGAACCGCCAACCCCGTAACAAGCGTGCTGCGTATGTTCTGCAAAAAGAGCAGCACGACCAGCACCACCAAACCCGTCGTGAGGAAGATGGTAAAGAGCAGATCGTTGATGCTGGCCTCTATGTAGTCCGAGTTGTCGCTGGCTACGACATATTGCAGGCCCGGAGGGAAAGCATCGACAAGCTCTTTCATGCGCCGGCGCACCGCATCCGTAACTGCAACCGTATTGGCCTGACTTTGCTTGACGATACCGAGCCCGACTGCTGTTGTGCCGGTGAAACGTGCTATCTGCCGGTCATTCTCGACACCATCATAGGCGGTTCCGACATCGCGTATTCGTATCGGAGTCCCGTCATAGTATGCGACCACCAAATCATTGAGAGGTTCGGCGGCGGCAAGCTGGCCCTCGGTCTTGACCAGAAACTCGCGTTTCTTCCCGCGGACCAGACCCGACGGAATATCCACATTGTTTGCCCGAATGGCTCGGACCACATCCTGCACGGTAAGCCGGTGGGCTGCCAGCCTCTCCGGATCAAGCTTGATCCGGACGGCGTAACGACGGGCACCACCGATCTGTACGCGTCCAACACCTCGGATATTCTCTATACGCTCTTTCAACGTCTCATCGGCGTATCGCGTCAGCCGTACGGCGTCCCATTTTTCGTCGCCGGTCAGCGCGATCCACATTACGGCCTGGGCGTCGGGATCGAGTTTTCGAACGATAGGTTCCTCGACATCCTCAGGCAATTCGCGGGCCGTGCGATCCACGCGGTCGCGAACATCCTGCGCAGCAACGTCAATGTCGCGCCATAACTCGAACCTCGCCGTTATCGTCGCGACCTGATATCTCGCCGTCGAACGCAGTTCCTTGAGTCCCTCGATTGTGTTGATTTCTTCTTCCAGCGGCTCGATCACTTCAGTCTCGATAACCTCCGGTTCGGCTCCGGGCAGCACTACGTTTACGCTGACGATCGGGAAATCCACGTCCGGATTCTCTCGTACCGGCATTTGACGGTATCCATATGCCCCGAAGATAGCCAGCACAAGAAAGATAACGGTGGTCAGGACGGGCCGGCGTATGCAGAAATTCCAGATCATTCGCCCTGTCTCCCACTGGCCTGTTCCTTCGACGCCGCCTGCGAGGACGTCGCACTCGGGTCGCCTGTCGATGCAGATTCATCGGCATTGCCCACCCGCACCTCGCTGCCGTCCTTCACACGCATCTGGCCGGCGGTAACGATCCTCTGCCCTCGGCGCAGCCCCGTTTTGACTTCAGCCTTGCCGGGACGTCGGATACCAACGGTCACTGCCTGCCGGCGAGCTTTGCCGTCGGACACCACATACACAACGTAGCCTTCTTGCGTGGCAACCAGTGCTTCCTCCGGCACCACGGGCACGTTCTCATGCGTATCCAGTATCAGCTCGGCGGTGGCGAACATGCCGGATTTCAGCCTTTCTGAAGCATCGCCAATTTGAGCTTTCACGACCAACGTCCGAGTGTATGTATCTACACTCGGACTTACAAAAATCACTTCGGCATCGAACGTCTCGTTGGGAAATGCTCCAACATGCAGTTCGACCTGCTGCCCCTTGTGCACCCGCCCTACATAGGCCTCCGGCACGGAAAACCGCACCTCCCGTTCGACTGAATGCAGGGTCGTCAGGTGCCGTCCGGCGTTTACGAAGTCACCTTTGTCCACATTCCTTTCGCCGACGGTGCCTCGCATCGGAGCCCGTACACGCGTGTCCCTGAGTCGCTCACGCAACAGCGCTATTTCCGCATCGAGTCTCTCTATCTCAGCACGGGCAGCATCCAGTTCGGACTTGCGCTTGTCCCGCTGGGAAGCCGCGGCCGCGTCCAACTCGAGCAGGTCCTCATAACGCTCATACATAACTCGGGCGAAATCCGCCCTTGCCTGGGCGGCTTCGAGCCCCGCTTTGCGAGCGTTGAGCTGCTTTTGGAGCTTGCGGTCGTCGAGCGAAAAGAGCAAATCGTTCGCGTCTACTGCATCTCCTTCCGTGAAATGCACCTGCTTGATGGTGCCCGCGGTCTCCGGACTGATTTCCACAATCTCGCGCGAGCGGATGCTGCCCACCCGCGTGAGTTTCTCGCTGATCGTTTGGTTCGCAACGAGGGCGGTCTGCACGGAAACGGCTTGATTCCCTCGCATCTCCGAGTACTCCTGTTTGCGACATCCCGCGACGAGAATTGCAATGCCGATCAGAAGTGTGCCGATTGCTGCCATGATGTTGTCGACCACCCGCCTTACCGTCGAGTCATCGGCTGATGAAACGAAGAGACGCTCCGTAGTCATACATGAGTACGCATATTGACGCATACGTGCGCGATAAGTGAAGGCCTGAGCTCCTTTCGGTATTAATATAGTCAGCCGATAGTCAGTTGATTCTTGACCGCGATGACGCCCCTGGTATGCTCCGCGGTGCTTTGCGCCGCTTCAAAGGCAGGCAGATGCCGGACACTGCCGCTGAGCGTCACTACCCCATCGCGAACCTGCACATCTATCGATTCCGCACCAACGTGTATATTGCGATCCAGCGCCGCAGAAATGTTGTCCGCAATCTTTCTGTCTTCAGGCTTATGGGATGGAACTACCGCTATCTCATCGCCAACGCCCAACACTCCTCTTAGCCCCCGGACTACCTCTGAGGCCCGGGATTTCTTGAAATAGCTATCCACGGTACCCTTGATCGTAACCCATCCGCTGATTACCGATACGTCGAAGTTCGTAGTTCCCAGATGCGGTTCCCAGCGGAGAATCTCCCTCACCTTCTCCCCAATCTCGCCATCGGCGGGAATGTCGAATCCTTCGCGATGCTTTACTTTCAGACGGTTGTGTACGAACTTGACGCCGGGCACCAACCAGAGATTCTGCCGAACTGCCTCCATCGTCGGCAAATCTGGAACGGTTCCCTTCAAACGGACCATACCATCCACTACCTCGACATCGACGTCCGAAGCATCGACCCGACTATCCCAATAGAGCTGATCGACGACGTCCTTCTTAATCTCTTCGCTTGTTCGTATAGCCGTTGCCATTATGCTTTTCCTTATCCTGTTCAGTGGCATACATCGCTTACCGGTACAACGATTACCATAGAAGATTGCGATGGTGCTGCTAATAGGGAATGTCCTAATTGTACCGTAGGCATATGCCTTACCCGCCTTCGCATTCTCCCCCGCACGACTCTTGCAGCATGGAAACGCTTGAAGGCACGCAGCAAGTTGAGAATTGCATCTCACCTTGTCGAGAAAGACTGCTACGTCCGCTTCTGATCTGCTCGCAGTAAGGATGTGAAAACGGAATTTATTCTGCTGCAGACTACCGCAGCATGAACAAACTGGCGGGTATTGCAAGGCCGAACCAGAGATGAGAGCCTACGGCCAATTGCCAACAGCCGTAAGGTTATCAAGAGACGTGTCGGTCGTGACGGTTATCTGTACAACTGAGAGGCCTTAAGAAGAAACGAAGACGATCTTGCCATTGCTCTGTCGTGATGCTATAAGGAATAGGTCGCCATATGGCGGGACCGAGGGGCCCCGTGTAAAATCGAGACGTGGCGCGGTAGTGCAGGCGGAGCCTATCTGTTGCCGGTCCTTTCATCTGCCAGTGGCTCGATAGCCGCGCCCTGCTCCGGTTTTTACGTCCCGCTTCTCAAACCGGACATGCGGCTTTTCCGCATCAGATTTCCTTCAGAACCTCAGGCCTTCGTAGTTCAGCACAGCTGTCCGACGGATGCGCTTAGGATACAGCCCCAGCGTCTTGTAGAGATAGGAGCGCGGGCATCGTTTGTATCCCGTACCATAACATTGCCCCCGTTGCATCAGCCCCCTGCCTAGTCCATATACCGCCAAGCAACTCATATATGTAGGTTTTATCCGGCCGTGATTGAAGCACCCCGGCCAACCTGGTAGTATTTTGTTGATCCCGGATATTCGCTCGTGCGGCAACCCGCAGTCCCACCGACGGGGCGCCTGTTCATGTGCTCCACCGCATTTTACGTACCGCCTTCTTGGATGGCCTAATGCCGATATAGGAGCGAACGTCCAAGCCATAGAGGCGATCTATAGTGCAGCCGCGGAAGTCAGAAGACTTCTGCGGAGCTTTCACCATCGGGTTTTGACTGGTTCGCCACATGCAGACCAGCCTGATCCGGCACACAACAGGCGGCTCTTATCGATGTTGGCGGACGGCGAGAGAGGCCAGACATTTCTCCGCTTCGACGAGGACACGCCAGAAATTCTCGCTGTCACCCATACCAACTTTGGTGAGGAAATAAAGGATGCTCAGGCACGTTCGCGCCTTGTACAGATTCACGTGAAGCACAAAATGTGCTTCAAGCTCTTTCGCATGGGCGAGGTACGTGTCGATGAATATCTCCGATGGCGCAGCCCGTTGAACGTCGTGATGGTCGAAGAACATATTAATGTACTGGGCCAGAAATGTGCCGACGTCGTACGCTCGAGGCATTTGGTAGGAACTGGCAAAATCGATAGCTGCGATGTATTCTTCCTGCTCCGGAGCATCGTAAGCAACGAAGATGTTTTTGGCGTGATAATCACCATGCCCCTGGGCAAGTATATCAGGCCGTGAATCCAGCAGCGCCATCTCCTGTTCGAGTACTCGGTTGAGTATTTGGCGGACACGTTCGAGATGGGGATGCTCGGTTTCGACCAGTGAGCTTAAGTAATATCGAAGGCGATCCGGTTCGAGTCCTTTGTATTCATCTTTAGGTGTGATCTCCAGATTCGCGTTGTGCAGTTTGGCGAGCCAAAGTGCGGCTTCCTGCAGATACTTGCGTTTTCCATCATTATCGGCTTGCACGACCGCGTCGAACAATGACTTTCCTTTAATGCGCTGCTCGGCCAGGGATAGCGTATCGGGATCCTTGCTCATTGGTTGCGGGACACGGTACCGGCCACGGTCGAAGCCGTGCTGGCATAATGTCCAGGCGATCTGGTGAGTGCGCTCTCCGGCCTTCCATGCATCGATATCCGCAAAACTCTTGACGATCATTTTCGTGCGCTTCTGGGCGGACTTCGGTCCTACCGTCACTTCCTTGACATTCGTTTTGCTTGTTCCCGTTCGCGGTACTTCCTTGAAATACGGATGACACCGTCCCGCCTTGATCTCGGCTACCATTTGTTCGATAGAGTCGAACGGATGGTCGAATATCGTCGGATAGGTGCCGGCGTAGCTGTATGCGTGTGTGTCCGTACCGGCAATAGCCGTGAACTTGTACCGATGCCAGTCATTGAGCGCCCGCATAGCCTCGGATATCGCGTAGTTCGAGCTGAATATTTCAATTCCGTCGATCAACGGATCCAACAGGCGTTCCCTATCGGGGATTCGCCCGTCACGGTAGGGGTGGGCCCAGATGACGGCGGCATCGGGATTCTGCTCGCGGATTTCGCCAACCGTTATCTTCTGGCGGTCGATCGTCTCAGACGCTCCATAGACAAGCACATGGCCGAAATCCCGCGTGCCAACTTCCTGGCCCGTTAGAACGCAAAATATATCAGGCAGACCAGCTTGCCGGCGCAAATCGGCCAGTTCGTCTTCGCTCCATTGATAATGATGATCGGTAATCACCGCGGTCTGGATGTCCATCTCGTGCGCGCGGCGCAGCAATTCCACCGCGCCGACATGACTGCACGGCGAGTTCTGAGAGGTGTGGCAATGCATTTCGACAATCATGCTTCCTCATCGGTCACTTCTTAGGGGGTTTGTCTTTTCCGGTCCGCTTGCTTCGATAGTGAATGCATTCGTTGAGGGACAGAGCAGCTGCCTCCATCACCGTTTCGCTCAGAGAGGGGTGTGGATGAATCGTCCACGCCAGGTCCGTTGCCACCGCGGCCATCTCTATGGCGAGCGCCAGTTCGGGAATCAGTTCGCCGGCATCGGGACCGACGATCCCGGCACCAAGGATTCTTCGGGAGTCCGGATCGATCAGCAGTTTGGTCAGACCGGTGCTGTGGCCCAGCGTCGCGGCCCGGCCGGACGCCTGCCATGGGAATTTAGCGACTTCGTAGGGGATGTCCCTTTCCTTTGCCTCCGGCTCGCTGAGTCCGCATGCGGCCATCTCAGGGGATGTATATTCGACAAAAGGTACGACGCGCGGTTCGTAAACCATATCCTTGTCTGCTGCGACGTTGGCGGCGACCCTGCCTTCGTACGTTGCCTTATGCGCCAGCAAGGGTTCGCATGAGACGTCTCCTACTGCGAAGATGGCCGGGTCGGCCGTGCGGCACCGCTGGTCGGTCTGGATGAATCCCCGATCATTCAGTTCCACGGCTGTTTGGTCTAGGCCGAGATCTTTCGTATGCGGCCTGCGCCCTATCGCAACGAGCATGCGATCGAATCGGCGCTCTTGCTGCCCCTCCTGCTCACTTTGGAGGACAACTCGCAAGCCGTTCTTCTGGTGCTTGATGTCCGTTACTTTGGTCTGCAACAAGATAGAATGGAAACGATCCTTCAGTTCACCGTGCAGCACCGCAACAAGTTCGGGGTCCGTGCCCGGCATTAACTGGGGCGTCATTTCCGCCACGGTTACCTTCGTCCCGAGTCTTGCATATGTGTCGGCCTGCTCCAGGCCGATGTATCCGCCGCCAACGACAAGCATAGAGCCGGGGATAGTCTCGAGCTCAAGGGAGCGATCCGAATACATGATGTGCTGTGAATCCTCGGGCAGGTTCGGCAATCGAGCGGAAGTTGAACCGGTCGCAATAATGGCCTGCTCGAAGGACATGGTCTCGGTCTTACCCCCTTTTTTGTCAATCTCTAAGCAATTATCACCGAGAAAGCGGGCGGTACCCTGGACATACTCAATTTTGCGTTGTTTGCATAGCTGGCCAAGGCCCCCGGTGAGTCTGGTAACAACGCTGTTCTTCCACTTTCGGATCTTGTCTACATCAATTTCGGGCTCGGCGAATCGCACGCCCCAATCGGCGCAGCGTTTGGTCTCGACGAGCAAGCGGGTGATGTGCAGCAGGCTCTTGGCCGGTATACAGCCACGGTACAGGCAAACGCCGCCCGGATTCTTCTCTTTATCAATCAGGGTGACTTTCAGGCCGAGATCGGCGGCGGTGAAAGCTGCTCCATATCCTCCCGGGCCCGCTCCGATGACCACCAGTTGCTTTTTGTCTTTTTCATTGCTCATAAACGCGTTCCAGTCTGGTTAACGGAGTTTGTACGCGGCGCTGCCATCACAGAGCTATCAACAGCGGAACCTGCAAGGCTTGCGCGATCCAGCGGAGGAAGCGCGTCCCGTCGGCTCCGTCGATTACACGATGGTCGTAGGACAGCGATAGCGGCAGCATGAGGCGCTCGTCGATATTGCCATCGTTCAGCGTCACGCGTTTGCTCGTCTGGGCGGCACCGAGGATCGCGACCTGGGGCCAATATACAACGGGAGCGAAATGGGTCCCGCCTATGCCTCCAAGGTTCGAAACCGTGAAGCCACCTCCCTGCATTTCGTCGGGCGAGATGGCCTTGTTCCGGGCCTTCTTTGCCAGTTCGGCCAACTCGGCGGAAATCTCCATCAAGCTTTTGGTATCCGCGTCGCGGATGACGGGCACCAGCAGGCCTCTTTCGGTGTCGACGGCCACGGCGATGTGATAGTACTTTTTGACGATCAGCTCGTCAGTACGAACGTCGAGGCTGGCGTTGAACTCGGGAAATTTTCTGAGGGCGGAGGCCACGACCTTGACCAGGATGGCAGTTGCGGATAGCTTGACGTCGCTGCCTCGGACTTTCTGGTTCTGGGATCGGCGGAACTTCTCCAGTTCAGTGACGTCGGCCTCATCGTGCTGGGTCACCTGAGGTGTATGGGCCCAGCCATAGGTGAGATTGGCGGCGATTGTTCGCCTTGTCTTCGACAGTTTTTGCCGGTCGACAGCACCCCATTGCGAGAAATCGGGCAGTTCGCGCTGCTGGGAAACTGTCGCACGGACGGGGGCGGCGTCGCTTTGCGCTGCTCCACCCTTGATAACGTCTTTGGCGTGTGCTTTGACGTCCTGGTCTGAGATGCGTCCGCCGGGTCCGCTTCCGGAGACCTTGCTGATGTCCAGGCCCAGTTCCCGAGCCAGCCGGCGAACGGACGGAGCGGCTGGTACTCCGGTTTGAGCGGGCTCCTCCTGCTTCTCTTTGGCGGACTCTTCGGCTTGGGGCGCTTGGGGCGACTGCGAACGGTCTTTGGACAGGCGGGCCGCCTGTTGTTCCTGCTCTTCTTCCCGGTCCGGCGGAGTTTCGGCAGGTTCATCTTTCGTCTGATGCTCGGGAACTTGCTGCGGGCGTTCCGGCTCAGCCGCTCTTTCCTGTTCGGACGTCTCCTGCTTCTGCGGAGGTTCGCCATCAGCCTCAGTATCGATTCTGGCAATAACCTGGCCGATATTGACAGTCTGGCCTTCCTCGATTGTGATTTCTTTGATACGCCCTGCATGAGGTGAGGGGACCTCAAAGGCAGCCTTTTCGGTTTCGAGTTCGACGAGCGGCTGATCCTTCTCCACCATATCGCCTGCCGATACGAGTATTTCGATTACCTCACCTGACTCGACGTTTTCGGATATTTCGGGGAGTTTAACTTCCTGTAGCATTTGCTTTGTCCTCGCCTGACGGCATTATGTGTTCACGCGTGTACGGGATTCGCCTTTTCAGGATCGATGTCCAGGTCTTTGACCGCCTGTTTGACTGCGGCCGGTTCGATCTGCCCCTCTTTCGCCAGAGCGGACAGAGCGGCCAGCGTTATGAAACGTGCATCCACTTCGAAGTAGTCGCGCAACTGGTCGCGGCCGTCGCTTCGTCCGAAACCGTCGGTGCCCAGCGTCACGAGCCTGCCCGGAAGCCATCGAGCGATCGTACAGGGCAGCGTTTTTAGATAGTCGGTAGCCGCCACGAAGACACCGTCGGCTCTTGGAAAGCACTGTTCGATAGTGCACTTCTTCTCCTGTTCGTCAGGATGCAACAGGTTCCATCTTTCGACCTCTATGGCATTGTCGTATAGTTCTTTGTAGCTGGTGACGCTCCAAACCTCGGCCGCGACATCGTACCGGGATTCCAGCATGTCGCGCGCTTTGATCGCCTCGTTGAGGATTGCACCGCTGCCCAGCAGGTGGGCCTTGTGTTTCGTCTTTTTGCCGGCCGCAGGCTGATAGCGGTACATGCCGTTCAGTATTCCATCTTCCACACCTTCGGGCATGGGCGGCATCTTGTAGAACTCGTTGAGCATCGTGATATAATAGAAGATATCCTGCTGCTGTTCATACATGCGCCGCAGGCCGTCTCTTACAATGACGGCAAGTTCGTAGCCGAAGGCCGGGTCATAGGCCTTGAGATTGGGCACCGAGAACATGAAGTGATGGCTGTGCCCGTCGGCATGCTGTAGTCCTTCCCCTGAAAGCGTCGTGCGTCCGGCGATTCCACCGACGAGGAATCCACGCGCCCGCACGTCAGCCGCCGCCCAGAATAGATCGAAAGCGCGGTGGGCGCCGAAGATGGAGTAGAAGAAGAAGAATGGGATCATCGGCAGATTGTGTGTAGCGTAAGAGGTACCGGCGGCAATGAAGGAGGCCATCGAACCGGCCTCAGTAATACCCTCTTCCAGAATAGCACCGTCGGTCTTTTCCTTATAGTACAGCAGGCTTTCCCTGTCCACCGGTTCGTATTGCTGCCCCAGCGACGAGTAGATTCCGACCTGTCGGAACAAAGCCTCCATGCCAAAGGTTCGGGCTTCGTCCGGGACAATCGGGACGACCCGCTTGCCGATTGTCTTGTCCTTGAGGAGTTTCGAGAGTATTCGCACGAATACCATGGTGGTCGCTTCCCTGCGGTTTTTGCTGCCTTCACAGAATTCCCGAAAGAGCTTCTCGGTGGGGACTTGCAGCGGATTGTCCTTTACGATTCGGCTCGGCAGGTATCCGCCCAGTTCTTTCCGACGCTGCTGCAGGTACTGCATTTCATCGCTGTCTTCAGCGGGCCGATAGAACGGCGTGTCGTGAACCTGATCGTCCGCAACAGGAATACCGAAGCGGTTACGGAATTCAAACAGTTCGTGATCGTTCAGCTTCTTTTGCTGGTGGGTGACGTTTCTTCCCTCTCCCGCTTCACCCAAACCGTAACCCTTGATGGTCTGCGCGAGTATGATAGTTGGTTCGCCTTTGTGCTCCACTGCAGCCTTGTAGGCAGCGTAAATCTTCACCGGATCGTGTCCGCCGCGGCGCAGTTTCTCGATTTGCTCGTCGGAGTAATTCTTAACCAGTTCGAGCAGTCGCTCGTCGTCCCCGAAGAAGTCCTGACGTATATAGTCGCCGCTGGAGACGGCGTATTTCTGGTACTGGCCGTCTCTCAATTCTCCCATCTTCTTGACCAGCAGGCCGGTCTTGTCGGCTGCGAGCAGCGGATCGAAAGACGAACCCCACAGCACCTTGATGACATTCCATCCCGAACCGGTGAAGATGGCCTCGAGTTCCTGGACGATCTTGCCGTTGCCTCGGACGGGACCATCGAGTCGCTGCAGGTTGCAGTTCACCACGAATATGAGATTGTCCAGATTCTCGCGAGAAGCCACGTCGATAGCACCAAGACTTTCCGGTTCGTCCATCTCGCCGTCGCCCAGGAAAGCCCACACTTTGCGATCCGATGGTTCTTTGAGCCCTCGGTCTTCCAGATAACGATTGAATCGCGCCTGATAGATCGCCATGACGGGGCTAAGGCCCATCGACACCGTTGGGAATTGCCAGAAATCCGACATCAATCGCGGATGCGGATAGGATGGCAGACCCCCTTTCGGGTGGAGTTCGCGTCTGAAGCGCTCGAGGTCTTCGGCGGAAAACCGGCCTTCGAGAAACGCCCTGGCGTAGACGCCCGGAGAAGCGTGCCCCTGGAAGTAAACCATATCTCCCTGATGATCTTCTCCCGGTCCTCTGAGAAAGTGGTGGAAGGCAACTTCATATAGGGCGGCGGCCGAGGCAAATGTGGAAATATGGCCCCCTATTCCGCTCATTTCGCGGTTGGCCCGCACGACCATCGCCATCGCATTCCAGCGGACAAAGCTCTTGATCCGTCTTTCGATATCGAGTCTGCCTGGATACCTCGGTTGCTGGTCGGCCGGGATGGTGTTTATATATGGTGTTACCCGTGACGCGTGTTCCTTAATGCCGTATGATACGGCGCGAGATCGGAGACGGCTGAGCATGTCCAATACACGCTCGCGTCCCTGACGCCGGAAAAGATCGTCAAGCGACTCCATCCAGTCCTGATTCTCGGCCTCTACGATACGGTTCTTTGTCTCTCGGCCCATATGTTTCTCTTCAACTTCCTGTTCCCAAAGTCAGGTCAGACGATCATCTGCCCCGCTACACGCGCTGGTTGCGACACCCCAACTGACAATGTGCGGAGATATTCGATCATAAGCACTTTTTATTCCAAAACGGTCGGGGAAATCGCGGTCGCCGACAGTTCTGTATTGAATCTACTGACCGCTAACTCTCTGCGATATAAGGCGATTGCTCAATCTGCCGGAGGATTTTCCGCGGGTCCCTAATGAGCGGGCCAGTGCCCGTTCCTGCCGTAATGCACTTTCGCCGCCCTCACCCAAACATGGGGCCGAAGAAAGGTGAAGGCAGGTACCCTGCCGGGGCCGACTCGAGCCGACCCTTCTACCGTTCAAACGTTCAGCACACAACTCATCTATTCCGGAAATCTCTCATAACATGTGGATCACATTCCGGGGCAAGACCATAGTTGCAACACGCCTTGACCTGCATAGACGACAGTGACCAAAGAAAGTGAATTCAGGCATATTTTCGCTCTGCTGTCGTGTTGGTCGGTTGGCCGGATGCTCTTGGCAACCGATCCCCCGCGTGCCCAAGGCTCCGGATGTGTTCCTCCTTGAAATCCCTTACTCTTCTGGTCGAAGTGCAACAGAAAAAGGGTCAGCCGAAAGCACGCCGGATAACAAGCTCGAATTTCGATCAAATGAATTGGTCCGGCGGCGTTATTTGCGCTTGACGGGGGTTTTGGAAGGTCCGTTTTCGTGGAACTTTAGTGGTGTGGCGTCATTTTGGTGACACGATTTTGTCTCTTGCAGACATCGTTTTTTGCCACTGCGGTGAGACCGTTTATTCACTGGCATCACATAGCCGTTACTCCGTCAGTAGCGACAGATGGAACATCTCAACAACATGCCACCCGTTGCCACTTTGGTCGGATCCATATCCGGATCCCGACCATGGTCGCCGGCGCGACCCTTCGGCAGGTCTACATGTAAAAGCATTCTTTGACTCGTATCGTCAGTCACAGCCGCGATGTCTGGCTCGATGACGGTTCATGAAATGGGCCTTCTGGCAAGGCCAAGAAGCTGATATTGCGGCGAACAAACCATGAGCACTGAACAGTTCGCCTGGACATCACCAGCCGCTGCGCGGCCGGCGCGCCACGAAAAACTGGAACTGCAGCCTTTTTTTTGTCCAAATGCTCCGCCTGGCGGTAGAGTATAGGTGATGACCCAACAGGCAGACCATCTGGATGACGATGCTTTCATGCGGCTGGTGTTCGAAAATCAACACGAAGTGCTGCGATATGTAATGGCCGTGGTGCCAGACCGCACGGATGCCCGCGATCTCGTGCAGGAGACCCTGATTGCCCTTTGGAAGAAACGCAGACAGTATGATCCAGCCTTTCCATTCGTGCCCTGGGCGTGTCGCTTTGCGATGAATGAGATCCGCCTTCATCGTCGCCGCGAGAGCAGACGTCGCTGGATTCAGGACGACCAACTGATAGAAATCCTGTTCGAGCGTCGCGAGCAGATATCCAGCCAACTCGAAGCGCGCCGAGACCATCTTCGCAGATGTCTACAGAAACTGCCTTCTCGCCAGCGTATCGCGGTCGAAAGCTACTACTTCCATGAAAAGGCGGTCGAAGAAGTCGCAGAATGCATGAGGACGAGCGCTGAAGCTGTCTACAAGATCCTCCAACGGACGCGACAGGCCTTGTATGATTGTGTCAGCCGGGCTTTGCAGGCGGAAGGAGATCCGCTATGAACAATGTTCGCGCTGAACTCGAAGCATTGGTCTGTGCGTATGTTAGCGGTCGAATCGAGCCCGGACAACTCGACCGCCTTACGGAATTGCTTCGCGATAGCATCGAGGCAAGGGACTATTTCCTCAAGCGCCTCGACCTTCATGCCGGCCTGACGGTAGATGAATCGCTTTGGTCGAAAGCGACCGAACCAGCCCGCCAGACGGTGGCCGAAAACAGGTTCGGTGTGGAACCACCGGACAGTGGGCGAGTTCGGCATTTGTTCGATACATTGCTTTCAAGCAGGTGGAGGGCACCAATTGCAGCAGTATTCGCTATGTTGATCGTTCTGGCGGCGGTCCTTTTTATGAATCGGCGGCCGTCTGGTGTGCCGGTAGACGAACCGCATGACTTTCTCGCTGTCATGACCGATGCTAGCAATGCAGTGTGGAAAACGGGTGAGCACGTTCCGCGGGACGTTGGTGAAGCAGTTGGCCGTGCGTTGGTGGAACTCGTATCGGGACGGGCGGAATTCCAGTTCGACAGCGGTGCGCGTGTTGCGATCGCCGGACCCGCTATCTTCGAATTCCTGTCGAACAATCGGGCAAGATTACATCGCGGACGTCTGACTGCTCTGGTCCCGGAACCGGCTCGCGGCTTCACCGTCGAATTCGACGGCGCATCCATCGTCGACCAAGGAACGGAATTCTCGCTTAATTGCGATGATCCCAACACGGCTGAAGTGCACGTCTTCGACGGGGAGGTGCTCGTCAGGTCAGACAGCAGTCTCGCATCCGCTCCATTGAAGCTTAAAGCCAACGATACAAAGAAGGTCCAGGCCAAACGTGGTGTCATTGCCGATGCCATATTCGAAAATGACCGCTTCTTGCGAGTTCGCCATGAAGCAACCATTCCAGAAACCAGAGGAGACGTCCGCTACCTTCATCGGGCGCCTCGCTCAGTGTTGCAGGGCGTATTCGAGCACAATGAATACATCCTGCTCTTCCAGGAACGAGCCGATCTGCTTCTCACTGAACCGGTTCAAGTCAATGCGGTCACCCCGGGCAGATACCGCGCCGAACGTCAGCCAGATGATCCGCCTGGTACAGCGATTACAGTCCGTGTGGACCGTCCCGACCACGAGTCCCTGTACACGCTTGCCGCCGGTACGCGACTAAGCAGCTATTTCGTACATTTCGACCCGGTCCGCGCGGGCGGAGCCAAAGGCGTGCATCGAGAGGGCAGTATTCGGTTCAAGCAGCGAATACTTGGTGTAATCATCACGACGCGCCATTTGGTTCCGGGTGATGATGTGTTGGGGCATCCGGGCACCCGCTACGACACCACCGATTTCGCCATCGCCCGCAATGGATTGGAACTCGACGACAGAATGAAACTCGGCGAAGATCTGCACACGGTCCATCTGCGACTCGGGGCGGGCACAAGTGTGGACCACGTACGCATTCTGGTGGCGTCCGACGAAGCGGGAACCTCATCTTACGATCGGGCGGCAGGAGTAAGCGGACGTGTACAGATCGAATCTCGGCGGGGGGCACCATGAGACGGATCCGCTGGCGCCTTCTGCTACTATTATTGAATTCAGCTGCCGTGGCAGCGGCATATCGACCGGTCTTGCCTAAGACCTCGCCGACCCGGGAAATACTGGTGGTTGACGTCCTGGACGACTGGAGGAAACACGAATCAAGCGAAGCACACAGCGTGCTGCTGGCAATCGCCTGTTTGCAGGGTTTGGTCAATCGCGATGCGCAGACAAAGATATATCTCGTGAACTTCCCGTGGAGGCTGTGGTGGGACTGGAGCCTGCCCGCCCGCCGGGAGAAAGTCCGGCACTGGTCTTATGGAACAACAGCAGACATCGCGAGAAAGGAGTGGGTCCATCCCGCACGTGCCGCGATACATGATGGGTTGATTCCATTTCCTGCAACTGTGGCGAAATTGGATACCTCTAAAAAGTTCCCCGCTTTGAGTTTTCTGTTTAAGCACTTTGGATCGAAGGTAAAGGGCAAAGTTTTGTGCCCCGAGATGAAGGGCACCCACAACGGCGGCGCCAGGGCCGCGGCGGTTAACGCCTGCACGTTTGAGAGTGCTCTGCCTGTTGCGCCGTGCATCGACGCCTATTTGCAGGCGGAAGGAGCAGTGCTGCCGGCGGTGGCGGACACACGCGGTATGGACAACACTCAAGCACTGCAATGGTCCGCGAAACGGTATATGAATGCTGAACGGCGCAATCGTACTGTGGTCGGCTACTGCGGGGACATCGGTGGTAATGCGCCGATCATGTACGACTATTTCGTCGCGACAGGTACCTTTGCGTACTTCCTATATACCGAAACCATAAACGAGCCGGATCCGGCCGACCACCTCTACGATCTGTTGACGGACGCCAAATACTACCCGCCGGGAACGGTGCACATCGGGCCGGTCGAGGGCGGCCACGCGATCCAGCGTCTTCAAAAAAGAGGGCATACCGTCGTATGCGGCTATCTCGGCAACGCCAGCGTAACCTCGTCCATTCCGACCCGCCCGAAGACCTTCGCACCTGCGAGTTCCACCGCTCAATCGGTCGAAAAGAATGCCTGCTATATTGCCTGGGAATTACATGACGATGGAGATGCCCTGGACGTAGTAGCACAGAGCATGTACAGCATGTTGCGCTGCGACCCCAACTTTGGAAAAGTGGCGGGCGGCGTACGGGTCAACCCCTATCTGATCGATCTGTTCCCCACAATGTTCGCCTGGTATGCAGCGCGGCCGAATACCGAAATCATCGCAAGCATGAACGACGGGGGCGCCTCTTATACCAAAGCGGGCCAGCAGAACTGGGCAAAGAACTACCGATGCTACATCGACCAATCAAACGGCGCAATCGGCATAGTCAACTTCTTCGGCATAGTAAAACAGCCTTTCCTGGCTCAATTGAATATACCTTTCATTATCGCCGGCTATCTCGGCTCATCCGAGCCTTCCCGATGGAGTCTGTTCGGTAATCCCGTACACACTGTCCATTGCACAATACTCGGTCCGGGCGACAACGATAAGAAAAGCTTCTGCGATAATCTGGGCAGCACAATCGAAGAGCTCATAAATGAGACGCAACCGCTGTTTCTGCTCTGTCGGGCCAAGGTGACGCCAGCGCGGGTGAAGTCCACGATGGATCTGATTCGCCGGCAGATTGGAGATAAACATAAGGTTGTCTGGCTCAAGCCCGGCGACCTGGCGGCAACATACAGACAATGGGAATTGGCCCAGTGATATCTCAGAAGTCCCTTTTCACAAAGAACCGCACTATACCGACGGCTGACATCGAAACAATGAAAAAGAAAACGAAAAGCACGAGCATATACATGAATTCACGAAGAGATTTCATCAGAAACAGTGCGCTTATTGGCGGTGCTATGCTGCTGCCAGGTTTGCAGACTGGATTTGCCAAGGACATTTCCGCCAACGAAAAGGTCAATGTCGCCTATATGGGACTCGGCACGCGTTTTCGCCCCCTGCTCGACCGCCTGGGGGACCATAATTGCGTCGCTTTGTGTGACGTGAACGAAAAGGCGAAACATTGGCATACCGGTACCGAAAGGCATCCGAACGCACGACATTTTTCAGATTTCCGCAGGATGTTCGACCTGATGGACAAGGAAATCGACGCGGTCGTCATTGCGACGCCGCCGCACACACATTTTCCTCTGGCGATACACGCGATGGAGCGAGGCAAGCATGTCTATGTCGAAAAGCCGATGGCCCCGACAGTCTGGGAGATTCGCCAGTTGGCCCAAGCACAGAAGAAGTACGGCGTCAAGACCCAACTCGGCAACCAGGGCCAGTCGTACGACGGCATGCAGGCCGCACGGGAGTGGTACGAGGCGGGGCTTTGCGGCCGGGTGAGCGAGGTGCACGTCTGGTCCAATCGCGGCGGCCCGGGCGGCCGGCCAAAGCTCAAACCTGAGGATGTTCCTGACACGCTGCTCTGGGATCTCTGGCTCGGGCCGGAGAAGAAGCGGCAATACGCTGAGGAGTATGTTAAGCGCTGGATTAAATTCTGGGACTTCGGCGGCGGCAATATGCTCGACGTTGGGCCTCACACGCTTAACACCCCGTTTTATGCCATGCAACTCGGTGTGCCGGAAGCCGTGACGGCGCAAGTCGTACCCAAAGGCGGCGAGGCGTGTCCTCCTGCATCTGCGAAAGTGACCTTCGAGTTTCCGGCACAGGGCCGGCGCGGGGAAGTGAAAGTCACCTGGTTCGACGGAGAGTGGATGCCGCCGCGACCGAAGGACCTGGACGAGGGGCGTTCACTCGCCGACGCGTGGAAGGAAGGCGGATCGATCTTTCTGGGAGATAAGGCGACGATGGTTGCGGGCGGCATGCGGCCGGAAAGCGTGCGATTTACTCCCGACGCAAAGATGAGAGAATTCGGCGAAATATTGCGACAGCAGAAGTATTCGCGCACCGCGCGGGGCGGCGCAGGACACATGATGAACTGGCTTACCGCCATCCAGACTAACGGCAGATCAAACAGCGATTTTGTCAATCTCGGTTCGCCGCTGATGGAAATGGTTGCCCTGGGAGCTCTGGCCGAGCGCGTACCGGGACAGCGGCTGCTGTGGGACACCAAGGCAATGAGGATTACCAACGTGCCCGAAGCAAATGAGTATCTGATGCCCTATGTCCGGTCGGGCTGGGACTATCGGGTTTGAAGACCCGGAAATGACAATGAAAAAAAGACGGGAGTTTGCACATGAAATCAGTTGTCCACGTAATATTGCTCGGTTATATGGCGAGTGTAGTTTGTGGAAACGACTGCAATGCCCCGGGTGATCAAGACGGATTCCGCGCAATTTTTAACGGAAAGGATTTCTCAGGCTGGGAAGGCGACCGGGAGTTCTGGTCCGTCGCAGACGGAGCTTTCCGTGGAGTCGGCACTCCCGACCATCCGGTCATAGATTCCACATGGCTTATCTGGCGCGGAGGACAGCCCGAAGATTTCGAACTGAAAGTGAAGTTTCGCATGGTTGGCGGCAATTCGGGCATTCAGTTCCGCAGTGAAGAACTCGACAGAAAGTACGTTGTCAGCGGATATCAGGCGGATATTGCGCCGCTCGGCGTCACGGGTATGCTCTGGTACCAGGGCGGCGGTTCCCGCAAAGGCGGTGGTATGGGCAAATTCGCAACTGACACCTACGTGACGAAAGACGATGAGCGTATCGTGGCCGGTCAGGTAGCCGACAAGGCGAAACTCCGCAAGATACCCTATTTCAAGGAGAATGACTGGAACGAATACCATATCATATGCCGGAAGAACACAATCGTCCAGAAGGTCAACGGACATATAACCGTTCGGGTCGTGGACGACTACCCCAAACGACTGAAGAAAGGAATCATCGCACTGCAACTGCACGGCGGCGAATACGGACGCGATATGGTCGTCGAATTCAAGGACATACGCATCAAGATCTACGAGGATCCGCAAACCGCAGGCGGTTGTTCGGGACAACACAAGAAAGGTCCGGACTTCAAAGGCAATATACGATGAATCTGAGCAGAAGAGAGTTCATCCAGCGCACTGCCGGTGTATTTGGGACAGCTTCCGTCCTTAAAGCGGCAGTGACTGGGACAAGACCGAAGTCCATACCCAACATTTTGCTGATACTTGTCGACGATCTCGGCAATCGTTCACTGAGTTGCTTTGGCTCGACGGTGCCGACGCCCAATATGGACCGATTGGCAAATGGGGGAATGGTTTTCACCAATGCGCATGCTGCACCAATGTGCGCCCCGACACGGGATGAAATGTTCACGGGTCTGCCCCGCGCCGGCCGTGCGCGCCCGGGCGCAGATGTGCCATTCTTCACGAATCACTTACAGAAGCTCGGATATACCAATGGCATGGCGGGTAAATGGTTCGTTGGCCGCGTTTTTGACCCGCGGCTGAGAGGCTTTGATGAAGCCTGCATAATGGTCAACGGCTACCGACACTGGGCGCCGGATATCATGGTGTGGGGCAGCGGAGGTATGTTCAGGGAACTGAACCAGCCGCCAGTCGAAGGCAGACTCAACGAATGGGAAATTTCGCTCGACAAATCTGAGCGACACCACGCAATGCGGCTGGCCGACCGGTATGCCGAAGATGTTGCCGTGGATTTCCTGAGCGACTTCATGCAGCGAAGCAAAGATAACCCCTTTTTCGCGTATTACTCCAGCAAGCTGACGCACGTTCCTCACGCTGCGAACCCCGACAGCGATCCATACGCCGTAGAGGCGTTCCGCCAGGCCTTTGGGAGGGCTTACGATCGCAATCTCCAGGGTGTTACAGATGCTGCTCGCAGGAATCTCGGGAACAAATCCACAAAGACGGCTTCACACGAGGATTATCGAAAACAGGGCATCGCTTATATAGACAAGATGGTCGGCCGCCTGATGGTAAAGCTCGATGAACTGAACCTGCGAGGCAACACGATAGTCCTCGTTACATCGGACAATGGCAACTCGGCCCTCGATCCGTTGCCGGAAGGGGCTGAACGACTACCGGGGCGCAAAGGCGACTCCCGGGAAGGCGGAACGCGTGTGCCACTGATTGTCTCGTGGCCGGGAAAGGTCAGGCCAGGTTCGAAGTGTCATGATCTCGTGCACGTCCAGGATTTTCTGCCGACGTTTGTCGAGATCGCAGGCGGAAGCCCGACTGACGCTGACCGCTGTGATGGTCACAGTTTCCTGCCCCAGTTACTCGGACGAAAAGGCAATGCTCGACAATGGTTCATCGGCACAGGAGCGCATCCCAGCATCTGGCTCGAGCGTGTGGCTGAAGAACTCGGCAAGCCGGACCTTGAGGCTTACCGCCTGGTATGGGTTCAGGGCACGAAATATAAACTATACAACGACGGGCGTTTCTATAACCTGGAGAAAGACCTGGCCGAGAGCCATCACATTGCGAGTGGGCAGGCTGGTCCTGAGGGTGAACGCATTCGTCGACAGTTTCAGCAGATTCTGATTGAACGCAATGTGATCGTGAAGACGTAGTGGTCTACAGCAATCAAGGTCTTATGGCTATGTGAACGAGCATTACTCGGAGGCAAGCCGCTTAAGCGGCCAAGACAGAAAGGACAATAGGCTATGAAGATGACTCGACGACAGTTCATTGACAGAACGGCTGCAACCGGACTTGCCCTGGGCATGCCCGCATTGCTGGGCGCCGCACACAGCAAGAAGTATCGCACCGCCCTCATAGGATCGGGCTGGTGGGGAAAGGTCATTACTGAAATGGCGATGAAATCCGGCACCGTGGAGATGATCGCAGTGTGCGACGTTGACGAAGAGATGATCGCCAGTGCCGTCGAACAGATTCAGCGCGACGGCGGCGCCAAGCCCAAGACCTACAAGGACTACCGAGATTTGCTGGCGAGCGAGAAGCCGGAAATCTGTATCGTCGCCACGCCCGACCATTGGCATCCGCTGATCGCAATCGCTGCCGTCGAGGCGGGTGCTCACGTATACGTGGAAAAACCGGTCGGCCACACTATCCTCGAAGGCCGGGCGATGGTCAGCGCCGCCCGGACCAACGGTCGTGTTATGCAGGTCGGAACGCACCGGCGTGTGACGCCGCACGGCCTGTCCGCCTATCGATTCGTCAAAGAAGGGAAACTAGGAAAGATCGGCATGGTTCGGGCCTTCGTTGCCGGCGCGGCTGGTGCGGGTCAGCCCGATGCGCTGACGCCGAATCAGGACCCGCCGACAACACTGGATTGGGAGATGTGGTGCGGCCCGGGCCCGCTGAACCCCTACAATCCCTGCTACCATCCCAAGAAATGGCGGCAGTTTCTGGACTACGCAAACGGCCAGATCGGCGACTGGGTACACTGGACCGATCAGATCAAGTGGATCCTTGGCGACGAAAACTATCCCAAACGCGTCAGTGCCGTCGGCGGCATACTAATCCGTCGCCCGACACCGGACCAAGCTCCATCCAATACGACCGTGCCCGACGCACCCGATACGCTTGACGTGCATTGGGAATTCGAGGACTGTGTGGCCACCTGGGAACACCGACAATATGCCGGCAACAACCAGGAAAAGGCCCGCATAGGTTGCTACTTCTTCGGCGAGAAGGGAGTGCTGCACGTAGGATGGGGTGAGGGATGGACCTTCTTCCCCAGAAACAAGAACGAAAAGGAAATCCATGAGAAGCCGCAGTTGCACGAACCTGACGCGCAGAATGTCCCGGAACTGTGGGCTGACTTCATCGACGCGATCAAAAACAGGCGCCGGCCCGTCTGTGATATCGAAATCGGACACCGCTCGACGACGCTGAGCCTGCTTGGGATTCTGTCCTGGAAACTCGGTCGCAGCGTTGAGTGGGATGGCCTGCGCGAACGTTGTGTGAACGATTCGGCCGCCAATGCACTCTTACGACGCGAATACCGCAAGCCGTGGAAGTATCCGGAAGGGTGACGGCGGATTGGTGCGAGCGAAAAACACTACCCTTAGAACTGGCAATAGTGGATAATAGCGTCAATGGATCGCGGTACGCTGCGGTTTGTCGAACAAAGAGTGTGATGGCCGCGGCCCAGCGATAGAAACGCAACAGGAATCCCGGAGAAGAAATCATGAATTGGTCGATACGGAAGAGCCGGCTGGCGCTATGTTTGATCGTCTTGTGCGGTACCGCGTTCGGAGCACAGCAGAAGTTTCCCTTTATGGGCGACTGGCAAGGACGGTGGAACCGCGGTGACGGCGTCTATCCACCGCGGATTGCAGCCCAGGTCCGCCCGTGGAAAGATGGAAGCTATCAGATTCGCCTGCTCACGGAGCTATACAGAGGCGCTCCTGAG
>CAZGMJ010000071.1:0-26121 GCA_964526785.1 uncultured Pirellulales bacterium
GAAGTAGAGTCAAGAAACTTGCGAGAGAAATATGGAAAAATTTCAGAAATGCTCTGGAACGCCTCAAAAAGGCGGCATCGGCAGGGTTTTATCACCCATAGCCGACTCATATGGTGCGGAGCGCCAAAAAGGGGATCAGTAGAAGCGCCCAAACCGAGCCACTCGGGTTATAAATAGTGGCGTAAGATACGACGCCGTACAAACTGCACGAGAACATCAAGAGGATGTGTAATGAAAGCTGCGTCAAGACGATAGCTTGGTGAGTCAGTCACTGTCTGCCTCAACCACTTCGCGTGGCAAGAGTAGTCCAGCAGGGTCCACGGCAAGGCATGGAGGGATGTTCACGAGCCGCTTGACTCCCGTATTCTTGTGGAATTTCCATATCGTACCGTCTTGTCCCGGCGGAACCTTTATGCCATAGAAACCCGCCTTCTTCCCATCGAACATCATGACTGGGTTGCCAACTCCGTCCAGCAGCGTCCCCGATCCCCGGGCATAAAGGCCAACGAGTTCTGTCTTGCGGGGAACGTAGAAATACATGCTCCATGAACCCGCTATGGCTGCCGGTGCATCAAGGCTCGAGACAACGGTCATCGGTGTTGCCGGATCCCACGCGATTTTGGTCATGTCCTGCCCGTCGCTGACCGTGATCTTATGCAAACCGGTATATTGGGACTCGAGCCGTAGCAAACGTTCCACACCATCCGGAGCACTCTCACCGTGAGAAACCGGCACTTCGATGTGCTCCCAAGAGGGAGATTCGCGTATCTTCCACAGATCAACTTTGGCGTTCCCGCGATTGCGATAATGAGCGATCAAACCGCCTGTGACCCTCAGTTCTATTCTTGCCGGCGCCTCATCAACCCACGTATAGAAGGTCTGCACTCCCCTGCCGGTGATGCTGCACGAGTCAACTCTTACCTGAGGCAACTCCAGTGGGGTTGCCGGTACGAGATCCCGAGTGAAGCGTGTGGGCTCGAAGTTCCGGAGGTCGTGACCTGCTATCCCTTTTTCAAGAAACGTAAGGATTTCCGACTCGACATAGGGCTCGCTCGATTTCCACGGATTCTTTGGCTCGGGAACAGACCATGCTGCAGCTTCCGGGATGTTCACCTTCTTGTCGCGCCCTGCAAGATCCCTGTAAAGCGCTTTGGCATGAACCATCATTGTCGTGCGCATGCGGTAGCCGTGGCGCACCAAGTTCTCGAAGGCAGCCTGGCGCAGCTCTCCGCTGGAATTGGAGTACTGGTGATACAATTCAACATACCGTGTGTACAGAATCAAATGACCGATCCTCTCACGTACCTGAGGTGTATCCGCCATTTGCCGAGCCGCATTCAGTTGGCGATACAATCTCCCAATCAGATCATCGCACAACGGGGGGCTGTGCGCCCCATCTATCAACTCATAGAACCGCCCCATTGGCTCTTTGGCCGGTCCGAAGGCTCTCGTAAGAAAGTCCTCGACCATGTGGTCCATGCTCTCAGCTTCATCGACATCCCACAGGAGCCTCGATGCGACATAGTAGCCCAAACCATTGCAGCCCCAGTTGTCGCTGGACTCAGCAGACATGAACCGGGCGCCTTTTGCATAGAATTCCGGTATCGTGCGCTGCAAATATGTAAGGTCGGATCCTCTGGACCGGCCGGGAAGATCATGATCCCACGGAAAGACGGCATAGTACTCCCGCATGCCTGTTGTCGCCCCCTGCCGCGACCATCCGGAGATCAGTTCATCCAGGCTGTAGCCTCCTTTGATAAACGAGGTCGCAATACTGATGATCACATTCGGATGTACCCGGATGGACGGCGGCGGCGAATGATAATTGTACGCGTACATTCCGACATACTTATCGTCAAACTCGCGATTCACCGCTTCCGCCACCTGATTGGCCAGAGTCAGAGCCCTGTCGGTGATACTACCCAAGGCCGCACATTTGTCGCATTCGCACCAGCCTCCGCCGTCACTCGGGTCCATCGATATGCTGTCGCGGTTCGGGTCTTCCTGGAAGTATCGCAGTGCATGCTGAACGACCAGTTCACGTAAAGCAGGATTACCAATGCACAGCTTGGATGATTCCCGCCTGCCGTCGAGCAATCCCAGGAATTCCGGATGCGCATCAAATACGTGCTTGTTCTTCCGAATAATGCCTTCATACGCATGCGATACGTGAAGTCCAAAGGCGGACGCGGTTCGATTATGGCGACACCATTCGGCATAAGGTTCCCGATTGTAGTCCCAGGTCCCAAAGCCGTACCAAATACGCCGATTGAGATAGTCGGGGCGTTCCACCTCATCAACGGCTATTTCCAGCGTCTTTCTATTGGGGACAACTTCCCATGTCCTGCCGGGGAAGAACTGCCGATATCCGAGGCGATGCAGAAGATCCCAGACAGCGTGTTGGACAGCCAATTCGGTCGCGCCAATGACATACACCCCTTGCGCGTGTGACCTGAGAAGGTATGCTTCACGATCCGCTATGGTCTTGCCCTTCAGCTTCTGGTTCAAGTCCAACACAGGAAAATCCTGAACTGTTCCTACCGCTATGCCCTCCTCACCATTACCTCTTCGTACTACAAACTCAGCACCACTGATTCTGCCCAAATATGCAGACAGATCGGCAGCCGCATCTCGCACGCTTTCTGATGCATTTTCGCCGATGATTACGGGACAACATGCTCTTCCATCCCTAGCAAGCTGCACTTGATCTTCCGCTACGCCAAGACCATCGAAAACAACAATGACGAAGCACATCGCTATGGTGGCGAGTCGCCTGTTTCGTGTAAGAACCTGCATGTTCTTATCCCATCATGCTAAAGGAGTCATTGAAGCGTAATCGGTACAGACCGTTACTCTAATCCTATTGAGAACTTCCATTGTTGTCTACCTCGACATCTGCGCGGAAATGCGATGGACTGGAGTTTAGCGTCCCCCCGCCACATAAACTCAAGAATGAGCTTCATCGAAATCCCGGACCGCTATATCGACACCAGAAAGAACACACAGCAACATGATCGGAACAACAAGCCATTTAGCGTGCCTGCTCACGGTCAGCACACCCTTCTCCCATCCACAAGCTCGATCATTATCTGGTCCTCTTGCTTTGAGTTAGTGCTGTTTTCACGAATCAGGAACGCCGTGGATGCACATGTGGCTCTGAGTTGTCTGTACAGCAACTGCGAACCGTAGCCATTACATTAGGCAAGAGGCACAATGCCCTGAGCCTCTCACAGACACGGTGCCGGTATGGAACGAGAGTGGCATTGACGCCAATCGACCAACGTTTTTAGCCCGCACGGGCGCCACAAACAAGAGGCCGAGAGCGATCCGTATAATCATACTGCTCGGCATCTTGCGAGGCCTGCGGTTCACGGGGAGCGGCTCCATCGGTCCTGCCCCTTGCTGTTTGCTTTACTCGATCCGATTTGCAACGGTGAGACCGAGCAGAACCGGCGCCCCGTAGGTCGGACCTTCATCTTTGTTGTACCGGACGGCGACGCTTTGAACGGGCTTGTTCGGATGGGGGTTGTTCCACTGATACTGATACACCGCCACCTGCTTATCATCGGCGCCAGCGGTGCGCCAAGCCACTGCGGCGTCGGGTAGGGCTTCGTGTTCCTCTAACACGAAGTTTTCCACGCCCCGCCGCAACTGAATCGGTACCACCTCCTGCGTACCGTCGGAGTAATATACCACGTACTCGAATACTACTGGCGGCTCCGGCTTATTCCTTCCGGGACGCCATGTCCTGCTCTGATGGAAGGTGTGCAGGAAGAACAGCGCGTCGGCGTTCTCGTCCACCTCGATAATCACTTCCTTCTTCTGAGCGTTGGATTTCAGGCGGTCATGCGCAAGGGTTACGCCGCTCTCCAGCGGTGATGTGGTGAAATCCCGAATCTCGTAGGGCACGCTTCGAAACGTCTGTCTGCCGAGTGGCAGAGCCGACAGATCGTGTTTCTTGTCGGGCCAGCCCTGCTCGGATGTGAGGAACACGTTGGCATAGGATTCGAGGCTGACGGGGGTGTACTGCAGATCGCGGCCTGCAATCACGGCCCTGGCGCCGCTGAAGGGCGCCCCAAGGTTGCGGAGTATCGTGGCAATAACCGTCTGCTTCTTCTCCTGGTTAAGCGGATTACTCTCGTGCCGCATGATCCGGTACTGATTCAGGATCAGCCCGCCATTTCCGCGCGGATACTTGACCAGACCGCCGATATTCAGCATGGGAATCACCCGCCGGTCGAAGCCGTCGGGACGCTGCACCCGCAACTGCATGTCGTCGATGCCGATAACGTCGCTGCGACCGTCCTCGGTCCAGTCGAGGATCTGAAACGTCACTTCAGTTGCCGATCGCGGCTCGAAATTGAACGTCTGCGGGCCCTCGCGAGGTTCGACGTCCAGCACGACCGCATCGTTCCGGCGCCCGTCGAAGATAAGTTTCAGACGCGTGATCTTGTGGTAGATCTGGTTCGTGGAAACGGTCAGACCGATCACCTTCTCTTGCCGAGGTAGTTTGATCGTCCACTCAGTAGGATCATCGTCCTGCAAATGAATTGAAAAGCCCAGTCGCCAGTGGTCTTTGGCGGTGTAGCCATTGATCATATTCAGAGGCCATCTGTCCGAACCCGGCCCCCTGACGTCCGGATCGTTAAAGTGGGCGGGAGAGGGAAATTCCGCAAAACCCGCAACATCGTCGATATCGACGATAGATTCGAAGGCGTCGTCGGCCGGCCATTCGTCCCTGGTGTGGCGCTGAATACGTTCGCCCGATCCCATGACCACATCGCGGAGGGTCAGGCCGGCGGTAAGCGGATCGCGAACCGAGGGGAACGTGACACGTTCCATGCGGAACGGACGAATAAGATGCTCGTAGTCGACGATCTCATTGAAGGGACTGAGAGATTCGGGTGTGACATTCATCACCATCAACCAGCCGCCTCTGTCAAAGTAGCTATCGAGTACGCTCTCGTTCTCTGCCAGTTGGTTCAGATTTGCGGGGGTGCCGTCGACAACAGTCAGGCGAATGCCTTCGTCGGAGACAGCTTCAATCGGATTGGTGACGGTCGAGTATTTCAGAGCGATGTTGTTTAGAGCCTCGACCAGCGGGCTGCTTGGCGCCGCCACCACGGCGGTGGGCCGTACGACGGGCCTATAGACCGCAAGATGATCGACCAAATTGTCGAATAGTGTCTGCGCCACGATATTCGAGTTCAACTTCTCCCCCAGCACGTACTGGCAGAGCATCAAACCGCCCTGCTCGACCGGAGCGAACATCAGGGGGGAGTAGCCCAACTGGTCGTCGGCGTGCGCCAGGGAGCGCCCACCGCGGGTAGGCTTGCCATAGACACGACGATATACGATGTGGTCGTTGCCCCAGAAGCTCAGATCATCCTGGGTGAGCCCCTCGAACACGGGATGCTCGATATTCTGCGAAAAACTCATCCGGCCTTCGAATTCCGTTGGGACGGAATCCACAGGCACAGCCTGGTAGTGCAGCGGATACTCCTGTTCCAGCACCAGTACCCGCTTGTTTGCGGCGGCCAGCCGCATCCACATACCGGACGTTGACAGTTGCTTCGAGACAACGTCAGCTCCCACGATGACGAGGTCCGCGTCGGTGTCCTCTAACTCCTCGGTGGAAAGAACCTCGGTGAACGCCACATCTTGGGCAAGGAGCCGCTTCTGTACGGTTGTTGAGGGATCCCAGACGGCGATACTCACCTTCCTAGTTTCGGGTGAGATCCGGCTTCTCGGCAGGATACGCCAGGACCGCCGCGTGTCATACACCTGTCTGCCGTTTCGGTAAGCCGAGACGGTAAAGCCGGCCTCCGTTGCCGCATCCACATCCGGCGCGGTAAAGGCAACGGTAAAGGTCTCGTCCTCTCCAGGCGGCAGTCCGAAGCTCCGTTCGTCTTGCGCCACGGTGCTCCCGCCGGTAGTGAACACCCACTTGACTACGATCGGCGTATCGAAACGCGTGCCATTAAAGACTTTGAGCGTACGGGCGATCTTCTCCCCCGCTCCGAAGACGCGATTCCACTGGCGCAACAGCACGGCCACCGGCTGCCAATAGTCATAATCGTGGTCGGGCAACAGCACGCCGGGGCCCATCCAGAAATGCACCGCCCCGGTCTCCTTCCAACGGTAACCGGTGGCGTACATTTCGTGCAGCAAGGTAAACGCTTCAGGGATCATCCCCTTGCCGAGAAAGGCCTTTTCGCCTGCCACAGAAGCGAACTGCGCGGGATTACGTCCCTGCAAAAAGGCCGTCTCGCTCATGAAGATGGGCAGCGCATCGAAATCAATCGGCCAGACCTTGCCTCCCTCGCCGGTGCCTGCGCGACCAATGCTTTGTTCGAGCGTGTACGCTGCATCCGGATAGTGCCGGTCCGCTACCTCGAAGTAATGGATGCCGTACGTGGGCAGCCCGAAGTTTCCGTGCCCGAGGCCCTGCTCGGATCCAAGAGCGTTGCCGCCGCCAACTACTGTAGCGCGGGTCGGATCCATCGCCATCACCTGATCGGAGGTTTTTTTGAACTCCGGTTCGACCACGTCCAGGTTGCCGTAGTTGCGTCCGTTGATATACACAATCTCGTTATCCAACTCCCAGATCATAACCGAGGGGTGATTACGGCGGGCTTTGACCCCGTTGAGGATTTGGGCCCGCCAGTTGTCAAATAGCGCACGGTTCGGTTCTTTTGAATCTCCGATCCTGCGAGCCAGCGTATAGCTGGCGTGTTGCCCGTCGAAAGTGCCGGCATTCTGCCGCACGATAACGCCCTTCTCATCGAACCACGCAAGCAATTCTCGGGGGCTTTGTTTGTCGTACCAACTCCATTGGAACCTCCGGCGAAACATGTTGATGCCGGCTCTCCGCCAATCGGCCAATGCCTGCTCCGCTGTCGTGTTATGCCTAGTCCCGTTGTGCATCAGGTTGGCGCGAAGGTGTTTCCGCATCCCGTTCAAGTAGAACTGATTGCCGCGGATTTCCCACTGGCGATTGCCAAAGCGTTCACTCCAGGTATCGACGATTCTCCCGTGCATTGACAGCACGAGGTCTGCTTCATGCAGCGTCGGTCGATCCGGCCACCATAGTTCGAGTTTCTTCGAGGGCACGCGAATCGCGACGGTGGTTTCGCCGCGGGCCGGAACGCGGGCTCTGGTCGTGGGAAGGGCTTCGACGTCTTCCGCTCCGTTTTCGCCCACACGATCGATGTCGCCTCGGAGGATGACGTCCTCTGCGGACCCCGTTGGATTGCGCAGGACCACCTCAAACTCGACCTCCCCCCGACTCACCGGGAATGGATTGACGTAGAGATCGGCGATGTAGACGGGCCCATCCACGGTGACCAGCTTGACCTCGTCGAATATCCCCGTCTTGTTGGAGCCCTTCACGGGGAAGTCAAATCGCAGCGTAACGCCCTGGCTTCTCGTGAAATTGTCCCAGGGAAAGTAGTATGTCTCACTGACGGTCTTTCCGTCCCGTTCGGCGATAGCATAGAAGGCGTCTTTCACAACTACTAAGATCTCATTCCTCTCTCCCGCTTTGAGATGGCCGGAGAGATCCGCCCGCCACTGGCCGTAGTGGATGGAAAAGTCGTCCACCTTCTTTCCATTGACGAACAGGGAGTTGATCAGGCTGACCGCCTCGAACAGCAGATACGCACTGTCGCCGCGGTAGTCCTCAGGCACGTCGACAAACGTGCGAAGCACATAGCGGTGACAGAACCGGTGCGAAGGATACTCATCATTGCGATCGTTCGGCAGTTCGATGCCATACCAGTGCAGCCGATCCACCGGCGGATAGTCCTGCACGGGCTGGACTCGCTGCTCTTCCGTGATTGCCCCCTCGTCATACGGCGCATACTGCCAGAGGCCGTTAAGATTGATTTGCCTGCGTGGCTTTCCCGTCCGGTCTTTGGGCAACGTGTAGTGCTTGTCCGCAGCTTCCCGTGCCTTTTCGTCGCACCAAGATGAATCACCCGGGGCGTACTTGAAGTTCGGCCGGAACGGTTCAGTGGACGCGAGGATCACATCCGAAATGTAACGGAGGTCCTTGGCATCCAGGAAGCCCTTTTCCAGGAAGATATCCAGCGTGTTTTGCCCGGCCTTGAGATCGGCGCTGCCCATGGGGGTCCAACCGATTGGGTTCCAGTATCCCAGCTCCTGGATGTTGCGAATCGGCTGGCCTTGCTGAGAATTGGCAATCCACGGACCTCCGTTAACGCGCCAGCGGAAAGGCGCACGAATACCGCTGAATACCACTCGGTTCCAAAGCTCATACTGCCCCGACTTGGGTGCCTGGAACCGATAGCTGACGGTGATGCCTGCATCGGGCACAGCCGACAGTTGGTTCCTGGCGAAGTTTATCATCAGCAGTTGCCCCGATACCAGTTCGGGCTTGCCCCAATCGGCCAAAGAGGCCTGCGAAGGCATTTGCAACGGGTTCTCCGCTTCTATCCAGACGTGATCTGCACGGCCAACACAGGAGGTTATGGCAAGAAGAATCAGCGTCACTAATACTAAACTCAGTTTGTTCATCGTATGTCTCCACCGGTTTCGGTTATTTGGTCTGTTCACTTGTCCTGCACGCCGTTTGCCCGCATTGGCCGCTTCCGACGGTTAGAAGCGATCCTCCCCGCCAGCACGTAACCCTGTGCGCGACATGAAGATGCCGCTGTTTCCCCAATGTCGGTAGCCGGTCACAAACAATCTGCCCTCGTGCTCTGCGATTTCAGGCGCCAGCGTACGCATCGGGTCGCTCGTCGTACAGAACGGAGCCCACCCACTGTATGGGTTCTCAGACGCCCGCTATTTTTCGGTCCGATTTCGAAGCCAGCAATCTGGAGCCGCCCGGCTTACGCCCGGGTCCGCTTCAGCAGTTTGCGTCAAACCTCCATCAGTTAGACAGCGTGACACAGGTTCCGTTCGTATCTGGTTGTGTCTTCGTGACGTACTCTCGTACGCCTCGCGCGATATTCCCTGACACATGTACGGAACGCCGTTGCGTCTTCATTCGTCCTTGTACCCCGAGGCCGAAAACGCCATTTGCCAGAACTGTACGGTTCCCTGCCGGCCCTGATTCGATGATCAGCTTGCCAACCAGGTTGGGTCCTTTTCTCCGTGCCTCCCGACTGATGGCAACTGTTTCGCGGGGTCGGTTTTCTTCGCCACGATGCGGATGGTCGCCCAGGTAGCCTCCACTGTACTCGAGGTCAAACTTGAACAATTCCAGAGTAAGTCTGCCTGGCTCGACGCTGCCGCGCAGGTAATTCACATCCGTCTGAGTCCCCCACAGAGCTCCATGAACGATCTGCCAGATTCCATCCTTCCTTTTTGCCGTGATCCGGTGATGCTCGCCGCAGAAGTATGCATCGACGCCATACTCAACCATCGTTTTCCAGAACTCACTGGTGGCGCCGCCCTCCAGCATGTTCGCACTCGAGTTCTGGCTCCTGACAGGACCGAATACCGGGACGTGCCCCTGTACAATGATGAACTCCTTATCCCGGTATGCTTCCAGCGTCCGCTTCAACCATTCCAGTTGCTTGCCGGATACGGTCATGGACATCCGATTGCCTGCGTCTTCGAACGTATCCACCGAAATGACCGCGAGGTTCTCTTTGGAGAAGGAGTAGGCCAGACCTTTCTTGTTCTCGGGGCCGTTGCGCGGCATGTCGAAGATAGAAGAGAACTGATGCGCGAATACAGGTGCAAGTTTCATCTTGCGCAGTCCCTGATCGTCGCCGTACTCGTGATCGCCGGGCGCGATATACAGCCGGATGCCCTGGTCCTCAAACCGCTTCTTGAATCCGCCCCAGTATTGCTCCGTCTTACGACGTACCTGTTCCGGGTCGCTCCACCACCGCGCATCCATAATGTCTCCGGCATTTAGCGAGAAGGCGGGACCTTCCTTCTTCATGCCCGCCAAGAACCAGTCCATCGCGTCCTCCCAGCCCGGTTGCGGATAGCCGATGTTCCAGTTAAACAAGTCCGGGAAGCTGGTGAAATGAAAACGGGCCCCGTTTTCCGACGTTGGGAATTCGAAGCTTTTCCCGTCTGGCTCCCGAGCGGCTACCGCTACGGATACAAGCAATCCGAGAACGAATACGACGGCCATACTACCCCACTTTGCGGGGCTCGTCGAACGGTAAAAGCGTCTAAACATCGTCGGCTCCTTCAGCCTGTAACAATCGACTCATGATGCCGTTTCCGCCTGTCGCGTGAACTCCACCGGCAGTACCGAACAGCAGACCGACTCTACGAGACAGGCTCTCCAGTGTCAAGAAGCAGGGGTCCCTGTACAGGGTAAGCGCATCACAAAGACTTCCTGAGTTTCTATTCAACACCTAAACTCGACTTTTGCCATTTGTAATAATCATGCTGCCTCACTCAGATAGTCCAGTAGCAGGTTTCTGAATTTCGGTGGTAGTTTCTTGAAACCGTTATGATAGGAAGCCCTTTCAAAAGGCCACGCCAGAGTTCGTCTGTAAATTCGTTCATTTTGCATAAGCGGTTCAGTCGTTCCCCTGCACGTTCGTATTCAAATATCGTTTTCCGGTAAGCCATCGTTCATCGGTTTCCATCAGTACGGCACCGACCAGCCGCAGGACCGATTCGACGCCTGGGAACAGGCCGACGACGGCGGTACGCTTCTTGACTTTCCCATTGAGGTTTTCCAGCCAGTTGCTGGTCCGCAACCGCTTGCGATGCGTCCTGGGCAACATCAACACCGTCAGGCCTTCCGGGATGTTGGTCTCGATCCAGGAGGCCAACTCCGGAGCGGATTCGGCGTATTTCCGGACAACAGCTTCCAGCCGCGCTTCGGCGCGTTCTCGATCCGGAGCGTCAAAGATATCACGGATATCATCAACTGGTTCATCGTCTGCGAAAAACTCTCGATTCCGCCATGTTCATTGATGAGTTCGACGAGATTCTCCAGTACAATCGGATCTTGGGTCATGGTCGTTCCATCCTTTCTTTCCGAAAAAAAATGGTGTTGGAACGACTTGGCCCGCTTTTGCAAAGTCCCAATCCGGACCGTTTTGTTTTCCCCCTCATCGGTTGCGAAGGGTATGAACAAGAATGTTTCATCTGAATCTACTGAGACAAAAGTACAATACGAAAGAAGGAAGATAGCGGTCGTCAGTTGAGCAGATTGTCTTATGAGAACATACTGTGTGTGTGTAACGGAATTGGAGTTTGCCTATGACACGATACATGCTGCTTTTCGTTCTTTTTCTTTGTGCCAGTTGTCCGGCTGGCGAGGTTGGTCAGCTTGACAATATTACCTGTTCCTGGCTGGGTAATTCTCTGCCGGGCTCGGATGGCTGGGTGCTGCAGTCGATTGCCGACATTTTCGTTGCCCCAGACGGCACGGTCTATACCAACGTGCCCTGGGATGAGCATGGCGGCAACGTCACGGCCTTCAGGGGCGGCAAGTTCGTGGCGGAAGCCCGGGTCGGCAATCACGGCGGCGGCCGTACCATTACCGCTAACTCGAAGTACATATTCTTTGCGGGCGACAGACACAGAAAAGGAGAGGAAGGAATTGACCGTAGGGACCGGGCCGACATTTTCGATAAATCGAAGAACGTGCACGTCGATTGCGGTATGGTTCACGGCATAGCGGCCACGGAGAGCCGCGTATATGCAAGCGTGCCGGCGGAAGACAGAATCAAGGTATTTGACTCGGACTTGGACTTCCTGACACAGTGGCCGGTCGAAGACCCGGGCGAGATGGCTTTGGACAGAGGCGGGCGTCTGTGGGTTATTCAGGCGTCGACAGGTAGAGTCAGCCGCTATGATAGCGAGGGTAACAGGCTTCCGCAGAAGATCATACTTTCGGATGAAGTTGTGCCGACAGACATTTGCATTGACAGTAAGAGCAGATTGCTGCTCGCCGATGCCGGGGTCAGTCAGCAGGTACATATCTACAGCAATATCGAGCAGAAACCCGCACTCGATGGTCATTTCGGTATTCGCCGGGGGATCTTCTCGGGCCCGAATCCGGGCCAGAAACAACCTTTGCGATTCTTCATGCCCACCGGCGTAGGAGTCGACGGACGGGGCAATATATATGTGGGCAGCAAATCGGATGTGAACAATAACGGCGCCACCCTGATTCAGAGCTATTCGCCCGACGGGAAGCTCAATTGGGAAATGTCGGCGAGCTTATGGATCGACTGCGTGGACGTGGATCCGCAGGACCCCAATATCCTCTACGGCAGCGGAGAGAAATTCGTCATGGATTACTCGGCCGCTGTGGGAAAGGAGGCAACGCTCACGGCCTTCACCGCCAACCCATTTGCATTTCCGCAGGACCCTCGCACTGGTGGAGACGGGCACGGCGGTCAGCGCGGTGCGACGTGGATGCGACTGATAGATGGGCGAAAATTCATGTTCCTGACCAGTATGTCGGGCCTGCCGATCTGCATCTATCGATTTCAGGCGGAAAAGTACGGCCAGACAGCCATTCCCTGCGGCCGGGTCGCAGGCTCTGAAATCTGGATCGATGCCGATGGCAACGGTCGTCCTGATGCCGGCGAAATGGAAGACATTGATATCGATCGCGGTATGGGGGCGTGGGTCGATTCGCAGGGGACCATCTGGCACGCCGGCCGCAAGGGATTCGATCGATTCGGTGTGGAGCAGGTCAATCGTATCGGCGTGCCGGTTTACAGCCGGGCGTCCATGAAGAGCTGGCCCATGCCTGAGCCGTTTACCGAATTGCGGCGGATTCGCTTCTATCCGGAGCGGAACAATATGCTCATACTCAACGGCTTTACCAAGGATCATCCGAATATCGCGCATCATTTCAAACGGGCCGGCAAGGTGTTCCGTCGTTATGACAACTGGGCGCCGGACCGCTGGCATCTGATGTGGGAGTTCATCCCCCCGTTCGAGGACCGCAGGACGGGGAATTTCGGCGACGGCAACGTACAGGCGATCGCAGTAGCTGGTAATTATCTCTTTCTCGCCCCCAACGGGTCTTCAGAGGCCTTGGGTATTATACGCGGGCATGTGGATGTGTACGATCTGGAGACAACGGAGAAGGTTGGCTGGATGGAGCCCAGCCCGCTGATCCAGGATGGCAATCCCAATAGACAGCCTCACAACGTCGGCATTCTCGACATCAATGACGGCATCAACGTCATCAGGCGGAGCAACGGAGAATACCTCATATTCTGGGAAGACGATATGAATTCCAAGAATCTCATGTACCGCTGGCATCCGCACGGCGGAGACAGACAATAAGATGGCAGGCAGGAAAACTATGAAGCTCATTTGATTGAAAGGAAAGCAAAGATGCCGCTGAGTAGATACGTCTTGATCTTCTTCTTTATGTTTGTCCTGTCTTGTTCGCACACGTACGCTCTGCCTTCACTTCAGCGAAAAGGTACTGCTACACAGTTGCTCGTCGAGGGCAAGCCCTATTTGATGCTCGGCGTCGAGACGACCAACAAGTTGTTGGACGACCCGGGCGATCTGCCGCACCTGGACGAGAACTTGTCGATGTACAAGCGGGCCGGCGTTAACACGGTTTTGATCCCCGTCACCTGGGCCTCCCTGGAGCCCGTTGAGGATCAATACGATTATACGATGATCGACGCGCTGATTCAGGGCTGCCGCCGCCACAAGTTGAAACTGGTGGTCCTGTGGTTCGGGGCGATCAAGAATGGCCAGGTGGGTTTCGCGCCACGTTGGTTCAAGGATGACCGGGAACGGTTTTTTCGGGCCCGCAACGCACAAGGCAAGGAGATGTTCGCCATCTCTCCGTTCTGCAAGGCAGCTATCGAGGCCGATAGCGAAGCGTTTGTCCTGCTCATGCAACGCATCAAGCGGCAGGATCCGAAGGGCCATATTGTAATCATGGTCCAGCCGGAGAATGAAACCGGCTGTGCAGGCATGAAGAACGACCGCGATCACAGCCCTGCCGGCATCGAGGCCTGGCGTGCACAGGTTCCGTCGGTTCTGATCCACTATCTGTCCGAACATGATGGTCGGCTCATGTCCTGGCTCCAGGAGGCCTGGCAGGAACATGGCAAACGCAGCAGAGGAACATGGGCCGAGGTCTTTGGAGACGGCCGCGCGGGACATCACATCTTCATGTCCTACTACATGGCGCGGTTTGTAGAGCAGGTCGCCCGGGCGGGCCGGGCGGTCCACAACCTGCCGATGTATGCCAATGATTGGCTCGGTTCTCTGGAGCGTCCGGGCGGGCCTATCGGCGGTCCGGATTTCCAGGCAATGGATATCTGGCGCTGCACTGCGCCGTCGCTGTTTGCACTGGCGCCGGACATCTACGTCCCGCCATTCAAGAAGTGGTGCGCCGCCTATGATGTCAAAGGCAATCCCCTGCTCATACCGGAGGCGGGCGGACGGCACTTTCGAAGCGGGGTCTCGGCCCAATGCTGGTACGCATTCGTGCAGCACGATGCAATGCTGTTTGCGCCCTATTTGAACATCGGCGACGAGTTCAACCCCGACCATCGGCAATCGAAGCCGTATTTTGAGATATCACACCTGCGGTCCAGCTATCCGATGCTGAGCAATATGTGCAGGTTGATTCTCGAAAAGCAGGGATGCGAGTCTCGCGAAATGGCGGCTTTCCTGGTGGACCGAAGCGATAAGGCGGACGAAACATATCGGAGGTCCCTCGGGGGCGTGAGTTTGACGGCCCGCTCCCTGACCGGCGTTCCGGACGCACAGAATTCGCAAGACATGGTCCCTCCATTTGCCTGCGTGTTCCGGATGGAAGAGGGGCAGTTTCTGATCGTGGGGACGAAAATGTCTGTAACGTTCAGGCGCGAGAACCACAACCTGGAAGTCCAGGAAGCGTCCCTCGGGCAATACATAGAGGATCACTGGGAACTGCAGGGGCCGATGGAAGCGACTGAGCATGGCGGTGCTGTTACACTGGATTTACCAACGGATGCTCTGCAAATAGAGCAGGTGTGGCTGTCTGTGATGTTGGAAAATACCCAGTGATGTGTTTTGGTAATAAAAGACCAGTCCGGAGGATACCATGTGTTTGCACAATGGAGTGTCTAGTTCGTGCAGAAGTGACGAGGGCAGGTGATTCTATATTGACTCTTGTTCCTGAATGACGCTGTCAACGGAGGTTGCAGATGTTCCAAATGAATAGCCACCTTTTATTGCTTTGCACCGCGGTATTTCTTGCATTGGGCTCCTGTTCGTCACCGAGTTGCGGGCAAGAGGTCGCACAACGCGCTGTGCTTTTCAGTTCGGCAGAGGAAACCGGCGTGCGGCCCCGCCCGTGGAACATGAACATGGTCCGCGCCGAGGGCGGAAGGCAGACTCGTGGAAGTCGCCTGTGGCTCAATACGGACTGGCAGGCCCAACCCTGGGCGGGCGTGCGATTCGAGGGGCGCGGCTTTGCCTCCTTCGCACTCACGCGCGACTGGATCGAAAAGGGATTTATCCGCTTTCGTATCAATGTGACGGTCGACCGTTACGGAAACATCGGTGGTGGAGATCAGTACCAGTTGAAACCCATCACTGAACCGGCCGTGGCGAAGTATCAGGCTGTTCGGTCGCAGTTCATCGATCGCGGACGCGGGGTGGACGAGGAGGCCAGCACATGGCAGGAGGTGCTCGTTCCCCTGAAGTATTTCACGTCACTGGAGCCCGGACACCTCGTTAAAGGCCTCCACTTTCAAACCCGCCGACAGATCGAGCGAACGTTCAGTCTGGATGATGTGGAGTATGTTCGGTTTGACGTGCTGCCGGACTGGATGCGTGCGCAACTACGCGAAGATATCAGCCAGGAGTGCGTGGATTGGCCCACCTATGAAAACCTTCCACCGGTGGCCAAAGCAGACCAGCGGTCTTTGTCAGTCCGCAACGGCAAATTCGTCTATCCCGACGGCACACGCGCCTTCCTCATCAATCCTTACTGTCGTGAAGACAGTCGAGCCGCCTACGGCATCCGCGACTCGGGTGCACTGCCGCCGACTTATGGACTGTACAGCCGAGACAAGCATGGCTGGATCTATGATGAGGTCCCGACTAACGAGCACCTGTGCCGGTTAGGGTTCAATAGCCTTAGCGCCACGCCGGTTCCCAGGCGCTGGTGGCGGTCCGTTGGATACGAGAGGCGTCGCGGATCGGCGGACGACGAATTCCTATCCACCCTCGCAAAGCGGGTTACCCTGCCGTACTATGTCGACCTCGTTTCCTGGCCCTGGACCATGGGCGCACCGGGACTGCACATCAAGGACACCAATCTACCGGAGACCGCTGCGACGCGGGGCCGCAACCACTGGACCCAGTATCGCATCATCGGGGCCGGTCGCCGGGCCTGGGTGGACATGTGGACGCTCAACGCCCGCCGCTACCGCGAGGCCGGGGCAAAGGCCCTCATTGTGGAACTGATGAACGAGCCGGCTTACATGGGCGAAAGCGAGGATCACTACCGTGAGTTCGAGCAATGGCTCAAAGACCGCTATGGATCGATTGAGGCGGTGAATCGCACCTGGAGTACGGACTTCGAGGGCCTCTCGGAAGCCGCCGTCTATCGGTTCAGTTATGAGGCTGTCCCGCCTGCCGGGCAGAGACTGGATTACGATGAGTATCTGTCCGAGCGATTCACCGATATGATCGCTGAAGGCATCGAGGCAGTCGAGGAGATTCTGCCGGGTGCCCTGGTGGGCGTTCAGCCCATGGGCGGGTACCTGCAGACGCCTCGGCAAGCCGTGTGGAAGCACCGAATTGCCCACCAGGAAACGATCGTGCTGACGCCGACCGGCGGTGGGCGCTGGACCCGCAGCATCGGGGCTTCCCGGCCCACCAAAACGCTCACCCAACACGCGCTGGCCGATGCTCCGATCGAAAACGACCTTTTGCTCGCCGTTGCCGATAACAAGATGATCGTCGATAACGAGACCTATCTCCGCGGCCAGACGCGACAGGACACACGCAATCGTCTCTGGGAGCATGTCGTCTGCGGACTGGACGGCCTGACCGTATTCTCCTGGTCCAAACGCGGCTGGGTCTGGTGGCAGGACCGCGAGGCCGTGCAGGTCGATGCGGACAAGTACCCTTATTCGTGCCTGATCCCTATCGCCCGGCGAACGGGCGCCTTGCGGGGCATCCTCGATTTCTCGATGGAGGTGCAGAGCCTGGCCAAGAAGATCCTGCCCAAACCCTGGGGGCCGGAACCGAAGATCGGGCTGCTCTATAGCTGGGATAACGCCCGCCGCCGCGTGGTCGAGCCTGGATTGTACGACAAGCTGCCTGTCTACTATGCGGCCATGAGGTACAGCCACTGGAACATGTCTATGCTACCCAGCGATCAGGTTATTGCCAAAGGAGTGCCTGACAATATCGAGGTGGTTGTCGCCGGCGGACTCACCCACGTTGAGCGGGAACTGCCGGCCGCACTTCGCGTCTTCGTACGACGCGGCGGCATACTGATCCTCGGAGAGTGCGACTTTACGAAGGATATCTATGGCCACGACCTCCCCTCTGAGGCTCAACTCGCTCCTGCAACGTTCCTGAATTCGGCGGAATCTGCTTCCACTGTGCGAGTCGGGCAAACAAGCCGCTCACGGTTCCCCGGCCAAATATCATTCCGGAGGCTCCAAAAGATATCGGTTCCCGACGGCGCCGTCTCCGTGTTGCGCGATGTGGCAGGCCGTCCCATCGTTACCCGCCGATCTTTGAACGAAGGCGCCGTCTATTATCAGGCGGCTGACGCGTCCGGCTACGGCCTGGCGGCCTTGTTACAGGAGATCCTGATGCACGCCGGAGGAGGAACCCTGCGACCCGGATGGCGTTCAGTCGAGATCAGCGGCAAAGACGGTCATCTGGCCCCAAACATACTTGTTTCACGCCGCAGCTACAGCGATCACCATGCCGTTCTGCTGCACAATCGCGACCGCTATGATCGCACAGCATACGTCGCCCTACCGGGTTTAACCGGCTCATGGCGAGTCAGTGACGCCCTGCGCGGAACTTCTCCACGGTTGCTGACCGGTTCAGAGTTGTCTGGTCGCGGCGTGATGGTGAAACTGGCCGCTTCAGGGCCGGCTGTCTTGCTTTTTGAAAGGTCCAAGGAATGAGAATACTCGGCGAAGAAACAATTTTGGTGACACTCTGTGGGGCAGAACAGTCCGCTCGGGCTTTCGTGCTTGCCCTGATTCTGATGTGGTTCCCGATGGTAAAGACTCCACCTGCATTCGCTGAGGAAGGCGGGCAGCGACGGTCCTCTTTGCCCACGATCCCCTACGGCGCCGTGTACTTCCGCAAATCCAATCCGCCACAGGCGGACTGGGAACGTGATTATCGGCAGGCCGCCAAGGATGGCATGAACGCCTTTCGGCACTGGTTCCTCTGGTCGGCTATCGAGGTGGCGCCGGGAGAGTATGACTGGGAGGACTACGACCGACAACTCGACCTGGCCGCAAAGCACGGCATCAAGACAATCATCGCCGACATCCTGTGTACGGCGCCGGAGTGGGCCTTCAAGAAGTATCCACATGCCCGCATCGAGGAGGCCGACGGTACGAAACGAGCGAGCCATTACACCATCGCCTGTGCGGTCGGCGGCTGGCCGGGGCTCTGCCTGGACAATGAGGAGGTGCGAGCGCACGCAGAACAGTTCCTTCGCGCCATGGTCAAACGCTATAGGAACCATCCGGGCACGGGAGGATACGACGTCTGGAATGAACTGAACCACTTTGGAGATGCCGGCGGATGCTACTGTGAGGCTTCGGCCAAGAAGTTCCGGCTCTGGCTCAAGGACAAGTACGGCAACATCGACGCACTGAACAAGGCGTGGTATCGGTACAGCTACACTGGCTGGGATGACGTAGAGATACCGCGCACCAATGACCCTTACCCGGACAGCATCGACTGGATGCAGTTTCGAATTGACAATGCCGTCAGACTACTGAAATGGCGAATCGGCATCATCCGCAGTCTGGATTCGAAGCATCCGGTGACCGCGCATTGCATACCGATGGGCGCCATGAAGAGCATCGGCCCGGACACATATCCCGTGTTCCAGGCCGGCAAGCTGATCGACATCTACGGCTACAGCGGAGGCTGCAATCACGAAGAGTGGACCAACCTTCGCTGGCAGCACTGGTGCAAGATGGATATGACACGGTCCGCGTCGTACGGCAAACCCTTTTGGGCCGCCGAGATGCCGGCCGGGGCATCATGGCGCATGCGTGGTGGTCGAGACCTTGATGAGGGTCGATTCGTAACACCTGCCGATGTACGCTTCTACAGCATGATGAATTTCGCAGGCGGTGCCCGTGGCGTATTCTCACCACGATGGAGACCGCTGCTGGATGGACCATTGGCGGGCTGCTTCGCGTTCTACGATATGGACGGTTCGCCGAATGACCGCTCCGAGATGGCCGGCCAAATTGCGCAATGGGCGAACAGGTCGGGGCAGGAATCAATGTGGCGTGCGCAGCCGGCCAAGGGCGACATTGGTATCCTCCTTGTGCCGGAGTCTCAGATCCATTGCTATGCGTCGCAGGACAGCACCGCATTCTACTACCAATGCATCCGAGGGGCCTATCAGGCGTTTCTATTTAACAATATACAGCCTGATTTTGTTCATATAGACGACCTCGGATTCGACAACGACCTGCTCTATTTGCCCTATCCGGTCATGCTGACCGAAAGAACCGCAGAGAAGTTGGAATCGTGGGTCGGGCAAGGCGGGAAGCTCATCTGCGAAGGGTGTCCGGCTTACTACGGTGATCGCGGCCGGGCCGGAGAGCATCAGCCCAACTACGGCTTGGACCGTCTTTTCGGCGCCAAACAGCAGTGGGTTCAGTTCACACCCGATTTGCTGGATGATCTGACAATCCGGTTTGAGGATGGAACGAGCGCGCACGGGGGTATCTACCTCCAGTCCTACACTTTGACCACCGGCAAAGCGGTTGGTACGTATGCGGACGGCCGTATTGCCGCAGTGGACAATACTTTTGGCAAGGGCAAGACCCGGCTGATCGGCACTTTCCCAGGTTATGGCTACAACCGATCACAGGATTCCGACACAAAGCGGTTCTTTGCAAATCTCCTCAAATGGGCCGACAAGGACCAGCACGTTACGAGCAGCGATTCACGTATTATTGCGAGGCTGCATACCGACGCATCATCCAGATTTCTATGGATCGTCAATTCAGATCGGCAGGATATTTCGACCAAGCTGGAGCTATCAGACCGGTGGGGCTCTTACGAGAAGTGCCGCCTCGTAGCAGGTGGGGCTGAGCCGACTGTCAGGAACAGAGTCATCTCCGTTGGTGTTCCTGCCCGGACCGTGCTGGTGCTGGAATTGCTGTAGGAGAAGCGAACATGTGCTGTAATATCAAGGTTCTAATTCTATCGTTCACTGTTGTCTGTTTGATAATGGCCGGCGGCACTTACTCCCAGACTCATGTGGTGGTCAGAAAGCCTCCGGATGGAAGAGCATACGGATGGCCTGCAAACGGAGGGATTTGGAATTGGGGCAAGGAAATCCTCGTGATGTACCTGGACTGTCCCTATAGGAATATTCCGGGCTTCAGCAACCACGATTCCGATCAGAAACACATTAGCTCCAAATGGGTGACTTCCAGAAGCAAAGATGGCGGCCTGACCTGGACACGACACCGAGTCGCCTTTCCAGACCCGCGTGCGAATCCGGCGGCTTCGAAGCCTATTCGTTTGCAGACTGCTATCGATTTCGGCGATCCTGACACAATCGTCAATTTTCATTGGGATGGACTTACCCCTGGCTCCAGGACCTGCTTCTATTACTCCACGGACCGAGGTAAGAACTGGAACGGGCCGTACAACAACATCCCACTATTCGACTTCGTGAGCATGAGCGGTAGAACGGATTATGAAGTCATGGGCAAGCACCGCCTCGCTGCGCATATCTCGTGCGTGGAACAAAACAGATCTTCCTGTTACAGAGAGTCCACTTACAGAATTACGACAACCGATGGCGGACGGACCTGGAATCAGGGGCCGAGGATAAGCCGTGCGCTTGCACCCCCTGGATCCGGACATCCGCAGGAGTATGCCGCCATGTCCTCAACCGTCAGGATAGACGCCAACACACTCGTTTCGACCTTCAGGAGTGGAGATAGACCCGCCGGACAAAGGAGGAAGGGTTGGATTGACGTAACCAGGAGCACCGACAACGGAAGAACATGGAAAGTGATAAATGGACATGTGATGGACCTGCCGACTCTTAACAGCAGTCCGCCGGCATTAAGTCGTTTGCCCAATGGACGATTGGTCGTCAGTTGGGGCCATCGACTGCCGGACGACGGCAGCGGCCCAACGTCAATTCGAGCGAGAACGAGTGATGATGGTGGCGAAACATGGAATGATACTATCATCCTGCGCCAAGACGGTTTCGACTATGATATGGGATACAATCGGCAGGTTGTTCGTCCTGATGGGAATGTTGTCTCAGTCTACTACTACCGAACCAGAAGTGACGGTCAAAGCCCAACGTATATTGCAGCCACGATTTGGGATGCGCAGAAGCGTTAAGGCCAGACCACCGCGTGAAGTCACCGTCAACTGAACATATCCTTCAAGGGTATTGGGTCACACGTATGACAAGACGGCAGCTATGCCTTACGGATACGCCTTGTGGTAGGAAACGGATAACAGCTCTGTATATACTGAGCAGAAACTGTGTTTAGTGGCCGGATTTGTGAAAGGCACCAGGAATTATGAGAGTTCAATTGTCAATGATATCATTATTCTTCTTGTTCTCCACAGTTTGCCCCTCGGTTCAAGCCGGGCTTCGGGTGGCTGCCTTGGGAAAGACCTATGTCCCACCTCAATACCGAACACCTATCCAGACGACCAGATCCAATCCCGGCGGCAGCACGAGTGTCCGCAATGTTACCGCCCCCCATCTGCAATGGAACAGCCAGGGATACTTTCAGCGCAATCGCGACCTGGGCCAGGTCTTCGCCCCGAAGGATGACTTCAAGCTTGGTGCCATTGTGCTGCGAACCGGACCCTCCGACAGCGCTGTCAAGACCGGGGCACCGGGGGCTGAGATCTTTCTACAGTTCTTCGAAGTCATCGGCAAGCCGAGGATTAATGACAACGGCACGGGCCCCGGAGCGCAGGCAACACATGGATTCTCAAAGAACCACCGCTGTGACGACTATATCGAGGGTGTTGAGTATCGATCGATTCATATTGTCCCGGGCGGCATCTTCCCCGATCTTCCACCGACCAGAGACAAGTCAGGCAACCCAACGGGCAACAACACCGGGGAGCTTCATTACTTCCGGCTGGATCTGACGGGCGCTGACGAACTCAGTTTCAGAGCAGGCAAACGATATGCCTTCATGCTGGGTCTTGTCGACCCCGGTCCCGAACGGGCCTTCACACTCGGCAACTACAATGCCGCGGGCGTCAATGCTCCGCCGAGTCTTGCAGACAGCCACGATCTTTATCATGATGGCTGGGGACTGCGACGTGAAGGCGACGGCACGAAACCACCGACAATGACCGGGAATGCCGAACCGCCGTCCGATGGGGCGCTTCTGAAGAAACTGATTGGTGAGTCGCTTTTTGAGAGTCCGACGAAGCGATTAGATTTGTCACCCACAACCGACGGATATCCGGATGTGGATACCTACCGCGATCTGGAATTCTACATCGAAGGCAAGCCTGTTCCGAAATACCGCTGATACACGTGCTCCGGAACACCCAGGAGGATACGCAAATGCTCGAGTTCCTAAATCGAACTGATCATAGGGCAACACGTAACCCGTGTGACCTCAGCAGGATCTCAGGACGATGGCACAACCGATGGACCTTGAGGCTGCTCCCCATCATACTGGCCTGTGCCTTGGCGTCAGATGCTGCTGGCGCAGTGCTGTGCCGAATTGACTTCGAAACTGGCGATTTCTCGCAAGTCCACAGCATACACAAGGACAGGGGCGCTTCGCTGAAGGTCATCAGGAATCCCATTGGTACGGACTGGGTCATGGAATCCTCGATTTCTCCGGAGCAAGAGCGAGCCGAGATACGAGTCCATCGCGATCCGGTTCCATCGGAACGATGGTATGGCTGGAGTCTCTATTTGCCTGAGGGCTACACTGAGGTCAAAGGCAAGAGCGATATTCTGTTCCAGTGGCACCGGGGCGGTGGATCGCCTTCCTGGGCCAAAGGCCACCCCATGTGCTTCATGATCAACAGCGAGGGCCGCTATCAACTGATCTGGACCTTTCAGAAATCCGTGGATAACACGAAGAGCCGTGTCAACAAATCACAGGACCTCGGAATCAGCTATATCGGCGACAGGGGTAAGTGGGTGCATTGGGCACTGCACACAAAGTGGTCCATCTCAGATGATGGTTACCTTGGAGTCTACCGCAACGGCGAACTAGTTTTGAAGCACCGCGGTGCGAACTGGCTCAATTGGGGCCCTGGTCCAATGGTCAAAGCCGGCATATACACTGGCGATCCGGGCTGGTCCGGCAACAATCCAACCGTTCTTTGCCATGACAACATCATCGTGGGCGATGAGAACTCCAGCCTGTATGAGGTCTGTCCAGGCCTGAACGGCAGGACTCATGGACCAAACCAGCTTGTATCCGGACAGATGCAGAAGCTTAGAATCGGCCCGAACAAACGCTTTCTGGTCAGGGAAGATGGCTCCGCTTTCGTCTGGATCGGGTCCACTATGTGGAAGTGGAAGACTCTGACCTCCGAGCAGATCAAGCGGATCATCGACGATCACAGCAGTCGAGGTTACACCGTGCTGCAGGTAATCGCATATCCGGACAGCTATGATAGAGTCGACGAGATGGTTCGATACGCCGAGACCAAGGGTCTGTATATGGCCCTGTTGACCGGATGGTATCGAGACGTTCTCAGGGGCAGTGAGGAAGAACTGTACAGGAGGGGCCGAACACTCGGGGCCAGATACCGCAATAACAACAATGTCATCTGGCTTACAGCTGGTGAAGCGGGAGGCCACAACAGAAAGGGAACCATCCCCGACAACAAAATCGAGGCGTTGGTCAGAGGCATTCGTGATGGTGACGCCGGGCACAAACTGCTCACCATATACGCCGATTACAAACGCGGCACATCCATAGACAACGACACGCTCATCGTGGATTTCGACAACTGGCAAACATCTCAGTGGGGATCGCCGACCGATTTACCGAGAAACGATCCAAGGAAGTGGACCGTGTGGGAGGCGATTTCGTACGACTACAACCGCACGCCCATCAAGCCGACGCTCGATTCAGAGGCCTGGTATGAGAACAACAAGGATCATTTCGGGGCAACGCCCTTTGCCATCAGACGACGGGCATATTACACGATCTTTGCAGGTGGTTTCGGCCATACCTACGGAGCCGGCGGAATGTGGGACGGCCTGGTCAAGCCACAGGGCAGGAGCGGAAATTGGCAAGAGGCTCTCAGGTATCCCGGTTATGTACAGATCGGATATTTGAGCGAATTCCTACACGGTTTGGACGAGGATCTTCTCAAGCTCAGACCCGATCAGAGCATAATTGTCGGGGGCAACTCGGACAGCTACGACGAGCACATACAGGCCTCGGTTGCGCACGATGGCAGCTACGCCTTAATATACTCCGGTAGCGACTCGAGCTACAAGCTGGATCTGACCAGACTCAAGCCAGGGAGCATATCGGCGCGATGGTACGATCCAAGCGATAACACATATAGCCATGACGCCGGCTCTCCTTACACGAATAACAGATCGAATCAGACATTCGACCCTCCCGGCAATGCGGGACCGGGGAACGACTGGGTCCTTGTTCTGGGGCGATAAGACCAGACTGTACAGGGGGCTCGACATACGAAGACACGCCGATTTCAAGGCTCATTAAGGACATCGGTATTTCGCTGACGAAGCTCAACGATGGGAGACGACTGAAGGGGCGCGAACTCGGATGATCCATTTACTGTTGAAGCTGCTGAGTGGAGAAGCATGAGAAAGGTACAAGTGGAGTGGTCATGTCAATAGCACATTGGAAGTTGTGTATTGCTTTGGCCGTCGGGCTGCTTGTCGGGACAACTACACACGCAGCAAATCAAGAAGTAGTACTCAACCTGCACACTTCGGACATCACACGCATCGTCAAGCCTGGCCAGGAAGACAAGGTCTACATATCGGTGGAGAATCGGGCTCAAAACCGAAGAAGCGGACGTCTATCCCTTTTGGTCCAGGATTTCAGCGGGGCCAGCCCCCCTTATTGAAAAGATCGGTGGCCCCCATTACGGGGTGAAGCTGTCTGACAATGAACGATTGGCCATACGTCTCTGGATTGATTCGTCCGCTACATATGCCGGAACATGCGATGCCTCGGTTCGACGAATGTGATGGAGTCGCCCAACAGCGGTATTCGCAGCAGAACGCGTCGGGTCAAACACTGGCGGGATCATGCGATGGTGGTTCGCTGGGTCGCGGCGGCGCTATTGGATATGGAAAAGCGGTTCAAGAGAATCATGGGCTACCAGCAATCATGGGTGCTCGATCCGAAACTCAAGGACCTCGCTGTCGAAGACGCCGTTGACCACACAGTAAAGGTGGCATAGACTATGAACAAACGGAGTAGCCGATCAACCTCCAACTATCAGAGGGACCTCCCCATTGAAAGGAGCCCCGTATGAAAACGTTTAGATCATCAAAGTATCATCGAGCCGAGTCTGGGAAAGCACATGTATGCATCATTGTATTATGTTTCTTCATGGTTACATCAGAAATCTTTGCTGCAAACACACCATACAGTATAGAAGGCCATACTATTAAGAAGAACAACCAGCCGGTCTTCTTTGTTGGAGACACCGTGTGGACCGTTGGGGTTCGATTCCACGACGAAGAAATGGACAGCTATCTTGCTGATGCGAAGAGCAAGGGCTTTAATCTCATAGGCGTATTTGGTACTCCTGGATGGGCCTTGAGGAAGGAAGGGAATATAAATGGCGAGCCTCCCTTCAATGATGCAAATCCAACAAACCTGAATCATGACTACTGGAGCCACCACAGAACATTGATTTCAAAAGCGAAATCCAAAGGCATAACGGTGTTTCTGTGCATAGGGCATCCTCTCGAGAAGAGGACATCCTGGTTCGATCTGA
>CAZGMJ010000072.1:0-25808 GCA_964526785.1 uncultured Pirellulales bacterium
AGTGGAACAACTATTGGCAAAAGGCCACACTGCCCTAAAATGTTCACAGACACCCACCGCACCCGTCGACCATATTCAGCTTGACCGTGGCAATCCTGCTTGAGTAGAATGAATCCTTTCCTATTAAAACAGACAGGAGCCAGTGGCGTGAAAGTTTAACGGCACATATCGGGGCGTATTCCAGACGCGACTGACAAGGCTCAGACAGATCGTCGGCCTTGGTACATTCCCTGTCTGCCGCACGTCGCATTCGTGGCAATGATTGATCCTGATTTTCCCGTATGATCCGGTGCGGTCTCTTCTGTCTGAGGACACACACCATGAGCCAAAGCTGTCTCAGATTCACAGACGTCACATTCATATACGATTCGGCCAGCGAGCCCTTATTCGAGAATCTGTCACTGCATGTCGACGCCGGCTGGACGGGGGTCATCGGGCCGAACGGCGCAGGCAAAACAACTCTCTTGAAGCAGGCCTCCGGTTTGCTTGATCCCGCGGCCGGTCGTGTCACCTGCCGGGGCGATACGGTGTATTGCGCGCAGCGAACGGATCATGTGCCGGATGAGTTCGGACACCTGCTGGCGGATAACGCCAGGGACGCCCAGATCATCAAAAGTCATCTCGATATCTCGGATGATTGGATAGACCGCTGGGAGACACTCTCGCACGGGCAGCGCAAGCGGGCACAGATTGCGACGGCTCTGTGGTCTCGGCCAGCCGTGCTTGCTGTTGATGAGCCGACGAATCATCTGGACGGCGAAGGCCGTGAGTTCGTGGCAACGGCTCTGGGCCTATTCGACGGGATCGGGCTGCTGGTCAGCCACGATCGTGAACTGCTCGATTCTCTGTGTCGCCGGTGCCTGTTCATTGGGCCGCCGGAGGTTATCGTTCGCCCCGGCGGATACACGCATGCTCTGGCTGCAATCGAATCCGAACGGCAATCCATTGGGCACCGGCGCGGTGTAGAGAAGCGCGCACTCAAGCGACTCCAGCGCGAGGCGGCGAAGCGGTCACAACTGGCCGCGGGTGCGCAGAAGCGACGATCCAAGAGGAATCTTGCGCCACGAGACAGCGATGGCCGGGAGAAGAAGGATCGGGTTCGCGTTTCGGGCAAGGACGCTACCGGAGGGAGACTTCGAAGGCAGATGCAGGGGCGACTGGACCAAGCACAAAGTCAGCTGGGCGAGTTGAAGGTTCAGAAGCAGTACGAGCTGGGGATATGGCTGCCGGCGTGTCGGTCGAAGCGAAACATGCTGGTGGAGATCGAGGCCGGCTCGCTGCCGCTCGGGCCGGAGCGGAAACTGCGATATCCCCACCTGACAGTCAGACCCACCGACCGTATCGCCATAACGGGGCCGAACGGTTCGGGCAAAAGTACGCTGATTCGCCATATCCTCCCGCTCGTGAACGATTCCGAGGATCGCGTCACGTACATCCCACAGGAGATTGACATGGCGCGCTGTCAGGTGATTCTGGAGCAGGCGAGAGAACCGGCGGGCCAGCGGCTGGGGCATTTGATGAATATCGTGAGCCGGTTAGGTTCGCGGCCGGAGCGGCTACTCCACAGCGAGATGCCCAGTCCCGGCGAGACACGCAAGCTCCTGCTGGCGGTGGGAATGACTCGAGCGCCGCACCTGATCGTAATGGACGAGCCGACGAATCACATGGATCTGCCGTCGATCGAATGTCTCGAGCAGGCTCTGGCGGATTGCCCCTCGGCCCTGATACTGGCAAGCCACGACGAATGCTTGTTGAACAGGCTCACCAGCAGATGTTGGAGGGTGGGGCAGGATTCCGAGTCTCCGAACGACTTCGTACTCGTCGCCGAATAATGCCAGGCGGGTTGGTTTTCGGGAAACGGTTCGAGGGCAATCTTCATCGGGCGCAATATGGAAGCTGGGGATAGATCATCCCGGCATCACGAGCAACGGTTATCTACCGTAACGCGACTGCTTGTGTGAAAAGTACTGAAGGCTGTAGCAGGGCGTATTCGTGTGCTCTTGTGTGATGTGCGGCCAGATGTGTGAGCACAGGTGTCCGGACTGACAGAATGATTTGTCAGCGAGTGGCCGCATCTGTTCTGCTAACGGATAATGGACAGACTGATATGCGGTGGGATCGGAAGGTTGCGGAGTCGACGTTACAGCAGGATATCGGAGCGCATGAAAAAGGCCGGACCTTTCGGCCCGGCCTTTGGTATGTGGTGTGCAAAGTGAGGACTCCGTTCCTCGTTAGCGACATCCGTGTCTTTACAGTCACCACACCTCTTAGGATAGCGGCTGTCACTTACTGACTACGACCGGTTTCCTTTCATGCGACGCACTCGATCAGCTTAGCTGCTCGTGTTCGGGCCGCCGATTACCTGCTTGCCGGTGTTCATCGTAGGATGTCCGTTGGGAATACCTGCGCCGGGCCAAGCATCATCGTCGGTCAGATCATCCGCGCTGCCCGGTCCGTAGTCCGTGACTGCGCCGAAGTCGGCATCCGCGTTGCTCGGAGGCAGATCCGGGTAGTAGGTCAACAGAACTTCCGCGACCTTGCGGATATTGTCCCGCGGATTCTCCGGATTGTACTCCATCGCCTGCGGATCGACACCTTCGGCCTTCACGCAGAGGCTGAGCCAGCCGTGGAATCCCGTGAGGTTGAGCCTTCCGGTGTCATCGACCACGACGCGAGCCTCCTTGCCGCCGCTGTAGTCGGGATCCGGATGAATCGCGCCGTCTGCTTCGGGATTGTATCCGTCACGACGGTCGCCGTGCATGCTGTTGACCTCGATCAGGCTGACATACCATCTCTCAGCCACGTTCTCGGTGATATTCACCAGCTCGGCTTCGACAGCGAGGTTGCGGAAGTTGTTGCAGACTTCCACCCACGTGCAGCCCTCGAAGGACGTGTCGTCCTGCTGAACCAGCACGATGGCCCACTTTGCGGCGAGTTCGGCCCAGCGGACGATCTTGATGTGTACGTCCACATAGGTCGTCTTCTTGGCCCATTCCCAGTTCATGGACGTGGTAACGCCCCAAGCGGGGTGCGCCTGAACACTACCGGCGAACAGCGCCAGTATCACAAGTGCAATCAAACTTTTGCGTATCATTTCGATTCCTTTCTCAATTCGATTCCATTCTCTACTTCATCGCCTTACGGCCGGCTCTCTACTTCCGGCGTTGCAAGGCACACTCCATTCGCCCGAGCGATCCTCGCTCGCGGCGTTTACCGTAGCGGACACGGTTACGACTTACTTCGACGGTGCGTCCGCACCACCGCCCAAGGGCCCGTGAATGCGCTTTTCAGTCCTCACTCCGGTCGCGGGGGCATCTGCACTCGAGGCGGGCCAGGCCCGTTGTGCGATCCGCTGCGTCGACGTGCTCGGGACACATCGGCGTCCGCGACCTGCTATCCTTTCATCACTACACCTCCTTTCTCCTCTTCACGACTGAGGAACCTTCTGGCGTTATTCACTGTCATACTCCAAAACATCAACATCATTCGCCCCTCCGGTCCTTTCATCACCGGCCTCCGGCCAGTTCATCCACGGTCCGGGATTTTCCCCTCGCCTCTTTCAGATCGAATATCCCCCGCGTACGGGGCGCAGCACTGACGCGGGCGTGTGCACCCACCCACACCAGCAGAGAGGGATTGACTTGTCCATTCGCATGTTTGCACATTTTCTTCGTACTCCAAGCCCGCCGCATCCGTGCGGCGTCACCATATTGTCACGTTCATCGTTGCAATCCCTTTGTCAGGTGCTGACACGGGCGTGTATACCCACCCGCACCAGCAGAGAGGGATTGATTGTTGGTAGTATTTATCTATCCACAGTTATGTATTTGCATACCGATTGCGCCGTCTGTTGCGTCGGCCGGCCACACTCACAGGTGCGGCCTTCCGGCGTTACGTGCGTGGAGGTTTGCGGTTATATCCGCAGGTATGCATTACCCGGACTCCTTTCCTCCATTTCGAAATCCTTTTCATTTTCATCACCCGGCGTCGAATGGTATCCGGCGCCACTGTTGCCGGTCCGTATCAGCGTGCTACCGTGCACGCGAGAAACCGGCGTTTCGGGGGGCTATCCGATCGCCCGCCCGTACTTATCGTTCGGCCGCTATGGCGATTTGCCGATCCGGCGACCGCCATCTGAAAGGCTCCGAACCACGTTCAACTTATGTTCCCGGCAGTGGGGATTGGCGCAACGGCAACCGATCCGATTGGCGGTAGTCAGAGCCGTCCACAGTTTGAACATATATGCCAGAGCCTTCATCGTAAACCTCCTTGTGCGCACGCGTAAGACGAGCCACTGCAAAGAGTTACAAGGGATTTGCAGTGCCGGCGACGAGCGCCTGGCTGGAGGGGTAAGTGCTTAGGGGTCTGTGACCTTCGATGTGTGCCGTCAAGAATCCATCCCATCATGTCGACATCCCTTTCAAACATCAGCCGTACCTGGCCAACAACATCCATTCACCGAGACCACAGCCCCAGAGAAGCAACAGGCGGAGTCAACTTGCCGAGATCAGAAGAGGGGGTTATCGCGTGTGCGATTTGAAGCAATGACAGGTATATATGAACAGAGTCCTTCCTGTCACAACGACGTCCCTTTCTCTACCGACCAGGATGTGGGAAGTTAGGAATGAAAACCCTTTGAAGCGAAATCCTTTTCATCACGCCTCGTTTCTTTTCATCACTCCTGCCTTACCATTCCACCTGTTGTCAAAGTCCTTTACATTGCTTAACTGTGTAGTACTGTACTCGACCCAAGGGCCAAATGTCAAGCAAAATCCGCGGGCTTGTTCGTTTTTGCGTGTTAACCACAATACGCAGATCGGACAAGCCGATGCTATTTCCGGACTTATCCAAACCGGCTTTTTTGCAACAATCCGGAACGGCAACCGGCGTTCAGTGACATACTGTCACGGTGTCGATCGCCATCGCGACGATTCTACCCGATGCAGGACGGTTACGCAAGGGATATCTTACGGAGTCGGGCCGGACTGTACGAGACAGCCCGGCCCTTTCCGTGTGGTGTAGAAGCCTGATGATGAGTTGTTCGCTTACACGCGCTCACATAACAGCAGTTTCGGACTTCGCCACAGCCGCAAAGTGTGGCAACGCGTGGTCGCCTTTACGTTCGTACATAACATTCATACTATTCATTGCCACCCGGGGCGTTCAACAATACGTCCACGGCGGGTTTGTTGCCGACGGGGGCGCCGTTTTCCATATACATGGTAATGGTGACTTCGGCGACGGTGACCGCTTCACCCGCGGCATACTCGAAGGCGTTGAGGTCGAGTCCCTGGACCATGACGCAGAGGGTCAGAGGATGGGGGTCGCCCAGATGCACCTGCGCGACGAACAGGCTCGTCGCGTCGGGTTCGTAGATCGGCGTTCCGCCGGTCTCCGTGAGGCTGACCGACCAATCTCCCCTCTCCTCGTGCGGCGTGACTTCCGCGTGGATGCTGAGTCCCCGGAAGTTGTTGCGCAGGTTCAGGGTAACGCAGCCGTCGTATGTTCCAACCGAGCCATTGGTCAACTCGAGCGGTCCTTCAGGCAGTATCTGGGCCCAGGGGACGATTTGTATCTGAACACCGACCGCGGGTGCGCTCTTGCGCGCCCAGTGATAGTTGCCCTTGGTGGTGACACCCCAGTTCGGATGCGCGCAGACGACTCCCGAGAATATGGCCAGCGCGCCGATTATGATGGTCTTTCCTGCATTCATAACAGAACTCCCTTTCTTTACTCTATTCCGTGCTCTGTCTCGGGCACAGAACAGATGTCTTCCTTGTGCCGTTTCCGTGCGGCAGCGCATTCAAAGGCCGACAGAAACAACCGCAGGCGGAACAGTTGCGCCGGTTATGCTGCGTCCACCCGCATTCTCGCTGCACACCGCGGTTCGCATAGCGCACTTTCCAATCGCGTCGGTACAACGCCGCATCGATTCAGGGGAGCGAACCGGTTATCCCGAGACCGCTTTTGTGCGGCGGCGTTGCAACGAACGATTTATGCTTCCAACACCACACCTCCTTTCTCCTCCGCGCTCGCATTGCTTCGGATTTCCATTGACAAGGTTTAATGGATTGGGGCGCTCGTTCTCCGGGCGGCCGCATACAGGTCGGTCGTTCGGCGGCGCCCCGCCGCAAGTTATTTGTTGCCCGTCTCTTTAATATACCGACCGGGCGTGTGCACCCACCCGAGTCAGTAAGAGTAGAGAGAGGGATCGAATTCTACATCTTCATCGTCTCCAGGTATTCTTCTATAAGTATTTGCATGGTATCGCCTTACAATTGCGCGCATCGGATGCGCGACGACAATCGTTGAATCATGAGCCTTGTGACTGTCACTTTGCCGCCTGCGCCGGCGCACGCTCCGTGCGCAGCGGGGCGACTATGAACTTCGAGAAGACAGTCAGGGATATGCTCGTATTGACGATACCAGCTTTGCCATGTTGACCTCCTTGTCAAACTCAAGCGGCAAATTCAACTACTTGTACGGAGCCAAGGTACAAACCACGAGCGCGCGGGGAAAATCAGCGCATAGGTCTGCCTGGGGCATCCGGCAGGTATGTCCATAGAGGGGGCGCACAACAGCATGTGCGATGCTTGAATGTGAAGCAGGTGCGCATAATCGGAATCCTTTCCTCTATATCGACATCCTTGTCTCAATAGTCCTCGGGCACGCTATACGGGAGGGATTCGGGGAGGTACAGGTCTTTTCATCGCCCTTACCTTCTCATCAACCTCAACTCGTACCCATTTTCAAGTAACTGCGCCGGAAGAATCTCGCTCGCACTTTTGAGCAACCCATCCTTGCGTTGCCGGCCGGGGCGAACACTCCATTGCTCAGCCTGTCAGCCTAAGTGCCAAGGTTCTTCCATTAACCTTACGGGTTTACAGTACACGAAAGGTGTCGCAGTTGTCAAGGAAAAAACTTTCTCGTTTTTCGATGTCACCATATTGGGACATTCCAAAGCCAAGAATATAAAGGGCTTACGAAATCTAAAATATAACTGAAAAACCACGGCAGCCGGACGGGAGGCTATTGCAAAGGCCCGGATGGTCTGTTCTACTGTGATGTTATGGAAACGACACTATTCGATTTGACGGGCAGGACGGCGGTAGTCACCGGCGGCGGCAGGGGCATCGGTCTGGGCATTGCGGCGGGGTTGGCGCAACACGGGGCCGACGTCGTGCTGGTGGCGCGAACGAAGGAGCAACTGGAGCGGGCGGCGGCAGATTTGCGCAGCAAGACGGGACGGCAGGTTCGGACATTTGCATTCGACGTGTCCAGGCTGGAGTCGATTGACGGGCTTTTCGATGAGATTATCGAGGCGACCGGCGGCGTGGATATTCTGGTGAACTGTGCGGGCACGACGATACGCGGGCCGGCGGAAGACATCGATCTGGAGTCCTGGAACACGGTTCAGAGCGTTAATCTGACGGCGGCACTGCGGACGTCGCAGGCTTTATGGCGGCACTGCACGGAGCAATCCAAGCCGGGGCGTATCATCAACATCGGTTCGCTGACCTGTCATGCGGCGCGGCCCGGCACGGGGCCGTACGCCAGCAGCAAGATGGGATTGATGTCGCTGACGCAGACGCTGGCGGCGGAATGGGCGAAGTACCATATCAACGTCAACATTCTCGCTCCGGGGTATATAGCGACGGAGTTGACGCAGCCGCTGCAGGATGATCCGGAGCTGGATAAGTGGGTGCTGGACAATACGCCCATGGGCAGGTGGGGCACGCCGGAGGATATGGCGGGGGCCGCGGTTCTGCTGGCTTCGAAGGGCGGCGAGTTTATTACCGGTCAGATCATTTACGTCGACGGCGGGTGGCTTTCGCACATCTGAACCGTCGTGCGCTGCGCTTTGCGCAAGGCGCGGGACGGTTGGGCGTATCGCGGCCGGCGGCAACAACAATCAGTCAAGGAGATAAGGAATGGGTCGCGGATATTCTTCGAATGTTGGTGCTCTGCGCGTGACGCTGTTGGGCGTGGCGTGTGTGATGTTTATGGGAACGTGCTGGTCGGCCGAGTCGAGCGGGGAGGCGGAGACCATCCGGCTGCGATCTCTGGATCTGCAGAAGATGACGGCGGGGTGGGGGACGCCACAGAAGGACCGGTCGATTCAGGGCAAGCCACTGCGTATCGGCGGCAGGGAGTTCGAGAGGGGAGTCGGCACGCATGCGGGCAGCGTCATGTACATCGATCTGGCGGGAGGTTCGCGGCGATTTTCGGCATATGTGGGTGTGGACGATGAGGTGAGCGGGGACGCGGGGAGCGTTCGGTTTCGCATTTACGGTGACGGCAGGAAGCTGTTCGACAGCGGGGTGATGAGGGCGGGCGATGCGGGCAAGCGGGTCGACGTCGATCTTCGGGGCATTGCGACGCTGATTCTCTCGGTTGGTTCGGCGGGCGACGGTATTAACTTCGACCATGCGGACTGGGCGGATGCGCGGTTCGAGGTGATGGGGCAGCGGCCGGAAGCGATGGATCGGCCAGCGGAGCCGATGATCATTCTGACGCCCGATCCAGGCCCGGAGCCCAAGATCAACGGTCCGGCGGTGTACGGCTGTCGGGGCGGGCGCCCCTTTCTGTATCGGATTCCATGCACGGGCGAGCGTCCGATTACGTTTTCTGCGGCGAACCTTCCGGAGAGTCTTGCGCTGAATGTGGAGACGGGCATTATCCGGGGACGGGCACCGAAGCGACAGGGAACGTACAGGGTTGAACTGCGGGCGAGAAATGCACACGGCTCGGATGCGAAGGACTTCGAGATTGTGGTTGGTGATACGCTTGCGCTGACGCCTCCGATGGGGTGGAACAGTTGGTACATTCATTACTGGCGGGTTACGGATCGGCACATGCGTGCGGCGGCGGATGCGATGATCAATTCCGGGATGGCGGATTTCGGCTATCAGTATGTGAATATCGACGACTGCTGGATGGTGAAGCCCGGTTCACCCGATCCGATGATCGGGGGCGATCCGCGGGACGCGGCGGGCGCGATCCGGTCGAATCATCATTTTCCCGACATGACGGCGCTGGCCGACTACATTCATTCGAAGGGGCTCAAAGCGGGGCTGTACACGTCGCCGGGCCCACTGACGTGTCAGCGATATGCGGGCAGCTATCAACACGAGCGGCTCGATGCCGAGCAGTTTGCGCGATGGGGGTTCGATTTTCTGAAGTACGACTGGTGCAGTTACGGCCAGGTTGCCACGGGCGAGGGACTGGAACGGCTACAGCGGCCATATCGGAAGATGGGCGAGATACTTGCGGGGCTGGATCGCGATATCGTCTATAATCTGTGCCAGTACGGGATGGGTGACGTTTGGGAATGGGCGAGCGAGGTCGGCGGCAACTGCTGGCGAACGACCGGCGATCTGGGTCTTGCGCGAGGTTCGGATCTGCCCGGCTTCTATCACATCGGTCTTAGCAACGCACAACACTGGGAGCATGCAAAACCCGGGCACTGGAACGATCCGGATTACATTTTGATCGGCTGGGTGGGCGACGCGCGCAAGCAGGCGGAGGGCAGTCCGACGACGTTGACGGCCAACGAGCAGTATTCGTATATGTCGATGTGGTGCCTGATGGCGGCGCCGCTGATCTTTTCGGGCGACATGGAGAAGCTCGATGCGTTCACGCTTAACGTGCTGTGCAACGCGGAGGTGATTGCGGTCGACCAGGATGCATTGGGGAGGCAGGCACGGATTATTCAGCAAGATGACGAGACGCTGATTCTTGCCAAGGACATGCGGGATGGTTCGAAGGCAATCGGTCTGTTCAATCCGGGGCAGATGGCGCGTCATATCGACGTGCAATGGGAGCAGGTCGGTCTGGAAGGGCGGTGCAGAGTGCGCGATTTGTGGCGGCAGAGGGATCTGGGCGAATCGGAGCATGGGTACGGAGCCGAGATAGGTCGGCACGGGGTGGCGTTTGTCAGGGTGTGGCCGGTTGAGACGGCGCGCTGACATCGCATCGCGTGCTTGTTCTGGAGCGGGCGGTCTGATATTGTGGTAGGCCGATGTAATGATAAAGACGCGCTGCCGGATGCGTGCGACCGGGTGTTGCGAAAGTTGTTAGTGATGTTGCAGGAGTCTGTAGCCATGAGAACCCACCGTTTGATCGTACTACTCGTCGTTTTTGTCGTTTGTGCGGCCCTGTGCCCGGCGGTGCCGGGAGGACAGAAGGAGGGCTCTGCTGATTCACTGGTATTGACGGCGAGGAGCCGGGTACCGCTGGAGGATGACGGCGAGCGGGTTCGGGTGGTGCTCAAGCGGCTGGAATGGAAGCCGAGCGAGACGGCTGTGATCATCTGCGATATGTGGGACCAGCACTGGTGCAAGGGAGCGAGCAAACGGGTTGCGGAGATGGCGTCCTATATGAATAAGGTGGCGGGGATGGCGAGGGACCGGGGCATTTTGATTGTTCATGCGCCGAGCGGGACGATGGATCATTACGAAGGCCATCCGGCTCGAAAACGAGCGAGCGGGGCACCGAAGGCTGAGAACCTGCCGGACGGTATCGGCAAATGGTGCCACTGGATTGACGAGCGGGAGAAGGAAGCGGGCTATCCGATCGATCATTCCGACGGCGGGTGCGACTGCGAGCCTACATGCGAGCAGGGCTCGCCGTGGACCAGGCAGATCGGGGCAATCGAGATCCAGGATGAGGATGCGATCAGCGATTCGGGTGTGGAGATATGGAATCTGCTGGAGCAGCGCGGGGTCGGGAACGTCATCATTATGGGCGTGCATACGAACATGTGCGTGCTGGGCAGGCCTTTCGGATTGCGGCATATGGCGCGCCACGGCAAGAACGTGGTGTTGATGCGGGATTTGACCGACACGATGTACAACTCAAAGATGACGCCGAAGGTGAATCATTTTACGGGTACGGATCTTGTGGTCGAGCATGTTGAGCGGTATGTGTGTCCGACGGTGACGTCGACGGTATTTACGGGCGAACCGCCATTCGTTTTCGAGAACGACAATCGGCCGCGGGTGGTTATCATCTCGGCCGAACGGGAGTATGGGGCGGTTGAGACGATGCCTCAATTTGCGAACCTGCTCCAGCGCGAGTACGGCTGCCACAGCGATGTCGTTCAGGGCGCCGCGGCGGGCGACGATACAGATCGCCACTGGATAGGGGGCATGGAGGCTCTGGCCAACGCCGATCTGGCGATGATCTTCGTGCGACGCAGGGCTTTTCCAGATGAGCAGATGCAGTATCTGCGGGATTTCATGAAGGCGGGCAAACCGCTGATTGGACTGCGAACGGCCAGCCATGCGTTCGATACCCGTGGGGATGTGCCTGAGGGACATTCGGACTGGCGCACATTCGATCCGGAGGTTCTGGGCGGCAACTATCACGGACATTACGGCAGAGACCCAAAGACGACGGTGACGCCCGTTGCGGATGCGGCGAGCCATCCGATTGTGGCTGATGTGGAACTGCCGTTTACGAGTGAGTCGTCATTGTACAAGACCGGACCTCTGGCTGAGTCGGCGAGGCTGCTTTTGATCGGAACGATCCCCGATTACGAATTCGAGCCGGTGGCCTGGACGAACCGGTACGGCCGGTCGCGCGTGTTCTATACGTCGCTTGGCCACACAAGCGATTTTGCGAATCCGGCATTCGAGAAGATGCTGGTTAACGCGGTTTTCTGGGGGATGCAGCGGGAGGTCCCCAGGTAGCGGGCCGATCCTTTGGGGTTAATATGGAAGGAGAAGCAGATGAGGCGTATGGATAGACGACAATTCATCAGCGCGTCTTTTGGTGCTGCAGCGGGTTCGGCGTTTGCGGGCGCGTTTGGTTCGCGAGTCTTTGGTGCGGCCGGAGCAAACGAACGGGTGCAGATGGCGCTGATCGGGTGCGGCAGTCGCGGGAGGATGGTTGCGCGGGGCTTTATTGACTGCGGGGCGGTCTTCACGCACGTGTGCGATCTGCATCCGGGGCGGCGGGAGGAAAAGGCAAAGGAATTCGCCGAGGCGCAGGGTCGCAGGCCCGCAATGGATGACGACATGCGCCGCGTGCTGGATGCGAAGGACGTCGATGCAGTTTTGATCGCGACGCCCGATCACTGGCACGGGCCGGCGAGCATACTGGCGTGCCAGGCGCGTAAGGACGTTTATGTGGAGAAGCCTCACGCGCACAACATATGGGAGAGCGGCAAGATGGTCGAGGCGGCGCGTAAGTACGGGCGGGTTTTGCAGGTTGGGACGCAGAACCGCAGTGCGGGGTACAATCATGCGGCCCTGGAGTATGTCAAGAGCGACAAACTGGGTCAGGTGCCTATTGTCAAGGTGTACAACCTCAAGCCGGGCGGGCCTTTCCATCTGGGCGATGCGGGCATAAAGCCGGCCGGGTTTGACTGGGACAACTGGCTTGGGCCTGCGCCGGTGCGGCCGTACCATCAGCGGATTTTCCGAGGCGGGTGGCACAAGTTCTGGGATTTCTCGGGCGGCGACATGGCCGACGACGGGATTCATCAACTTGATCTGGCGATGATGTTGATGGGCAATCCGGGCATGCCCAAGGCGGTATCCTGCTCGGGCGGAAGGATGGTGTACAAGGATGACGACGGGGAGGTGCCGGACGTTCAGATTGTGACGTTCGATTTCGACGATTTCGTGATGACGTTCGAATTGTCGGGCTATCCGCGATATATGCGCAAGACGACAGGTACGATTCGGCGCAAGGACGAGTTTCCGTACTGGACGCAGAACGCGACGCGGGTCGAACTTTACGGGGCCGAGCGGATGATGACGGTCGGCAGGCACGGGGGCGGCTGGATCGTTACGACGTCCGGCGGGAGCATCGTGGACAAGATGTACGGCAGGCCGCCGGATCAGGATCACGAGCAGAATTTCCTGGACTGTGTCAAGAGCCGTAAGCGGCCGAATGCGGACGTGGGGATTCTGCACAGCAGTTGTGCACTGATACATATGGCGAATATTGCGTATCGGCTCGGTAACGTGAAGCTGCGTTTCGATGCGACGACGCAACGGTTTGCGGACAACGACGCAGCCAACGGCATGCTCAAACGTGCGTATCGGCCGAAGTATGCCGTGCCCGAGCAGGTATAGTACGCTATTGGAGGCGGTGCGCAAGGAATTCGCAAGCGGGGGCGTGCAGGGCGGTCGTACGGGGACGGCCGACTGGTGCATGCGCACCGGCAGTTCTTCGGAGGCGGGGTGATGAGCGGATGCAGTTTTACAGGAAATTTACTTACCGCTCTGTCAACCGGCAAGCTACCATGATCGTCTGTATTGGTAGCTGGAGCATTAGCCTCAATGGAGAACACGGACAACAGCCTGATTGCCGCGCATTGCAGCGGCGACACGACGGCCTTCGCTGAGATCGTTCGGCGATACGGCGACGCCGTCCTGGGGTATCTGGTGCGCATGACTGCCGATAGAGAACAAGCTGAAGACCTTTTCCAGGAGACCTTTCGCAAGGTACACGAAAAGGCTCATACCTTTCGGGGCAACAGCTTCAAGAGCTGGCTTTTTACCATTGCGACCCGGGCGGCTATCGACAGCATTCGCCGGAGTCAGAGGCGGCGGACTGTTTCGCTCGATGCGCCTGTCGGCTGCACCGACGGGCACTGCGATACGGCTGCTTCGATGACGGCGGTCGATAGTGCGGATTGCGATCCGCCCGTGCGGGTAATGGAAGCGGAGCAGAAGCAACTGGTGCGGGCGGCGGTGGAGGAACTGCCCGCCAGGCAGCGGGCGACGCTCGTACTGGCCTATTACGAGCAACTTACGTACGCGGAGGTGGCGAAAACGCTGGGATGCTCGACGGGGACCGTGAAAATGCAGATGTCCAGGGCGTTGCGGACGCTGGCCCGCAAGCTGCCTGAATTCGGCGGGGTGGGACAACAATGAGACGACATCTACAGGAACATGAACTCATAGACTACCAGTTCGAACTGGTCTCGGAAGCTCAACGGAGCGTATTTGCGGCGCATCTGGCCGAGTGCGAGCAGTGTCGGGGGCAACTTGAGGGCCTGCAACAGCGCTTTGCATCTCTCGATTTGCTCAAGGGCGAGATCCATGCGCCGGCGGATTTGATTTCGCGCACGGTGGAACAGGCGGCGCAATCCAAACGGCGGCGGGTCCTTCCATTCGGTCTGCCTGCCTGGGGCGGAGCGGTTGCGGCGGTGCTGGTGGTGGCGGCCATGCTGATGGTCAGCAATCCGCAGAAGCCCATGGGCCAAGCGCCTGAGACGGAGGGCTTTTCAGGAGGCGGGGCGGGGCAGGCCAGACTTCATCCGACGGACGGGAGTTCTGAAGATGACACTCTGTGGGCGCATCGTACCGGTGTCGAGACGGAAGATCCATCCCATCCGACGGCAATAGCCGCCGGCGGTTCTGCGGCAAAAGGGGTAATTGATGAGACGCCTCCTTTTGCACCGGCCAGTGCAATCGAACTGGTGACGCTGCCCAGACGGGACAACGTTCAGATTACGATTTACAACTCGGCGGATCTGACGCTGGTGCGCGAGCAGCGCAAGTTGACGCTCAAGCGGGGGTGGAACTGGCTGCAGTTTATGTGGGCCAATACGCTGATCGACCCGACGTCGCTGAGCCTCGAGCCGCAGGAGCAGAGGAAGAAAATCGATGTCCAGCAACTGGTGTTCCCACCGAGGCTGCGGGAGCTTGGCCGCTGGCTCATTCGTTCTGAGACCAGCGGTCAGATCCCGTTCGAGCTGACGTACTTCACGAGCGGGCTGTCGTGGCGGGCGTTTTATGTGGGGACGCTTTCAGAGGATGAGACGCAGATGGATTTGACCAGCTACGTGCGGGTTGCCAACCAGAGCGGCGAGGATTACGAAAACGCGCAGACGCGTCTGCTGGTCGGCAAGGTGCATCTGCTCGAGGAGATCGCGCAGTTGGCGCGGCGGGAGCATGCGTACGGCAGTCCGATTGGGCGACAGGATGACATAGAAGGATTGGCCGGGATGACATCAACAAGCCGATACGGTCTCGACGATTATGATTGGCGGGACAGCAGCGGCGCGGTCGGAGGCGACACGCTCGCACTGGGGCAGTTCTTCGTCGACATGCAGCCGAAAGAGATCAGGAAGGAGGGGTTGAGCGAGTATTTTCTGTATACGATCGAGGGGACCGAGACCATAGCGAATCAATGGGGCAAGCGGCTGCAATCGTTCGAGGCCAACGACATCGAGGTCGAGAGCCTGTATAAATACGACGAGAGCCGCTATGGCGGGCGGACGATACGGTTTGTCAAGTTCGCCAATGACGATGAGCACAATCTGGGGGAGACGCCGATTCCCGACGGCAACGTGCGTATATACGGGCTGGCGGATTCGCAGGGGCATTTGACGTATGTCGGCGGGACGGATATCAAGTACATCCCGGTCGATGAGGAGGTGGAGCTGAATCTCGGGGCCGCGAGGCTGGTGGAGGTCGAGCCCAGGCTGATGGACTTTCGGACGGAGAATTATATGTTCGACGGAAACAAGGACGTTGCCGGCTGGGATGAAGTGCGGACGTGGCATATTGAAATAACCAATGCGCGGAGGCTGGACGTTAGCGTGGAGATCACGCGCGGTTTCGGGACGGCGTACTGGGATCTGGATTTCGATGAGGCCGGCGTTGAATACGAGAAGTATGATGCGCAGAACGCGCGCTTTACGCTGGCGGCGCCCGGGCGAACGAGCCGGGTGCTGCGATACGTTGTCAGGACGTATCACGGCCGGCGGGAGGATGCGCAGAATCAATAGCGATGTTTATCAGGGGCGCGAATATGAAACGCGGACAGGTGATACTTCTGACGGTAATGACGCTCTGCGGGGCGAGCGAGGGCAAGATCGATCTGGTGACGCTGCCTTCGCGGCAGGCCGTGCAGTTGACGATCTACAACTCGGCCGATCTGACGCTGGTTCGCGAGAGCCGGCCGCTGACGCTGCGGGAAGGCGGCAACGAGTTGCAGTTTTCGTGGGAGAATACGCTGATCGACCCGACGAGCCTGGCGATGATTCCGAAGGCGGATGCGGACAAGATCGAGATCGCGGATCTGACATATCCGGCAAGGGTGAAGAATCTGGGGCTATGGAACGTGCGGAGCGGCGTGTCGGGCAAGGTCCCGGTGGAGATCAGCTACCTGACCAGCGGGCTTTCGTGGCGGGCCTTTTATATGGGGACGTTGACGCAGGACGAAGAGCACATGCGATTGCAGGCGTATGTCCGCGTGACCAATAATTCCGGCGAAGATTACGAAGACGCTCAGATTCGGCTTGTCGTCGGGAAGGTGCATATCCTCGATGAAATCGCGCAACTGGCGCGGCGAGAGCATCCGTATGGGCGGCCGGGAGCACAGGAGGCGGCCGGCCGTCAGTACTACGATAGGCTGAGCAGGGTGAAGAAACGGCTGGGGGAATTCGATGGGGACGGCATTGCACTCGACCCCAACGTGCCTGGAGCCGCCATCAAGAAGGAGGGGCTGAGCGAGTATTTTCTTTACACGATCGAGGGCCGGGACACTATTGCCACCGGATGGTCGAAGCGGCTGTTGAGTTTCGAGGTTGACGAAGTACCCGTAGTCCACCTGTACAAGTTCGAGCAGGAGCGGTACGGCGGTGCGGCCGTGCGATTTCTGAGCTTTGCCAACGATGAGGAGCACGAACTGGGTGAGACGCCGATCCCGGGCGGACTGCTCAAGGTGTATCGGACGACCGATGCCGGGAAGCACCTTTCTTATACGGGACAGTCGTCGTTCAAGTACATTCCGGTCCACGAGGATGTGGAGCTGAACCTCGGGGCGGTATCGGACGTGATCGTCGAGCCGAAGCTGTTGGATTACAGGACGGAGAATTACCGGTTCGACCGCAACAATGATATCGCCGGCTGGGATGAAGTGCGGACTTTTCACGTGGAGGTGCGGAACACGCGCGAGTTGCCCGTCAGGGTGGAAATCAAGCGCAACTTCAACACGCAATACTGGAATATCAGGAACCGCGGCGATTTTGGCCATTTCGAGAAGGAAGACCTCGATACCGTCAAGTACACGGTCGAGCTTGAGCCGAGATCGGAGAGGCAGTTCGAGTACATTCTGAGGACTTATCACGGTACGAGGACAGGAGACTGGAGAGGCACGTCCGGATGAGCCACTTACATGAGGACAAGACGATGAGACGCCTACTACTATGCTTGACGATTATTGCATTTGCGACCGGGGCTTACGGCAAGGTCGATCTGGTTACGCTTTCGGACCGGGATACGGTTCAGCTTACGATCTATAACTCCGCGGATTTGACGCTCATTCGCGAAAGCAGGTATCTTACGCTCAAAGAGGGGTGGAACGAACTGCAGTTCTCCTGGGCCAATACGCTGATCGACCCGACGAGCCTGGCGATGATTCCCAAGGCGCATGCCGGCAGGATCGATATCGCGGATCTGACGTATCCGCCGCGGGTGCAGAATCTGGGGTTGTGGAACGTGCGGAGCGAGATGTCCGGCGAAGTTCCGGTGGAGATTACGTATCTGACGAGCGGACTGACGTGGCGAGCGTTCTATATGGGTACGCTGAGCGGAGACGAGAAGATCATGCGGCTTGAGGGTTACGTGCGGGTGACGAACAACTCGGGGGAGGATTACGAGGATGCCCAGATCCGGATGATTGTGGGCAAGGTACATCTTCTGGACCGGATCGCGGAGCTGGCGCGGCGGCAGTATCCGTACGAGCGGCCGGGGCAGCCGCATCCAAGCTCACGCAGTTCCACGAGACACAGGGCTCTTGCGGTGGACAAAGAGGCCAAAGCGACAGTGAATTATCTGTTTTCGACGCTTGCCAAGGAGCCGGAGATCAAGAAGGAGGGGCTGAGCGAGTACTTCCTCTATACGATCGACCGCAAGGACACGGTCGCGAACGGCTGGTCGAAGCGGCTGCTGAGTTTCGAGGCGGATGATGTACCGGTGGTGAATCTATATAAGTTCGAGCAGGAGCGATACGGCAATGCGGCAGTGCGATTTCTGAGCTTCCGGAACGACACAGAACACAAGTTGGGCGAGACTCCGATTCCCGGCGGATTGCTCAAGGTTTACCGCTCGGTCGATGCGGCCAACCATCTGTCGTATACGGGGCAGTCGTCCTTCAAGTACATCCCGGTCAACGAGGATGTGGAACTGAATCTGGGCGCGGCGGCGGATGTGATCGTTGAGCCGACGCTGATGGAACGGGCCACCGAGAATTACCGATTCGACAGGGTGCACAATATCGCCGGCTGGGACGACGTGCAGACGCACGTAATTGACGTGCGGAACACCCGCGCGATTCCGATCCGGGTCGAGATCAAGCGGAATTTCGACACACAGTACTGGACGCTCAAGAACATGGGCGACTTCGGCCAATTCGAGCGGGAGGATCTGGATACGGTGAAGTACACGCTCGACGTGGCGCCGCAATCAAAACGGCGATTCGAGTACACTGTACGGCTCTACAGAGGAAGCAGAGAGGACGACTGGAGGAAGATACAGCCATGAATCTGAGGAACGATGCAATGCAAACCTTCGCTGTCGGGCTGATGTTGGCGCTGCTTTGCGGGCCTGCGGCGGGCAAGATCGATCTGGTGACGCTGCCGGAAAGGGATGCGTCGCAACTGACGATTTACAACTCGGCGGACCTGACGCTCGTTCGCGAGCAGCGGAATCTGACGCTCAAGAAGGGCTATAACTGGCTGCAACTGTCGTGGGCCAATACGCTGATCGACCCGACGTCGCTGAGTCTTGTGCCGAGCGAGCGGGCGGGCGAGATCGAAGTTCGCCAACTGCTCTTTCCGGCCCGGACGCGACAGGTCGGCCAGTGGCTGATTTATTCACAGATTGCGGGCAGGGTCGCGTTTGAGGTTACGTATTTCACCAGCGGACTGTCGTGGCGGGCCTTCTATATGGGGACGCTGTCGAGAGACGAGGAAAGGATGGACTTGACGGCATACGTTCGCGTGGCCAATCAGTCAGGCGAGGACTACGAAGATGCCCGGACGCGGCTGATCGTGGGCAAGGTGCATATGCTCGACAAGATTGCGGATTTGGCCCGGCGGGAGCATCCGTACGGCAGTCCCGTGGCAATGCCGAAAGGCGTCGGATATGGCGGCGGAGGATTTCGAGGCGGAAGAGTGACGAATGGCACGTGGGGCATGGGAATGATGGGCGGCATGGGCGGCGGATCGCGGGCGGATCTTGCGTTCGAAGCGTTGCAACCCAAACAGATCAAGAAGGAAGGGCTGAGCGAGTATTTTCTTTATACCATCGACGGCACTGAGACGATACCGAATGAGTGGGCCAAACGGCTGCGATCGTTCGATGCTTGCGATATCGAAGTCGAGAGTCTCTACAAATACGACGAGGGTCGCTACGGCAATCAGACGGTTCGTTTCGTCAAGTTCGCCAATGACGAGGAGCACAACCTGGGCGAGACGCCGCTGCCCGACGGCGATATGCGGATTTACGGCCTGGCCGACGCACAAGGCCACCTCTCATACGTGGGGGGGACCAGCGTGAAATACATCCCCGTCGATGAAGAGGTCGAGTTGAATCTCGGGACGGCCAGACTGGTGCAGGTCGAGCCCAAACTTATGGACTACAGAACCGAGAATATCCGCTTCGACGACAACGGGAACATCTACGGCTGGGATGAAGTGCGTAACTGGCGTATGGAAATCACCAACACGCGGAGGCTGCCGGTAGAGATTGAGATCACACGCGGTTTCGGCACTTCGTACTGGGATCTGCAGGTGGTCGATCCGGCTTCGACGCTACAGGGGATGGTGCAATACAAGAAGCACGATGCCGTACGAGGGCGGTTTACGCTGACCGTGTCCGCCAGGTCGAAGCAGACGTTCGGGTACGTGATTCGGACATATCACGGCATCAGGCAGGATGAATCTCGACAGTGAAGAAGCCCAAGGGAGATATAGAAATGTGCTGCAAAAGAACCAAGCATATTCTTCTGGCCTGCTGGCTGATCACGGTGCCGGCCTCGGCGGCTTTCGGTCTGATTACGGGCAGTCATGGGAACGACCCCATTCGGGAACGCGGGTTGCCTGAGGGTTCGGCGGCTGTAGCGAATCTGAAGCAGAGGCTGGGCTACTGGGTCGGTCCGCCGTTCGGCGGCGGGGAGTATCACTTCGAGTATCGCAGCGAGAATACGCAGCAGTTCAATGCGGCTCTGGCAGTGTTCGCACAGGTTGATGCCGGCAGGCTGGAGTTGGTGGTTCACAACGGCCCGTATTACAGCTTCTGGCTCAGGGACAACGACGAGCACCTCGAGCAGGAGGGCAACCGTATAGACTGGTCATTTACCGTCTGGAACGCCGAGAACTGGAAGCGATTATACAACGATCCGAACAGCTACTTTCTGGCGGACCATCCGAATTACCACAAGCCAGTGGCGCCGCCCCGCATCGATCTTTACATCACGCGCGGCGGGTCGATCAACTGGGACGATGTGAAGGTGCCGGCAAACGTCGCCGTTATCGACCGGCGGCCCGGTTCGATTGGGCCGGAGTACGCGGGCAAGGGCCTGGTTGACGGGAAAGTCCTCGATATGGAGACGGGCGAACCGATTGCGGGCGCGGAGGTCAGCCTGGTGCGGCGCGACGGGCGGGATCAGTACACGGAAGTCATGGGATGCAGGACGGACGCAGAGGGCTTTTGCCGAATGTCAGGCGTTGCGACCGGCTACTACTACATCCGCATCCGTGCGGACGGATACGCACCGAGGCAGCAGGGCGGGTACGACAATAAGCGGCCTGAATACCATACATTCGAAACATCACTGGCGAAGGCAACGCTCGCACGGGGAGTTGTCGTTGACCAGGGGGGCAACCCGATGATGGGTTTGACGGTAGAGGCGTGCGACATCGTTGCGGCGGATGGATTCGGCTACCGCGTCGTTGGTGAAACCGCCGGCGTAACGGATGCACTGGGCTGGTTTACCATAGCGCCGCTACCCGGGGGACAGATGCGGCTGAGGATCGCCGGGCGGGAATTTCATTCGAAGCAAGCTGTTTTGAAGCGGTACGATGTCCTGTCCGATGACATCAACCTGGTCGTTACGGGGACGGGGATCGTACGCGGCAAAGTTGTGGACGCCGCCGGCAACACGCCCGCGGGCGAGATCATTCTTGAGCTGGACGTTGCGGGCGACAGGACCGTCGGCACATGGGGCTATTCGGGAAAGGTGAAAAGCGACGGGAGGTTCGAGATCAAGGGCATCCCGCCGGGCGAGTACGTGATCACGACCAGGCCCAATCCGTCCCGGACCACATATCAGCCCAACAGGATGCCCATTAACGTAGAGGGGGGCAGGGAATACGAAATCGAAGTGAAGTACACAGAACCGAAATGGAAGAGATGATCAGAGAATCAACACGTATTTGAAAGGAGACCGACCTATGAACCGCAAGACAAGAACCATCATTACGATTGCGCTGCTGCTGGCGTGCAGCACCGTCGCACAGGCAAGGATCAAGCTTGTGGCCCTGCCCGAACGCGGGGACACGATGATTCGACTGGACAACCCGCAATGGACGCTGATCGAGGAAGAGCGGGTTCTGACCCTGCAGAAGGGTCTTAACAAGGTGGATTTTTCATGGAAGGGCGTGAGCATCGATATGGACTCGATTCGCCTGACCGTGCTGGATCACCCTGAGCAGGTGAGATTGCTGAGCGTGAGCTATCCGCCGAATGAGGCGGCGCTGGTGTGGGACATTGCCAGCGCGGGCAACTACGCCGAGAAGGTTCGGATCAGTTACCTGCTCCGGAACATCGACAGGCTGGTGACGTACAAAGCAATCGCCGACAAGCGGGAGACGTACGTGGACCTCAAGAGCTACCTGGTCCTGCGGAACTTCTCGGGCGAGGATTTCGACAAGGCGCGGGTCCTGCTCGATTACGGCGATTCGTATCAGGGCGGCATCGATCATGAGGAGACCAAGCAGGTGCTGTTCCTCGAGTCCGAGAAGGTGCCGATCACGAAGGTGTGGCAATTCGACGCGGCGAAACTGCCGTGGGATCCGGAGCAGCTCGAGAACAAGAACGTGGGCATTCCGGTCAGTTATCGCATTGTCAACAGCAAGCAGAGCGGACTGGGCGAGTACGCGTTGTGGGGCGGCAAGGCGCGGCTGTTCCAGGACGACGGTCAGAAGAGCACGATCTTTCTGGGCGAGGATGTCAGCGGACTGGTGCCCGTCGGCGAGAAGATGGAGCTGTATATCGGCGACAGCCGGGATATTGTGGTAACGCAGCGCAAGATGCGCAACGAGCAGATCAACAAGCGGTATAACCACGATACCAGGCCCAAGCTCGTACTGTACGATACGAACGAACTGATTACCGCCAAGATCGAGAACTTCAAGGACTCGCCCGCGGTACTGACGATGATACAGCACATTCCGGGGCAGTGGGACATGGAGAGTTGCAACTTCGAGTACACGAAGAAGAACGCCAACACGCTGGAGTTTGAGATTACGCTGCCGGCGCGGACCGAGGACGGCCCGGCGGTCAAGGAACTGAAGATGCACTACCATCGTCGCAATATCCGGCCGTGACGCAGGTATGACAATGTGGCGTTTTGTAATTGAAGGAGCAGTACCATGAGACGTTTGATATTCACGCTACTGACGGTCTTAGTTTTAGCCGGGGCGGCGCAGGCGAAGATCGATCTGGTGACGCTGCCTTCGCGGGAGACCGTGCAGTTGACGATATACAATTCGGCCGATCTGACGCTGGTTCGCGAGAGCAGAGGTTTGACGCTTAAGAAGGGGCGGAACGATTTGCAGTTCTCCTGGGAGAATACGCTGATCGATCCGACGAGCCTGGCGATGATTCCCAAGGCGGATGCGGACAAGATCGATATTGCGGATCTGACGTTTCCGCCGCGGGTGAAGAATCTGGGGCTTTGGAACGTGCAGAGCGCAGTGTCGGGCATGGTGCCGGTGGAGATCAGCTATCTGACCAGCGGGCTTTCGTGGCGGGCGTTCTATATGGGGACGCTGACTGAGGATGAAAAGACGATGCGTTTGCAGGCGTATGTCCGCGTTACGAACAACTCGGGCGAGGATTATGCAGATGCGCAGACGCGGCTGATCGTGGGCAAGGTGCATATGCTCGACAGAATTGCAGAGCTGGCGCGGCGGCAGCATCCTTACGGCCGGCCGGGGCAGCCTATGCCGATGGATGAATCATTGGAGGCGGAACGGGCACCTGTCAGAAGCTTGCGAGAAGAGGTTGCCGCAATAGCGGATGCGCCGGCGGCGGCAGCGCCATCCCGACGGAAAGAAGTCACGAAGGAAGGCCTGAGCGAGTACTTCCTGTATACGATCGAGGGGACCGAGACGATTGCGAACGGGTGGTCGAAACGGCTGCTGAGCTTCGAGGAAGAGGCGGTTCCCGTGGTGAATCTCTACAAGTTCGAGCAGGAGCGGTACGGCGATTCGGTCGTGCGGTTTCTGAGCTTTGCCAACGACGAGGAGCACGAACTGGGCGATACTCCCATCCCGGGCGGCCTGCTGAAGGTGTATCGCGATGTCGGGCAGGGCGGCCATCTGTCGTATACGGGGCAGTCGTCGTTCAAGTACATTCCCGTGGACGAAGACGTCGAGTTGAATCTGGGAGCGGTGGCCGATGTGATCGTCGAGCCGAAGCTGATGGACTACAAGACCGAGAACTACCGCTTCGACAGAGACGGCAACGTGTCGGGCTGGGACGAGGTCCGTACGTTCGAGATTGAGGCGCGCAACACACGGGATATCCCGGTCAAGGTCGAGATCAAGCGGAACTTTGTCACCCAGTACTGGACGCTGAGCAAGAGCGGTGATTTCGACGGCTTCGAGCAGGAAGATTACGACACGGTTGAGTTCACGCTGGAATTGCAGCCGGAGACGAGCAAGACGTTCGGCTACACGCTTCGGACGTATCTTGGAAGGCGCCAAGACGACTGGCGGGCCGCGCAGTGATCGGATACGGCACGAAGCCCTGCGTCGCTGCGATCAATACGTAGCGGGTTGCGGCTGCGGTTCGACTGCGGTTAAGACGTCGTACGACGGGCCGTACTGCTGGAGGTAGTACAGGGGGTACGCCCGGTCGAATACGAGTATAGGCAGATAGAGCACGGTGCCGATGTACGGAATTGCCAGTATGCAGGCGGCGCAGCAGCAGGTGGCGCAGACGATGAGCATGGTCATAACGCCGATCGCCATGGTGATGACGATTTTGAAGAGCACGTAGACAATAAAGCGGCCCTTGTTCGCTCCCAGTATCTGCATGAAGTCGCCCCAGGCGGCGGTGCAGGTTTGCGTGCGCATGAACATGATGGGGACGACGAAGTCCTTGGTGAACAGCGCCACGACGGCAAGGCAGATCGCGATTGCCACAAATGCCATGAACAGCATGGCAGCGCCGACGATTCCACCGACGGCGGCCTGGCCGGCCTGCACCATTGCGAATATCAGCCATCCCACGAAGACCATGGGGCAGAGGACGCCGAAGATTCCGATGACGTGCAGTATGAGGCGAAATGCGAACAGGCTGTTGCCCTGTTTGGAGAACTTATGCCAGGGGACTTTCACTTCGGCCTTGTTCAGGGCGACGCAATGGAGGAACATGAACCGGCCACGACTGCTCAGCCAGACCACGAGCAGCCAAATCGCTATTGCCAGGAACACCAGGAAGACGGCCAGCGGTATGAGCCAGGCGATATTGGCCGCGGCGAAGTTGCGCAGATCATTGAACATCTGCCCCGGATTGGCTTGGCCGTGGCCGCCACCCGGGGGCGAACCGCCTCCGCCGTTGCCTCCGCCGCCCTGACCGAGATAGGCCAGCCAGGCGGTAAAACCTATGACGAACCATTTGCCCAGATCGAAGGGGCGGAAGAGGACGGTCTTAACCCGCTCTATCGCGGGGGTCAGGGGTTCGACGACGCTGACGTATTGCTCGGGACTCATAGAATCAGTCCTCCCAGATAAACGAACCAGTTGACGAAGATCGCCACTATTAGTAGTACGCCCAGGGCGAGGCCATATTTCACGAATTTTTGGTTGGGCCGTCTCGGTGCAATCGCCAGGGCGTATGCTCTATAGGGGATCTGCAGGCAGCAGAAGGCGAATATGGCGGGTCCGAGCGCATGAAAGGCGAATGCGCGGGCGAGGTGACCGTGGGCCATCATGGAGAAGGAACGGGTCAGGCCGCAGAGGGCGCACTTGATGCCGAATCGGCTGTGGAGGGCGCAGGTCGAGGGCCATTTCCAGCCGAAGAGGCAGAGGCCGTCGTCAGCGTACTGAAGCAGCAGGCCGCCCAGTACGGCCGTCAGGCACAATATCAGGACGATGTGATGCACTTTTCGGCATCCTCGAATAGCCTGCGGTCAGCGGCTACGGCGCGTTTCGCATGGCCTTCAGTTCTCGCACTTCCTTGAGTACGGGCCAGTCGGCGAAGGCAAGATAGAACATGATAATGATGTTCGCGATCGGGACGAGAATCAACAGGCCCAGAGCCCAGCTAAAACCCGCCTTCGAGAATATCTTGCAGAAGACCAACACGTACAGAAGTGTGACCAGCAGCCCTATGAGCCCTGCAATAAGGAACATTGCGCCGGCGACCAGTGGGGCTACGTCTGCTCCAGAAGATTGCATCTTGCGTCTCCTTAAAGTTGGATCATTCAATCCTTTGCTACATACGTTCATTCGTATCGTATCGCGCCGCGGAAGCCTGCACAAGAGTACATATGGTCAGGGCAATCGCATGAAAAGAAAGTGTGAGGAAATCTCACAATGTTAAAATAGA
>CAZGMJ010000073.1:0-25797 GCA_964526785.1 uncultured Pirellulales bacterium
GCCGGGTAGCTAAGTCGGGAAAGGATAACCGCTGAAAGCATCTAAGCGGGAAGCCCACCCCAAGATGAGGATTCCATGTCCCTTCGGGGACGAGAGAGCCCAGATAGACTATCTGGTTGATAGGCCGGGTGTGTAAGTGGCGAAATCCATTTAGCTAACCGGTACTAACGCTCGATTACTTGACCATATCAATCTTTGGTTGATATGGGAGCCGGTTTGCCGGCGCTCATATCCGTATCTGCATAGGACTTGTGTTATAATTACATACGCGAATAGTCCCGGGTTTCGACCCGGTTCTAACGAGTTTCCTGGTGAGTATACTGACGGGGAAACGCCTGATCCCATTCCGAACTCAGAAGCTAAGCCCGTTTAGGCCGATGGTAGTCCGCTTGGGCGAGAGTAGGTTATCGCCAGGAATTATAAAGGCCGGTTTCGACGAGAAGCCGGCCTTTTCCATTTTTACGGTGTTGTCCCGAGTGGATGATGAGGTAGTGAAACGCATTTGTGTATATTGTGGAAGCGGGGTCGGGCACCTCGATGGATACGCGGATGCGGCCCGTGCGATGGGCCGCGCTATGGCGGACGCGCAGATGGCGCTGGTTTATGGCGGCGGCAACATCGGAATGATGGGCGAGTTGGCCAAATCCGTGCTCGATGCAGGAGGGGAAGTAACCGGTGTCATCCCGCAGGCGCTGTTCGATCGCAATCTTGCGCTGGCCAGTGTCACAGATATGCGAATCGTGCGCACCATGCACGAGCGAAAGGCCCTGATGGCGGACTTGGCGGATGCCTTTGTCGCGATGCCGGGCGGGTGGGGCACGCTGGAGGAATTCTTCGAGATCGTAACGTGGGCGCAGCTCAAGCTGCACTGCAAGCCGTGTGGTCTGTTGAACGTGCATGGCTATTTCGATCATCTGATTCGCTTTGTGGATTACGCCGTGGAGCAGCGTTTCATCGACCGGGTCCACAGAGATCTGTTCTGCGTCGAGGCCGATCCGCGTTCGCTGCTTTGCAGACTCCGTGAAAACGCCCCGGGAGGGGCAAGCTATGACGCCGGGCACCAGTCTAAGGTTCCGTAGGTTGAGGGAGCGGGGCAGCTTTCGCGTGTGCCGACGTCAGCGGTTCGCACGCTCCTTCGCAAGCCCTGAATCGGACGCTTGTGAGGAAGCGGTAGGAAGGAAGCATGCACTTTTGGCGCACCAGAAAGACCGTTCTTGGCAGATATGATCGTGACGCTGGCGGTCGAGTCGTTATCGATGTGGCTGTCCGGCGCATACAGGATCTGTACAGCGATTTCGACCGTTCTGCTCCGTATCGACGCAAAGACCTCGATCAGGAATTCGGCGAGTATCTCAGCGAGTGTGCCGGAGAGGTCGGCCCCAGCGATTTCGTCGTTCAGATATCGCTGGCCCATTTTCCTGATGAAGCGGTCAGACAACGCGTTCGCTCCAGCATTATCAGTTTCTTCCGGTATCAGCAGGAACTCGAACGGTCTGCTATCCGGACGATTATCAAACGGTCCATAGTCCTGTTCGTTATGGGCGTTGGATTGTTGCTCCTGGCTGTTCTGGCGAACCGTCGCTTGAGCCAGGCGGAGGGCGTCCTCGCTGAGGTCTTCGCACAGGGTCTAACCGTTGCTGCCTGGGTCTCCCTCTGGGAGGCGATTGCCAACCTTTTTCTCGAATGGCATCCGCATCGCGCCCGCATTCGCACCTGCGAACGAATCATCCGGGCGGACGTCACCTTTCGGCGTTGGCCTGCCGCTGGACCTGATGCACAGAAACGGACGCCCTGACGCACATCGACGGCAGGGCACCACAAGGTTGTAGACCCGGCCGGACGCACATTGGTCGTCGCTTTGAGCTCATTGTGCGATTGTTCGGCAGAGTGATTTACTTGCCGTTTCTCCATTGATGAGGCGTCCCTGCAACCATGGCCAACCTGAAGCCGGACCCTTGCGTTCGCACGTCTCATAAAACCCGCCATCTGGCGCCCCCCAGGTGCCTGCATTTGGCCATAGCGGAAAATGAACGTATGTTTTAATAGTATGGCGACGGTCTTGGGCAGCGCCGGCAATAGAGGTCGTTACGCTGGCAAGACGGTTTTATGGGGGAAGTGTTAATGTTCGACGATTGCGACATCGCCGATTTGCGTGATTTCCTTCTGGTTGATTCCGCCGATGTGGGGACTGCCATCCGTGATGCCAACCGTATCATGTCCCTGGTTCAGGCCATTGAGGCCGCCGTCGACGGGATAAGGCAGATCCTCCTGATGATGGAGGACCTGGCCGAGAAGCAAGTGCACCGCTACTGTACGATGAGTGAAAAGGCGGCGATGCAGCAGAAGATGCTGGAACTCGCCGAGCAGGTTAACGCAATAGTCGACCGTACCACCATCACAATCTCGCCGGACGAAGAACCGAACAGACTGCTGTCGGCCTCGGGCCAGACTATCGATGAACCGGTCGGTAGTGGTCGTACCATGCATATCTTCGCCTGGGACATGCGTTTTCCTGTCGATCGAATCGACCTTACCCGAAACGGCAAAGGGGCGCTGGCCCTGATCCGAGAAACGCTTCGCGGTGTCAATGAGTACGTCGACTATCTCCAGGGGCAGATCAAACTGCTCGAAGAGACTGTTGCCTCCATCGACGAGCGAATAGCGAAGCATTACGAAATCGAGGTGTTGCAGATCAATCAGGCCGGACGGACTATCGCCGCCATTGAGACGCTGGCCGAAGAAATGCCCGATGCATTGCTCCTGACGCAGGCAAATCTCACACGCGATGAAGTCCTGCACGCCCTGCGCGAGCCTGGCCAAACGTGCCTGGTAGGTTGACGGCCGCCGTTCTGTGGCTCAATACTCTTGCGGTCAACAGACCCGAGGGATCTTACGCCTCGAAGCCATAGGCCTCGATGAGTTTGCGGTGAGGTTTGAATTGATATCGGCACTCATCCGGCGGCGTGCCAAGAACCTGCATCTTCCCAACGTCGCCCTGACCCATGCCCGCTTCGGCCATCGCTGCCAGATACATGATCTGCCCCGGATCGAAACCCATGATCTTCGTCGCCAGCGTATCCATGGCCAGCGGATCGAGACTTGCCATCGCCACTCGCATATCGACGGGCGTGCCGCCGACCGGTCCGTTGCCCTCCATAGCCTCAAATCCATCGATTACGCCCAGATCGGGGTACATATCCTGAGCCAGATGGAACATGTTGTAGTGCAGCACGGCCTGCTTTGAGAAGTTGAAGTCACTGTGCATCAGCCACTTGTCGTTCTTCTTGTAGTCGTTCAGCGGGGCCGCCAGCAGCACGTTCTTCAAAGAGAGAGTCGTCACCACGCGGTCGTGCGTTTTCATCTTCGCCGCCGAGATTACATACGTGTCCGGATCGAGAAACGTCGAGATGATTCGAAGCGGGATGGGTTTGTGTCCTTTGCCGATCATGTATCTATATGGCCATGGCTGTTTGTTCAAGTCGACCAGTTTGACGTTGTATTCCTTCTCCAGAGGCAGATAACCGTAGTTCTCGAACCCGTTGAATGTTCCGCCGCCAAACGCTGTTGACTCGCCGATTATGATCTGCCCTTTTACGTGGGGCGTCAGAAAATCCAGTATGCCCCGAACCGCATCGACGTGCGTAGCCGCCAGTTGCTTGTTGGTGGTGACGAAATTCGGCTTGATCAGAATGCGCTTGTTGCCGATCGAGGCGAGAACGTCGTCTTCGATCTTCTTGAGGGCCTGGTAGGTGATCTGGCGCCTGTCGTTTCCCTTGATCAGGGCGACTTTGGCCGTGCCCGGCACATTCTTGAACAGCCGTCCGCCCCGAACCTGCGGACTGCCGGACGCCGCGTACAACAGACCGTCGCCGAAGCGCCGGCCGCCCAATACCAAGCCCAACGCTCCGACCCCAAGTCCTCGCAAAACTGCTCGCCGATTCGGTTTCTTCTCATCACAAGCCATTGACCAAACCTTCCTTTCAGGATGTTGCCGAGACTGACCAAACAGCCGGGCATATTACTCGTGGGCGTTTTTACTGTATGCCCTTGACGCGCATGGGAATGCTGTAGATCGACGTCCTGGCCGTAATGAAAAGCCTCTTGCGATCCTCGCCCCAGAAGCATACATTTGCCGGTCGCTCGGGAACTTCTATGGACTCGATCAGTTCACCCTTCTTGTTGTAGACCTCCACCGCATCGGTGGTCAGATAGATATTGCCCTTGTTGTCGATGGTCATCCCATCCGATCCCCTGGAAACAAACAGGGTCTTGCCCGTCAGTTTCCCGCCTTTCTCAATATCATAGACAAACGTCTTTCCGTCGCCTGGATCGGTCACATAAAGCTTCCTTCCGCTGGGTGTTCCGATCAGGCCGTTGGGTCGCACCATATCGTCAATCACGCGCATAACGGTTTCATGGTCCGGCGTCAGATAATAGACATGCTCGCCGCCTTGCTGCATGTCGTCGCGATTGCCATATCGCGGGTCCGTGAAATACACGCCGCCTTCCGGATCGATCCACAAGTCGTTAAGACTGTTGAAGGGCTTGCCGTTATACTCATCCGCCAATACCGTCACTTCGCCGTCGGGAGCGATGGATACCAGCCGTCTTCCGCCGCCCTCGCACGCCAGCAGATTTCCCTGATCGTCGAAAAACAGCCCATTGGCCCGGCCCGAATTTTCGCGAAACGTACTCAACTGACCTTCCAAAGACCACTTGTGAATCCGCTCATTGGGAATATCGGTGAAGTACACATTTCCCTCTTCGTTGCAGGCGGGGCCTTCGGTGAACTTGAATCCGTCCGCCAGTTTTTCTACCTCTGCTCCCGCCGCTGTCACGCTGGTGTTGCCCTCATTGCACCCGCTCATAGCGGTAACAACGAGCAACGTCAGAATAATCACCGCAATCCGTTTCATCTCCAGTCCTTTCCATAGAAGTTTGTGCTCGGTCTTTGAAATATCAAATGGGCCAATGCGCCTATCTACTCGCGGCTCGCCTGCTCATAGAGCTGGTCAATCCACCTTCACGCCTCGCCCGAATGCACGGGGCAAATCCTGCCAGTGTTTCATATCTTCCGTTTTCCATTTGCGGCATTTTGGACAGACGCATGCAATCTTTGGATTGTATGGATTGCCTATGCAGCCCGCAAGTAGCGCTTCGCCGCGGCGCATTTGATCGTGCATCGACTCGCTGGGCAGGCCGACGAGCATCGGGACCGTTGTTAAATCTCCGCCACAGGCCGGACACGGGACATGAACTGCGATTCTCGCCATGTAGATGCTTGTCTTGCCCTCATGGCTGGAATAATAGCTGACCCAGAGCACATCGTCGTACCAGGCCAGCCCCGGGTAGCTCGTATCGCCTCCGCTCGGGAGCTTGAGCAACTTCTCCATCCTGCGGGCGTTCATCTCCAGCCATGTAACCGCCGTATGCGCACCTCCCTGATGCATCCGGCCGGCGGCTATCCAGTCGCCGAACGGCAACTGCATCAGATTGGGACCGCCGAAACTCCTGAATTGCAATCCAAGATCATACAATTCCCACTTTGCATAATCAGCCCGGGCGACTCCCAACAGGGCACCGGTAGGATTATCTCCCCGTCGTTCACGCCGAATAAGTGCGTAACAGGTACCGTCGCTTGCGAAGCGCACCGTTGCTTCCGTGAAACGTCCGTCCACGGAGATACCTGGCACGAAAACATCGAAATTCAGACCGTCATCGGTTACGAGCAGTTGTCCGTCATATGCCCTCCCGCCCGTGCCGTATGCGAACCCATATGCCTTGCCGCCAAACCAGTCCACCTGCCAGAGCCATCTGCCCGGCTCCACCACTATCGTTGGTTCCGTCCACGTCCTGCCGTTGGCCGAAAAAGCAACGAAGCTGCCCGTTGCGCAGCCCTGGCCGTCCTCCTTGCGAGGTGCGGCACCGCCCAGCAGCATCATTCTGCGCCCCGGCGTCGCACATAGATGTGCATCGCGCAGATCGTATCCTTCCATGTCTATCAATGCGACCGATTCCCAGGAATTTCCCCCTTCGGACGCCAGCACGCGAATTCGTCCGTCCGTCGAAACATGGCCTCGCCCCTCGCGAAATGCGCAGTAGAATTGCCCGTTCCATCGCAGCAGGTCGGTAAACGCGTTATGCGGCGCCTCGTCCCAGATCTTCGTCACAGAAAGCAATTCCAATTCCGGTGGCTCGTTCGCCCATGCCGGCGCCAGTATGAGGATGACGAGGATCGCCATCGGTGAAAAGATTCTCATAGTTCACCTCCGGTGCGTCAATTGACACCGCGAACGCGCATCTGCAGCGAGAACAGCGACTTCTGGGCGGTAATGAACAGCGTGTGACGGTCCTCGCCGCCGAAACAAACGTTCGCCGTCCAGCCTGCATCTATCGGGATATGCTCGATCTTCTCGCCGGCCGGATTGAAAACGGTCACTCCCTTGCCCGTCAGGTACACGTTTCCTTCATTGTCGATTGTCATCCCGTCCGAGCCCATCGAACAGAACAACTTCTTGTTGCTCAGCGTACCGTCTTCCTCGATGGTGTAACTGTACGTCTTCTTGTCGCGAATATCGGCGACGTAGAGCGTCTTCCCATCGGGCGTGCCCACGATGCCGTTTGGCTGGACAAGATCGTTAGTCACGCGCTTGAGCGTCTTGTAATCGGCGGAAAGAAAGTACACGTGCTGGCCATCCTGCTGCATCGCGGGATCACGGGTCCAGTAGGGTCTCTTGTACAGAGGATCGGTGAAGTAGATGCCGCCGTCCGGCCGTTCCCAGAGGTCATTTGGGCCGTTGAGCTTCTTGCCCTTGTAATCCTTAACCAGTACTTTGGTATTGCCGTTCATGTCGATCAGCCAGAGCTCGTTGTCCAAATCCGCACAGGCCAGCAGATTGCCGTTGTGATCGAAATACAGGCCGTTTGCCCGCCCCGGGCTCTCATGAAATAGAACCAGTTCCTCGTCCACGGTCCATTTCCAGATCCGATTATTGGGCTGGTCCGTGAAGTATACGTTGCCCTCGGCGTCCACGGCAGGTCCTTCGGTGAACTTGAAGCCGTCGGCCAGTTCGACCACCTCCGCACCCGCCGCGATGATCCCTTCGCCGTCTTCCTTACCTGCCCGGCTGATGGCAATCAACTCGATGCCGCGGTCCTTGCCGAGATTACGCGAATACTGCTTGTTCTTCGCGTTGTTCCAGTGCTCGTGCACACCCAGACTCCCGAGCCGCTTGACGTCCCCGGCGTGGTCCGGGTCGTAGAACGTTCCCGATGGTGGATTATCCGCCATCGCCGCCTCGCGCAGATAGTCATTCGTTCCCGCCATACGAGCCATTTCGGGATACTCCTCGCCGAGCAGATCGAGTCCCACCGAATCAACCGCCACCGGATCCTGCGACGCCAGCAGGCTGGCTGTCCAGTGCCCGTTGAACGGAGCGGATTTCCACCTCAGCGGTACGCGGTCACGCGGGTGCCGGCCGCAGTAGAGCCCGTCCACCAGATACAGCACCGTCTTGCCGCCGATGTGCGCATGGCCCATCAGGTCCACCAGGTTTCGGTAGATACCCGTCTTCTTCGAGAACGCATTGGGATGAAGATTGTGGAAACCCTCCTCGACCGGCGTGCGGCACAGCGTCCCGTAATGATTCTTCGCACACAGCGTCACGCCTGCGCCGCCGTGTGCTTTGAGATTCGCCAGGTTGATCACATAATCCGCCTTGGCGAAATAATCAGGGATATGATCCTGCTTGATGTCTTGCGGTTTGCAACTCCAGTAGAATGGAATCGAGGACGGTCCGAGCTTGACCCTTCCGTGTCCGCCCCCATAACCCCCGTAGTTGACGTTGGGATAGACGCGGTGCAGGATATCGTAGTACTCCTTTGCGAAGTAACCGAGCGTATCGCCGATGGTGATGTCCGCCTGGCGGATCCCAACCGTATCCACGAGTTGCCGCAACAGTGCGAGCATGGTTTGAGGCGATGTGTTCATGTAGTTGGCGTGTTCGGTTATCGCGTAGTTTTCGGGATCGACAGAACCGAGGTTCCACAGGAAACCCACGAAGTTCACTTTCACCGCGATCTTCTGGCCCCGCTTATAGCCGCCCCCTCTGCCATGTATCTTGTTGTGGTGCGCAAATACCCGCTCCCATGCTTCCTTGTCGCTGCCGGCTCCCGCCAGATTCCGGATCGCGTCTGACAGCATGCGCTCGACGCGCCGCTGATCCGTCTTTCCGTTCTGCCACCAGTGACCGTCCTCCGGGCCGTGCCAAACCGTGGCCTGCGGGTCATGTACCCACACGACCCGCCCCGGGTGAATTCCCTTCCCCTCGCCCACGGGCTTGTTCGCTTCCGGCTCCCGGCCCATCACGACCTGCTCGTCGCCGCTGCCGGCCGCCAGAAAGACAGCACCGGCCCCGGCCAGCACTGCCAGTCCCGCTGCCAGATAACGTCCGCGAACTGCGCTGAGTTTCGCCCTGCGAAACGCCCGCCAGGAAACGAACAGACCCAGGAGCCACACGACAAAACTCGACGCAACAGGAAAAGCGACCCGCTGACACGGATACGTTGCGCGCGTCGGCTTTGGAATGACACGGATGAGAAACCAGATCAGCGCCGCCATACCCGCCATTATCGCTCCCGCTCGCACCATTAATCCGACGAACTTCTGCTTTTCAGTGGCGCCGTCGTCTGTGGTACTGGAACCGCGGCGGATATTCTTAAAGACAGGCATCGGTACACCTCCAGACAAATTCGAACCTGAAAAAACCAGGGCCCCAAAGGCCATATATTCAAATTCTACGACGACCGCTGTGCAGCGCCAAGCGCAAATAGCTGGCTCTGAAACGCGATATTTGCCGAGAAGCGACGGAGCTGTCCGGCCGTTTCACAGTACCTGCGATCGCAGATTTCTCTTGATCTCAGTAGGACCTTTTTGCTACTGTGAGAGTGGAGAATCCGGGTGATTCTTTGACTCTACCTCAATTCGTTAATGCTCGTTCAAAGGGCCGTATAGAGCCTGGGCGGTAGTATTCTGCGCTGTCTGCGCGACCCGGTTCACGACATGCCTGCGAAGTTCCCACTTTCCGCCTGTCGGCAGATCGGGAATTGATGACGCTGCAGGCGTATGATCCATCCGCACCAGATTTATCGTGGCTCCTGAAGTGCGCGCTGATTCTGTCCGCAGGTGCGTTTGAGTTGCCTGCGCATGGCAGGCGTATGAGGTGCCAGTGGCTATATGCCCACGCGCTCTGGCTACGGTTGCCGTTGCGAATCCGTTCCATGCTTCTGCTCGCGCGCTCGCCTCAACATATTCTCCACGCGCCGAAGCCCCACCAGAACCAGGATGCCGGTGCCCGTTGTGACGGCTGCCAGGCCGAAGTAATGCGCTCCGCAGGCCATTCCGACAGCCGCGACCAGCCATATCGTCGCAGCCGTCGTCAAACCGAAGATGCCTCCCCGGTCCTGGATGATCGCCCCGGCCCCGAGAAAACCAACGCCGCTGACGATCTGCGCAGAAATCCGCGTAGTTGAATCGTCCGAGCCGAGGCCTAACTGCCGGGAGACAACCGTAAAGATCGCCGCGCCGAGGCAGATCATAATGTTCGTCCGCATCCCTGCGACCTTACCGCTCAATTCGCGTTCCAATCCGATCACGCTGCCGAGCACTACCGCCAGTATTATTCCGAACATGTCTGCGGGCCAGGTCATTGCTTCTTGCTCCCATGTGGTTTTCTTGTGGTGTGCATATCGCCCTTATCTGTCTTTCCGAAACTCCACGCGTAGCTGGACCCCGCCACGACAACTCGCTGTCGCAAGGACCGTCGAATCATAATTCCTATCTCTCGATCAGCGTCTCATCGACCTGCATGCCGAAATGCCTCCCGGCCTCTTCCAGGTGAACCAGCGCCTTGTCGCCCGCCTTGAGACTCGTCGCCGCAACCGCCTCGCCGTCGGGCTGCACGAGTCGTATCGTCTCGGCGTTCTGCAGCACAAGACTGATCGGCCGGCCCTCCGCCTCGGCTTCCACAAGCAACATCGGCCGCTTCTCGATTTTGTTTCTGCCCAGATACGCCACCTGCGTGCGGCCTTCCGCGTTGACCAGCATCACCTCGTCGCCCGCCTTGAGGTCCGCAAGGTACTTCGTCTTGCCCCCCGGCGCCAGCGTATAGGCGTGTACCGCCCCCGCATTCACCCGAAACGGCCGCGACGCGACGTACGGATTGTCGATGGACTCCGAATGCACCAGAAAGAAACCGCTGGCCGTATTGCCCACGAGCATCCCCTCGCCCAGCCCCATCTGCGTGCACGTATCCAGACAGCAGCGATCTCCCATCCCCAGTTGCCGCGTTCCCGTAATCGTCCCCGCCAGGAGCGATACGGCGTCCCCGACCCCGTGCACGATCTCCGCGCACCGTTTGATCTCATTGATGTCGCTGGTCTTTAGGACGACCCCGTCGACGCCTTTCTCCAGTATCTCCACCATCAGCTTCGCCTGCTCGCTGTTGTCCACCTGCACGAGCATGTTCTCCCCCCGTCGGGCCAGTAGATTCTCGATGGGAATGATCGTCCAGTCGAGCATCTTGAGCACGACCGTCTTGTCGGCCGGAACGGAAGCCGCCTTGTCTTCGCCCGCCTTGTCGGCAATATCGATGAACTCCACGTCCCGCCCGGGCCGGATATCCCCGTCGTCGCTGACCACCTTGATCCGCCCGAACTGCCGCACCTTTTCGCCGTCGCCTTCGTTGAGAACCAGCGCTTCGGCTCCGCTCTCCAGCGCCGTAATGGCGATTTCCTTTTCGTACGGTATTACGTCAACCCATAATTTTTTCATTTCTGTTCAGCTCCGTTTCTTCGATTCAAATATGCCTGCCCCAGAGTCTAACGCCTGTATCGCACCACTTCAACGAATTAACCGTACGACTGCACCCGTGCCTGGGGCGCGTTTGCCGGATTTGCCGCGAGTACCAACGCCGCATGCACGTGCGCGCCGATGCCAGGCCCTGCGCTGCGCCCTGCCTTGCCATAACCGCCTCTTTCTGGTAAACCAGCGTAGTCACGCTCCGGTCACTCGCAACAAATGGATGAAAGGGTCGGATCATGGTCAACAAGACGACGTGCAACCGCAGGGCCTTCATGAATTGGGCGGCCAGAGGAATTGCGCTGCCATACATCGTCCCGGCCTCAGTATTTGGAGCCGGCGGTGCTGCCCCGCCCAGCGAACGGATCACCATCGGTTGCATCGGCGTGGGAGGCCGGTGCAGGAAGAACATGATGAACTTCATGGGACACCCGGACTGCCGACTCGTCGCCGTTTGCGACGTGGATCGTAATCGGCTCGAAGAGGCCGCACGCATGGTCCGCGACAAATACGGCCCCGACTCCTGCCGCTCTTATCATGATTACCGCGATCTTCTCGCTCGCGATGATATCGACGCCGTCCTGATCGCAAGCCCCGACCAATGGCATGTCATTCAATCCGTTGAAGCGGCCCGAGCCGGCAAGGACATCTTCCTCGAAAAGCCGCTCGGCCTCAGCGTCCGCGAGGATATCGCATTGCGCGACGCCGTCGAGCGATACGAACGTGTCTTTCAGTTCGGTACCCAGCAGCGTTCCGACCGCAACTTTCGCTTCGCCTGCGAACTGGTCCACAACGGTCGGATAGGCAGGCTGCGGAGGATCGTCGCCTCAGTGCCCGCCAGCCGTGCAGTGGATTCTTATGGACCGACTGATGTGCCGCCCGAACTCGATTACGAGATGTGGGTCGGCCCCGCCAGATGGATGCCGTACACGCAGGGCGTCGTGGGCACGTGCGGCCGCTGGGGACACGTCAGCAACTTCTCGCTCGGCTGGGTCACCACCTGGGGTATTCACCATGCGGATATAGCCCAGTGGGGCAACGATTGCGACCGCAGCGGCCCGGTTCGCATAGAAGGCTCCGGCGTCTTCCCGAACAATGGACTGTACGACTGCGCCACCGCATGGGACATGAAGCTGACATACGCCAACGGGGTGGTCCTGCACTTCGTGGACAATGCAAAGCACCGCCAGGGCGTGCGGTTCGAAGGTACCGACGGCTGGGTATTCGTCAAACGCGGCGCAATCGAGGCCAATCCAAAGTCCCTGCTCAGCGAGACTATCGGCCCCGGCGAAAAGCATCTCGCCGCCAGCAACGATCACTGGCGGAACTTCCTCGACTGCGTCAGGAGCCGGCGTACGCCCGTATCCTCCATCGATGCCGCCGTCCGCTCCGATACGGTCTGCCACCTCAGCGATATCGCGATGCGACTGGGCCGCCCGCTGCAGTGGGACCCCGACGCCGAAGACTTCGTAAACGACCCCGGAGCGAGCGGCATGCTCCTACGCTCCATGCGCGCCCCCTGGCGCCTGTAGCACGAGCACGTTCCCGACTGTGCCGCCGGTACGGTCGTCCGCCGATTGCGGTCATGGTAATGCAACGTCGACTCGCTTGCGCGCCCTTCTCCAATAGTCCTTGAACCTGCGCATCCACATACGCGACAATAACCTGATCGCCATCGTAACAGTACCACGTATCAACCGCCAGGTGTTTCTTCACACGCCTGCCTGCAAAGTCATATTTGTAAGAAACGGAAGGCGACGTGGCGCTCGTCAGGCGGTTCTCGCAGTCGTAGGTATACGTGTAGGTGCCGTCTCCCGTGAGATTGCCGTTGTTGTCATACGAGTAACTCGTCCCGCCAACAGAATTGTATTGATTCAAATCGTTACTGGCGTAGCTGGTCGTACTCGAGGCAACAACACTGGTTCTGTTACCCAGATCGTCGTAGTCGTAGGCGACCGTCGACGAATCGGGATAGTTGGCATCGGTCACTTGATAGAGGCAATCGTACTGGTACTCATGCAGGTCGGTGCTGTTGAAGGTCATGTCCAGCCGGTTGCCCACGTCATCACGCCCGGTCAAACAGCATTGTAACGTAATCCAGTATCCTGTCCCCGGAATTCCCCACCGCTGACTGTCACAGCTTTCCCGGGTACATACAGAAGTCCGTAAAGCGCGGATTTCGGTCTCTAAGCACTTCTTCTGCGAGAGAACGCGTGGAGTCTGGGAGCGTTGTTTTCAGACATCTCCTGTCAAACTCCTCTGTGTCTTCGGCCGCGACGAATTCATATCCCAGCTCCGCGATACCTGCTCTTAGTCTTGCGATGGCCTCGTTATGGGTGCGTGCCATAACCAATCCGTTCGTGAAGCCTCTATTGTACTTCACGCGTCGGCCTACTGAGGGCTTTCTGATCTCCAAGAGAGATATCCACATCCTCAGGGAACGGCGTCTTGCCTGCCCCTTGAGCTTTTTGATGCAATGAAGCTTAGCCCGTGCCAAGTCAGGCCCGTAGTAAAACAATCGGTCATGACACTGGGCGACATAGCCTTCAAGCATCTTGACAGCCAGAGCAAACTTGTCAAGCTGTATGTAGCAGAGCGCAAGATCAAATCGAGATTCATTCTGAAACTGTTTTGCCTTGTCATTAGACCAATGCATGCGCGCAGCAATCGTCGCAACCTTATACCTCAGAATCCTTCTATGCAGCTTCATTGCATCGGCAAAGTGTTCGTTCATGTAGAGCGATCTGGCGTAATCCCACAGAACCAGAGGATTCGTCGGAGCAAGAGCATACGCTCTGCTACTGACCTCGAGCGCCTTCGGGTATTTCCCTTCCTCAAAGTACACATAGGCGAGACTGGCCAAGAGGATCACATCCTCCGGTTGCTTGCGTATTCTGCGCAACAGTTGTCTGCGAGTGAGGGGTGCTGGGTGGCTTTCGTGCGAATCTTCAGGATTGGCAATCATATCCACCTCCCTAGAGTCTTACTTCTTCTCTTACTCATCCCAGACATCATAAGGCCATAAAAGCCATGGATAGAAGACCTCTGGATGCTCGAAATGTATATTTTGTCTACCTCTTATCTTATTACCGTCCCCATCCACTCCGTGAAAATGCGGGAGCTCGCCGGGACCATGTGGACCGTCATGAATGGGCGTCCTTGCACCATGCCGTCGTGCAGCATCCTTGGCACGCTTCCGGGTAGGATAGAATTTCCCTCTCCCTCGGTTAACGATCGGGTCATATAGTCTATCACCCACCCAATCCAATGCGGGACATACAGCATATTTGCCTATCCCGTACCCTGTGGTGCCGGCCGCCGCCGCAGTCCCTACGGCCGCTGCACCAACTCCAGTACAGCTGACGAATGTGCCCCCGGCAGTCATGTATCCGCCGAAACCCCAGCCTGACCAGCCTGTGATCGTACATACGCCCGCGGCTTCTTCCACTCCAGTTAGAAGGCCATAAGGATCAGCCCAACGGACCGGATTGTTCTGTACATAGGTATACACATTCAATCCGTCCTCGTAATCAATCGGATCAGTCTGCATGAACCTGCCAATAGCCGGATTGTAGTATCTCGCCCGGTAGAAGTAAAGGTCGGTCTCCGAATCATAGCGCCTTCCGGTAAACAAGTGTGGATTGCTGACGCTGCTGATCCTGTTCGGATCACCGAAGACATCGTAGCTGTAGATTTCCACGAGATCGCCGTTACTGTCGGAAAGCGCTATCACCGAGCCCAGGCCGTCAAAGTGGTAATAATACGGAGTTTCAGTTTCTCCTGAAACAGCAATCATTATGATCGGCTCATCGATTCCTGGGCCATAGATAAACTTGCGAACCAGGGTAGTACCCACATACTCGGCAATAACCTGATCGCCATCGTAACAGTACCACGTATCAACCGCCACATGTTTCTTCACACGCCTGCCTGCAAAGTCATATTTGTAAGAAACGGAAGGCGACGTGGCACTCGTCAGCCGATTCGTGACCGATTGTGGTCACCGCAATTCAACGTCGACTCGCTTGCGCGCCCTTCTTCAGTAGTCCTTGTACCTGCGCATCCATTCGGGCCAGTCGTCAGGGCGCACGCCGCCGGCTCTGGTCCATCTGTTGGCCGTGTCGAATGCTCGGTGCCACTTGAGCGTCCAGAGTTCTTTGAGGCCGACTTTGCGGACCGACCAGTCCATAAAGAGCATGTTGATACCGCCGTTGTGTCGGTTGATGTGACAGTCGCCGCATGAAAAGAACGTTGAACTAAAATCCCCGCCGGCTTCCTGGGGGGGCGGGAATTCATGGTACATGGCAAATGCTGCACCTGCCGTTACGGAGTCAAAGAAGACCGGAACACGGCTTGCCTGTCTGACATGGCATGTGCCCCATTGCTCGAAGCTCGTATGTTTATGTGGGTTCCGTATGCGGCGATCCGGGCTTGTGTCGTATAGCCAGAGATTCAATCCATAGCTGCCGGTTATGTTGTAGCCAAGTATTGGTTTGGTATGCCATTTCCATGCGTGGTTTCTGTCTCCCGCCGGGGTAGGCGTGCCTTCCATGGGCTGTGCGCAAGCTGTAGCTTCCGGGCAGAGTAGAATGCTCTCGAATCCTTGCCAGTAAGGCCGCATAACCACGAACCAGTATTCGCATAATTCAAAGGCCGAAAATTCCTTTTGTTCTCGGTGCTCTGTGCGATGGTGAAACCACTTGCCGTCGTAGTCATCCGTGTAGGCATGGAAGAAGACTCCCCACTGGCGCAGGTTGGATCGGCAAGCAATAGAGCGGGCCTGGCTACGGACTTTGTGGAATGCGGGCACAAGGGTAGCCATCAGCAGGGCGATGATGGCGATGACGACGAGCAGTTCGATCAGGGTAAAGCCATCATTCATGCAAATCAGTTTGTGCCTTTTTGCCGCCATGCTTCACCTCAGTAATCCTTGAATTTGCGCATCCACTTCGGCCAATCTTCGGGTCGGACGCCGCCGGCTTTGGTAAAGAGACCGGTCGTGTCAAATGCCCGGCTCCACTTGAAGGTCCACAACTCCTTAAGTCCAACATTCCTAACAGACCAGTCCATGAAGAGCATGTTGATACCGCCGCCGTGACGACCTATCACGCAGCCGATCTGGCCATCCTTCAGACCTGGAGGAGGATCGGTATAAGAGGGGAACCTGTTGTGGTCGATATGAAAGTGCGGAATACAGCAATCGAAAAACACAGGTACATTGTTTCGTTCCTTGACATGACACGTGCCCCAGGGTTCGTATTCCTGACTGCCGTATCCAACGTCATTTGTGCGATCGAAGTCGGTGTCATACACCCATGTGTTCAAACCGTAACTACCGGCAATCTCCAAGCCACCAGGCCCCGCAGCATGAAGATTCGGATACAATCCGTACCAAGCTGAGGAACTAGAACCTATGACGAGACAATTCTCCTTTCCAGGTAGATGTCTGGTCGCCTCCGGGCATAGAAGAATATCACGACAATCACGCCAATAGGGCCGCATCACAACAAACCAGAGTTCCGCCCAAGCCCAATAGCTCGATCCTGGATCGTGTGTTCGCTGTTGAAGATGGTGCATAAACCACTTGCCATCATTATCCTGGGTATACATGCAGAAGAACTGGCCCCACTGGCGCAGGTTGGATTGGCAGACTACAGCCCGGGCCTGACTGCGGACCTTGTTGAGGATGGGCACAAGGATAGCCATCAGCAGGGCGATGATGGCTATGACGACGAGCAGTTCGATCAGGGTAAAGCCATCATTCATGCAAATCAGTTTGTGCCTTTTTGCCGCCATGCTTCACCTCAGTAATCCTTGAATTTGCGCATCCACTTCGGCCAATCTTCGGGTCGGACGCCGCCGGCTTTGGTATACATGTTGGCGGTATCGAAAAAACGGTGCCACTTGAGCGTATAAAGCTCTTTAAGGCCGACTTTGCGGACCGACCAGTCCATAAAAAGCATGTTGATACCGGTATTGTGCCGATCGATGAAGCAACCATAGTAGCCTAAAGGCTTGATGTCTTCATACGGCGGGGGATGTAGCCTAAAGCTCAACCTTATGTGACAAGTTGTTGCATCGGCGAGTACCGGGATTCTGGCAGCGTTCTTCACATGCGGGGTTCCCCACCATTCACGCCGTATGCCGTGGGGAGATCTGCGGTCACGTCCTCTGTGATAGAGATACTCATTAAACCCATAGCTTCCGAGTATTTCAGTATTCGCAGGAGGACAGCGATAGAGCCAGGCTGAGAAGGTGGAGCCGTTAGCCTCACAGGTATCGGACGAGCCTTTATGATCTGGTGCCTCCGGGCAGAGCAAGACCTCGTTCCAGTCTTTCCAGTACGAGTATATGCTTGAGTACCAAATCTCATCCCATCCGAAGTGATCTACACCAATAAGTGGATGATCTTCGGTATGATGATAGAACCACTTACCATCGTTGTCATCAGTATAGGCGTGGAAGAAGAGCGCCCATTGGTGGAGATTGGATTGGCAGACTACGGAGCGGGCCTGACTGCGGACCTTGTTGAGGATGGGCACAAGGATAGCCATCAGCAGGGCGATGATGGCTATGACGACGAGCAGTTCGATCAGGGTAAAACCGCGATCTGTGTATGCCCGTTTGTGCATTCTAACACTCACAGCTTGCCTCTCATCAATAGTCCTTGTACTTGCGCATCCATTCGGGCCAGTCTTCGGGGCGCATGCCGCCGGCTCTGGTGAATTCATTTGCGGTGTCGAAAAAACGGTGCCACTTGAGCGTATAATTCTCTTTAAGGCCGACTTTGCGGACCGACCAGTCCATAAAGAGCATGTTGACGCCCCTGTTGTGCCGATCGATGAGAGAACCATGGTGGTGCAGGGGCTGGATGTGTTCATACGCCGGGGGAGTTGCCAAACCGCTCACCAATATGTGACAAGTTGTTGCATCGGCGAGTACCGGGATTCTGGCAGCGTTCTTCACATGCGGGGTTCCCCACCATTCACGCCGTATGCCGTGGGGAGATCTGCGGTCACGCCCTCTGTGATAGATATACTCATTGAACCCATAGCTTCCGAGGATTTTGGTACCGGCAGGAGGACAGTGATAGAGCCAGGCTGAGAAGGTGGAGCCGTTAGCCTCACAGATATCGGCCGGGCCTTTATGATCTGGTGCCTCCGGGCAGAGCAAGACCTCGTTGCAGTCTTTCCAGTACGAGTATATGCTTGAGTACCAAATCTCATCCCATGTGAAGCCACTTACAGCAATAGATGAATGATCTTCGGTGTGATGATAGAACCACTTACCGTCGTTGTCATCAGTATAGGCGTGGAAGAAGAGCGCCCATTGGTGGAGGTTGGATTGGCAGACTACAGCCCGGGCCTGACTGCGGACTTTGTTGAGGATGGGCACAAGGATAGCCATCAATAAGGCGATGATGGCGATGACGACGAGTAGTTCGATCAGGGTGAAGCCGCGGCGGGCGGGGACTGATCGACGGCCCCCTCTGCACGCACAACAGAATACTCGCGAGTCTCTCATATCCGACTCCCTATTTCATAACCCCTTCATTGTAGAGGGCGAATGGATTGAGGGCAAGAAAAAAAACGCCGCGGTTCGGTGCGGCCGTCGTCAGAAGAAAAAGCACGACTATGGCGGAGCGCCAACGATCGACAGAAAACAGCTCATCCCTCGTGCCGGCGGGCACGGCGCCTGCCGATAGACAGCATACTGAGCACGGCAAGGATACAGAAGGTGGAAGGTTCGGGAACGACAGTCGCTGATTCGATTCCAACGCCAATGCCTGAACCACCCTTAAAGCCGAACTCGATATTCAGACTTCCCACACGTTGCCAGTCCTCAAGAACAGGGGCATCCGTGGGTAAACGATCACTTGACAATGCTGTCGCTGACCAGTCATCAAGCTGCCAGCTAATATGCCACACAGTCGACCCGTTCGGCAGTGGCAGGTTAACTTCACTGCTGACCCCATAACTATCTCTACCATTCATATTGTTCAATATCCCTATGATAAAGTCAACGTTCTCCGGATCTGTCTGAATAGTCAGGCCGCTAATGTCCAATATCACCCCATAGGGTTCCGTTCTAAAGCGATAGTCACCAACGGAACCCCATGGATTGTGGTCGCCCATTTCGGTGTTGTACGTGTAGACTCCCGTTACGGGATCGCCGATATGAAACAATCCTTGTAGGATCGGGCTTTCGTCCACAAAAGTAACCTCGCCGGTCAGTTCGATGTTGACCAGCTCGGCCCGGGTGCGGACCGCAGGCAGGATAAGGCAAAGGACTGCCGGCAGGATTGCAGAGCATCTCATAGTATTTCTCCTTTCGCCCTGTATGATGCGCAAATCCCGGCAGGTGTTCGCAGGAAATACAATCCCGCCGAAATCCTGTCTCAGTCGAGATTTACCATATGACTTCCACTCGACGTTCCTGCACAGCGAACCAATTGCCATTTGCCCTGGCGTTCCATGTCGTTTGTGAAAAGGAAGTTTTGCTTGACGTCGGGGGCGGTTTCTGGATACTCTATCGGCCGTTTTTCGCAACACATTGTCCTCGTGGAGGTGTATATCGCGGATGATCGTTGTCATTGATTACAACGTCGGAAATGTACGCAGCGTCTGCAACGCATTCAGGCATATCGGTTTCGATGCCGAGTTGAGTTGCGATCCGGGCGCAATCGAAAAGGCGTCGGGGCTGGTTCTGCCCGGCGTGGCGGCCTTTGGATTTGCCATCGAGGCCCTGGGTGAACTGGCCCAGCGCATTGGCCGGGTCGCGCTGGAAGGCAAGCCGCTGCTCGGCATCTGCGTGGGGTACCAGATGCTGTTCGAGAGCAGCAGCGAGTTCGGCCGATACGAAGGACTCGGCCTGATCGGCGGTTCGGTCGGCCCTATCCCCAAAGGGCGCGTAATCCCCCATATGGGCTGGAACGAAGTCGAACTGCCGGCCGATATGGAATTGTTTGCCGGCCTCGGCTCCGGCAAGCACTTCTATTTCGCCCACTCGTTCTGCGCGGACGTGAGCGACGATCAGACGCAGATTGCGTATACGGACTACGGCGTGCCGCTGGTGGCATCGGTGCAGAAGGGCAACATCTACGGCACGCAATTCCATCCCGAAAAGAGCGGCCCGCAGGGACTTGACGTGCTGCGCAATTTCGCGGCGATCTGCCGGGGCGAAACGCCGGGAGGACGGTCGTGAACCACAACCGGGCCGGAACAGAGCATATGACACTGAATGTGAGAAGATAGAACAATGCTGGCACGACGCATCATTCCATGTCTCGACGTCAAGGACAACCGTGTGGTCAAGGGCGTCAACTTCGTGAATCTCCGCGATGCAGGCGATCCGGTCGAACTCGGCGCTCGTTACAGTGACGAGGGTGCCGATGAACTGGTCTTTCTGGATATCACGGCCACAATCCGCTCGCGCAAGACCATCGTTGAACTGGTCGAGAAGGTGGCCCACAACGTCTTCATTCCGTTCACCGTCGGCGGCGGGATACAGACCGTCGAGCAGATGGACGAGTTGCTGCGAAGCGGCGCCGAGAAGGTATCGGTCAATACCGCCGCGGTTAACAACCCTGACTTGCTGGCTGAGGCATCGCGGCGATTCGGAGCCCAGTGCGTTGTGCTTGCCATCGACGCCCGACGGTCGAAGGATCGGCCGGGGCATTGGCAGGTATGCGTCAAGGCCGGGACCGAACCGACGGATATCGACGTGGTCGAATGGGCGAAAAAGGGCGAAGAACTGGGCGCCGGTGAGATCCTGCTGACCAGTATGGACGCCGACGGCACCAAAGCGGGCTACGACAACGACCTCAATCGTGCGGTCAGCGACGCGGTCAATATACCGGTTATCGCCTCCGGCGGCGCCGGAGCGCTCGATCATCTGTACGACGCAATCGTTGACGGCCAGGCCGACGCGGTTCTGATGGCCTCGATTACGCACTTCGGCAACTATAACATCCGCCAGATGAAGCAATACCTGGCGGAAAAGGGCCTGCCGATGAACCTGTGAGCACGGTTGTCGGTTGATCGACGGCCCGCACGGCCCGAATAGGCGCTGCGCCATCAGTGTTTATGTGTCGGCCACCATCATAAAAAAGCAACTCAGCCTGACCGCCTGCATGTACAAAAACATGCAGGTTTTGAGCGTCACTCTTTTCGAGAAGACACTCCTGGAAAGCCTGTTATCTGCGGATCTATGCAAATCTCTGAAGGGCGATTTGCGTAACCAGTTCTATTGTTCGAGTTTCAACGCGACGGTAGTGAATAATCACATGGGGTTCGCGGGATCATTTGTTGACTTTTTCAAACGTGAACTTGTGATGGTCCGCGTCGACTGTGATTGTGTCGCCGTCTGAGAAGCTGCCGGCGAGCAACTCGGTTGCCAGCGGGTTCTCGATACGGTGCTGGATCGTTCGCTTGAGCGGTCTGGCGCCGTAGGTCGGATCGAATCCTTCGTTCATAATCTGTTCGCGGGCCGCATCGGTGAAGATCAGATCGATTTTGCGGTCCCTGAGGCGATCGGTCAGGTAGCTCAACTGGATATCGACGATTTTGCGCAGGTGGTCGCGCGTGAGCATGTGGAAGACCACGATCTCGTCGATGCGGTTGAGGAACTCCGGCTTGAAGACCTGTTTGAGCGTATCCTTGACGTGGGCCTCGATTTCCCAGTCGGCGCCGGAGGATTCGGTGACCTGCTGGATCTGCTGGCTGGCGATGTTGCTGGTCATGATGATGACCGAGTTCTTGAAGTCGACGGTTCGTCCTTTGCCGTCGGTGAGCCGGCCGTCGTCGAAGACCTGGAGCAGTATGTTGAAGACGTCCGGATGGGCCTTTTCGATTTCATCGAGCAGGACGACCGAGTAGGGCTTGCGGCGGATGGCTTCGGTCAGGCGGCCGCCTTCTTCGTAGCCCACGTAACCGGGAGGGGCTCCGATCAGTCGTGCGACGGAATGCTGCTCCATGAACTCGCTCATGTCGATGCGAATCATGGCGTTGGGATCGTTGAACAGGAAGTCGGCGAGCGCCTTGGAGAGTTCTGTCTTTCCGACGCCGGTGGGCCCGAGGAACAGGAACGTGCCGATGGGGCGGTTGGGGTCGGACAGGCCGGAACGGCTGCGGAGAATCGCATTGCACAGGGCCGATACGGCTTCGTCCTGGCCGACGACGCGCTGGCGGATGAGTTCCTGCATCTGCATGAGCCGTTCGCGTTCGCCGCTGAGCAGACGCGCTACGGGGATGCCCGTCCATTTGGAGACGACGTCTGCGATGTGTTCTTCGGTGACTTCGTTCTGGATGATCTTGCCGTTGCCGGACCGGGCGAGTTCTTCTTCCTTTTCGGCCAGTTCCTTCTGGAGGTTCGCAATGGTTTCGTATTTGAGCCGTGCGGCATTCTCGAGTTGGCCGTTGCGCTGGGCGTCCTCGAACTGCATCTGGGCGTCGTCAATTTTGCGCTTGAGCTCCTTGATCTGATCGATGTCGCCCTTTTCGCTTTCCCAACGGGCGGTCAGTTCGCGGTCCTGCTGCTGGAGCTCGGCGAGTTGCTCTTCCGCCTTCCTGAGACGGTCTTTGCTGGCCTGGTCGCTTTCCTTTTTCAGGGCTTCTCGTTCGATTTGAAGCTGCACGATCCTGCGGCGGATCGAGTCGAGTTCCGCGGGGAGCGAGTCGTTTTCGATTCGCAGTTTGGACGCGGATTCGTCGATCAGATCGATGGCCTTGTCCGGGAGCCAGCGATCGGTAATGTAGCGATTGGAGAGGGTCGCGGCGGCGACGAGCGCCGAGTCGGTGATGCGGACGCCGTGATGGGCGTCGTAGCGGTCCTTGAGGCCGCGAAGGATGGCGATGGTCTCTTCGACGCTGGGCGGATCGACCGTGATCGGCTGGAACCGCCGTTCGAGGGCGGCGTCCTTTTCGATGTTCTTTCTGTACTCGTCGATGGTCGTGGCACCGATGCAGCGTAGTTCGCCGCGGGCCAGCGAGGGTTTGAGCAGGTTGCCGGCATCCATGGAGCCTTCGGTCTTGCCCGCTCCGACGACCGTATGCAGCTCGTCGATGAACAGGATGATCTGTCCTTCGGCGCCGGTGACTTCTTTGAGGACGGCCTTGAGTCGGTCCTCGAATTCCCCGCGGAACTTGGTGCCTGCGATCAGCGCGCCCATGTCCAGTGCGATGATGCGCTTGTTGGCGAGTCCGGCGGGGACGTCGCCCGCGATGATTCGCTGGGCTAGGCCTTCGACGATAGCGGTCTTTCCGACGCCCGGTTCGCCGATGAGAACGGGGTTGTTCTTGGTTCGGCGGTTGAGCACCTGCATGCAGCGGCGGATTTCTTCATCGCGGCCGATGACGGGGTCGAGCTTGCCCCGGCGGGCCATCGCGAGCAGGTCTATGCCGTAGCGTTCGAGGGCCTGATATTTATCTTCCGGGTTTGGGTCCGTAACTTTTTCACCGCCGCGGATGCCTTTGATGGCCTCTTCGATCTGCTTTGGTTCGACAGAATTGAGACTGAGTATCTCTTTGGCGTCGCTCTTGACGGCGGCCAGTGCGATGAACAGGTGTTCGGTGCTGAGATATTCGTCGCCCATTTTGTCGGCGCGGTTCTGCGCGTCGAGTACGACCTGGCTGAGGACCGGGTCGGGGGCCAACTGGGCGGTTTCGCCGGTGCCTTCGGGCAGGCGGGCGAGTTCTCTGTCGGTTGTTTCTTTGATCCTGGCGACATTGGCGCCGATCTTTTTGAGGATCTGCGGGGCCATACCCTGCTCGTCGGCGCAGATGGCGCTTAGCAGATGTAGTGGCGTAAGCACTGTGTGCGATTTGGCCATTGCGATCTGCTGGGCCGTAGCCAGGGCTTCCTGTGCCTTCAATGTAAACTTATCGAATTTCACGTCTAACTACCTCCTTTGCAGGCGGACTATGTGTCATGTTGGTATTCGCCAATAGAGGTGCAAATGGCGTGCCGGGACGGGCGGCTTTGCCGTAAAGCCCTATGAGGCATATATTTGTGCGTTCTTCGGGGCGGATATCTATGCCAGTTTGGCAGGGGAACTGCCTCGTCGGCGTCGCGTTCGGTGTAGGGAGGGGGGCCTTTGATGGGGCGGATTGGGTTTCCGCCACCGGCGGATCTTCGATGTTTTTCGGATAAGGGGCCAAGGGGTCGGCGTAGCAAGGCACTGGGGCAACAAGGGGTCGATGCCCGGTTGCATCTTGCCTATATTGATATTGGCTTTGTTTTTTCATTCTTGTCCGGCCGAGGGGGAGATCCCTCGACTCGTTCCACTCGCTCGGGACGACACCCGAGTCCATGTTGAAGGGTGTCGATTGGGTTTGTTTTTCCGAAAAGGGGTCGAGGGGTCGAGGTGGCAAGGCACTGGGGCAACAAGGCACTGGGGCAGCAAGGCACTGAGGCAGTAAGGCACTGAGGCATTAAGGGAAGACTGGCGCCCGGGGAGGTCGCGAATGGAAGATGGGTAACTATCCGAGGGCACGGCGGTTTGTCTATTTTGAGATTGGGTTTGTTTTTTCGTTTTTGTCCAGTCGAAGGGGAGATCCCTCGATTCGTTCCACTCGCTTGGGACGACACCCGAGTCGATGTAGAAGGGTGCCGATTGGCTTCGTTTTTTCGAAAAGAAGTTTCTGCTGGATCCCCGCCACAGGCATGCGGGGATGACAGAGTCGGAGCGCCGGTGGAGTAGTTGGTGTTTGGAAAAAGAGGCTTTCGAGGGGTCTGTTGCATAGCCTGGCTGACTCCTTGACTATAGTTAGATAACTACAATACATATAGACGTTTGCCGGGGGTGAAATGTTCGAGGGAAAATCAAAGATAAAGAAGTAAAATGCAGAATTGAGGAATCCCGGCAGGCCGGGATGGCTTTTTGAAATGGGGGTGGACAGGATGCTGGAGGAAGCAAGAAACGAATCAAAGCAGGAAATGAACGATCGAAATGTGCGCGGCCGGGGGCCGCGATAGGGGTGTTTTTTTTGACAGGATTGACAAGATGCACAAGATTGCGGAGGAGGTTATGCGGTGGAATGGGTCGGCCATGTGTTGGGCGTGCGCGTTCGGCGTTTCGACGCAAGCGTCTGCACGGTTCCGCTCTCGCCAACACTGTGTTGCTGCACACCACGGCTATGGCCTCCCTATACACATGCCGGGGTGGCGACTTTGTTCCTATGGGTGATTCACAGGATGTCAGGCCGTATTGGTCGGCCGGGTGTTCACTACGGCGAGCTCTTCTCGATGCAAGCACCTCTGAGAGCCTGCCTCTGCGTCCACTGTGTTGCTGCGCACCACGGGTTTGGCTGACCCGCCGGGGCGCATCTATAGGTGGCAGTTCGGTCGCTATAGTTGATTTACAGGATAATGTCCGGTTTTAGATGTCGTGAATGAATACGCGGGCTCGTGTTGATGTCGGGGCGGATGCAAGAAGCGCGAAACTAATACGAATAGGGAATTACTGGTCGAAATGTGCGCGGCCAAGGGCCGCTATTGGGGTGTTTGTTTTGACAGGATTGACAAGATGAGCAAGATTACGAAAGTTGGTATGCGGTGGAGGGCGGTCGGCCATGTGTCCGCCATGGCAGTCTCTTCTCGATGCAAGCATCTCTCAGAGTTTGCCTTTGCGTCCACCGCGTTGCTTCGCACCACGGCTATGGCCTCCCTATACGCATGTTGGGGTGGCGACTCTGTCCCTGTGAGCGATTGGCAGGATGTTGGAGGAAGCGAGAAACGAATACGAATAGGGAATTACTGGTCGAAATGTGCGCGGCCAGGGGCCGCGATTGGGGTGTTTGTTTTGACAGGATTGACAAGATGAACAAGATTGGAAAAGTTGGTATGCGGGGGAATGGGTCGGCCATGTGTTGGGCGTGCGCGGTCTCCGTTTCGACGCAAGCGTCTGCACGGCCCCGCTATCGCCACCACCGTGTTGCTGC
>CAZGMJ010000074.1:0-25599 GCA_964526785.1 uncultured Pirellulales bacterium
GCGATCGAGAGAGAGGGCTGTCGCAGATGCCTGCATCGAGAATGGCCCGCCTCTCTGATCGCAAAGGGCCGTCCGGCCCGCAACGCCGCACCGCCTACCTGAGGCCCGCCGCAGCGAACGCCCGGCCGACCAATACGGCCGAACATCCTGTGAATCACCCATAGCAACAGAGCCGCCACCTATAGACGCGCCCCGATAGGTCGGCCAATCCCGTGGTGCTAAGCAACACGGTGGACGCAAAGGCAGACTCTGAGAGATGCTTGCATCGAAAAGAGACTGCCATGGCGGACACATGGCCGACACGACTTCCACCGCATAACCTCCTCCGCAATCTTGCTCATCGTGTCAATCCTGTCAAAAAAAACACCCCAATCGCGGCCCCTGGCCGCGCAATTTCGATCGTTCATTTCCTGCTCGGATTCGTTTTTTGCTTCCTCCAGCATCCTGTCCACCCCCATTCCAAAAAGCCATCCCGGCTCGCCGGAATTCTCCACATCCAGCAATATCTCCACCAATGCGTCATCCTACCCATGTAATCGGATGTGACGGTCCTGAACTCTGACCCCGACTTGCGACTTGACTCTGTCATTCAGAGTTTATCCCGTACCCCGCTACGGGACGAAGGCGGGAATCCAGTCCCTCAAATGGCCATCCCGGCCTGCCGGGATTCCTCAACTTTGCATCTTACTTTTTGATCTTTGATTTTTCCTCGAACATTTCACCCCCGGCAAACGTCTATATGTATTGTAGTTATCTAACTATAGAGAAGGAGCCGTATGCAGCCATTGGAGGATCAGCAATGCTCGCCCGATACCCGCACAGGTTGGCCCATAAGCGTGGTATGCCACGACAGCGGACACCCGGCCAACCGAACTCACTCTCTGTGTACTCTGTGCCCTCTGTGGCCGAACATCCATCGGAGATTCCTCAGCGCCTCAATACCTTTTTCGAAAAAACAAAGCCAAAAGCAACATGGGGAAGTTGCCGTGTCTGCGAAGTATTACCCATCTTCCATCCGCGACATCCCGGGGCGTCAGTATTCCCTTGATGCCTTGGTGCCTTGTTGCCTCAGTGCCTTGCTACGCCGACCCCTTGGCCCCTTATCCGAAAAAACATCGAAGATCCGCCGGTGGCGGAAAGCCATGACAAGATAGGCAAGATCGACACATGCCGCACGGGATCAGCAGACAACGACTAAGATATATCGCCCCGCTCCCGCGGACCCTCGCCCTCCGTCCACTCGGCCGGGTCCAGCCGATAGTACAGCCTCAATTCCTCGTACAGATCGGGATGCCGCTTCTTCATCTGTCTGGGCTTCTCGAAAAACGACTCGGTTGCCACCGCAAAGAACTCCGCCGGGTTCGTCGCACCGTACTTGCTCAGCACCGACCGCCTGCGCCTCCGCCGCTTGCCCCGCAGCACTTCATACTCCTCGCTGAGCACCCGCGCCCACGCCGCATACCGCGACCGCCGCTCCAGAATCGGCGCCCCATCCGCCACGCCGTCCTCCTGATCCAACTGATGCGCGAACTCGTGCAGCACCACGTTCTGCCCGTCGGTCACGATCGACGTACCGCCCGTAACGCTGTTCCACGCCAGAACCACCGGCCCGCTCCGCCACGACTCGCCCAGCCGCGCGCTGTGCCCCTCGATGTACGCCCCGCCGCCCACCGGCGCCACCTGCCGCGCCACGTACGTCTGCGGATACACCAGAATCGTCCTGAGTTTGCGAAAATACCGCGTCCTGCGATTCAGCAGCAGCATGCACGCCTGCGCCGCCACCGTCAGCCGAATCTCGTCGGTCATTTCCAGCCCGCCGCAGCCCTCGAACCGCTTCTCATCCAGAAACACCTGCACCAGCCCCTGCAACTGCTCCTTCAATTCCCCCGGCAGCCGTCGATACAAAGGCACGTTCTTCTCAATCACGGCCTCCTGCTCCTCCGTCAGCGGTTTCGCCAAGAACGCCGCACGCCGGCGACCCCGCAGCCGCGCCCGAACAATCAGCAGCGCAACCAGCAGCCCGACAACTGCTCCTGTGATCCACACGGCCGTCATAGCTCAGCCCCGCACATCTTACAGTACCTCGCATCCGCATCGTGCTCCGCCGCTCCGCACGCCGTGCACTCCCGGCCGCCCTTCCCCTCCCGGCTCGCCAGCGCAACGTGCCCGCCCACGATCCCCGTCGGCACCGCAATAATCGAATACCCCAGAATCATCACCAGTGCCGCGAGAAACTGCCCCGCCTCAGTCTGCGGCGAAATATCGCCGTACCCCACCGTAGTCATCGTCACGATCGCCCAGTACACGCTCCGCGGAATGCTCGTAAATCCCGCGTTGCCGCTCTCTATCACGTACATCACCGCCCCGATGATCACCACCAGCGTCAGCACCGCAAACAGGAATACCATGATCTTCCGCCGACTCGCATACAGCGCCCGCCGCAGCAGCGCCGCTTCCTGTATATGGTGCGCCAGTTTGAGCACGCGGAATATCCGCAGCACCCGCAATATACGAATCACCGCCAGATACCGGCTGGCAAAGAACGCCACGCTCAGATACGTCGGCAAAATCGCCAGCAGATCGACCACCCCAAAGAAGCTCACCGCATACCGCCCCGGCCGCTCCACGCACGCCAGCCGAAGCACGTACTCAACCGTAAACAGAATCGTGAACACCCACTCGATCCCGTACAGCAGCTCCCCGTGCTCGGCTCGAATGCCCGCCACACTGTCCAGCATCACCACCCCGACGCTCAGCAGTATGCACACAATCAGCAGGATATCGAACCACTTGCCCGCCGGCGTATCGGACTCGAAAATAACGCGGTACAGATCCCCGCGCCAGTCCTGCCGCACTTTGTCGCCGCCCAAATCCATTGCTCTCCTTACGCCCGCCTGCTCCACGCGGGCCTGTCTGTCCTGCGCAAAAAGTCCAATAAACGCTGCAAAACCGCCACAAAGTGTAGCTAAATCGCCCTGACGCCGCAATTCTTATCTCCCCCCGCCGCCGGACCAACGTCCGATTCCGCACCATGCCCGCATAAAAACGCCCGATACACCCTTGATTCAAACCGCAAAACCGGCACAATAGCGGGATTCTGCCCCGGGCCGCCCAGCGCAGGCATAAGGTGACCGCCCCTTTCGCAGGATAATATAACCATAGAGACAGCAACGGCTTGTCCAGAAAGGCCATAGAACACGATCCGCTGCCGCCCGCAACCGGCACCGAGACAACGAATACAGGATTCGATATGCGACTCGACCCAACGAAGATGCAGGACTGGCAGATTGCAGAAGCCGCCGAAGAGAACATGAAGCCCCTCGATACCCTCGGTGCCGAGCTCGGCCTCGTTTACGGCGAACTGATCCCCCTCGGCACCAAGCTCGCCAAGGTGGACCACCAGCGCGTCCTCTCACGCCTCGACGACGGCTCAACCGCCAAGTACATCGACATCACCGCCATCACCCCCACGCCTCTCGGCGAGGGAAAGACCACCACCACCATCGGTCTGATCGAAGGCCTCGGCAAAATGGGCAAACGTGTCTCCGGCGCCATTCGCCAGGCCAGCAGCGGCCCGACCTTCAACATCAAAGGCTCCGCAGCCGGCGGCGGCCTTGCACAGTGCATCCCGCTGACGCCCTTCTCCATCCGCCTGACCGGCGATATCGAATCTATCACCAACGCCCACAACCTCGCCATGGTCGCCCTGACCTCCCGCATGCAGCACGAGCGCAACTACGACGACGCCCGTCTGGCCCGCAGCAATCTCCAGCGAATCGACATCGACCCTGACCGCATCCAGTTCAACTGGGTCATGGATTTCTGCGCCCAGACGCTCCGCAACATCCGCATCGGCATGGGCGGCAAAATGGACGGCTATGAAATGGAGTCCGGTTTCCAGATCGCCGTATCGAGCGAAGTGATGGCCATCCTCTCGGTCGCGAAGAACCTGAAAGACCTGCGGAACCGAATCGGTCGAATCGTCGTGGCATACGACAAACAAGGCAACGAAGTGACCACCGCCGATCTCGAAGTCGACGGCGCGATGGCCGCATGGATGGTAGACGCGGTCCACCCCAACCTCATCCAGACCATTGAAGGCCAGCCGGTCTTTGTCCACGCCGGCCCCTTTGCCAATATCGCCATCGGTCAAAGTTCAATCATCGCCGACATGATCGGCACCCGCCTGGTCGATTATCATGTCACCGAAAGCGGTTTCGGCTCCGACATAGGCTTCGAGAAGTTCTGGAACCTCAAGTGCAGAATGTCCGGCCTGGTGCCCGACGCCGTCGTCATCGTCGCCACGATCCGCGCTCTCAAAATGCACGGCGGCGGCCCCACCGTCAAGCCCGGACTCGCTCTAAGCGAAGAGTACCTCACCGAGAACCTCGAACTCGTCGAAAAAGGCTGCGAAAACCTCATCGCACATATCGAGATCGTCAAGAGAAGCGGCGTGACCCCTGTCGTCTGCATTAACAAGTTCCGCACCGACACACCGGCGGAAATCGAATCCGTCAGGCGCATCTGCGAACAGCACGGAGCCCTGGCCGCCGTCTCGGATCACTGGCTCAAAGGCGGGGAGGGAGCCCTCGAGTTGAGCGAAGCCGTCGTCCAGGCCTGTGAAACGAAGAACGACTTCCGCTTCCTGTACGACACCGACATGCCCATCAAGGACCGAATCGAGACCGTTGCCAGGAACATCTACGGCGCGGCCACCGTTAGCTATTCGGATCTGGCTGAGAGGAAGTTGCGGGCTATCGAAAATGACCCGACCGGCAAGAACCTCCACGTCTGCATGGTCAAGACCCACCTGAGCCTCTCGCACGATCCCGACCTTAAAGGCCGGCCCACCGATTGGGAGCTGCCGATCAGGGATATCCTCGTGTATAAAGGCGCAGGGCTTGTCGCCCCCGTCGCCGGCACCATCAAGCTCATGCCCGGCACCGCCTCGAATCCGGCATTCCGCCGAATCGACATCGATACCGACACGGGGAAGGTCCAGGGCCTCTTCTGATCCTCCGCCCCCTGGCCGGCCGCTCTTCGGGCCAACATGATAGACACCCGCCCGCATGCCGACGTACAATCTGCGCGCCCAAAGAAATCTGATTTTCTTTGCCTTCATGCCGAAAATATGTAGAATTGCCCCGATTAAGCATAATACAACGCAATACCTAAGGTACACTCATGGCAGCAAAGATTATTGACGGAAAGCAGGTCGCTGCAGATATGCGGGCCGAACTCAAGACCGAGGTCGCGGCCCTGGCGGCGAAGAATATCGTGCCCGGGCTCGGCGTCGTTCTTGTCGGCGAAGACCCCGCCTCCCAATCCTACGTTAAGGCCAAGGAGCGGGCCTGCGAAGAAATCGGCATCTACTCCGACGACAACCGCCTGCCCGCCGATACGCCCCAGCATGAACTGCTCGCCCTTGTCGAAAAGCTCAACCGCGATCCGAAGATCAATGGCATTCTCGTGCAGTTGCCCCTGCCCAACGGCCTGGATGAGTCCGAAGTGCTCCTCGCCATCGATCCGAACAAGGATGTGGACGGCTTCCACCCTGTTAATGTAGGAAAGATGGTTGTAGGCGAAAGAGCCTTCCTGCCTTGTACGCCGCACGGAATCCTCCAATTGCTCGTCCGCAGTAACGTCGCGCTCGAGGGGGCCGAAGTCGTCATTGTCGGCAGAAGCAACATTGTCGGCAAACCGTTGGCCAACATGCTCATTCAGAAGAGCCCCACGGGTAACGCGACCGTTACAGTCTGCCATACGCGCACGAAGAACCTCGCTGAACACGTTCGCAGAGCCGATATCGTAATCGCTGCGGCAGGCCGCCCGAACACCGTTACAGCCGATATGGTCAAGAGCGGAGCGGTGGTGATTGATGTCGGCGTTAATCGCGTACCCGACGCCACAAAGAAGAAGGGTTATCGTCTCGTCGGCGACGTCGATTTTGAGGGCGTTAAGGAAAAGGCGTCTCTGATTACACCCGTGCCGGGAGGCGTCGGACCGATGACCATTACAATGCTGCTCTACAACACGGTCGAATCGGCCCGTCGGGCTGCTTCAGCAGATACGCATCGGTAGAATTTAGCCCTGCGCACCCGTTTGCTGTTGACGCAGGGTCGACTGAGCATAGAATCGCGTAAAGGCAGCCGGTTGATTTTCCGGCTGCAGGAATCACAATGGGGTATTGTTCGAATAAGGAGACGAATGATGAAGAAAGGATTTCTTTTGGGCGTGATCTGCACGCTGTGCCTTGGCGCGGTGGTGATCGCCGAAGAAGGCGAACTGAGCGCCTCTTTTGACTTCAGTTACCACACTCGATGGCTGAGCAAAGGAGCATTGGGCTACGGCCAGCAGGGCGCCTTTTTCAAGACGGTGGACGTGGATCTCTACGGCACCGGCTTTGGCGCAAAGGTAACCCACCGCAACGCAACATCCAGCGGGTATGTGGACAAGCAGAGGTTTGACTATCGGCCGTATTACGCCGGCAGCTTTGCTGAGGGGACTGCACACGAAACACATTTCAATATCAGCGCCGGCTACGAGCACTACACGGACGTAAGTCGCAATCAGGCCAACACCACATGGGAATGGATTCTCGCATGTTCGTGGCCCAATATCCTGCCGGGAGGGGTAGTTCCGAGCTACATCACCCACTATGAGTATCCCGCCACCTCCGATAGTCCGTGGGCGCATTCTGCGGCCGGTAAGCATGTCACAGGTTGGGTGCACCGGCTCAGACTGAGCAAGCAGGTCGTGAACCCCGAATTGCCAAAACCGCTTAATCTTATCGGCGAGGTCGCCTACACAGACGGTCTCGGTGGAGCGGCTCACGACTGGTCGTATGCGATGTTCGGCGTGAACACCAGGATCGATATTCGCAAGAACTGGTATTTCGTACCCGGCGTATACCACCAGATTTCCATGGACGATTCGGTCAACAAGAATGACAGCCTGACCTACGGGATATTCAGCCTGAAGATCCTCACTCGCTGACGACAAGAACCTGCGCCGCAGCCTCAGCTCATAAAATGAACGCTTTGGCTGTGAACAGAGACTCTGCATACGGGCGGATCACATCTCAATGTGTTCCGCCCGTTTCGTGTGTTGCCCGGCGCCGAAGACGCGATGACCGCTCATGTGCCCTCTGCGATCCCGGTCGCAGGAGGCTGCTTTAGGCTTCAAAACAGCCGCAAACCCCTTTTTTCCGCAAAACCGGCCTTTGTCTGTTGACACCCCTGCAAACCCTCCATTATCATGCGTCTTTCTGTGCAGCGCCAGTGTGCCTTTGCTGTGAAAGGTACAACATGTAAGCTACAGGCTTTCATGATTGGCCGCGAATAAAGAGATGACGTTTCTCTCACGGCAGTTTTCACTACGAACAAAAGGAGAAAAGACTATGGGACAAGAGAAAGCTATTGACTCTCTTATGAGTGAGAATCGAACATTCCCACCGCCTCCGGAGGTCAAAGCGAACGCCTATGTCAACAGCATGGAGCAATACCAGGAGATGTGGGACAAATCCATCAACGATCCGGACGGCTTCTGGCTCGAACAGGCTAAGACGCTGACCTGGTTCAAGGAACCCACCAAGAGTCTGGAATACACCTGGGACACCAAGGCTCGCAAAATCGAGCACACGTGGTTCGAAGACGGCCAGATGAACATCACGGTCAACTGCCTGGATCGCCATCTCGGCACCCCCACAGCCAAGAAAACTGCCATCATCTGGCAGGGCGATGCCGACGAGGACGTGGTAGAATTGACGTACGAGCAACTCCACAAGGAGGTCTGCAAGTGTGCCAACGTGCTCAAGAGCAAGGGCGTCAAGAAGGGTGACCGGGTCGCCATCTACATGGGCATGGTTCCCGAACTGGCTATTGCCATGATGGCGTGCGCACGTATCGGGGCCATTCATTCGATCATCTTCGGCGGCTTCAGCGCCGACGCCATCAGCGGCCGGGTAAACGACTCGGACTGCAAGATGATCATCACGGTCAACACCAGCCGCCGCGGCAAGAAGGCCATCCCCCTCAAGGGAATCGTGGATGAGGCCCTCAAGACCTGCCCGACCATCGAAAGCTGCATGGTTGTCAAGGTCACGGACGACGAATGCCACATGGAAGACGGACGCGATTTCTGGTATGCCGACGCGATGGCTGAGGCCAGCGAAGACTGCGAGCCCGAGGTCATGGACGCGGAAGATCCGCTGTTCATCCTCTACACCTCAGGTTCGACAGGCAAGCCGAAGGGCGTGGTCCACACGACCGCCGGCTATCTCATGCACACCACGCTGACCCACAAGATCGTATTCAACATTCACGACGACGATATCTACTGGTGCACCGCCGATATCGGATGGGTCACGGGCCACAGCTATATCGTATACGGTCCGCTGGCTAACGGTTCGACTTCGCTGATGTTCGAAGGCGTACCGACCTATCCCGATGCCGGCCGCTTCTGGCAGATTTGCGACAAGTTCGGCGTAACGGTATTCTACACCGCGCCGACCGCCATCCGCGCTCTGATGCGTCTGGGCGAAGAGTGGCCCGCAAAGTATAAACTCGACAGCCTCCGCATCCTCGGTACCGTGGGTGAGCCCATCAATCCCGAGGCATGGATGTGGTACCATCAGAAGATCGGCCACGGCAAGTGCCCGATCGTTGATACGTGGTGGCAGACCGAGACCGGCGGCTTCATGATTACGCCGATGCCGGGCGCCCATACGCTCAAGCCGGGCAGCGCAAGCCGGCCGTTCTTCGGTGTCGATGCCGCCGTCCTGCGGGACGACGCCAGCGAGTGCGACGCGAATGAAGGCGGCAAACTCTGCATTCGCAAGCCCTGGCCGGGTATGATGCGGACAATGTGGGGCGATCACGATCGCTTCATCGACACCTACTTCACGATGTATGACGACATCTACTTCGCCGGTGACGGCTGCCGCGTTGATAGCGACGGCGACTACTGGCTCATGGGTCGAATCGATGACGTCGTCAACGTCTCCGGCCACCGAATCGGTACCGCCGAGGTTGAAAGCGCCCTGGTCAGCCACGACAAGGTCGCTGAGGCCGCTGTCACCCCGGTGCCGCACGATGTCAAGGGCCAGGGGCTCTACGCCTTCGTGACGCTCGTGGACGGCGTCGACGAAACCGACGAACTCAAGAAGGAACTTGTCACGCACGTGCGCAAGGAGATCGGCCCGATCGCAACGCCGGAAGCCGTGCAGTTCGCGCCGTCGCTTCCTAAGACGCGTTCCGGAAAGATCATGCGTCGTATTCTTCGCAAGATTGCCGAAAAGAGCACCGACAACCTTGGTGATATCACGACGCTCGCCGATCCTTCCGTCGTCGAAGCCCTGATAAAGGGCCGCGGCAACTGATTTGTCGAATGCAAACGGACTGAAAGTCGGATGCACGTGCCCGCGTGCATCCGGCTCTTTTTCAAAGGAAGGGAAGATTCATGTCGGACCAAAAGGTTATGAATCGTTGGCTTGTCGTCGTTGGCGGCATTCTGATTCAGTTATGTCTCGGGGCCATTTATGCGTGGTCCGTGTTTACGCCATCGCTCGTCGACGCCGGTTGGACAAAAGCACAGACGCAGTTCGTCTTTTCCGCCGGTCTGGCATCCTTTGCCGTGGTTATGGTCGCGGCCGGTGCCTACCTTATGCCGAAACTGGGTCCGCGAAAACTCGCATGGGCCGGAGGACTCGTCCTCGGATTAGGCTACCTGCTCGGCGGACTGGTCGGCAAGACCAGCGTGGCAGGCCTGGTTTTTCTGATCGGCATTGTCGGCGGCGGCGGCATTGGATTGGGCTATGTGGTCCCTATTGCCGTCGGTATGCGATGGTTCCCCGATAAGAAGGGCCTGATTACCGGCCTGGCTGTTGCCGGCTTTGGCTTCGGCGCCATGCTTTGGGTGAAATTGGCGGGCGACTGGGGCAATCTCATCGCCAATATGGGCCTCGGCAACACGTTCGCGCTCTATGGAGTGCTCTTCTTTGTTCTCGTGGCAATTGGCGGTATATGGATGGTCTTTCCGCCGGAGGGCTGGAAGCCGGCGGGTTGGACCCCTCCTCCCCCCAAAGCCGGCCAGGTATCTGCAGGCGTGAATTTCGACGCGGGCACCATGCTGCGAAAACCGCAGTTCTACATGATCTTCCTGACGTTTGTATTCAGCGCGGGCGCCGGACTGATGACTATCGGCCTGATGAAGCTGTTTCCCAAGGAAGCCCTGCAGGCAACCGGGATGGATGAGGCGGCCGCCAGCGCGGTAGCCGGCACAGCCATGGCCGTATTCTTCTCGCTCGCCAACGGCTTCGGCCGTATCGCCTGGGGCACGCTCTCCGACAAACTCGGCCGCAAGACATCGGTCATTATCATGTGCGCCACGCAGGGCATCTTCGTCATCGCCTTTACGAAGATGGCGGGCACCCCCGCCCTGCTCTATCTCGGTGCGGTGCTGATCGGCTTCAATTTCGGCGGCAACTTCGCGTTGTTCCCGACGATCACGGCCGATACGTTCGGAGCCAAGAACATTGCCCAGTTGTATCCGCTGGTCTTTCTCGCTTATGGCGTGGGCGGCATCGGCGGCCCGATTCTCGGTGGGCGTCTCGGTGACATGGGCAACTTCCCGCTGGCGTTTACGATTTGCGGCGTTCTGTGCCTTGCGGCCGCGGGCATCACGGCCCTCGTCAAGCCGCCGACAGCAGTTGCAGAGCCTAAGGAACCGGCTCTGGCCGTTGAAGGCGAAGCGGAAGCGGACGGAACGGACAAGAAGTGATTCAGTAGAAAAGAAGATCAGATACTCCACGGCCGGATGGACTGTTCCATTCGGCCGTTTTTCTTTCGGATCGCGGTACTCCGCTCGCCTGCGGCAGCGGGAATCAAAGACCGTGTATGGGAAACACCGTCTTCTTGATGAAGTCGACAACCGCGTGCACCGAAGGCTCGACCGACGCCCGCTGCTGCTCGGTTACGGCCAGCACCCTGTCCCGCAGTCCCCCCTGCCAGTCCGTGCTCTCCAGCATCACCCCCCCCAGACCGAGATTCATATCGTCCTGACGATCCTGACCGGAAAGGACACTCCACGCCAGCGCCCACGCCCGAACCGTGTTCTCAACGCTGTAGCCGCCTCCGCCTGTCATCAGGATAGGCTTGCCGAAGCCGAGCAGTCGCTCGATAATGACCGCATACGTATTATTCGTCAGGTTCATGTTCGCCAGAGGATCGCCGGCCAGCGTATCGGCCCCCAGTTCCAGCACGATCACGTCCGGCTCGAATACTCCGATCAACGGCGGCACGATCTCCCCGAACGCCCACTGATACGCCTCGTCGAACATCCCGACCGGCAGCGGAACGTTCACGCAGTAGCCCCGCCCTTCGCCCTCGCCGATTTCCTTCTCGAAACCTGTGCCCGGAAAGAGCGTCTTGGGATTCTGGTGCAGTGAAATCGTCATCACGTCGGACCGATCCTCAAACGCCAGGGCCACACCGTCCCCGCAATGCACATCGACGTCGAGATATAAAACGCGTTTGCCCGCCTCTGCCGGCACCATGCACGCCAGCGCGACGTCATTGACATAACAGAACCCCGCCGACCGACTCGGCATCGCGTGATGATACCCCCCCGACGGATTAAAGGCGACATCCGCCTGATCGTCCAATATCAGTTGCGCGCCTTTGATGCTCGCCCCCGCCGCCAACATCGCGTATTCGTACATCCCCGCAAAAACCGGACAATCCACCGTCCCAATGCCCATCATAAGGGCTTCATAATCCCACTGGCCGGCGCTCGCTTTTTTCAGCACGTGAAGATACTGGGCGGTGTGGAACTTCTTCGCAACAATCCGGCTGGCGGCTGTCGGCTCGACTACGGGCGTATCCTTGCCCCCCAACATGCCCATCGAAGCAACGAGATCCCTGACTTTCGCAGCCCTGGACGTGTTGAACGGACAATCCGCCGGGTAGCTGTACTTCTCCAACTCCGCAGAATGAATAAACGCAGACCGCCGAGCCATCACTCCTCCTGTTGTCCCGGATCCTCAAGAGCGTAGCTGATGTTATACACATCGCCATCGAATTCCGTATTGACCATGTAGCCGGAATTCTGGAAGATGTTCAACATCGGCCGGTTGTTGGGCAGCACCTTTGCGAAGAACCGCTTCACCCCGCGCTGCTTCGCAACCCGGGTGATATAATCCAGCAGGAATGTCCCCATCCCTTTGGCCTGCCATTCATCCTGCACAACGAACGCCACTTCCGCAGCCTTCGTTTTCGGATCCAGAAAATACTGTGCAATAGCCACAATGTCCTCGCCCGACACCCCCGGCACGACGCCGACAATCGCCAGGTCCTTGCGGTAATCGATGTTCGTCAGTTGCTGCACGTCCTTGTGCGGAAATGCCATCGAACGCGTCATATACCGCGTCTGCACCGACTGCTCGCTGAGGGAGTACAACATCTCCATCAAAGCCGGTTCGTCGTTCGGCTTGACCGGCCGGAAGAATATCTCCGTGCCGTCGCGCAGCGTCGCGTAGTGCTCCAGTTCCTCCGGATAACTTACATCCTCCCAGGAAAGCTCGATCTGGTCCTGATAGATATAGTTCTGCGCTTTGGCGGCCTGGGTCAGTTGCTTGCGAAACTTCGGGTGCGCGATGCTTATCAAATCCAGCACGCGTTCGCGAATGCTCTTTCCGTGCAGATATGCCACACCATGTTCGGTCACCACATAGTGCACGTCGCCGCGGGTCGTCACCACGCCCGCCCCCTCCGTCAGATGCGGCACAATGCGTGATATCGTATCGTCCTTCGCCGTCGACGGCATCGCAATAATTGCCTTGCCCCCTCGGCTGCGGGCCGCTCCCCGTATGAAATCCACCTGTCCGCCGATACCGCTGTAGAACTGATACCCCAGCGAATCGGCACAAACCTGCCCCGTCAGGTCGATCTCCAACCCCACGTTGATCCCCACCATCTTCTCATGCTGGCTGATCACGTTTATGTCGTTCACGTACTCCGTCGGGTAGAATTCGAAGAACGGGTTGTTGTCGATGTACTCGTACAGCCGCTTCGACCCCATGCAGAAACTCGCCACCACCTTGCCCCGGTTCAGGCTCTTCTTCGCACACGTGATGACGCCGCACTCGATCAAATCGATGATCCAGTCGCTGAACATCTCCGTGTGGACGCCCAGGTCCCGCTTCTCCTTCAGGAACTCCGCCAGCGCCTGCGGGATTCGACCGATGCCGCACTCGATCGTGCTGCCGTCCTCCACGAGGCGGGCCAGATTCTGTCCGATCCGCCGCAGCGTGTCATCGGGCTCGGGAATCGGCACCTCGATTATCGGTTCATCATGCGCAACCAGCATGTCGATAGCGCTGACGTGCAGGAAGCTGTCCCCGAACGTCCGCGGCATTTGCTCGTTTACCTGCGCGACCACGTAGCGTGCATTGGCCGCCGCCGACTTGACGATGTCCACCGAAACCCCAAGACTGCACAGACCGTTTACGTCCGGCGGCGAGACGCTGATCAGCGCCACGTCCACGGGAATCCGCCCCGTCTCGAACTCGTCCGGAATTTCGGAGAGGAATATCGGCGTGTAATCCCCGATGCCCCGCTCCAGAGCGTGCCGCACGTTGTCCGCCACGAACAGGCTGTTCATCTTGAATTTCTCACGGAACCGCTCATCCGCGTAAGGCGCTTCGCCCATAGTCAACAGATGCACGATGTGCGCATCGTAGATATGGCTCGAATACTCTACCAGCGCGTTGACAAGGTACTGCGGCTGGGCACAACCCGTGCCGATGAAAACGCTGTACCCCGGCTTGATCAATTTCATCGCCTTGGGAGCGCTGCCGACCTTGTCTTTGTACTTTTCCTTCCAGTCGAAATTGCTCATGGTCCTACTTCTTCTCTAATGTAATTCGTGCGTCCACCGCAATCGGCGTCGTGCCTTCCGGGCCGACCACGTACGGATTGATATCCATCTCCTTGATTTGTGGAAACTCCGTCACCAACTGCGAAAGCCGCTGCAGTCCTTCCGCGATCTTCTCGATGTCCACGCCCTCCTGACCGCGAACGCCCTTGAGCATCTGATACGTCCGCGTATTCACAAGCATCTGCCTTGCCTCGTCTCCGGTCAGCGGCGCCAGATAGAACGACACGTCTTTCAGCACCTCCACCATCACACCGCCCATGCCGAACATCATCAGCGGCCCGAAGTGCGGGTCCCGCGTCATCCCCAGAATAACCTCGCGCCCCTTCCGGCACATCTCCTGAACCAGCACGCCCAGAATATTGGCCTCCGGCATCTTCTTCGGAATGCGATACATCATCAGATCGAATGCATCGATGACTTCCTGCCGGCTGTTAATTCCGATCTTCACTCCCCCGACGTCCGACTTGTGCAGAATATCGGGCGACCATATCTTCAGCACGACCGGATAACCCAGTTGATCGGCGATGTTCGCCGCCTGTCCGCCCGTCGTGGCGATCGATCCCCGCGGCGTCACAAAACCGTAAGCCTCGAAAATCTCCTTCGCATCCGCCTCGCCCACCTCGAACCGGTCCTGCCGCAGATGCCTTTCGACAATCGTCTCAACCTTTCGCCGGTTCACCGGAAAGAGCTTGACGACGCGCTTGGGCCGGCTGCGCCACCGCACGTGATCCGCCATAACACGTATCGTCTCAACCGCGCTTTCCGGCGAATCGAACTGCGGTATCCTGTTGTGCAGCAAAGTCTCCAGACCCTCTCGCACTTTCTCCGCCCCGAGGAAGCAGGCCAGAATCGGCTTGCCCGATTCCTTCTGCGAAGTCGCAACAATTGCCTCGGCCGTTGCTCCAGCCTCCGTCATAGCCTGAGGCGTCAGAAGCACCAGCACGATATCCACCCCCGGATCGCCGATTACCACGTCCAGCGCGAACTTGTATCGATCCGCCAGAGCGTCACCCAGAATATCCACGGGGTTGTGAATGTTCGCCGCCGCAGGCAGTTGGGACGCGAGTTTCTCCACCGTCTCGTCCGACAACTTCGCGAACTCCAGACCTTCCCGCTCGATAGCGTCGGTGGCCATAATTCCCGGCCCGCCGGCGTTGGTAATAACCGCAACGCGCGATCCGGCGGGCAGAGGCTGATTTGCAAACGCCTGGGCGTAATCGAATTGCTGCTTGATCGAGTCGCAACGAATAATCCCCGCCCGCTCGAACATCGCCTCGTATGCCACCTCGCTGCCGGCAAGACTCCCCGTATGCGACGAGGCCGCCCTGGCCCCGGCCGCTGTGCCGCCCGATTTCATCAGCAGAATCGGCTTGTCGTGCGATATCTGTTCGGCCCGGTTCACAAAGGCGTTGCCATCCCCAATGCTCTCCAGATATCCCGCAATTACCTTTGTCGCCTTGTCCTCCGCAAGCGCCTCCACCAAATCCAACTCATCCACGTCCGCCTTGTTGCCGATGCTGAACAGACTGCTGAATCCTATCTCGTTGGCCGTCGCCATATCCAGAATCGCGGCCAGCAGCGCCCCCGATTGCGACAGATAACCTATGGCCCCGGCCGCGGGCAGCGCACCGCCGAAACACGCGTTGAGCTTGTTGGCCGGTGCGATCACGCCAAGGCAGTTCGGCCCGATCACGCGGATTCGCCCGCGCCGGGCAATCTGAACGATCTTGTCCTCCAGAGATTTGCCTTCCGGCCCCACCTCCTTGAACCCGGCCGTAATGATGATAACCGACTTGACACCGATCCGTGCGCACTCTTCCATAATGCCCGGCACGAATTTCGCCGGAATGATGATCACCACCAGATCCGGTACCTCGCCGATGGATGTGAGGTCGGGGTGGCACTTGAGCCCTTCGATCTCATCCGCTTTTGGATTAACCGGAAAAATCTTACCCTCATAACCCGCATCAAGCATATTCGCCAGAATCTCATATCCAACCTTGCTCTTCTGACGGGATGCTCCGACGATGGCTACCGACTTCGGATTGAAAAAACTCTCAAGACTCATGGCCTAAACAGCCCCCTAAGTGAATACTAATCGCATCAAAAAACAAGGATTGAAAAGTGTACTACATCCGCCGCCAAATAGCAAAAGGTTTTCGACATTTCGCGACAGTTTTCTACGCCGAGCCTCGCCGGCCTGCCGGCGACAACCACCGCACGCCGGCCCGGCACATCGCACCGCCTCCTTCTCAATACCGCGCGCACATGTTGTGACCGCCGCGCGCAAAACACGCAATGCAGCAGCGCATATGTTCAGACCCCGAACAGGACAATCTACACGCGCAATTCGGGCAGGTCGGGCTCCACATGCACCATAACGTTAATGGGTCTTCGCACCCCCTGCTGAATCGAATGCTCCAGTCTCTCAGCGATCTCGTGCGCCTCGCAGATGTTCAACTCGGGATCGACAAGAATATGCACGTCCATGAACACCTCCCGCCCCACCGTCCGGCTCCGCAGCTTGTGCCAGTGCCGGATCGAAGACTCCGAGTTGATAATGCCCTTGATACCGTCGATCAGCTTCTGGTCGACCGCGGCCTCCGTCAACTCCCCCAGACAGTTGGCCAGGATATGCCCGCCGACGACCACCACCATCAGGCCCACGACGATACCCGCGACCTGGTCCCCATAGACGAAGGTGAATCGCTGGGCCGCGACACCGGCCACGACAGCGATTGAACTCAGCGCATCGCTGCGATGATGCCAGGCATTGGCATACAGCGCTGTGCTGTGCGAACGCACCGCAGCCGCCTTTGTGATGCGATACAGGACTTCCTTGCATGCAACCGATATTATTGCAATCGCAATCACCGCGTTGCCCGGCTTGGTGACATTGCCCCGGGCAATATCCAGTCCCGCGTAGTAAACCATACCTCCGCCGACAAGAATGAGAATCGCTGCAACCCCAATCGCGGAAAACGTCTCAATCCTTCCGTGCCCGTACGGGTGGTCGTGATCGGGCTTCTTCGAACCGAGATAATGCCCGAGCAGAATCGCACCGTCCGTGCTCATATCGGAAAGCGAGTGTATGCCGTCCGCAACCAGCGAAACCGAACCGCCGGCCAATCCGGCGACAATCTTCACCACAAAAAGAAGCACGTTGCCCGCGACGCTGAGATACGTCGTGAACCGTATCTCTCTGCCCGCTGCTTTGTGCTTGTCCTCGTTCATTGCCCCCGACCCAGGACCCGTTCCTTGATCTGCTCAACCTTATCGAGATATGCCTCGGCCGTCTGCCTGTCATCGGCCTCGACAATACATCGCATCACCGGTTCGGTGTTGCTGGCCCGCAGATGCAGCCAGCCGTCCTCGAAATCCAGACGACATCCGTCGCTCGTATTGACGTGGGCATCGGCAAAGGCTGCTCGAACCAGATTGACGATCTCCTTCGTCTGCTCGGAGGTTGCCGCAAACTTCTCTTTCTGCATGTAGTAGCCGCCGATTCCGGCTGCGATCTGGCTGACGCTCCCGCCCGTCTCAGCGAGAAGCTGCAGTACCAGAGCCGCACCGACCAGACTGTCCCGAATCGGTCCCACCCGCAGATCGATCACGCCCCCGTTGCCCTCGCCCCCGATGACGCACGCGTTCTCGATCATTGCTCCGGCCACGTGCGCTTCGCCAACGGGCGTACGAATGACCTGTCCCCCGGCCTGCGATGCGATATCGTCGATCATTCGCGACGTCGAGAGATTGGCCGCGGCTTTGCCGGACTGCTTGCTGAAGATCAGTCTGGCTGCAAATGCGAGCGTGTACTCCTCTCCGATGTAATTGCCCTTCTCATCCACGATCGCCAGGCGATCCGCATCCGGATCCTGCGCCAGGCCCAGATGGGCTCCGTTTTGCGTCACCAAATCACACAGAGCGGTAAGATTCTCCGCGATCGGCTCGGGCGTATGGGCGAACCGGCCGTTCGGCTCATCATTGACCGCCACAACCTCGCACCCGAGTTGCTCCAGCAGTTTCCTGGTAATCGGCCCTCCCGCACCGTTAACGCTGTCCAGGACAACGCGAAACGCATTCGCCTTTATCCGCTGGGATTCGACGATGCCGAGCACGCGCTGAATGTGAATATCGTGCGCCTCCGGGCTGCTGCATACGCGCCCGCACTCGAGGGATTCGACCGTCTCGAAATCCTTGTCGAAGAATCGCTGTCGAATGGCCTTCGCACAATCCGGCGGAGGCGCGATTCCGTTGTCGAGAAGTAATTTGATGCCGTTGTATGGCGTCGGGTTGTGCGAAGCTGTCACCACAACGCCTCCCACACAGCCAAGATGCCGCAGCATGACGCCCACAGTGGGCGTGGGAACCAATCCCACGTCCACAACGTCGATACCCGCCGAGCACAATCCCGCCGCAACACCGGCCTGGATCATCTCGCCGCTGGGCCGCGAATCCCTACCGATACATACCGTCAGCCGACCGGCCGAACCCTTTGCTCGAGATCGCAGGAAACTGCCGAACGCGCAGCCGTATTCAGCCGCCGTCGTCGCAGTCAGATTCTCGCCGACGATTCCCCGCAAACCGCTGATACTGACGATCAGTTCTTCCGACACAAACGCACCTCCAGATATCTCCCAATTCGATGGGCAGGCGTACCTCTTGCAGTGTTACAATACCATCAGCGCCGTACAGTGTACCTTACACGTTGCCCAGGCTGCCTGGCGACTGCGCACCGGACAATCGTATCCGCTGCCACTCAGCCAGGCCAGCGCCCAACCTGCACCGAATCAGTCGAGCGAGCAAACGTACAGTTCGTTCACGAACTCGAGTTTACGCAGCGCATCGGTCGCCTCCTCGCTGGGTTCCTTGTCCAGACTGACCGCAAGCGACGCCTTCTGCTCCTCGGGCTTCTGACCGACACCCATCGTGCAGATATTGATGCCATGCTTGCCGCAGACGCTGCCGACCGAACCGATAACGCCCGGCTTGTCGTCGTTGAAGATAATCAGCACCGCCCCCTGCGGCGTCATCTCAACGTTGAAGCCGTCGATCTCGATGATGCGCAGCAGCGTCTCGCCGAACACCGAGCCGCGAACGGCCCGCGTAACCTTGTCCGTCACTACCTTGGCGCTGAAGCTCGAGGCTACATCCTTCGCATCGGTGTTCTTCGTTTCGTCGATGCTGATCCCCCGTTCCTTCGCCATCACCGAGACATTGACCATGTTCAAAGGCAGTTCAAAATGCTTCTGCAGCAGTCCGATCGCAAAATTCAGCGACACCGACTGCACCGGCATTTCCGCAATGGACCCGCGATACTGAATCTCCACGCTCTTCAACTGCCCCGGAGCAATCGTGCTTAACACCGCGCCGATGCGCCTGGCGAGTTTCTCGTATTGCGTGACGATAAACGGCACGGCGCCCGCGGTCGAAGGGGCGTTCAGCGCGTTCTTGACCGGCCCGCCCTTGACGGCGTCCACCAGGATCTGTGCCGCCTCGACCGCCACCTCGATCTGTGCCTCTTCCGTGCTGGCGCCCAGGTGCGGCGTCACAACGCAATTGTCGAACTCCGTGAACCGCGTGTTCTCAGGCGGCTCGGTGGGAAAGACATCCAGCGCCACACCGGCAACCTTGCCTTCCTTCAATGCATCGTACGCCGCGTCCTCGTTGATGATGCCGCCGCGAGCGCAGTTCACCAGCCGCACCGTCGGCTTCATCATCTCGATTTGCTCGGTGTCGATCATATTGACCGTCTGCTCGTTCCGCGGCACGTGCACGCTGATGTAATCCGCCTCCTTGAATATCCGCTCGACGTCCGTTGTCACCTCGATCCCCATCTTGTCCGCGTCCGTCGGCGCCGCAAACGGGTCGTAGCCGAGAACCTGCATATTGAATCCCCTCGCCATCTCCGCAACCGCCAGGCCAATGCGACCCAGACCGATCAGACCGAGCACCTTATTGTTCAACTGGTTCCCCATGTATTTCTTGCGGTCCCACGCCCCGCCCTTGAGACTGTTGCAAGCGGGCACCACGTTGCGGCTCATCGCCAGCACGAGCGCCATCGTATGTTCGGCCGCACTAAGCGTGTTGCCGCCCGGCGTATTCATCACGATCACGCCCCGCTTCGTAGCCTCCGGGATGTCTATATTGTCCACCCCCACGCCGGCGCGCGCGATGCCTTTGAGCTTCCCCGGTTTGGCCAGGACATCCGCCGTCACCTTCGTGCCGCTGCGAATGATAAGCCCGTCGTGATCGCCGATGATCTCCGCCAGTTCCTCAGCGCTGATGCCCGTTTTCACGACGGCTTCCACGCCGTCCATCCCGTTCAGCAGGTCGATACCTTCCTGCGCCAGCTTGTCTGTGATCAGTATCTTGATCATTCTCACACTCCACAAAACCGTTATGATGCAATCCTAAACCTGGTTACGTGCCGCGAGTGCCCGAGCGAGAGTAACCGCCCAGCCCCCGGCAAGAACAACCAGCACCGCAAGAACCACATAGCCCTTGTGTACTCGTCGCCAGAACTGAAAAATGAAGCGCCAGTATATGCCAAGGCATGCGGTCAGCAAAGCGAAAAATCCGGCCGCCGCCAAAACCGTATACATCAGGCCGGCCGCGGGCTGTACGTAGTACGCCTCCGCGATGCGACCCTGCGCGAACGCCATCCCCGACGTCGTAAACCCGCACGTCAGGCACGGCAACTCGAACCGCTGCTGAAATCCGCACGGCGGCAGCACGCGATTCGGGTCGATTCGGCCGCTGCCGAACAGCCAAAGCACCCCGAATGATAGTGCAACAACCGCGAAGACCACCGCACCGATGATTCGCTGGTGTGCGGTCGCTCGGCTAATCCATTTTCGCTGACATCGTTGTTGGCTAATCGGCATGGTTCCGCTACAATAGGCTCGCCGGCCCGCCCTGTCAAGCCGTCCGCAAGGACTCCGCACGGCCGTAAGCCGGATCACGAACAACGATTACGCAACCAGTATGTGAGAGCAAATATGGAATTAGGATACGGTGAACTCCGGCAACTGCTCGAGACCGCTATCGTGGCCGCACGGATGGCCGGCCAGCGGGCCATCGAGGAAATGAGCTACCTGAAGGTCTCGCTCAAGCACGACGACGAACTGGTGACGCAGGCCGACGGGCGGTGTCAGCAGATCATCATCGACCGGGTCAAGGAGACGTATCCGGATCACGGATTCGTCGGCGAGGAGGGCGAAGAGGGCCGGATCTTCAAGGAGCCGCCCCGGCGGGGTGACTTCTGGTGGATCATCGATCCGATCGACGGAACGAACAATTTCGCCCATCACATGCCGTTTTTCACCGTTTCCATCGCGGTTATGCACGAGGGCCATCCGGTTGTCGGCGTTATCTTCGAGCCGGCCACGGACTCCATGTTCACGGGCATCAAAGACAACCAGGCGCATCTCAACGACCGGCGGATCGAGGCCGGCGATGAGGAACTCAGCCAGTTCGCCAGCATCGGTCTGGACAGCCATTTCGCCTGCGACAACGGCGTTCCCCGCTGGGCGGCGGACCTGATCGAGCGCACGCGGTTCCGCAACCTCGGCACCACCGCCCTTCAGATGGCCTATGTCGCCCAGGGCGGGCTTGTCGGCACGATCGTCAACACGCCCAAGCTCTGGGACGTGGCGGGCGGCGCGGCGATCGGGCAGGCGGCCGGGGCGCTGTTCACCGACTGGCAGGGCAACCCGGTCTGGCCCATGGACCCGGCCGCGTACGAAGGCGGCAAGGTGCCGTGCGTGCTGGCCAATCCCAAGGTGCACGGCGAGCTGATCGCCATGCTCAATGCCTGAGCCGCCGCGGCGCGGTCGGCGGGCGTGCGGTCATTCGGCCGCGGCACGGGCCTGCGTATCCGCCTCCACAGCGAGGGATCCGGCGATTTTTCTGCCGGTTTCGGTGCGAAACCGCTCATTTATGATGCGATTGCGCTGCTTTTGATCGCCGGTTCGCAGTCGATTTCCGTAGTTGACCAGCGCATCGGCGTCCCAGACGGTGCGGAACTCCGGCGTCGCGACCGTTTCGGCGTCGTGTGCGGTGTGGTGATTGGCGATTATGCTGCAAATTCGCTCGATTTGCGTGCTTTTGAGGCCAATATCGGTCAGTATTCGGCGGGCAATCGGCGGGCCTTCGATCTCCTGGTATTTGCCCGCGGACGAGCCGTGGACCCGCCGGGCTTCGGGGATGCCGATGTCGTGGTAGATCGCCCCGGCGGTCACGATCAGCGGATCGCCGCCTTCGCTGCGGGCAATCCGCTCGGCGTAGCCCAGCACGTTCATCGTGTGCTTGATCAGGCCCTGCCTGTCGCCGAAATACGCCTCCATCCGGCCGATCATCACGGCCCGCATATGCGGCAGGTTCTCGGAAGTGCTGCGGCTCTGCGAACTCGGGCCGCTGCAGCCGGCGATCGCGAGGATGGCAATCAGCGTTGTCCATATGGCTTTGGTCATTGGTCCTGTCCCCCTATCTTCATTCTGTGGCGTCCTGCGTTACATTCTGCTCGGCGGCCTGCGGTTGGCGACCCGCGTCATAGGCTTCTATACGGTCCCGCAGGGCCTGCTTCTGCTCGTCGGTTGCGCCGGATTTGTCCATCAGTTCGAGCGCGGCCCGGGCTGTTGCGGCGGCATCGCCATAGCGGCCGGTCTGGGCGTATGCGGATGCGAGCGTGCTCTTGAAGGCAGCGAGCGTCTCGGCTCCTTCGACCGGGTCGAACTTCGCTTCGGCGGCGGTAACGACCTGCTCGGCCATTTCCACGGCCCCGGGCCCGTCGCGAAGCTCCCGCCGGGGGCACGTCGCCAGCAGCCAGGCGAGATTGTTCGCGTAGTGCATTCGTTCGTAGTCGTGCAGGCCGTCGTCGGCCAGTTCCATCGCCCTGCCGTAATCGGCGATGGCCTTGTCGTACTGCCGGAGCCGGACATACGCCCCGGCCCGCTGGGCGTACGTATGGCGGGCTTTGGGGGCCGATTGCAGAATTGTGCTGAAATCGTCCACGGCCGCTTCATACTCGCCCAGCTCGCACAGGACCTCGGCCCGTTTGGACCGCGAGTGCACGTAGAAGGCGTTGAACTCGAGCACTCTGGTCAGGCAGTCGTTGGCGTCTTCGTATTTGCCGAGCCCGGCGTACGCACAGCCCATGCCGTGCAGGGCCTCGACGCTGTTGAGCCGCTTGTCGATGTTCATGCCTTTGGCGAAGAACCACGCCCCCTTCGACCGCTGAATGTCCTCCAGGGCCCGCGCGAAGGATACGAGGGCCCGGTCGTACTCGCGGTGCACCAGTTCGATATCGCCCTGCGAGAGGTGCTTCGAGCCGTCGAGCGTGCTGAGGTGGTAGTGGTAGCCGACGAACGACAGCACGATGACGGTCAGTACGATTTCGAGCGTTACGGCTTTCCAGGACATTCGTTCACGCCTCCGGCTGACCCGCCCGGGTCAGTGGGTTCCTGTTGTCTGTTCATTATGCGACGCATCCTGTCACGACCACACTATAGCCCCCCGCGGCCTCGCTGTACAGGCCGGAGGCGCCTCCGGATTATCCGCCTCCGTCATGGCACTGTCTTCAATGTGCCCACTGAACTAATTGCTCAATCCTTTGGTAAACCTCACGTATCTGGGCGCCCGGTTTATGCCCCCAACCCTTCCCCCAGCCCGCCATATACTGGCGTGACTCCAATTCCTCTTCTTCGCCAAGGAGGCCCACTTCCCTCATGACTACTTCTGGAGTCACCGCCTCAGTTACGTCCAAGCCCCCGCCGGTCAAGAAGAGTAAGAACCACCATGTCTTGTCTTCTGGTAAAACTTCCTTCAAAAAGGTCGCGGCATGCTCAGGTGCGAACTGCTGGGTGCCCAATAGATGAAAGACTTCGGGCCTACCAACCTTGAACGCTGCCATGGCGATTGAGCTTGCCGCAAAGCTCCACATCAAACGTCGCTTATTCTCTTTCGAAGTCTCGCACAGATGGCCGAGTATCCGAAACGTTTCTTGGATTTGGCGCGGAGTGAGCCGGAGTCCGCCAATGAGCTGCCGAATGTTTTCCTCCGCCGAACCAAGGTCCATATAACAGCGACGTAGATCATCGCGCTCCAAGTAGTAATTCACGTACGCTTTCGCCAATTTCATATAGCCAGAATCGGAAATCGCGGGTAGTGTGACCTCTCGATGCACGAACTTCCGGTAGTACTCTTCAAAATCCAGATCACGTCCAAATGCCGTCTTGGCCGAGTTTTCGAGTTGTTCTCTATCGGCAGCAAGGAGGAATACAGCTCCTTCAACGTCAAAAACATGCTTAATTGTCTCAAGATACTTGATAGCATAGTCCGGTCGACACCTATCCAGCTCGTCAACGAAAAAGAAGACCCTCCTCTCGCCGGATACGACAAAGTTCTGAATCTCATTCTTCAGTCTGTCCATGGCATCTTTTCGACCTCTATAAATTGTGAACGTTTCCTGTGGGATTTCTCTTGCATCGTTCCTCTCAGCCTTCTTCTTCTCAGCAAGTGTGCCCGCCGCCACGATGTTTATCCCGCTCACCTTCCGCACTATCTGGTCCCCAATTGCCGTTGCAAACCAACCAACGTCTTTTGCCGCATCAACGATAGATTCTGCCGACTTACCACTCTCTTGTATACGATCTACTATGCCAGACACGGCCGCAAACAGGGGGTCCCCGTAGTAGTCGCTCTCCCATGCGTTCAATGAGATTACCAATGGGATGTCCACCTCCTCTCCGCGGCTCTCAATATCGGCTTTCCACATCTGGAGGAAGGTTGTTTTTCCGGAGCCAAATTTCGAACTAAGTGCAATAACAAGGCTGCCCTCGACAAACTGGTGTTCAACATTAATGTACCGCTCCAGCCGTTCTGCAAAGGGCTTCAGATCGAGTAGGTCTTGTCCAAATACGGTGACTTGCATAGCTATCCTCAACCAAGAATCTTCAAACAGTATAGATAGAGCGAAAGACGGAGCCTTATAGCAAGGTCCTTGCTATCCTCAAGACAGCAGTCTCCCGTTCCAAGCCCCACAACATCAGTCTGCCCTCCATTGTGCCAATTCACCCGCAACAATTTCTCCTTGCTCTTCCATAGCCTTCATTATTGAGTACGCTTTCAAAAAAGGGCTCTCAAATCTCGCCCTCGCAGTTCCCCCTACTAAGCACCCAGATATCCGCGTTATCTCATCCAGTATTATCTCCACATCCGGCTCCTCCAAGTTCCTATATTCCTCAGGCATCCACTCCCTTGACTTACAGATAAAATGGCGCGCAATTCCAGCTACCTCAGACAGAGTCCCTTCTTTTGCTAATGCTGCACTGAAGAGGACGAGCTTTCTTATACTCCTTGGTGTATCCACGGGCATATTAACGTATTGCATTCCGGCCGTCTTAGGCGTATTCACCGCAATCGTATACGGCACTGTGATTGTTTCGTGAACCTTCGCTGTGGCTTTTGGCAGGACTGAAACTAGCTCATCAATTCCCAATTCTGCCCTTTCTGTTGTTAGTGCATGTATTGCCAGTTCCTCACATAGTAAGTGAGTGAAGTACGGGAGCCCCTCAGAAAGGCTGATTATTGATTTAGTTAATGACTTAGGTGTCTGTGAACATTTTAGGGCAGTGTGGCCTTTTGCCAATAGTTGTTCCACTG
>CAZGMJ010000075.1:0-24599 GCA_964526785.1 uncultured Pirellulales bacterium
GGCTGCATTGGAGAGCTGCCCCTGCCAGACTATAGATCCGGGGATTGTGTTGTTAATTGTTGGGACGGCGTGCGCCGACACCGCCAGTGCCAATACAATGAATATTGCTATACTCTTTCTCATTAGTTATGCCTCCTGAATGTATTGTTGTCTAATCCTGTGTGCGGCCACGCTGAAGCGACTACAGGGACTTGCGTCTTCGCAGCCAGCCGACCAGACCTGCGCCGAGGCCGCCGAGCAATATGGCACCCGGAGCGGGGATCGGCGTAATGGTGGCCAAATCACCGCGGCCCGCATTAAAGGTCGGGATGATGTCCAAAGCGAAATCCGTTCGGGCGTAGCCGGCGTTTATGTCGTACATGTAGATGTCGTCTTCGCCATTGACTTCATAACCGAAGAGGACGTTCTGCGGTCCGTCGGTCGAGAAAGACATACCCACCAGATGATTGGTCGTAGTCGTCAGTGATTTTTCCAAAGTCAGACTTCCGCTGGTCATATCCACGCTGTAGATGTCAGAAGCGTTGTTGAGGAAGACTGTCCCGTCGCGGGCGATAGCGATGTCCGTCGAGGTCGAAAGATCGAAAGCCGCCGCGGCCAGGGAGAGATCGATGGTCTGCTGGATTCCGCCGCCGACCGGGTCGACTCTGAGCAATTGGTCCTGTGCTGCGTCCGCCGCCCAGAGGTTATCCGCTGCGTCGAAGATCGCGCCCCGGATTTCGCGGCCGGAATAGGAAAAACCCATATCTGTGGCGATGGCCGTGGAGGGGTCGATGGTGAGCAGGGATGAGCTGGGGGCTGCCCCGGTGTGGAGGCCGAAAGCCAGCAGGCCATGCGTCGTGGACCACGCCAAGGCATCGGCGTCGACATCGTTTCCGGCGAGTTTGACCACACCGAGATCGGCGACGCCTCCGGGGGTATTGTCATCAAATGAATAAAGACGCGTCGGGGCCGCCGATGGGATCTGGTTGCCCGGTGCGAGAGATTTCAAACCGTAGGTCAGGCCTGCTACCGCGTTGTTGCCGGCCAGAGCAACACAACTCAGCGCGACTAGCAGAACCAACGTTCTTCTGTTGAACAGCATATCTGCCACCTCCTGTATTTCATTGTCTACGTGTCTGCCTACAGCGACTTGCGTCTTCGCAGCCAGCCGACCAGACCTGCGCCGAGGCTGCCGAGCAATATGGCACCGGGTGCGGGGATCAGCGTGATCGTCGTTTCAATACTGGCCCTGTCGAAGCTGCCATCGAAATCTTGTCCGGGACCGACTACGAAATCGACTTTGTCACCTGCGGCGATCGCGACGTTAAAATCAAAGGCGCTCGAACCGCTCGTGATGAAATCAGAAGACTTCTGCACGCCGTTAGCATACACCAGCACAGCCATTCCATCCCCGCGATCGGGCCAGTAATGTGTCCATGTGCCGCTGACATTCACCAAGCCGCTGACGCCGGAAGTCCATCGCATGAAGCCATACCTGTCGAAGGCTGTGCCATCTGTTTCGGGGACCATCGTCAGCGTTCCGGCAGCTATGCCCACATCGGGATACGAGCCACTACCACTGAGAACGTAGTAGCTGCCGTCCCAGGTATCCAGCAATCCGATTGTTCCGAGTGAAGGATTAATGTTGTCGGAATACATATACTGCCATGTGCCGCTACCGATGGTGTCCGGGTGGCCGTTATTGTTTGGTTGGAAGTCCGCTTTTTGTTGGGCAAGCGTGACATTTGCAACTGCTGCGTTCGGAGCTACGGCAACCAAGAACATTGCCACAGCCAATAGTGTAATACTTCTTCTCATGACATACTCCTCCGAACAACTACTTGTTTTTCTCTACGCACGCACAGCAATGCCGGAGTATCTACAGTGCTCTGCGTCTTCGCATCCAGCCGACCAGGCCTGCGCCGAGGCTGCCGAGCAATATGGCGCCTGGAGCGGGGATCACGGTCGTATCCATATTGGTAACCAAGAGCCCCGTCGGATTCACGGTAGTGGCTGGTGTATTGTAAACACGAAACACGAGCGTGTTAGGTCCGGCTGTATTGAACCCGCTTGTTATCGTAAACGGCACATACGTGTGTACTATTTTGGTCGTGTTAGTCCCGAGTGCCGCAGATCCATTTAGGAAGATTGCACCGTCGTCGTCAGTGGACCACCATGCACCGGAGATGCCTGTAATCCCAGGGATGTCGAATGTCAGCGTGTAGAAATAATAACCTCCGGGATCCCGCGTGAGACCATCGCCCGGGGAAAGCCAGTGGGCTACGCCTGACGGATCTTGAGGCCAGATCGAATGCCCGTTGACGATATTTACAGCCTGGGGCGTGCCAGGTCCGTTAGGGTTCGCGGCATCGAACGCTAGTGAGTAATTCGTTTCAGTGTTACCTACACCAGCCAATCCCGTACCTGGCAAAGTAGGACCAGCTTGAAGAGTAGTCGCCACGGCCAAAACGACCAAAGTCGTCAAGATTCTTCTCATCACTCGTACCTCCTCACTATATACATCATACTGCTCGAACGGTTCCGGAGAGTGTGGCTCGAGCAGCGTTCTGTTACAGCCGCACTTCCCTGGACTTTTTGCATCTGACCGGAGGAACTGCACGGCCCGTGCCATGCGTGCGCATTGGTGCTCCTCCGAGTTTGCATCGATACTACCACACCGCAGGTAGAGTTGTCAAGCACAAAAGAAGCAAACAGGATAAGATTTTTGGGTATTATGATTCCCGGGGCGGCGTGTCGGTGCATATCCAGTTGCGGCTGGGTGTCGATGCGGCGGAGACAAAGTTCGTGCATCGCGTCCGCTGCCGGCGGTCTGCCGCGGTGCGGTCGGCGCGCAACCGGGCCGTAGGCACATGCCCACAGCCCATCTTGGTTATCAGTAAGTTGTCAGGTGTCAGAGACTTCTGCGTCTTCGCAGCCAGCCGACCAGACCTGCGCCGAGGCTGCCGAGCAGGACAGCGCCCGGAGCGGGGACGGTAGCCGTCAGCGTGAACTTTGTGTCTGCAGGAAAGCCATCTACATCAACAGTGAAGTATTCGCCAGGTTTTATGCCCGGGGAGCCGGAGAAGTCCGTAGTCACAGCGTTCGGCACCAGCGAACTTTTACGCGTCCCGGCATTGGAGAAGAAGGGATCCGGATCCAGGGAATAGGTTTTGTTTATGAGGTTTTCCGCGGAAACTGCGCTGATGTGGAAATCCCAGAATGTCGTGGAGCTGTTGTTCCTGAATGTAATGACATCCAACGTTGTTTCGTCCCATCCGTAGATATCTCCCACCAGGCCGGCGCTGTTGATATTCTGCACCAGATTGCTCGGAGTGGCAACCTCGGTGAACCCGACACTGGGATTCGCGCACACGACCGTGGAGCACAGCAAGTATCCGATTAACATGCCTATCCGCTTCATCATATGTCCTTCCAAAGTAGAATGTGTGACAGATACGCGTTACCAGACTCGACGCATATACGCGCAAGCAGCCCAGGACGATGCGCACGGGGGCGGCGCAATCAAACAAGGGCCGCGAGTAGTATGTATGCTCACGGCCCCTCGATATATTGAATCACAGACATTTGTCTTGCGTCTACAAAGTTCTGCGTCTTCTCAGCCAGCCGACTAAGCCAACGCCGAGGCTACCCAACAGGATCGCGCCGGGTGCGGGAATAGCTGTACCAAATGCCTGAACCTCGGATACCGAGAACAATTTATCACCAATAGAGAGATTGCCCTCAACTTTGAGACGGTTTGTGATGATTGGCATTGCCAATACATATCTCTCAGTATCGTCTGCAGGATTCGGTCGAGTCTGCATTCCCCAGCCATCAGCAGCCGGTATATCCCAGGCCAGTTGCCAGCTTCCGCTTCCGCTATCCCAGTAAGACAGTAGCTTATATCCGTCATTGTCATCGGCCTGGACTATGAAGCTTTCAATGCTGAAATACCCATCCAGGTCTATCTCAATCCATCGCTCCTGTTGATCTGTACTATCCCACCAGACGGGCCCCTGATCCCATTGATGACGTCTTGGGAAGAATATTCCATCTGTTATCGTTGATGGCTCTACTACTAATCCACTACCCCATCCACCAGTGAAAAACGAAGCTCCGTGTAGACTAACGGATTTGTTCAAGGCAATGTTGGATGGTGCCCCATATGCTGCTCCTGCAGTCATAAATGCGCACAGTATGCCACAAATTAGAACCCTATGATTTAACCTTTTCATGCACTCCTCCTTTCAAAACTACTGTTATCTACACGCATACACATGGCCTCCTGCGCCATACACTTTATGCCTATAGCCTTCACTGATTTCGAATTGTAGTAATTTGCTTACAGCGACCTGCGTCTTCGCAGCCAGCCGACCAGACCTGCGCCGAGGCCGCCGAGCAGGATCGCGCCGGGTGCGGGAATAGGGGCACCAACTTGCACATGATCGATTTCCATGAAACGGGAACTTGGTTGGCCGGAGTCCGCATCTATCAAGGTATAGGATGCGCGGACGATGCCCACATCGGAAGTGGCACCGAGGAAACCTTCAACAAAATGCGTTGTCGGATTACCTGATTCAAGTAAAGAAGATTGAGTCACTGCGCCACCGACTTCTTCAACAGTCATCACCATGCTTTCAAGGGAATCTTTGTTGTTATCGAACAGCCACGCGCCGAAGCCCTTGACTGGCGTGGAGAATTCAAAGCCTACGGTTGAAGCGACTGCGCCAGATGCATCGCGGTTGAGCAGGGCTTTGGAGTAAACAGTTCCGTACATTGAACCGCTGCCGGGTGCACTCCAGCCGCTCTGAAATACCTCGACAGCAGTTCCACTGCCACCAAGGCCGACAAAAACATCTACGCCCATGTACACGTCAAAGAACGAGTCCACATAGGTTCCCTTAACCAAACCGTCAAAGTCCAGTTCGCCGAATCCGCCTACTGCCGCCTGCCACCCCAGGTCGTTGTCGGCGCTATAAGCGGGATAAGCGTTAGGCGCAACGAACCAGGAAGGCACCGCAAACACGGATGATGCGAAGCACAGAACAAATAGCACTCTATAGTGTTTCTTCATAAGCAATCCTCCTCTCAACCATTGTCAAAGGAATTACAGCGACCTGCGTCTTCGCAACCAGCCGACCAGACCTGCGCCGAGGCTACCGAGCAGGATCGCGCCGGGGGCGGGGATCACAGCAACAGTCATTGTACCGGTTGGGGCGATGTAGTCCGTAGTACCGGTGACAGTCAGGGAGCGCATCGCTGGACCGGTAATTGCGAAGAAGGTACGCGGATTGTTCCAGTCACCCGATTCCGAACTCTTCACAGCATCCGGGTTCACTACGTTCGCTCCGTCAATGTCCACTGCGCTTACAGAGCTGCCTAAATCAAAGTAGCCGCTGGACGTGTTGAGGATTACAGGCGACCCGCTAGGATCAATAACTTCAAATGGTCCGGCGGTAGTGTTCCTATCCAGATCCAACCACTCTATTGATAGACCCGACAGGGCCACTGGATTACTTGTTCCGGTCTTCAAGAACTCAAACTGCACCGACGTATTGGGCCAAGTGTAGTTCAGGTCGCCGGTACTATGCTTCATGGAAGCCGCCACTTTGACATCGAATCCGCCGCCTCCTACATTGACGTACGTGTGCGCCTTGTAGACACCCTCCGCCCCGACGAGTTCATCCAGTGAGAGAATGCCGTTTGCCACATCGGTGCTTAGTCCCTGGGTGTTGAGCGTGATTGTCGTGGGTGCCGCTTGGACGGACGCCGCTAACGCAAGAACAGCCAGAATTACATTGAGTCTTTTCATTATTTACTCCTCCTGTATATTATCGTTTTCTCTGGTTGCACGCGCATCCAGAGTGTAGTCACTTGCTCACAATGCCCGTCGTCTTCGCAGCCAGCCGACCATGCCTGCGCCGAGGCTGCCGAGCAATATGGCGCCGGGTGCCGGAATGCGGCAAACAGTGAAGCTGACGCCGCCCGCATTATCTGCGTACTGATCGTCATTAATTGCAAACGAGAATGAAAGCGTTCCCGGCTCGGGAACCACGATTGTCTCGACTCTTGCATTTGCGAGCGCTGCCTCAGGTGTTGGAAAGAAATTCGGTGTGTAAGGGGCGGGCTGATCCTGGAACAACCAAGTATCAGAGATAGACAGTCCCGTGAGTTTCACGGACATCTCCCAACCCTGCGTATAACCATCACTTCCGGCCACAACTTTGTCGCCCCAGCGATTCCAGGCCGTGTACGTCCCGTCGAAAGCCTCCAAGACATACGTGCCTGGTTGAAGGTTCAGAGCGACAGGGTTCGTATTGCCATTTGTCAGCGCATCCAGATTAACGATCGTTGGTGCTGCCTGAACAACGCCTGCCAAGGCCAGCACCCCCACAACTGCCAGTATTCTTCTCATCACATATTCCTCTTAACCGTCTGTTATTCTCTTGCATGCACGAGCATACAGCAGGTCAATCTACCCTACAATGCCCTGCGTCTTCGCAGCCAGCCGACCAGACCTGCGCCGAAACTGCCGAGCAGGATCGCGCCGGGGGCGGGAATAGCGTATATGCGAGCGGTAAGACTGCCGCTGTTATTCGGGTAGTAGATGTCATAGATCTCGAAGTCGAATTCGACAGGCGCGCCGGTACCGACCATGGGAATCATGTAGGTATGACTCGAATTGAACGGGCCCCATTCGACGAAGCCGCCGTCGATGGTCAGTTCGAGCAGGCCTTCACCATAACTCTCGTAGCCGTTGACGAGATCGGTCCATGGCGAATAGGTTCCGCTGCCGGGATAGTATCGCCGCGAGTATTCGGCATCGGCCTCGAGGTTGTCGCCAGCCAGGAACGTGCCGCTGGCCTGGAGCCAATACGTTACTCCGTTGGCAAGACTCACCGTCGAGGTGACGGTGCCGCCCGTAGCGGGGACGGTCAGTTCTTCGAGTAGTTTATAGGTTGGTCCGGCCGAGGCTGTATGGCACAACAGCAGCACGACGGCCACGCCCACCAGTATTTTCGCAGTATTTCTCATACTCACTCCTTCTTTCTCGTCTTTGTCTTTGTGCTACAGCGATCGTCGTCTTCTCAGCCAGCCGACCAGGCCTGCGCCGAGGCTGCCCAACAGAACGGCGCCGGGTGCGGGGATTGTTGCTGTCATATCTGTGACCAGCAGACCCATTGGACCGGGGTTTTTGCCGTCGGGGCGCGTCGGATCGCCATTTCGGACTTTGAATTCGAGCGTGTTGAGGCCGACGTTGAAGCCGCTGGTGATCGCAAAGGCTTCGAGGCTTTGGAAGCCGTAGGTGCCGGGATCGCCGAATGCTCTGACGATGCCGGTGTCATTGCCGTTGAGCCAGATTTCGCCTGAGTTATCTGTTGCCCATTTTCCCGATACTTTGAGACCCGAAGTCGTTGCGGTGTTGAATGTTGTCTCGAATACATACCATCCGCCGGGATCGTCTGTGGTGTACGGAGTCGGGGCGATCCACTTGGCGTCGGCCGGCGGAGTAACCCAACTGCCGTGCGGCGCGATAGCGGTTGCCGTCGAAGGTTCCGAGGGTGCGGATTCCAATGAGTAATGTGGATCTGCTGCATTGTTCGCCAGAGGCACGCCGGAGGCGTTTACGCCGGTATTCCAGACGGTTGGGCCGGCCTGTACCAGCGGCGCCAAACTCAAAGCGATCAAGACTACGATAATTCGTTTCATCATTCACTCCTTCTGTATATTCTCTCTGCATGCACGAACACGCAGTACGTTAATCTACCCTATAGTGCCCTGCGTCTTCTCAGCCAGCCGACCAGGCCGACGCCGAGGCTGCCGAGCAGGACAGCACCCGGAGCGGGAATTGGTGTGCCGACTGTAAAGCCGTGCCAGTATTCGTACGGTGATGCAGTCCATTCAATGGACGAAACTGCACCCTGAAACTGTATCACTCCATGCCATTCCGTGGCGGTGAGCACGTTACCTGTGATGTTGTACGTTCCGGCTACGCCCGTCTTGATATTCCAATAGCCGGTGCCATCGCTCAAATACGCTATTGGCTGATCGAAGCTGTACTGCACCGACTTGCCCGGAGCGCCCTGGCTGACAATTGCCATAACGGGATTTACCAACGGACTTGAGAAAGAAATGCTGTGTGTTGATGCAGGCGTGTCTCCGGTCAACGTGATTATGTCGCTGGCCGGCGGCGCATTATCAACTGTTGCGCTGACGTAGGGGTCTGCGGGGGCCCAGTAATTAATACCGCCGCTTATCTGTGTGCTGTTGGCGATCTGTCCGAGATAGCTGACATTGACAATGGTGGAATCGGGCAGCGTAATTACGCCGGTAGCCGAATTTGCTGTTTTCGCCGTCCAATCCGTCCAGTAAGTAGGTGCGCCGCTGACAGACCCGCAAATGAGCAGCATTGTCAGCACAATGGCAAGAATAGTCGCAGTCTTTTTCATCATTCACTCCTCCTTTGTATTATCTTTTTTCTCTGGTTGCACGCGCGCCCAGAGCGTAGTCACTTGCTCACAGTGCCCTGCGTCTTCTCAGCCAGCCGATCAGGCCGACGCCGAGACTGCCGAGCAGGACAGCGCCAGGAGCGGGGACAACAGTCATGCTGACGTTATCCAGCGCCGGGCCGTAGGGGCTGTTGGTTGTGGTGGACATGAATCGCAGAGTTGTGCTGGCCGAATCAGCGGTGAATCTCCACTGTTGTTGCTGCCAGCCCATATTGGACTTCGTCGTGTTACTCGCGTCGAAACTGAACGATTTCGACATCGTGCCGACGCCGACGGCCGAAACTTCCAACGTCTTGATGTCGGGCTGGCCATCGGGGTTTCCGGCCATATCGAATGTAACCAGATAGCTTGTCCCAATGACTGTGGGAATGCCCGTCTGTTCGACGCCGCCCGGTCCGGGATTGCCGTTGAGGTCCAGGCTTCGCCGGCCGTCAGAAGCAGTCCAGTAACCGCCTATATAATCGACTGCAAGGGTGACACCGCCAATGACAGTCCAGTCTGTGATGGCAGTCGAACCGTCATTGAGAGTAATGAAAGAACCGCCCGGATCCGTGCCGAGTTCGAAACTTCCGTTCTGTGTGATATTGGCCCCGGCGCCAGAGGTTGCCACCAGCACCGCCAGTATCGCACACAGCAAGGTACATGTCTTTCTCATTTCCCATTCCTCCTGTATATTGTCATTGTCTCTGTGTGCATGCGGCACGCCAGAGCGTAGCTGTTCGCAAAGTCCTGCCTGTCTTCAACCGAGCGGCCAGACCTGCGCCGAGTTCGACGAGGTTTAGCCTTTTTCTATGTTTAGCAACTTGTCTATTTTACCGGACAAGGGTGGCCATTGTCAAGATGGGGCACATTAGGAAACCATTAAAATTCGGTGGTCAGAACCGGACGTGGCTCAAGAGAAGTATCCCCCTGTGGTTAGATGCACGTTTACGCCCCGAAAAAGGGGGTGAGCGTAGCGCCAATCGAAGAATTTGCCCGAAATGGCCAGCGGAATTCTCCGTTAATTGGAAAAATCTGCATGGAAGAAGGGCCATATTTACGTAGTTCCACGTAGTCTTTCCGTGGTGATCCTGGGGATTTGTGTTGAACGGTGCGGTTTGTGGCCCTATAATCATCGCAGTACGGATTTATGTCGAATGCAGGGATATAGCCATGACAGGCTTGGAGACAGTTGCTGACGCGATTCGGGTGGCCATCATTCGGGAAGGATACGCCTGCGAGTTGTACAAGCAACTGCGTCTGAATACGGATGAGCCCGAGTTGCAGGATCTCTTCGGCGATCTGGCCCAGCAGGAGCTCGAGCACAAGCGCAAGCTGGAGTTCGAGTTGATCAAGCAGGGCAACGTCAACAAGCCTATCGATACCAGCATCTCTCTGGATGCCATGGAGTATCTGGAGGAATTGCCCTCGCCGGAGGGCATGGACCACCAAGAAGTCATGTTGTTCGGCATTGCCAAGGAGCGGACTTCTTTTCAATTCTACACACTTCTGGCCGGCACGATTACCGACCGCGAATTGCAGAATGTTCTGCTGGCGCTGGCCGAGGAAGAGGCAAAGCATATCCAGCGATTCGAGACGGCGTACGAGCAGAGCATTTCGAACCAGGATTGAGGGTGCTCACCCCACAGCAGCGATTTGCCGGTGCGGATGTAGGTTTGCGCACGGCGTCCGCAGTCTGAGCGGCGGGTTGAGCCGGCGGGTCTGTGTCGCGTCCTATCACTCTCGATTTGCGGGCGGTTATGGTGCAGGCGGAACCTCATGCAGGCCTCTCTCGGCGCCGGAATCGCCACAAGTCGAGGTCGGAATTGACCGACTTAGTAGTTGTTTCGACATAGAGCAGGCACCGGCGTAGACCGGCAATCAAGGCAGGGATTATCGGCGTATCGTCGAAAAGAGGGAACCTTTGGCTGCGTTCTATGTCTGATAAGTAGCGGGCACAGGAGGCCGGCACGGTTACACCGCCGAATGGATGCACGGGTGAAGGCCCAGGCAAGGCGCTGCGACGGTCTGCATGGACTGTTGTTTTCGGCTCTGCGCGTGGGGTTACTATGGTTTATCGGATTTTGGGGTGACTCGTAATGACGGGACAGCGATATTTTCGCGCGGGTAAAGGCGGGCTCACTGTACTGTTGGCGGCGGTTGTGTTGTTGATGCACGGCCCCCTTCTTGCAGCTCAGGATGCATCGGGTGATTCGTTGTACACGATCTTCGCACTGAAGCACATAACGCCGAAACAGGGAAAGCTGTATTTGGCGGAAGCCGGCATCGAGAACGTTTCCAATCTTGCGGGGACGCCGGCTTTGCTTGTAACGGCTAATCCTGCCGGTCTGGCCAGTGCCAGGGCGATTCTGGATGTTGTCGATTCCACCAGGCCTTATGTAGTTAAGACGGTCCTGACCGGTGAAGAGTTACAATTTGCGCCCGATGCGGCACAGATTGACGCGCGTGTAACAGGCATATCGGTGGGCGGCTTTGACAGTCTGCCCGACCCCAATGCCCCGGCCCGAGCGCTGGTGGGCGTGCGAGAGAATGCTATGGTGGTTGCGGCGCCGACGAACAAATTCGGCGATATCGTGAAGGTAATCGAATTGCTGCGAACGACTGCTGCTGCGAACGAGCAGAAGACAGATACTGACAAGGCCCCCGAGCCAGTGGAGCCAAAGGTCGCGCCGAAACCGGATGCACCGAAGATAGAGGTGATCGACGTTCGTGATGTTCCGGACGTGAATGAGCCGAACGAACCGAAGGAGCCCGAAGGCGTAGATGACAGTGTGAAGCCGGAAAAACGGTCTATGTACGAACCTCCCGAGGTCAAGGGCGCGAATGCGGAATTGTCGCTGGTTCTTCCCGAGCAGATACAGATCATCAATCTGATCGATCTGGTCGGCAAGCATTTGAAGCTGGACTTCATTTACGATCCGCAACAGATTCAGGGGGAGGTAACGCTCAAGCTCAACGGTGAGTTGAGCGGGCCGTTGAAGGTCAAGGACCTCTATCCGCTGCTGGAGCAGGTGCTGAAATTCAAGCAGTTCGCGATGACGCGCCACGGCAGCGTTGTCATTATTGTTCCGGTCGGCGAGGTATTGGACTACGACCCGGTGCTGGTAGAGGCCGACAAGGACAAGGAAGTAGCGCACGGCGATGTGCTGGTTACGCGGATGTTCACGCTGGAGCACATCACGACCGAGAGCGCCGAGAACCTGTTGACCGGTCTCAAGCTGGGGGCTACTCCCATCGCGACGATCGCCGATGCCCGGATGCTGATTATCACCGACTATGCGTATCGCATGCCCCGGATTGAGAAGGTCATCAGTCTGATAGACAAGCCGGGCAAGCCCAAGGTCTTCCGGTACCGTCAGTTGAAGTACACGATGGCGCCGTCCTTGGCGCAGAAGGTGCAGGCGCTGGCCGAACAGTTGGAGTCCGTGCCGATTACCGTCGGGGCCCTGCCGTCGACGCCGTCGGCTCCGTCGCCGAGACAACCCAATGAAAGCGCGGCTGCATACGCTGCGAGGATGCGCCGCGAGGCGGCGGCTCGAGCAGCCGCTAACAGGTCGGGGGGCGGAGGGGCCGCCGCACAGCAGACTTCAACCGAGCCGGCGGTTTATCTCGACGCCGATGAACGAACGAATCGTATACTGATGATCGGGCTGCCCGAACAGCTCGAGATCGTTGGGGAACTGATCGAAGCACTGGATGTGGCGCAGCAGGACCTGCGCACCTTGAAGCTCTACAAGATCGAGAACGTGGATGCCGAGGATGCCAGGAACAAGCTGGCGGAGTTAGAGGTAGTCAGCGGCGGGACGACAAGCGACTCGCGACGATCCGGCCGAATCACGGGCAATCAGAACACGGCGGCAGCCAAAGCCGCGGCGGCAGCGCGCGGGGCAGACTCCACTCCATCGCCCTTGATGGATACCGGACCCGATGGCACTCCGTTGGTTGGCGAGCCCCAGGTGGTCGTAATCGAGGCGACCAATTCACTGCTGGTCAACGCGACCACCGAGCAGCATACGCTGATTGAGAATATCCTGGGCTATGTGGACAGCACTACGCAAGACGACGCGATGCCGTATGTCATCTATCCGCTGGAAAACCAGGAGCCGGACGAACTGGCCGGTGTGCTCGAGAAACTCATTCAGGAGACGATCAAGGATCAGGAGGGCAAGGTCGAGCAGGTCGTAAAGAAGACGGATGAGGAGATCGTGATCGTACCGGATCCCAAATCGTTCTCGATCATCGTGTATGCGAGCAAGAAGAACCAGGAGTGGATTGACAAGCTCATCAAGACGCTGGACAAACCCCGCCCGCAGGTTCTGATCGATGTAACGCTCGTGGAAGTGTCGAAGTCGGAGAAGTTCGAGTATGACCTGAATCTCATCGAGAGCTTCCCGGATCTGGTTCAGACGTCGGGGTTGACCGGAGGTCTTGTCGAGGGTGTTGCTGCGCAGGACGTAGTCTCACAGCTGTTGTCGAGCGATCGAGACCGTTATGTGGATCTACAGTCCAACAAGGGGCGTTTCACGGGCTTTTACGCGGACCGCCACGTTAACGCTTTGTTGACGCTCATGCAGGAGAAGAACTACGGTCGCGTGCTGGCCAAGCCGAAGATTCTCGTTAACGACAACGAAGAGGGGACGATCAGCACAACGGATACAACGTACGTTACCAAGAAATCGACGGTGCCGCTGAGTTCCACGGGCACGGCGGGCCAGCCGGTGACGCCGGTTGAGACGTCTATAGACTACGAGGGTTACGATGCGGGCATTCAGATGACCATCCAGCCTCACATCAGCGACGGTCAGTTGCTTCGCATGAAGATCACGCTCAACAGGACCGATTTCGGAACCATCACCGGCGAGAAGCCGCCGGACACGACGGGCAGCGATCTCGAGACGACAGTAACTGTTCCGGACGGCAGCACGATTATTCTCGGTGGAATGATCAAGCTCAATCAGAGCAAGGGCGGAACGAAGGTGCCGCTTCTCGGTGATCTCCCGCTGGTCGGCACGCTGTTTCGCAGTGTGAGCAACAGCGATCTGCAGCGGAAACTCTACGTATTCGTCAAGGCCGAGATCATCCGGCCGGCGCGGGATTATGCAGAAGGAATGCCCGACCTGCAGAGAATATCCGAGCGGAACCAGGTCGCCTTTGAGACGTTCGAAGAGCGATTCCAGAAATACTCCAACATACCCGGCATCAAGCCCGAGCCGGTCGATCCACTGAAGGTGCTGGACGCGCAGTAGACCGTATGATGAAATACACGTTTTGCGAAGGGCAACGACGAACGATTAGACATCAGTGATGGAATAGATGAGAGATTTGTTAATACAAACCGCCGAGCGAACCGGGCTGGTTGACGTTCAGCAACTCAGGAAGCTGTTCGAGGAAAGCGACGGTACCGGACGCCTGGACGACCTGCTGCTGAATTGTCCTTTTTTCACAGAGGACAAGGTGGTGCAGCTTTTCGCCGAGGCGCTGGGCTGGCAGTACATCCCTGAGATATCGCCGAACGCGGTGCCGGTCCAATTTGTCGAATCGGTGCCCGCCACCTATGCGCAGCACCACTATCTGATCGGCATTCAGCAGGAACAGGACAACGGTGAACTTACGGTTGTGCTCTCCAAGCCGCTGGATGCCAACGCCCTGGACAACGTTTCGAAGATGACGCGCATGCCCGTCAAAGCGGCTACCTCCACGCGGGCCGCCATTACCGCGGTGATCGACGTGGCGTACGAACAGCGCAATACCGTGATCGAAGAAGTCGCGGAGGAGCTGGATTCGCAGAATCTCGACCAGCTCGTCGACGAAGCGTCCACGAGCGACGATCTGCTGGATGTGGTCAATCGCCCGCCCGTGATCCGGCTGGTAAACGACGTGCTCTTTCGGGCGCTGCAACTGCGGGCCAGCGACATTCACGTCCATCCGTATGAGACCAAGATTCAGATACGCTATCGGATCGACGGCATTCTGTACGATGTGTTGAATCTGAACCGCAACGTACTGCCGCTGGTGATCTCGCGTATTAAGGTTATGGCGGGGATGGATATTGCGGAGCGGCGGCTGCCGCAGGACGGGCGGTGCAGCGTGCGGCTGGGCCAGAGGGAAGTGGATCTGCGTATCAGCACGGTTCCGACCAGTTACGGCGAGCGGGCGGTGTTGCGATTGCTGGACAAGAGCAGCGGACTGTTCGGCCTGAACGAGCTGGGGCTGTGGGATGACGATCTGGAGAAGTTCGATTCGCTGCTCGGCCGTTCGCACGGAGTTATATTCGTGACCGGGCCGACCGGCAGCGGCAAGAGCACTACGCTGTATGCATGTCTGAATCGGACGAACTCCTCTGAGAAGAACGTTATAACCATCGAAGACCCGATCGAGTATCAGCTCGAACGGATCAGCCAGATACAGGTGGCCACGCGCAAGGGAATGACCTTCGCGACGGCCCTGCGACACGTGCTGCGTCAGGACCCGGATGTGATTATGGTCGGCGAGGTGCGCGATATAGAGACGGCGCGCATGGCCATTCAATCTTCGTTGACGGGGCATCTGGTGTTCAGCACGCTGCATACGAACGACTCGGCCGGTGCGGTCAGCCGATTGCTGGACCTCGGAGTCGAGCCGTATCTGGTCAGTTCATCGCTGATTGCGATCATCGCGCAGCGGTTGGTGCGGCGCGTGTGCATGAACTGCCGGAAGCCTTACGAGCCCACACCGCGCGAATTGCGGGAACTCGGCGTGGATCAGGAAAACGCCGGCATCGATATGAGCAACGCGCAGTTCTTCATCGGCACCGGCTGTGAGAAGTGTTTTGAGACGGGGTACCGGGGGCGGACCGGGATCTATGAAATACTCCTGATCAACGACGAGATTCAGGAAATGGTGTATCGCAGAGACACGGCCGGGGCGATTAAGAAGGTCGCACTCGATGCGGGGATGCGCACCCTTCGCATGGACGGCGCCCGCAAGGCGGTGGGTGGCAAGACGACGGTCTCGGAAGTGCTTCGAGTGACACAGGCGGATATACTGTAGTGCTTCATCGCTTTGACGGCCCGATCGGCTGTTGGAATGAACCGGCCGGGGCGGTGCAGCGATAGAACATATAAGAAACCAGAATGCCAAGATACCACTACATTGCGATTGCCGGCAACGGTAAGAAGGTCAAGGGCTCGATTGCAGCCGAGACGTCGTATGCTGCGCGCAAGCAGTTGCGGGCGCGGAGTATTCATCCGACCTCGATCAACGAAGTCAGTTCGAAGGCCGAGCAGCAAAAGGCCCTGGTGAAGTTCTTCGCCAAGGGCAAGAAGACGCAGATAATCGATTTTACCAAGCAGATGGGAACGCTGTTGAATTCGGGTATCAAGCTGACCGAGGCGCTTTCGGTGCTTACGATGCAGACGTCGGATTCGCAGTTCAAGAATGCACTGACCGATATTCGCGACCGAGTGGTAACCGGTGAATCTTTCAGCGAAGCGCTGGCCGATTACGACGATTATTTCGACGTCATTTATGTCAGCATGGTGCGCGTCGGCGAGATGACCGGGGCGCTGGGCAACAGCTTCTTCACTATTGCGGATTTCATGGAAAAGCGGCGCAAGGTGGAATCGAAAGTCATGACGGCGATGATCTATCCGATTGTCCTGCTGTGTTTCTGTCTGTTTGCGATTCTGGTATTGACAACGAAGGTCATTCCGAAGATCGCCCAGCAGATTCAGCGAACCGGCCAGGAGTTGCCCTGGATCACCCAGCGCTTGATGGAAGTCAGTTATGTGATGCGAAGCGCATGGATCCTGGTGGTCATCGCCGGTATCGTCGCCATCGTCTGGGGTCTGCGGCGGTTTTTCAAGACCGAGCGCGGAGCCTTGATGCGCGACAAGTTTCTGCTGTCGCTGCCCATGTTCGGCCCGCTGATAAAGCAACGGGTTGTGGCGCGGTTCGCTTCGACGCTTTCGACGCTGCTTAGTTCGGGTCTGGCTATGGCCGAATCGTTGCGCGTGGTGGACCAGGTGACGGGCAACAGCCTGATGCGCCGGGCGGTGCGCCAGGCCCGCGAGCGGATACTGGCCGGGGCGGACATCGCGACGCCCCTGCGGGACAGCGGCGTGATCGAACCGGCTATCGCGCACATGGTTGCCGTCGGGGAAAAGAGCGGCGAGTTGGAACTGATGCTCAAGAACATCAGCGACAACCTGGAGAGTTCCACGGATGTTGTGATCGAAAGACTCAGCGCGGCCATCGAGCCGGTGATCATCGTGTTCATGGCCGCTGTTATTGGCGTCATTGCGTACGCCACCATATTGCCCATTCTCGAAGTTTCTGCGGGGAAGCTATAACGGATTGTCCTGGAGATTGAAATGAAGAACAGAAGAAAGAACAAACGTGCAAAATACGGTTTCACGATGGTTGAGTTGATGGCGATGCTTATCATCATCGGTCTGCTGGCGACGGTGGTCGTTACCAAGGTTGCCAGCAAGATCGATCAGGCTCGCGTAACAACGACCAAGGCGAACCTCAAGGCTCTGCACACGGCGGTCACTCAGTTCCGCATGGATACGGGCCGGTATCCCACCGAGGAGTTGGGCCTGACGGAATTGATCGAGCAGCCGACCGATGTGGAGAACTGGGAGCCGGGCGGATATCTCGAAACGACCGGCATACCCAAAGACGCCTGGGGGCGCGAATTCATATACCGTCTATATCCCGAAGGCAACAGCCAGTTCGTCATTATCAGCTACGGAGCCGACGGCGAGGAAGGCGGTGAGGGCTATAATGCAGATCTGGCCAGTACAGATCCGGAATAAACCGCGGGTGGCGAGTTGTGGTTGCGGCTCCGGCGGTTCGAGCCGGTTCGGACGACGGATGCGCGGGGGATTTACGTTCCCCGAACTGGTTGTCGTTATCGTGATATTGTCGCTGCTGATTACGATGGCGCAAATAAACCTTTTCGGCCTGTTGTTGAAAAATCGTTTCAAATCGCAGGTGCAGGAATTCGTTTCGACGCTGCGAATGGCGGTGACGGCTGCGGCCGAGAGCGACCGGCGGTTCGAGGTTATCGTTGATATTACCGAGCAGCGGTTTATCCTGCGGGAGATCACGTCGCCCGATCTGTCGCAGGTGCTGGAAGAAGAGACCATAACGGACAGCTATTTCGCTGAGAATTGCCGGGTCGAATATGTCGAATTCGACGACGGCGATTATACGAACGAAGGGCGTGCCAAATTCCGGGCCGGCCGGGCGGGCTGGCAATACGGCGGCAAGATCGTGTTTACCGATCAGAAGGGCAAGTACTATACGGTTGTGATCAACCGGCTCAACCGGATGGTCGTTCTCGAACAGGGCGATCTGCAACTGGTGGGCTGGAAGGCGCCGGAAGATGTCCCCTGGTGATATTGGTATGATGTTCAGACGCGACGAAACACAACACGGACGCAGCGCAAAGGCGTTTACGCTGATCGAGACGGTAACCGCGATGATGGTGCTTGCGCTGTTTACCTCCAGCGTGCTGGTGGTTATCAATCGTTGCGTCGACGCGGCTACGGATTCCAACCTGCGTATGCGCGCGTTTGAGGTGGCACGGCAGAAGATGGAGGAGTTGCTGACTGCCGAGTCGCTGAGAGAATCGGTGGATTTCGGCGAGAGCGAACGCTATCCGGGCATCGAATGGCAGACCACGGTCGAGTCCTTCTACGAGCCGATTACGTCGCGGATGTGGATACGGGGTGTTTGCTCTGCAACGTATGAAGATTCGGCAAAAGAGATGCAGACCGTCGAACTGACGCACTGGCTGACGGATCTGACAAAAGACCAGCTTATGCGCCTGGCCAGGCAGGACGAACAGGAACTCGACGCCCTGGCCGATCAACTGCTGGAGAACCTTGAGGACGCTGCTGCCTATGCAGGCGTGGACGTCGAGACGGTTGAGAAGTGGGTGGAAAACGGTCTGGTGGTGACCGATGACGGACGGTTCATCAAGCAGAATCTCGACCTCTATAAGCAGGCCGGCGGTGAACCGACGCCCGAGCAGCAGGCAGCCCAGATACCATCTGAAGAGGCGCTGGCGCAGAATATGCAGGAGCAGAAGCAGGGCGTAACAGAAGACGGCCAGCCCATGGATGAAGAGACATGGCTGAATCAGATCGACCCGACGACTGGTTTGACCAACCGTGAAGTGCAGCAGATGGACTTTATGGAATTGTTCCAGTTGATGATGAAGAAGAAACGGGAAGGGCAGCAGTGAGAACCGCGATGCACATAGTGGAGGCACGCCCCAATACGGCGTCGATTCGGCGCCGAGTGCGGAAACTGCGCGGCTTGTCTCTCGCTGAATTGCTTGTTGCGCTGACTATCGGTTCGATGGTACTGGTGGCTGTGCTGACGGTGTACGATCGGGCGGAAGAGGCCGCCAAGGCGGTCACGCGCAGACTCGACGAATCGCAACTGCCCGGCGAGGTCCTCCAGCGCATCGCCGAAGACCTGGACCGACTGGTAGGGCCCGGTTCAGACGCCAAAATCGAAATCGAGAACAAGTTCGATCAGGGCTATCCGGCCGCGAGGCTTGTAATTACCAGCAGCATTCGGGATGAGAACAATCGCGAGCAGGTGCTGGAGCGAGTCATCTGGCAAAGCAGTTACGATGTGGAGAGCAGCATGCCGGGGCTGGTTCTGTATCGCAGCCACAGCGGCATCACGCTCGAAGACAAACTGCTCGACAGTCAGCGAGCGGAACTCGAAAAGCAGTATCCGTTTATTCCGCTGTGCAGCGGCGTGACGATGTTTCAAATCGATGTGCCCCAGGGCGACGAGTATATGGATCGCTGGGACAGTGACACGCCGCCCAACGGCATTCGCGTGACGCTTTCATTCGCGGAAGCGAGCCAGACGCCGGGCGGTACTTTTGAAGTGCCTGAGCACCAGCAAATCATCCGAATGATAGCAACCGACAGAACACGGAAGATCAAATTCGAGATCGCGCCGCTGAAAGATACCAACCAGTCGGGAATGCCCACGGAACAGCCGGTGGATAAAACCCCGGCGACGATCGACGAAATGCCGGCTCCCGACGAAAAGGCGCTCCTGGACAGGGCTAAGAATGCACCAGGCAAACCGAAGCCAACCCGATAGATGCAGAAGCGGCGTCGTCCTTTTGGTGACGCTGGTGCTTCTGGTCGTGTTGAGCACGCTGGGCTACACGCTGACGGCGCGGCTGGCCGCCCAGCGCCATCGGGACCAGTACATCATCGATTACAGCCGGGCGCGGTATTGTTGCGACTCTGCGGTGAAATACGCCCTTGCCACACTGGAGGAACTCGAGCCGGAGTTGATCAGCAGGCCGAACGAGCCGGACTTTTCGGATGTGTTCGCCATGTCGGAGGTGCAGTACCAGAAATTACTGGATCAGATCAGCGAGATGCAGAGTTATTCCGAGGCCGACGTGGAAGCGGCCAAGCAACAGAGCCTGATGGATTTGATGAACGTTCTGGGTGTACAGGACACCAACGATACGAACGATCTGGCGGAGCTGGTGGAGGACGATGGGTACTACGAGGAGGAACCGCCCGTCATCTCGGGGCCGTATGGTCCACCCTGGCCGTACGTCGACGAACCGGCTGAGTTCGAGATTGGTTCGGCACAGGTGCGAATCGAAATCGAGGACGAGAACGCCAAGTATCCGCTGGGATGGGCGCTCATTGAGGATGAGGACATCCAGCGAGAAGCCGTGGCGGGATTTCAGACGTTTTGCGAGTGGATGGCGCTGCCGTTCGAGGAGATTGACGAATTGCAGGCACAGCTCGCGGAGATTGCGAAGATTCGCGAATTCAAAGTACACTTCAAGCCCGTCACGCGAACCGTCCGGACTCCCGTGACAACATCCCGGAGTCGAAGCGGCAGTCGGTCGCCTCGCACCAGGATCGTGCGCAAGACCGTTCCGGTCTCCCAGCAGATGGCTGAGCAGACGGGGTACTTCGCCAGGCTCTTTCACAGCTCAATGCTGGATATCGAGAAATTGGCCGAGCCGACAATTGTCAGCGAAACGCGCAACGAATCAGTCTTGAAATACACGGGAACGTGGGCCTCCACGAAGGTGAACGTCAACACGGCGCCGCGCCACGTCCTTGAAGCGGCGTTTATGTTCGGCGGCAATGCCGACCGTATCGCCGATGCGGTTATTCGACGCAGACGAATCAAACCCTTCGAGGATATCGACGAACTGAAGAAGGAACTGCTTACGTTCAGCAGTTCGATAGATAAATGCGAAAACTTCATTACAACGACAAGTCGCTTCTTCACGATTCGTGTGACGGCAGTCAGTGGTGTGGCCGAAGCGACGTCGCTCATTGCAATAACGAAGGACGGCAAGAAGGTGCGGCGGATCGCCGTGCTCAATACGTAGAATGTGTAATGTCGGAGTTTGCTCGAAGTGGAAACTCATAATTGTCTTGGAATATACATCAGCAGGCAGACGGCTACGGTGGTATGCGTCGAAGGGCGCGGTGCCGATGCCGGCGTCGCCGGTTGCTTCAGCGTCTCGGTCGAGCAAGACCAGCAGGGCGATTTCAGTGCCCTGGCGGGCTTGATTTCCGAGGGCTGCGCCGAGCGCCAGTGGAACGACCGCGAAGCAACGGTTGCACTGGATTGCGCCCTGTTCATGCAGCACAGCATTCGCAGCGAGTTCACAGAGGCCAGAAGAATCGCCGCAACGGTGCGATTTGACACGGAAGATGCTCTGGCGACCGATGCCAGTGACATGGCCATAGCCTTCGAAATCGCGTCCCAGGATGACGTTGGTTCCGATCTGACGGTCTTCACGGCCCACAAGGACACATTGTCCGATCTGTTGACGGCCCTGCAGAGTCACGGGATCGATCCGGTGGCGGTCGAGCCGGACGTTACGTGTCTGACGGGTTTCGTCACGCAGAAGCTGTCGTCCGGCACGTCCGACACGCTTTTTGCCATGCTTTCGAAACAGAACGGCTACATCGTTTCGCCGCCGACCGGAGAAGGCAAAGGTGCGACAAACGAAACGGTTCGGACGTTCCTCATCGGAGCAAAACAGGACCGTGCGCAGGTGCTGCAACGCGAGGTTCTGATGACAACGGCGCTGGCCAAGCGTCCTTCACCCGGCGGTCTGGCGCTGCTGGATACGCGCAACGGTGTCGATCCCGAGACTCTGGCCGGGCGGATCGGTATGGACGTTTCTACTATCGACTTGGCAGAAGTGGCGGGCGCACATACCGAGCAGGCGGATCCTGTGGAGTTTGCGCTGGCGTGCGGTGCCGCACTGGACGTCCTGAGCGGAAGGCACGAAGTAAACTTCCGAGACGATTTTATGCCCTATCAGGGCCGAAGGATGCGGCTGCAAAGCGCGGTGAAGTTCTTCAGCATTTCCGTGACGATATTGCTGATTGCCGTCGGCCTGTATTTCCAGATACAGCATCTGCGGGCAAGCCGCTACAACACCCAGATACGCAACAAACTCGCGCAGGATTATCTTGCGGTGACCGGCCAGAAACTGCCCACCCGCGAGAGCGTCACCACCAAGCTGCGACTTGAAATCAATCGCCTGCGTGCGCAAAAGTCAGGTATCCGCAACCCGGATGACGATACTTCGTTGAGCGCGCGATTGACCCTCATTCTCGGCGCCGTCAACAACGTTGCGGCGAGTACGGACGTTGAAATCGAGACGATCTCGGTGGCGGAGAGGTCGATGAGCGTCGTCGGCAGCGCTTCGAACAAAAACGGAACGCTGAAATTCGAGAGTGCGTTGAAGGCGACCGGCCTGGGCGACGTGAGCGGCAACTACAGTGTCAAGCAGGGCCGCGATCAGTTTCGGCTCAGCATCAATCCCAAATAGAGCAGAAATATGAAAGATATATATAGAAATCCGATGCTGTACTATATTGGCATTCCTGTCCTGGTGGCTCTCTGGCCGTTGTTGGTGTGGGGCGTTTACCTGCCCGGCGTCCGCAAGGACATCGAACAGAAGAAGCAGTCGTACGACAAGAACGTGCAGATGATGATGCAGATTCTTGCTCTGGATCCCGAGCGTGCCACCGGCGCGGAAGAAACTCCGAGGGAATTCAGCTACTCGACCGAGATCTATCGTGTGGCGGGACTGTGCGGCATCCCGGCCAGCAGTTGCAACCTCAGCTCCAAGACAGTCGTCGAATCGGGCGGCCAGAAGACTCAGTCCGCCACCGTTGTGCTGCGGGACGTGAACGTTGTCAACTTCGCCAAATTCCTTGCTTCATTACAATTCCGGTGGCCCGGCCTGGAAACCGAGCGCATCAAGCTGACGAAGATAAAAGGCGTGCCGGATACGTGGCGGGCGGACATCAACTTCAAGTACTACTTCTGAGCCGCTGCAACCTGGATCTGTCACGCGAAGGGAGCGTACTGGTAATGCCTTCTTTGGGCTCTTCTTCTGGTTGTGGGCAGCACCCACGCGTGTCTGCGTGTAATTACGACGGGTTTGGCGGGAACCGGAATAGTACATCGCGTCTCGATGATCTTCTCGCCGACAACGAGAGCTGATTCGCTGAAGCCGTATTGCATGATCGCCCGCAGCAATTCGGCCGCGGCCAGGAATTTGCTGCCCATCTGCTGCTCCAGCTCCTCAAGGTCAGCCGACAAATAACGGCCCGCCTCAAGGCCGAACCACAAGCGGTCGGATGTGATGACTACCTCGCACGCCTGCTCATTGCCCGGGATCACTCTGACCCGCAAATCTCTGTGACTGCCCACCTCTACGTGTATATCAACGGTAGTGCCGTAAAGCTCCACACGATGCAATTCGATCGTCTGTGGCAACGGTTCCTCCTGAGAAGTATCTGTCATATTCTACCCTGCTTACGTAATTCACTGATAGGAGGATGATACTTCCAGCACGGGCTTTCTGTCTATGAAGCTCGCTCTCTACCATCGGGCCAGCCAACCGCCCTGCCGGCTGCTTTACTATGTGGATATTCCCTCGAGCGAACGGCCCCTGCGATGTTTTGCACGTTTCAGTAATCTTTGAACTTGTGCATCCATTCGGGCCAGTCTTCGGGTATGACGCCTCCGGCCGACGTCCAGGGGTTCGCGGTGTTGAACGTACGGTGCCATTTGAACATCCATATCTGTTTGAGGCCGACCTTCTGTGAGGACCAGTCCATGAAAAGCATGTTGATGTTGCCATTGTGACGGTCGGTACACAGGCGGCGCATACCACCGCCGAAAGCCCAGAGAAATTCGCCATCCTGTTGCGGCGGCGGATCATGTGGCTCCGGCCGAGCGAGCATGAAACCGGAATCCATGAGCACAGGAATTCTGCTGGGCGTCTTCTGATTGGCGGTTCGCCATTTGTTGTCCGCATTGTGTGCGCCCACAACGCGGTCGCAATCATTGACCCACCAGTTGATGCCGTAACTGCCGATCTTGTATTCCGGCTCGACAAGGTAGGAAAAATCATTGGGATTGGTCCTGCTGACATCCCAGGCGGTATAGGGCAGCCTGCCCCCCTGCTCAACCGTGCGCTTGGCGCGTGGACAGAGCCGGATGGCGGGTTCGTTGTAATAGGGTATCAGCGTGTATATCCAGGAGTATTCACCGGTGGACCAATTCTCGTCGATTCCCGGCATGAATTTGCTGTCATAATCAGCAATGTACATGGAGAAACACAACGACCATTGCTGCAAATGGCTGCGGCATACGACGGTTTGAGCCTGGGCCTTCGTTCGGCGAAGTGCGGGCATGAGAATCGCCATCAGAAGGGCGATGATAGCAATGACAACGAGTAATTCGATCAGCGTAAAACCGTGCAGGGGCCGGCGAATGGAGGTCGAAGCATTGTGAACACGGATCGGCTTTCGGGACATACCTGCGCGCAGACAAGCCGCCGGCCCGCACGAACACTGTCTGCTGCAATGTGTCTTCATAGTTGTTGGTGTTCTCATCGCGCGGCCCTCGAACTGTCGGCGTATGTCCGATTGAGAACCCGTGCGCCAGTGCCCGGCCACATCGGAAGACATAATACGCTCACTACAAGATACACATTTTGCAGTCGACAGTGCAAGCAAATTGTAATCGTCCCAGCGATTGTGCTACAATGTTGCGCATTTTGGTGGTTTGGTGGTA
>CAZGMJ010000076.1:0-24266 GCA_964526785.1 uncultured Pirellulales bacterium
CTAAGTATGACGAAAAAGTTGTTGCTCTGCATGGTGATTTCCTTCAAGGCCAAGGGTTTGATGCTGAACAACCAAGCAATCGGAGAGGGCCTGAACAAATCGCCGCACACGATCAACAAGGCTCTGCGGTCACTGCGAGAAAAGGGATTGGTCACAGTGGTAAATGCTCGGAGCCGGCACCGCCGGATTTACCCGGCATATGCTGAGTCCTACTTGGCCACTATGGACGGTCAAGTAGACGAATTCTACTTGGCCATTTTGAAACGCCTACTTGGTAAGTCATATTACTCTTTACTTGGCCGCCCAGGGTTACCAACAAAAGGAAAGAAGGAAAGAGAAAGAAATCAAGCGGCCCTACCTTCGCGGCCTACCGGCCGCCCTGTGGGAGAAAACGACTCGGACAACTTACCCGACGGTGAAGCCCTGACCGACCTGCTTGGCACTCGCGAGGCGTCCGAGGCCGACGTGGTCGAGCTACAGAAAGCGGGGTTGCTGTGAATTTGGACGCCAAATATAGACAACCTCTTGATCGTCTCAAGCGAGACAAGTCGGTGCTAATCGACGCCTTGAAGGACTCGGGTTGCGACTACATGCAAGGTAAAGCGATTCGCTGTCCATTTTGCAACGACCAGAAGCCTTCGGGGTCTCTCTACCGAACCAAAAGCGGGTTTTTTCACTACAAGTGCCATCAGTGCGGTTTTCGCGGTTCGGTAATTGACGTGCTTGCTAAATCCCTGGGTACGGAGGGTACATCAATCCTCCGTCAACTTCCGCGAGAAGGCGGCCAGCAGGCCACAGGAGCGGCGAACGTCCGGCCTACCTCCATGGGGCCTAAGGTCTTCCGGTCGCTTGAGGCGGTCGAGAGCAAGCTCCCTGGCAAGGTTCGGGCAAGTTTCGAGTATCGCAATCTGGCCGGCGACGTCATTCTTGTTGTGTTTCGCTGCGAACTTCCCGGTGGCAAAACATATCGACAGGCCTCTCGGTGTGCGGACGGGTGGGTGATGAGGTCGTTGCAAAAGCCATGGCCCCTTTACAATTTACCGGAGTTGGTCGAGGTCGATACCGTTTTTGTTGTTGAAGGCGAGAAGGCGGCTGAGGCCCTTATCGTTTGCGGGTTCTGCGCAACTACGTCCCTTGCCGGGGCGGGTAAGTCACAATACACAGATTGGGCCCCGCTTGCCGGCAAGAAGGCTATTCTTTGGCCGGATCACGACACGCAAGGGCATCGGCACATGGACGAGGTGCAGGCGGTCTTGCTCAGGCTGGACTGCAAGGTTTTTCGCATCGATCCCGAGGCCCTGCAACTCGGACCGAAAAACGACGCGGATGATTTCCTTTTACGGTGTCTACATGCGGGGCTATCTTCTGAGCAGATTGCTACGGAGTTTCAGACTGCGATCGAGGGAGCGACTCCCATTCGACCATCTGGGAGCTTGAAAAAAATTCTCGACGACACCATTGCTGGGCTGCGCGAAAGCGTTGCGCTGCCTTGGCCACGCCTGGCCGAACTCTCGCACGGGCTTCTACCTGGCACGGTCTTATTAGTGTGTGGCCGCCCGGGAGCGGGAAAGTCGTTCTTTCTGATGCAGTTGTTACTCTACTGGCTGGCAACGGAGGTTTCCTTCGCGGTCTACATGCTCGAAGAAGATTTGAGCTACCACTTACATCGGGCGATGGCGATGGCGGCTGAACAATCCTGCATGTTTGATCCGGACTGGATCACAGCAAATCCCAAGCAGGTTCAGGCCGCGTACGATCAGCATGCCCACACCTTGGACGCACTGGCCAAACGCATCTCTGCTGCCCCGAAAGATGCTCCTAAGCACAAAGACTTGCTGGAATGGGCGAGGGTACAAGCTAAGGCCGGGACTCGCATAATCGCTATTGATCCCGTGACGGCAGCCCAGGCAGAAGGCGATGTCTGGGTGAATGACCAAGCGTTTCTGGCCGAATTCAATCGTCTGCTGGTCGAGTATCGCATTTCCGGCCTATTGGTCACTCACCCTAAGAAGGGGCACACGGTGCCGTGTTTGGATGATCTGGCGGGCGGCGCTGCATACCAGCGATTCTCGCAGACGGTTTTCTGGCTTGAGGCATATCCGGAACGGAAGACCGCGAAGATTGCCGGACCGTGCGGCAAAAGCGAAATTCAGATCAATCGAGCGGTCCACATCTGCAAAGCGCGCAATGGTCGCGGACATGGCTTGCGACTTGGATTCAACTTTGACGCCGAAAGCCTGCTCTATGCCGAGCAGGGACTAATTGTGAGGTAACAACCTTCCCATCTTGATTAGGAGTATTGCGATGGATATCAAACAAACCCTCCCGGGCGATCTGAACATAACGGCCTACGGTATTGTCGATGCGTCGGACCGCAAGGATCGCCCAGCGCCGGACCCCGCCGAGGTCGCAGCGGCCCGAGAATGGATTCGTCGCCGATGCGGACGCCGAAAGACGATTAACCGCCGGCAGACCTCGTACCGCCTCAAACACCTGATCGAAAAACAGACTGGCCGCTACATCGGCAATGGTTCCGTGATCCAGTCAGCCCTCTTTGAGGGGTATCGAATCGAGAGAATTGCCGACGGCCCGAATGCTGTATTCAATATCCGCATAGGCTAAGGCGATGCTAAAACAAAACGGACCCCATGAAAAACACAGAAGCTGCCCTCTGTGGCCAGCGAAGCAGGTGTGCGGAGCTCGAACGCGGGCAGGCACGCCATGCAAAAACTGGCCCATTCGGGGCCGCTCACGTTGCCGGCTGCATGGCGGCAAGAGCACCGGACCTCGAACCTCCACGGGGAAGCAACGAACCGCCCGCAACTCGCGCATAGACGGTTTCTATGATCGAGTCAGTCGCAACACACGCCGGGAACTGAGCGAGTGCATCCGCGAATTTCGCCGAGCCGTCGCCTCCGGTCGGCAGGCTGACCTTAAGGTGCTCCGACGCATCGATGAAATCGTCGAGGATGACTTGTCTGCTCGACACAGCGGACGGCCAGAGAGTTGGCGACGGAAACTCCTAACCCGCGGAGGCGTCTTTCTCACCATCCGGCAGGCAATGGAACTGGCGAACCTTGCCGATGATGTTTTGCGACACAGCGGAGACGCGGAGTGAGGTATCACGACGAAGTCCATCGATCTGATCCAGAAAGTTTTTTTGAGAAAAAGTGAAGATAGCTCTTGACTTTTACGATTACCAGAAATAGGATAGACTTATGGCAAAGCGAAAAACAAAAATGGGACGCCCACCGAAGAACCCAAAAGACAAATGCAGCCGGATCGTCACACTGCGATTAACCCCAAGCCAACACCGCCAGCTAAGAGGCGACGTCAAGCGGGCGAAAACTTCCGTCTCACAATTCCTCATTGAGTGCTGGCAGAAAGCGAGGCGAACGAAATGAACGTCTACCGAGCCAAGTATCGAGACAAAAGAACCGGTCGCATGAAACGGTGCCAGAAGTACCGAATCGACTTCACCGATAACACGGACAGGCGCCGCCGTCTGACCGCTTTCGCCAATAAGCGAGAGAGCGAGCGAGCAGCCGACAAAATCCAATGGCTACTCTCGACCGATGGCCGCGTAGTCGATCCAGACCTACGGCGATGGGTGGAGTCGATACCGTCTGCGATGCGGAAGAAGCTAATCGAGTTCGGCCTGATCGCCGACAGCGATGCAGGCAAGCCACTGGGCGAGCATCTCGACGACTGGCGGGAAAGCATCCTTGCCAAAGGCCGCACGCCCCAGCACGCTGACCTGCTTCACGCCCGAGTCAGTCGAGTCCTACTTGACGGCTGCCAGTACAAGACGTGGAGCGAGATTTCGACGCATGACGTGGTTCTTCAACTTAAAGAGCTTCGCGTCGGCAGGAACGGGATTAGCAATCAGACGCACAACCACCACGTCCAGGCCCTGCGACAATTCGGCAAATGGATGATGCGCAATAAGCGAGCCTCCGAAACACCCTTCGACCATTTAAGCAAGCTGAACATTGCTGTCGATCGACGCCATGATCGGCGTGCAATGACCGACGACGAAGCCCGGCGGCTTGTTCAGACGACCGCTGGCGACGATATGACCCGATTCGGCATGACCGGACCGGAACGATCTGCTGTGTATCGGCTGGGGCTGGAATGTGGCCTTCGAGCAGGCGAGATTCGCAGCCTGAAAGCCGGCTCCTTCGACTTCGACGCCTTGACGGTCAAGGTCGAGGCCGCTTACGCAAAAGGACGGCGTGAGGACGTTCTGCCCCTGCGAGCGGACACCGCCGCCCTGCTCAAAACGCTGCTTGCCAGCAAGACGCCAGACGCCCGGGCTTTCGCCATGCCGAACAAGGACAAGGTCACACGCATGTTGCGGGGCGATCTGGAAAAGGCTGGCGTTGCCTATGAACTGGATGGCAAATTCGCCGACTTCCATGCAACCCGCCACACGTTCTTATCGAATGTCGTTCGAAGCGGTGCAACGGTCAAAGAGGCTCAGACGCTTGCCCGGCATGCCAAGCCCGAGTTGACGATAGGCATTTATAGCCATGTCGGAATTCATGACCGCCGAGCGGTAGTTGACAGGCTGCCGTCGATGGAGATTCAGCAGTCCGAAGCAGTCAAGACCGGAACGACCGATTCGGCTGACTTGTCATATACTTGCCAAAAACGCGCCCAACAATGCACTTCTGCGGACCACGGAGGCCAAACGGCACGACCGGATCATGCCATGCCAAAAGGCCAGAAAACGGCCTCTAAGGCCTCAAAAAAGCCGTTTTCAGAAGGGAAACGGAGAGGGCGGGATTCGAACCCGCGGTACCAGCTTATACCGGTACGACGGTTTAGCAAACCGTTGCCTTAAGCCACTCGGCCACCTCTCCGAGCGATGGTGGATACTGTACAATCGAGGGATACGGGATGCAAGCAGATTACGGGCAAATGGGAATTTTTTGGCGTCGGGCGAACCTGCCCGCTACTGCCGGGCCCTGTCGTTGCAGAGCTTCTCGATATCGCGTGCTACGATCTCTGCTATAATCTGCTGATGTGCAGACAGTATCGGTACCGGCCTGGGTACAGCGGAACTCGTAGATTTGTGGCTCGCGGTCTTTCTGGAGGCGGGCCCGGTCCTGCGAGTTGCGCTCTGCCTGCGATGCCGGGCCATAATCTGCCTGGCTAAATCGAACTCTGGAACCCCTGCTTCCCGGCTACCGGCATCGCTAACCTCGCCCGAATCGTCGGCAGACGGTACGATGTCCACCATGCGAAGGACTTTGTCGTTCTGTTTATTCTCTTTCTTGCGTTTGCTCACCACCAGGGCCTCCCTTTACCACCGATTGTAGCAGATTGAGCGTGACTATGCAAGGAGCATCGCAGTTCCCGGAATTACCGCCATCCATCGAATACGCCGGCAACAATGCACATCAACACCCCTTTGCTGCCGTCGGTGTTTGGTAAACCTTTCCTCTCTTGGGGCCGGCCCTCCTGCGACTGTAGGACACGACCGCTTGAACGTAGGCGAGAATGGCCGGGACGAAAAATAGCAAACACGCAAATTCAACCGTATGGATCAATCTGTTCCATCCGTACTGCCTCTGGAGAGTCAGAAACCAACGGTAGCGGTTGGGCCAGAACATGAGAACATCATAATGAGTCAGACCGTCAATAAGTACGTGCAGCCACACGCCGAGCACACCCGAAACCACCATCTTCCGCAGTCCTGTGAAGTAGGGAATCCGAAAGAAGCTCATCACTCGAGCGAAGACACCCCTGAACGGATAGGCAGCCACCCCCCAGGCGATGCCTACGAAAGCACCAATGAGAAGCGTATGGAAATGCCGATGCTTCGGCACCCCCAGATCGAACAGCATGATCGCCAGGACCTCCACATCCACGATCACATTGGCAAGCACGAATACAGGCAGGTCAATCCATCGCCTGAGCACAAGTCCGATGAATCCGCTTGGTCCGAAATGATATGGTGTAAATGGCATAGTCTAAGCGATCGTCCCCCTGCTGCCACCAGCGTAGTTTATCTCCATCACGGCGGAAATTCAAGTTGGACGCAAAGAAATGCAGGCAAAAAAAATCCGCCCAAACGACGGGCGGCCTAAGCGGGATTTGTGGCGAATACGTACTCGTTCAGCACAGAGCGATATAACTGGCGATCGCCAGCAGAAGAATGCGTCTCTTGTTCATGACGAAAGGAAGCCACGTGTTAAAGTAGAATTCAGTCATCAATCACCCCGGACCAACCGTAATCAACCGATCTCGTTATGGTGCCATATTACTGCAAATGCCCGCCAAAGGCAAGAAAAAACAGCACCACTAAATGCTAACCTATTGATATTACTGCACTTGCGAGCCCGTTGGTTACATTTTTTTTGGAACAGGCCAAGTGTTAGAAACGTACGAGAGTGCGTGGACACAGACCTGTTGTGGTTAATCCCATTGCGCGACGACATGGCGTCTATAAACCGACCAGCAGCTTGCCCCACGGTGAATAGCGTGATGAAGTGAAATATGTGAAGCCGGATATTTGTTTGAGTTGTATTGACACCGGCATACCGGGGGTTTATAATTTGTCGCTTTGGATGATTAAGGAGACTTAGATGACTGCGTGCTCGCACTATATTCAGGCTTTTGGCGGTTTGCCCGGCGGATATGAATGGCTGGTAATTCTTGTCGTTGCTTTGTTGATCTTTGGAAGGCGGTTGCCTGAAATTGCTCGGGGCGTAGGCAAAAGCCTCACAGAGTTCAAGAAAGGTATCAATGAAGCGAAGGAAAGCACGGACGATGTCGCCAACGATGTTCGTGATATGAAGGACGACATGGAACGCGACGCCCAAGAAGCTGCCGGCCTGGACGAATCAGACACCATTAAGTAAAGTCTGAAACCCAATACCACTCTTCTTACAGGCGCAACCCCCCTTATAGCGATGCCTGAAAACGAGAAGAAGGAAAACGAGCGGGATCTCGACCTCCTGGACACGACGATGAGTCTGGGCGACCATCTGGAGGAATTGCGCGCGCGGATTATCCTGGCGCTGATCGGCCTGGTCATCGGGACCATACTATGTCTTCTTCTGGGCACCCGGATCATCCGTTTCATCGAGAAGCCGTACTACAACACAGTGCGCCGCTATGAAGTGAAGAGAAAAGAGCAGGCGAAGGAGACGGAGCGACCGGCATACGTGGCTGATGCGGTCTTCAAGAACATACTCGGTGCGCTGGCGACCGATCCGAATGCTCCGAAGATCGATCCGAATTTCGTTGTTTTCGTGCGCGATGTGTATCTCGAAACGCTGACTTCCATGATGGACGATGCGAATTACCCTGGCGTAGGAAGCACCGCGGAGGATCTACCCGCCGAACGTCGACTGGTAACACTCGCTCCGGCCGATTCGTTTATCGGCTATATGAAGATTTCTATTCTCGCAGGGTTGATTCTGTCGTCGCCCTGGGTGTTCTACCAGATGTGGATGTTTGTTGCGGCCGGGCTGTACAAGCACGAAAGACGATACGTGCAGACCGCCATACCTTTTTCGGTAATACTGTTCGTCATTGGCGCGCTGTTCTTTCTCTTTGTTGTTGCGCCCATATCACTCCGCTTCTTCCTCGGCTTCGGAGACCTGATCGGCGTATCCGCCAGTTGGACCTTTCAGAAGTACATATCTTTCGTCACGCTGCTGATGCTTGTCTTCGGCATCGGCTTTCAAACCCCCATCGCTATTTACATCCTTACCAGGACGGGGCTCGTTTCCATCCCTGCGCTGAAACGGTCGCGGAAGTATGTTTTCCTGTGTGTGTTTATCATCGCAGCGGTAACGACTCCGCCCGACGTCATATCTCAGATTACGCTGGCGTTTCCGCTATACGCTCTCTTTGAACTCGGCATCCTGATCAGCTATGTTTCGCAGCGCAGACGCGAAAGAGCCGAACAGAGACAAGACAATGAGCACCAGGATTAGTCTGGCCGATGCGCGCAACGCGAATATGCGACAAGCGCGAGCGACAACTGTGAGACTGGATGTCTTCCACAAATGCTTGCTCTGATCAATACAAACAGAATGGTTCCTCCGATTGCGCCGCTTGGCGTCGAATACGTCGCAGGTGCGGCTCGGCGGGCCGGCGTAGAAACGACTGTACTTGATTTGTGCCTGGCCGAACAACCCGACCATGTGCTGGAAGACTATTTCGGACGCCACAGCCCCCAACTCGTCGGTTTGTCATTTCGCAATGTGGATGACTGTTTCTGGCCCAGTGCCGAATCCTTTCTGCAAAGACTCGTCGACGACGTGCATCTGATTCGAACGCTTACCGACGCTCCGATCGTAGTCGGCGGCGTGGGATTCTCCATCTTCCCGCAACGTATTGTCGAATCGGCTGGGGTGGAATTTGGTATTCACGGCGATGGCGAACAATCCATCGTCGCCCTGTACAACGCCATCGAGAAGCAGGAATTCGCCAATGTGCCCGGCTTAGTCTACCGCCGGGCCGGTACAATTTGCAGCAATCGCCCTGCATGGCCCACAAAGCTGACCCTTCCCGTCGGACGCGATGCGGTGGACAATCGAGCCTACTTCAGGCGAGGCGGCCAGGGCGGTATCGAGACCAAACGCGGCTGCAACCGCAAATGCATCTATTGCGCAGATCCGCTTGCGAAGGGACCTATGGTTCGAACGCGGCAAGCGTCAGAAGTCGCGGACGAGCTAGAGGTGCTGGTGCATCAGGGAGTCAACGTACTGCATCTATGCGACTCCGAATTCAACATACCGCGTGAGCATGCGTTCGCAGTCTGCGAGGAATTGAAACGTCGGGGCCTGGGTAAACGAGTGCGATGGTACGCCTATATGGCTGTCGTACCCTTCGACGCGGAACTGGCGCAGATCATGCGCGAAGCGGGATGCATCGGCATTAATTTCACGGGAGACTCCGGCTGCCCCGCAATGCTGCACGCATATCGGCAGCAGCATACTCGCGAAGATCTGGCGACTGCCGTGAAACTGTGCCGTCGAAACACAATGGCGGTTATGTTCGACCTTATGCTCGGCGGCCCGGGCGAGACGCAAGCGACGGCCGCTGAGAGTATTGAGTACATCAAGCAGATCGGACCTGATTGTGCGGGTGCGGCGCTGGGTATCCGAATATACCCGGGAACCGGTATGGAAAAGCTGGTCCTGCAGGAGGGGCCGCTTGAAGACAATCCGAGTATTGTCCGCAGATATGATGGCCCGGTGGATTTTTTCAGGCCCACGTTCTACATCTCACAAGCACTCGGTCCACGGCCTGCACGGCTTGTAAAGGATCTGATAGCGGGCGACCAGCGATTCTTCGAGCCAATCGAAGCTGCACAGGCGCATGGAGAACCTTCCACAGATCATAACTACAGCGACAATACCGAACTGGTTCAAGCTATTGAGAACGGCCGGCGAGGTGCGTACTGGGATATTCTGCGCAAATTGCGACAGTAAGCAGGGTGGCTACTCCAGGACGAAATCATCCTGATAGCCGGGTACCACAGCATCCCATCCCTTCTCACTCCGTATGAATTCGGCGAAGTTGCGTGCACCTTCCACTTCCCCGTGCACGACGAATACTTTTCTTGGCGCACGGGTAAGCCCTTCGAGCCACTGGAGCAGTTCGTTCTTGTCGGCGTGAGCGGAAAAGCCGTGCACCTGAGCGATTCTTGCTTTGACGTCGTACTCCTGGCCGAGGATGCGAACCCGCTTCTCCCCTTCGACAATTCTTCGACCGAGTGTCCCGAACGCCTGATAGCCGACGAACATCACGGTACTTTCCGGCCGAGTGATATTGTTGATCAGGTGGTGTTTTATGCGGCCGCCCGTGCACATACCCGAGCCGGCAATGACCATGACGGTGCCGCGGATGTGATTGATGGCCTTCGATTGACTCGACGTCTCCGTGATCTTCAAACCAGGAAAACTGAAAGGAGAACCGTTGCGATGAATGGACCGCATCATTTCCTTATCGAACAGATCGTGGTGGCGGCGAAAGACCTTGGTAATGCTCGCGGCCATGGGGCTGTCGAGAAAGACCATGATGTGCGGTATGACATCTTCGGCCAGCAGTTCGTTGACATAGAAGAGCAGTTCCTGAGACCGTTCGAGGGCGAAACTGGGAACGATGATGTTCCCGCCGGCCTCCTTGGTCGAATTGATGATCTCCCCAATCGCCCGCTTGATATCCTCCGTCTTGTGATGCACCCTGTCCCCATAAGTCGATTCGATTAACACGTAATCAGCCTCGCTTACGAATTCGGGGTCGTGCACGATGGGCCGGTCCGGCCGGCCTATATCCCCCGAAAACACAATCCTGCGGGTTTCCCCATTCTTGCTGACCTTTATATTGACCAGAGACGAGCCAAGTACGTGACCGGCGTCGCACAGGCACAGCTCGATTCCTTCGGTGATGCGGATCGGCTGTCTGTAATCAATCGGGACAAACAGAGGAACAGTGGCCTCGACGTCCTCCACCGTATAGAGCGGCACAACCGGATGATCCACCTTCCGACCCTGTCTCTCGTGGCGGCGGCGCTTGTGTTCGGCGTCCTCCATCTGGAGTCTGGCCGAATCCAGCAGGATTATCTTCGCAATCTCCGCAGTCGCCCCCGTGCAGTATATCTTACCCTGAAACCCCTCGCGAACGAGTTTGGGCAGCAGGCCGCAGTGATCGAGGTGCGCATGTGTAAGGCAAACGGCATCGATGCTCGCGGGGGGAACAACAAATGGAGCCCAGTTGCGATCTCTGAACTCCCGTTCCTGATAGAGTCCGCAATCCACAAGTATTCGGGTGCCGTTGGCTTCGAGCAGGTGCCGCGAACCCGTGACGTTCTGAGCCGCACCGAGAAAACGCAACTTCAATTGCATAGTCTGCTTCCTGACTGATATAATGTTTAAGGGATTCGGATTCTATGGGCGGACCGCTGCGGTGTCAACCGCCGTAGAGCCGGACTGAATGATCAGTAGTCACGAAACGGTCCCCGGGGCGAACTGTTCGCCATCTCGGCCTTCCAGGCGGCGAAACGCGACTTGACGAAGACAAGCGTATCTGGGAGCTTTTGCGAAAGGTCGTGCTGCTCGCCGATGTCTTTTGACAGGTCGAACAGACCTGACCCGCGGCTGGATTCGACCCACTTGAAGAAACCGACGCGGGCCGCCTTGTCTCCGCGTCTCTGCCAGAACATCTCCTGTCGTTCGGATTCGGCCTTGCCTGAAAGCACTTGAGTCATGTCAAAACCATCCAGGACAACCGAATCCGGCGGCTCTGCCCCGACCAGGCCGCAAATGGTCGGCAGGATTTCGAGCGACGTCAGGAATGCACTGCAAACGGAATCCTCCGGAATAATGCCCGGCCCTCGCATGATGCACGGTACACGCAGGCCCCCTTCGAACATCTGTCCTTTTCCGCCCCGCAGCGGCGCGTTATTGGCAATGCCACTGCCCCCGTTGTCAGAGAAAAAGATCACGATCGTGTTCTCGGCCAATTCGTGCCGGTCGAGTGTATCGAGCAGCGTCCCGATCGCTTCGTCCATGTACGTAACCGAAGCCATATACCGCATCCGCTTGGCCTTCTTCGTGTTGGCATCCGCGGGATCGTAGCGGCCATAGTGCTCATGCATATACTCGGGCGGAACCTGGACGCCCACGCGCGGACGGTCCAGAGTCGAGGCCATGTGCGGTGCATTGAAAGGAACATAGCAGAAGAACGGTCTGTTTTTGTTGCGCTCGATGAAACGGACCGCTTCCCGGCAGAACAGGTCGGTGGCATACGTTCCCTTGTCCTCGGTGGTCGGCTCATTGCCGCGCCGCATGGAACCTACGCCGTAACGCTCGTGCGTCCAGTAGTCGATGCCGGTATTTGTGAAGCCGTAGAACTCGTCGAAGCCTCGCTGGAGCGGGAGAAAGCGATGAAGCTGTCCGAGATCCCACTTGCCGAATATGCCGGAGACATAGCCGGCTTTCTTGAGGATCTCGGGGATCAATACTTCACGCGTGTCCATACCGCCGATCATCTCCCACGAAACCGCGTATTCCTCCGGAGTGTACAAATGGTCGTGGTCGACCAGATCGTTGCGGAACATGTCATAGGTTCCGTTGCGCTGGGGATAGCGGCCGGTGAGCAAACTACCACGGGAAGGCGTACATGCGGGCCACGTGACGTAGAAGTTGGTGAGGCGAACCCCCTGCCGCGCGAGCGTGTCGAGATTCGGTGTTTTGACCTCCCCGCTGCCGTAACACCCAAGATCGTTGTATCCCTGGTCATCCGATACGATGAGCAGGATGTTGGGCCGCCTCGAATGGCGATTCGCACCCATTGCAAGATTCGGCAGGATCAGCGAACCAAGACCAAGGCCCATCGACTTCAAAAAGCAACGTCGGTGCATGGCAGTCTCCGATAGCAACAAACCAGTCCTCAAACACTTCGATTATAGACGCTGGCAGGCGCGCATGCCAGTGTAAGTCAGGAAGAAGTCCCCGCATGAATTGTGCTTGCCTGACGCAGTTCACCTTCTATAATAACGGCATGTGGAAACCGAAGCTCTTATTACTGCTGCTGGGTGCGGTTCTTGCAGGCTGCGCGGATAATCGCAGGAACAGCGAGTTCGAACGAATGTCGCGCGAAATCCAGCGCATGCGTGCCGAAGCCGAACGACAGCGACAGACAGCAGGCGGCCCGGGCGGCAATATCCGTATTGATGTCAAGTTGCTCACAACGACGTTGGAGCAATACAGCGCCGTCGAAGTGCTGTGGCGGTATGTGGACCGTGGGACGGTGGCGATTTCGCGGCCGGAGACATTTGCTCAGGCCGGGTTGCGCATAGGGGTTGCAAACGACGACTTCGAAGTACAACTCAACATAGCAAAGAAGGAGTTGCAGACAACTTCCGAATCGCTGCTGTTTCTGGTTGTCGCCGACGGCACAGAGGGGATGATTAACATTGGGACCGAGATTGCTGTGCCCGTTTTCTACTATCAGGGCAGGCGATACAGTGGCGTGCAATACGCCTTCCGCCAGGCGGGAAAATCTCTGCTGGTATTTGCGCGAAGCACGCCTACAGGAACAATTGAACTGGAACTGACTCCCGTCTTTTCAGATTTCCTCAATTCCGGCGGTGACCTGAAGCTGACGGAATTATCAACCACGGTCCGCGTGCAACCCCGCCAGACCGTTGTTCTCGGCGGTTCAAGCAGCAGCAGTCAGGATGTGGCAACCGCACTTTTTGGCCGGCGACAAGGCCAAGTGGCGCTGCAAAGCCTTATGACGGTAACTGCGTATTATCAGTGAGCATCCGTCGAAACGGACGGCCATACGAGCTCAACTGCCCACACAGAATCTTACCGCACTACTCGCCCTTCAGCCGATATTCGTAGAGGTTGTATCCGACATCCCGTGCGGCCCTGATGATTTCCGGGTATGGCTTGTCGCACACATCGATAAAACCGATCTGGTAGTTTTCGCCGTCGCCCCGCCCCGTAGTCGCCTGGTCTTTGTACTGGAACCAGTGGGTGCCGATGATTATCGGATTGCGCAGTGCTCCGCGAACATATTGCCGATATTTTTCAGCCCGATCCTCCTGGTTCGCGGTCTTCCGCAGACCAGTGTGGAACATGCCCCGGTCGAGCGCTCCGAAGTGGAACTCTCCAATGATGACCGGCCGGTCGATATCGCTGGGCAAGCGGAAGTCCTCGACGCTGTACGTGTACTTATTGAAGCTGATAACGTCGCAGTACTGGCCTGCAGCGTGAATGGCGTTGTCGTTGGCCCAGGCAAAACGACAGCCCAGATACAGCTTCAGCGGCGCGACCGCCGTCATTGCGGCACGGACCTTTCGGAAGTACGTTTCGGCCGTCTTGCGATAAAATGCCGATAAGTCATCGCGCGATTTCTTCTTGTCCGGTGCCTGCCGACTCTCCAGCAAATCGTCCCAGTCCCGGTACGTGCTGCCCCATGCGCTGTTCAGGCTGCTGATACTCGTGTATTTGGCTTGAAGATCGGCAGCAAACTGCTGTTTGGCGGGCTGGTCCGCGGGTGATTTAAGCGTAGCTATGGCGAGAGACAATTCGTCGCCCCACGATAGCTCGTTGTGTACGAAATAGCCGATACACCAGGGATCCAGCGCGGTGGAAGACTTCTCATCTTCAAAGGCCCGCCGCAGCGATCGTTCGAAATCAGGGTCGAAGACGTCGAAGAACTTGCCCCAGTATCCCTCGGACCCCTCGAGTTTCCGCGAATTGGAATGAACCGTGCAGACGTATGGGGTCTTCTCCATGAGGTAGATGTCGCGGCCGGACCAGTTGCCGATTGTGTTGAGACCCCAACTGCGCAGACGTTCATGCGTAATCTCAGCAAACACAGTCTCCCAATCCTCGCCATACTTGCGAAGCAGATTTGAGCGGGCGAAGTCGTACGTCTTATAGGGACTGTGATCCTTGTAATACCCGTGCGGAGCCCATGTGCCGGTGCCATAGAATTTAGCAAACGGCGAATTCGAGGCAGGCAACTCGGCGAAGTAATCTACGCGGTCGCTTATCGGTGTGACCGTCGATGGATGCACGCAATCGATGCCGTGCGACCAGAAGAGGTAGCCGTCCGGGTCGATGAACCACCACTTGCCGAGGTACTTCTCCACGCGAAACGAACCGGTTGCGCGACGTTCGGGACCAATGCTCCAACCGCCGTACTCGCCGCGATGTGTCGGACCCGGATGGGCCGCCAGGTCTCTGCGTTCAGATGCTTCGGCCCCGGTCAACTCCTGCTCAAAATGCGTCTTGCCGGGCCAATCCTTGTGCATAAACTGGCCGAACTTGTCGATGAACGGCAGAAAATTCTTGACCTCGATCGTCTCGACCTGCCCCGTCGCACGAACGCGCAGTATCTCGAAAGCATGATCCTCCTTCGGATGGTTGATAAAAACAACCATCTGTGTCACATTCGAGGTGTCAATCTTGCCCTCGTGAGCGGGAGCGCCGCGCATGCCAATCAGTTCGATCGGCTGGCCGATACGCCAGCGCGAAGGAAAGATTCGAACGTCGATCGTTGCTTTCTTGCCCGCATCGATGCGCGTATGGCCCGTCACGCAGTTCTTGACTCCGTCGGCACCGGGATTATCCACGCGGCAGTTCACGGTAACCTCCGAATCGCCTGCATTCACGATCTCGACCTGCACGTACTGATAATCCGACAAATCCCAGCGATCGTCTGGTGCTCTAAGCGTAACGCCCGGCCAGGGCTTGGCATGACCGGTTTCAACGCGCAGAGCACCCTCAGCGGTGCGCTCTATCGTACAGTCGCTCGTATCGACAGTGGTGGTATCGAATGTTTCGTCGAAATCCAACAGGCTCAAGCTGGGCTGTTCGGCTGCGCACAGAGTGGAAGCATATACGAAGATCACGCCAACCGAGATCGCCTGCAACATTTGCGTTTTCACCTGCATTTCCTTTCCATGTCTGATATCGATGAGCCGAAGTTGAACGCCACAGCGGCCCATGCAAGCTTGCCCCATTCCACCTATTCTCTCGACAGGAAATACCACATCGTCTGATACTGCGGACCGATTTCAATATAGGTGCGGCCGCCCTTCGAACGAATGGGTACATCTCTGCCGGCGGTGCCGTCCGGCTTGAGCGCACGGCACTTCCAGTTGCCGTCGGGAATGATAATCCTGCCTTCCACAGTTTCGATCCGCACGGGCCCATGGCCCCACTGGCGTCCCACGGTCTGCCTGTCTTTGGAGAATTCCATGTCCGTGTTCTCACAACGGCCACACGCAGTGATCAGGATCTCATCGCTGCGAAACCACGGTCTGCCATCAAGGGCTGTGGCGGTAATCGCACAAAACTCCGGTGCTTTCACCTCGGCGTACCCTTCGCTCAACTCCAGTATCCTGCGCCTGTGGCCGGCGAGAACGCCCGCTCCGCCGGCCGCCATGAATCCCCCCTTGCCATCCTCAACCTCCCACGCAGTCATAATCTGAGGCTCTTCCATTGCAGGCGTGCTGAGCTCCGATTCAAAACTCACACAGACTCGCCTGTCGACAATCGTGCGCTCCAATGCGTCCGCTCTATCGCCGACCAGGTCCCACATATCGCGATCATACTGCATATGTAGTTCAGCAACGTCCGCCAGCATATCCGGCCGCTGACCCAGTCGAACCACCACTTGCCCGCTCAATGGATTGAGTCCTTTCTCTCGAAATATGGCGGTACCTGCTCGCATGAAACCCCACTTGGCGGGATTCGTGTCGATATCGAAAAAGCCGTTGAGATGATCTCTGCCCCATTCGTCTCCGCTATGGGAATACGTGTAGAGCCAGATGCCGTCCCAATCCTGCATGGCCGCAAAGGAACTGATCAGTGGAACGCATTCCGCCTGCGAGTCCAGCGGCGCCGGATGATTGTACTCGCTGACGGTATAAGGCTTGCCTTCGAGACGCTGGGCGGCCAGACGAAACAAAGGTGCTTCGTCCGGATGATCCACCATCGGCTTCTGATTGATAAGCCAGTTGCCCCGGTCCCAGGGACGCCCCGGAAAGCGGGGGTGCTGCCAGTAGGCGTGGGCGTCGATGAAATCCATGTCGCTCTGGCCGTAAAGTCCGAGCGGCCCGAAAACGATGGTCCCCGTCACGAGAGCATCGCAATCAAGATCCTCCCGGATGAAGCTGCGCATATCATCGAAGTACCGCTTCTCCGTCTCCGCGAGGAAGATCATCCGGTCGACCGCACGCGCAGGGCTCTCATTGTCGCCATAAAGCCTGACAGTTCCCTGCTCTATCGACTCTCCCTCGCCAAGCCCGACGCGGCCGCCCGGTCGTAGCTGCACGTTCGCCAGATACAGCGGAATCTTGCTCTGACCGAGCGTGAAACTGATGCGGCAGGTGTCGTCGGATTGCCTGGCAACGAAGCCCAGTGTCCACGTCTTCCACCGCTCCGTTAGACGGGCCGTTTGCGAGAGGCCGAGATTGCCCCAGGGACTGTGCGCCTGACTCACGCCGCACCGAATTTCGCGCGGGCTTTCAGCAGCGGCATCGAAGGCCAGCGTGTAGTACTTGCCCTTTTCCAGCGCAAAGCCGCCGCCGGTCAGTTGCAGGTGCCAGTCCGTCTCATCGATTCTCTCAATGTCAATTCGCAGTGCACGTTTGGACTTGTATGTAGTGCCCCTTGTCGACGCCCGACACGCTTCATGTTGCTCGATATTCCAACCGGATGGCGCACCGTCGGCGGCAAGGTCCCTGAAAACGCCATTCTCCAGCAGATTCTCGCCCGGAGGTTCTACTCCTGCGGCCCATGCCGCCTGGGCTTTGCGGTCGGAACCATATTTCCTGCCGAGCCAGGCATTGTATTGTCCTTCCAGAATGTTCCGATAGAACTCCGGCAGCGTGCGCAGAGTATCTTCCGCCGCCCACATAAAGAAGCTGTTCTCATTGGTAATCTCGATAATCGCGACGGCCGGGTCGTCGGCGTACTGCACATTACGGTACCTGTTGACGTGCGTCAAAAGATCGCGCGCATATTGCTTCTGCGCCTCAATGATCTGCGGCGTAAAGAGGCAGGATATCTTGTCATACTTGCGATTCACCTTCGGAAGGCCGATGTACTTGCTATGTTCGCGCCCCACGTGCAGGTTGATGTTAACCCATATCCCATGGCGCGCCAGTTGGTCGATGAAGTAGTCCAGACGGTCCAGCGCTTCGGCCTTGAGTCTGGTCGGTTCCCTCTCGTCCCATATGCCCCGCGGCCACAGGGCGGTATCCATGTGATGACAACGAACGGTGTTGACGCCCGCATGCGCCAGTCTGGCGGCTATATGCCGAGCGTCTTTCCGGCTCGGGAAATTGGCGGCAAAGGAGAGATTGACGCCCCACAGCCGCACGCGATCGTCTTTGCAGAAAAAGTGTGCCCGCCTAACGGTAAGTCGCTCATGGCGGACATCGATGGCATCCCAGGAATCAATCCCGATTACCGAATCCGATTTCGGTTCGGCCGGTATAACGAATGGGACGAACTGCCCGGCCGCAAACAGCGTCGAAGAACAGGTGCAAAAAATCACTGAAAAAAGAAATCGCCGTAGCATGGACTCGTCCTTTCATAAAACCGTCGATCGCACTTTGGTATTATGCAACCAGTCTACGTGACGAGTCCGTCTGCGTCGAGCATATTCCATGGAAGACCCCGCCTCGCCGGCGCAGACATCTACCGCCTCGGCGTCTCTCAACGCACGGCTCCGCCGCCCGCGATCTAATCGTCGCCGATTACGCGATCACTCTGAGATGACTTCGCCTGTGGCCTTGTTCCAGCGAACCGTGCGCACCTCCATACGATGCCCCCTGCCGTGGCAATCCGTGCATACCTTCTCCGGCTCGTCGGCCTGCTCAGCCTGCTCATCGAAGATCGTAGCGGCGCCTTCGAGAATAGCATCATGCATCCTCACATGCCGGATGTCCTGCCGCGGGTGACACATCATGCAGGTCGGATTGATCTTGTCGCGAGGGTACATAATCTCGGGCGGCGTGAGGTTTGCTTCGTCCGAACGATGTCGTTCGGACTCGCCGTGGCAGCGTTCGCAGCCGATGCCCGCTGATTCGTGCCTCCGCGCCAGTTTGTCGTCTATGAAGTCGGCATGGCACGCTCCACAGAATGGATTGGCCACAAATCGCGGCTCCTCTTCTTTGGGTTTGTGCGCAATTACGGCCGCTTCCGGCTGCATTGCCCCGTTCTGCACCATCGCCTCCTTCTCCGCTGGCGTATTGGACGCATGGTCGCCGACTCTCGTTCTATCGCTTTGAGAAGAACAGCTTGCCGCTGCGAACAACAGCAAGCCGCCCACTATGCATATCCGTACCGCAGTCGATGCGGTTATCCTGTCTCTCATTGGCAAATGTCCTCGGCCTTACCAGTATTACGTCAGCTCATTCCAACCGGCAATCAGCGTCGACTACACGTATTCCCAGTCCTTGAGCCACTGGTAGTCGGCCGGCAACTTCGCCCAGGCCTCATCCATGGCGTCCTGCAGTTCCTTCGCCTCTTCGTTGGTAAGCGCGTTCCGGCGCTCCTTGACAGCCTGGGCCATATTCTCCACTTGCTGGGGATTGATCAGCCCGGGTATGGGCGCCGTCACCGCGGGATTGGTCAGGATGTAGCGAATCGCCATGCGGGCAAGGCGGTCGTCCTCTTCCCTGTGCGGACTGTCCAGCGAACTGTCGCCTTTGAATAGATGGGTTCCGGAGAACGGCTTGATGCCGAACATGCCCGTCCCGTACTTTCGCATTGCATCGAACATGCTGTCCTTGGGCAGAGCCTTGCTCTTGGCCGTGTACGGCGTAACGATTACCTGAAGAACATCCGGGTACGTCTCGATCATCTTTTGGATGTGCAGGCGGTCGTGCGTCGAGCAGCCTGTCAGTCGGCACTTGCCCTGCTTCTTTGCCTTCTCAAGAGCGGCGATCATTTCGTCCACTTCCGCGTCCGAGTGCCGGCTGCTCTGCTCGTGCATCGTCGGCCGCCACAGATCGACGTAGTCCAGCTTGGCGATCCGCATACCCTTGTCGAGCGTCCCGAGCAAAGCATCTGCTTTGCGATAATTCTTGTTTCGCATCTCCTCCTGATACCAGGAAAAGCCCAGGTACATCGCGTCTCTTCTGCCTCGCAGCGCCTCAGCGTAAGCCTGACATTCCTCTCGCGTGCATGCGTCGATATAATTGATGCCGGATTCGATACATTTGTCCACAACGGCTCTGCGGTTCTTACGAAACCCGTCACTTTCGATATCGGCACTGAGCCAACCGCGCCCTTTGAAAACACCCGGCACCATTTTGTCCACGCGCTTCCAGTGTCCTCCGAGGCACACCGCTGATACCCAGAGCCCCGTACGTCCCAGCGGGCGATACTCCATCTCGGGGTTGTAGCTGCGAGTCTTGTCCTTCGGGGCATCGGCGGCCAGACTGTCTGATGCACCGAGACCTACGGCCATGCCTGCCGCGGCCACTGCGCCGTCGCGCATCAGTTCCCGCCGGCTCAGGCCCGTGTTCCTGTCTTGTCTGTTCATAGCAGTCTCCTTCAATGGCGTTCGTTGTCGTCAGTCTTTGAATCGGTTACGAACTGGTATTTCGTGCAACTTCTTTGTAGCAATTCTCCAGGTAGTCCCGGGCAACAGCAAGATTCGCCGACATCTCAGCCGGCTCGGGATGGCCGTGCATAAAGGGGTTTACATACCAGCGATAGCGAATGTCCGCCAGAGCCTGCACCCACGGCGTCATGTCCACAGGACCCACACCGGGCAGTTGCCTGTTGTCCGGGGCATGCTGCCACGCATAAAAGAACATGAGTTGTTTGCCGCAAATTCGGATAGCCTCCGGCACAGAAGCATTCCGCCTTTGCAGGTGATAGGGCGCCAGCGCAATGCCCAGCCGTGCGGAACGGTTCAAATCCACGAAAGCCCTCAGGGAATCGAGCGAGTCCAGCAGAGCATTGCCATGGTTCTCAATGGCGAGATAAGAATTGTATTGCTCGGCAAGCTCAATGAGCGGTCTGAGCGCCTCCATGAATTGTTTCATACGCCAGGTCAGTTCGTCCGGCTTGCACGCAGCCGCACTGCCCTGTACGGCAACGCCGCCGCCCGCCTCGCCCAGCAGTTTCGCGTACCGGGCGTACCCGCCCCGATAGGTTGAGAACGCATACAGCTTCAGTTTGTGCCTGGCCAGCAGTTCCTTGAGACCGTCGGGACCCAGGCGAGTCGCTGCGTCGTCCAGATGGGGACAACCCTCGTGGGCGGACCAGATATCGATCGCTTCGAAGCCAAGCTGTGAAATGCGCCGACAAGCCTCCTCTATGGGCAAACCCATATAATGGATGGAAGACGTGGACAGCCGCATCTTCCACTTCTTGCCGGGATCGTTCTCCGCACGGATGTAGCGCGATGATGCCAGGCCACAGGCTAAGCTCCCTGCTGCAGCCTTGAGAAACGCACGTCTATTCGGATAATAGCTCATTTACAGCCTGCCGTTCTCAGCGCAAGTCCGGACGCTCGATACTGCACAGATGCACAGCCTATCAGAATGCATACGCGACTGTCAAACGCTTTTGAAAATCGCTTGCGATGCGTCCCCGCCCTCGGTTACCACCCGCTGCTTTTTGTCCTTTGCGTTCTGGCCCAGCCGACTGTATATTCTCTGGTTAATTACGGCCGTGACGCCCAATCGCAAGCCCGAAACGAGTCCGTCGATGGAGAAAAATTGGTGAAACTCAACCGATATGAAGGAAATCCCATTCTCTCGCCCAACACAAACAACCGGTGGGAGGACCTGGCGGTCTTCAATCCGGCCGCGTGGTATGACCGGAACAGTGGCTGCGTATATATGCTCTATCGTGCCGCCGAATCGCATCCGGAATACAAATGCTATTTCGGCCTCGCCACCAGCAGCGACGGCTACCGCTTCGAGCGCGTCTCTGATGAGCCCGTCCTGAGTCCCAGCGTCGATGGATTCGACGCCAGCACGATTCAGGATCCGCGCATGATAAAGATCGGCGACTGGTACTACATCACATACGCAGCAAGATTTTACCCCTGGGGACAATTCTGGACGTCCGATGAGCAGCGGTACAAGTGGCCCGTATCTCCTCCCGATTTTCCGCGTTATCTGCGGAACAACGCCACCAGCACGGGGCTCGCCCTGACCAGAGACTTCAAGCAGTGGATTCGCGTCGGCCGACTGACCGATCCGCTGCTGGACGACAGGGATGTGATCCTGTTTCCCGAGAAGGTGGGCGGCAAATACGTCATGATGCACAGACCGCTGGAATGGGTTGGGCCCCGGTACGGCACGGAATATGCGTCGGTGTGGATTTCAATGGCGGACGATCTTATGGGTTTTCGCAAGAGCGAACTGCTCATAAAGCAGAAGTTCGGGTGGGAGGCGAACAAGATCGGGATAAACACTCCACCGATCAAAACCGAGCACGGCTGGCTGACCATTTACCATGCCGTTGGAGAAGACAAGTTCTACCGCCTGGGAGCGTTGCTGCTCGATCTGGAAGATCCGCGGAACGTGACCCATCGCACCACAGAATGGATTATGCAGCCCGAGGCCGACTATGAAATCAACGGCTACTACAGGGGCTGTGTCTTTCCGTGCGGCAAAGTTGTGATCGGTGATACACTGTTTGTCTACTACGGCGCGGGCGACAAGTACGTTGCACTGGCGACATGTCCGCTACAGGAACTGATTGAATACCTGCTCTCCTGCCCCGCATAACGAAAGGGACTGTGAATGGACATACCTCTTTCAACCATCGACATTGCAATCATCATCGCCTACATCGTCGCCGTTATCGTCGTGGGCTGGCTCCTTTCCAAGCGGGCATCCAAAGACCTTGACGCATATTTCCTCGGCGGAAAAAGCCTGCCCTGGTATATCATCGGTACGTCCCACGGCGCCAGCGGCTTCGACATAACCGGGACAATGTGGTTTGTCGCAATGTTGTTCACCTATGGCATTAAGGCCGCCTTCATCCCCTGGATATGGCCGTTGTTCGATCGCGTCTTTCGCCAGGTATATCTCGGCCCGTGGATCCGCCGCTCGAACGTGTTGACCGGAGCGGAATGGATGCGGACCCGATTCGGCACCGGTCGCGGCGGCAATCTCTCGCACATCAGCGTCGTGGTCTACGCCCTGATCGGTGCTATCGGTTTTCTCGCATACGCGTTCCAGGGCATAGGCAAGTTCGCCGAGGTGTTTTTCCCGTGGAACCTGGCCTGGGGCTCGCTCTCCAGTGCAAATGTCTACGCGATCGTCATACTCATAATTACCACTGCGTATCTGCTCTTCGGCGGCTGGTACAGTGTCGTGTTGACCGACTTGCTCCAGTTCGTTCTTCTGACCATCGCATCGATCTTCATCGCCGTCATCGCGATGTCCAGGGTGAGCCCCGAGATGCTGGCGGCAGCCGTACCGGATGGCTGGTCGGACCTGTTCTTTGGCTGGAAACTCGACATCGATTGGCAGGGATATGTTGCCGGACTCAATACCAAGATATACGGCTCGGCTACCGAACCGGGCGACGGTTTCTCCTTGTTCGGATGTGTCGTAATGCTATGGTTGTTCCGGGGCCTGCTGGTCAGCGCAGCCGGACCGACCCCCGGCTACGGCATTCAGCATGTCCTTTCGACGCGAAATCCACGAGAGGCGGCTCTGGAGAACTGGTGGATGTCCATCGTACAACTGGTGCCCCGCTTTCTGATGATAACCGGAATCGCAGTGCTGGGCGTGGTATTCTTCAGCCCTCAAATCAACAGCATGGTCGGCGAGGGATTGGCCGAGACGGGCAGGGTTTCCTTCGATTTCGAGCAGATACTGCCCTTCGTTATCCGCGATTTCATTCCGCCCGGCCTGATCGGCATCCTCATGGCAGGACTGCTTGCGGCGTTCATGAGTACGTTCGACTCAACCGTCAACGCCGGGGCGGCCTATATAGTCAACGACGTATACAAACGCTACATCTCGCCCAGGGCCCCCAATCGGCGCTACATAATATTGAGCTACGTCTCGTCGGTACTGCTTGTGGCGGTTGCGATTATCATCGGCCTGCGTATCCGAAACATCAACGATATTACCAAGTGGATTACCGGCTTACTGTACGCCGGATATATCGCACCGAACATCCTTAAGTGGCACTGGTGGCGATTCAACGGCTACGGCTATTTCGCCGGTATGATCGCGGGAGTTATCGCCGCCTTGGCGTTTCCTCATCTCGTCCCGTGGGTGGGCAAGACGTACGCTCTGTTCTTCCTGCTGCCGATCAGCACGCTCGCATCCGTGTGGGTCTGCCTCAAGACGCCGCCCGATGATGACAAGGTGCTCGATGAATTCTATCTGAACGTCCGGCCGTGGGGCTTCTGGAAGCCCGTCTACCAGCGATTGCTCGCCACCCACCCCGACCTGAAGCGAAATCGCAACCTCGCCCGGGACTGGTTCAATATCGCCAACGGCATCGTCTGGCAACTCATGCTGATGGTCGTGCCGATCTGCATCGTTATCCGCAAGTACAGTACGCTGTGGATTTCCCTTGCCGTTCTCGCGGTGACCTCAGTGATCATGAAGTTCGCATGGTACGACAAACTCGGCCCGGGCGACATGTACAGGCATGCGGACGACTAACGTCCAGCCACATGATCGCATAGTATAATTCACCGAGCGAAAACCCCGACTTCGGATTAACTCTTTCCGCGCGTCGGCAGCGGAAAGACTTCGGACTTCGTGCGAGCTGTTG
>CAZGMJ010000077.1:0-23878 GCA_964526785.1 uncultured Pirellulales bacterium
GTGTTGCTGCGCACCACGGGTATGGCCTCCCTTTACACATGCGAGGGTGGCGACTCTGTTGCTATGGGTGATTCACAGGATGTCAGGCCGTATTGGTCGGCCGGGTGTTCGCGGCGGCAGTCTCTTTTCGATGCAAGCATCTCTCAGAGCCTGCCTTTGCGTCCACCGTGTTGCTTTGCACCACGGCTATGGCCTCCCTATAGACATGCCGGGGTGGCGGCTTTGTTGCTATGGGTGATTCACAGGATGTTCGGCCGTATTGGTCAGCCGGGGCAAGGGCCTGCCTTTGCGTCCGCGTGTTGCTACGCACCGCGGAGTGGCGGAGGCTTGAATGATATCGGGGGAGATGGTGCACGAGGACGGTGAGATTTGCGAGATTGAAAGGATTGGGGTGAAAAGGCAAGGTTTTCTGGCCACAGAGGGCATCGAGGACGTAGAGATGAGGCATTTTTTCGAAAAAGGGATTGGCGGGGAGGGCTTTTGCGGTAGAATAAGGGGCAAGCGTTACGGAGTTTTCTGAAGGTTTTTGTGGTTCGTCCCGGCGAGGTGATGTATAAGGCTGTGCCTAGCCTTGGCGAGATGGTGGTGTTGTGGGATGATATGAGTGAGGTGAGAGTTCTATTTGACATGAACAAGTGACTACCCATAGGATTGATGCGCATCATTCGCAGCATGGATAATCAGAAGAGACCAGACTTGGTAGAAGACCTTGAGCGTTTTAGTAGAGAAGTAGGTTATGTGTATGAGAAGGCTGTTTTCCCAACTTGGCACGATAGGTCTGGTCTGCATGGTCTGAGCAATACCCTCTATGGATATGTGATGGGTGTCTTTGCAAGAATTGATCTCTTCTCTCAGTACTGGAAAGGTACCATGGCCGATGAAGGACAGGCTGACCGTATGAGAGATTTCATGGTCAAATACGTTGGCTATGACAAGGAACCATCTTATGTATCCGTTCAAATATGGCGTCATGCTTTAATGCATACAAGTCGGCCACGCTTTTGGACCAACAAAAGAAATGGGATCACCTACAAGTATCTAATTCAATGGGGCGAACAACATTTGCCAAAGAATCGGCATTTCACTATAGACGGTTCGGGTTCCAGCCGAAAACTGCGTATCGGCCTTCTATTCTTAATCGAAGATCTAAAGAGCGGCGTGTCTCGCTATCTTAATGAAGTGGACACGTCTACTGAACTTGGGGCAAGATTCGACACGGTCCAAAAGAGAATTACTGTTGAATGACAGATTTCTGTTGTGTACACGAAAGACGGTAAGGAAAAGCGTGAGAAGAGTCGGGTTGTGTTTTGGCGTCCTATAGAGGCTGTACGGTCCGTTGTTCGGTGACAGAGATAGCCGCTTAGCGCACCCCTTCGTGAGCTGCGCAGCGGGCAGGCGGTAAGGGAAGTCGGGAAGTTGAGGTACGCGTGGGCAGGAGGTGTGCGACGTATGGGGTTGCGTGCAGGAGTTTCAGATTATGGCATCAGGTGAGAATACCCGGGTCAACCAGTTGCGCAGATTCTACAAGCGGATTGACAAGCCGTTGGCGCACGTTCTCGCCGCGGCAATTGTATTGTATGTCATCGGCTCATTCTTGCACATGTTGGATAAGTCGCGAAGCTATCAAGTGCCGATAGAGGATCCGAACCGATTGATTGAGGAATGTGCAGTGTTGCTCAGCGATCCGCAGGCCGCGAGTGTTGCAGACAGGGAGAGAGGGTTCGACAGGTGCAGAGTCGTACGGGAGAAGTGGCCGGAAACAGTGAAGAAGCTCAGGCCTTCACAGGTCGTTCTTCTTGATGACGGTATTGCGATTTGCCTGTGTCCTATTACGGCGGGGCGGGGTTATCTCGTGTATCCGGACAGGAGGTCCGAGCCTGTGGATTCATATGGCTTCATTATCCGGGATCGCGTTGTTGAAGGAATATTCAAATACGAAACGCATGACAAATAGCAACGGTGCACCGGTGAGATCAGATTGGCGCATAGTTGCCCCCGTGGGTGCGGGTTTCAGGTGACCGGCTTGTCGAGGCAGGGGCACAGGAGTGGGGATGCAGGTAGCGGCAGGATTCGGAGGTGACAGGGCTGCGGCGGGGGCGCGTTCGCTACGGCGGGGAGGGTTTGGCGGATGCGGTTCTATTTGTGTTGGCCGTTGGATGAGGTGACGGCTTTTCCGAAGAGGTCGAGGGTTTCGGTGATGATGGGCAGTGGTTTTGTTTCGACGCGCGGGTCGTAGAAGCTTCCGCTGACGTCGATACGGACCATGGCCTTTCCGATGTTTTCGGTGAGCGATTCCCAGAGGGAGGGGTCTGCGGTTGCGAGGCGTTTGCCGCGACCGGTAAGCGTCAGGTCGACGTTGCGGGTCTCGAGGTCCATTCGGCCGGAGCCATAGAATGCGAGGCTCTCGCCGGCGAGGTCGAGCTTTTGCACGATCAGATCGCTCTTTTTGATGTACGAATCGAGGTACATTTCGTCGAAGGCGAACTCGGTCGGCAGCGAGAGCTTGAGCACCTGGAAGAGGCGCACCAGGGGCGAGAGTTTGCCGACCTTCATTTCCGTGATCGAGAGTTTGCACTTGCCGATGCGCGAGTTGCTGTCGCCGGTGGTGGCCCGCAGTGCGAGCGAGCCCTGCATCTTCCCGCTGGTATGGTCGTTCTCGCCTTCGGTTCTGAAGCGGGTGTCGGCGAGGAAGTCCTTCATGTCCAGATTGTCGAAGGCGACCTGGAGGAGATAGTCGATGGGGCCCTGCTCGGGCTGATTGAAGTCGAACGAGCCGAGCAACTTGCCGCCATAGCAGTCGGCGGCGATGTCGTCGGTGAACCACCGCTGCTTTGTCTGGTCGTATGTGAGGCGGGCCGTCAGATCGGTGAGGGCCTTGTCCTGAATCTTGAGGCTTTGGGCATCGATATCCACGACGCAATCGGATATCCCCCGCTCGTGCCGGTACATTCCCCGGACGTTCAGGTCGGCGTTGTCCGCTTCGGTTCGAGCGCCGGTAATACGGAACAGGCATTTGTCCAGCCGTACTTTGCCGTCGAAGGCCACGTCGCGGGTTCCATCGGCGAGCTGCGTTATCCTGACCTCGCTGAGGTCCAGTCCGAATCGGCCCGACGGGAGCAGGCGGTCGTACAATACGCGGAGGCCGCCGGGCATGGCGCGGGCCAACTGCGATTCGAAGAAGATGTCATCGGCCTTGATATCGAGGGTCGCGGTGTCCATCGCGCCGTCGGCGAGCGTGATTTCGCCGCTGAGGCGGACCGCAGAATCCTGCGAGACGATTCCGACGGCGGGTCCCGGGACGGCGGAGATGGACTCGATTGTGATTTTATCCGGCAGAACGACAATCGTGCCTCTGGCGTCCTGGAGGGGATAGGGGAACTCGGGCACGGTGAGGCTGTTGCCCAGGCACCTGATGCCAACGTGGTACGCAGTCGGTCCGGTGCTGTCGGTGGTGTCCAGCGTGATGTGCAGGTCCAGGTTGCCTTCGGGTTTCATGGCGGCGATTCGCCGGCGGGCCGCTTCGGGCAGGCAGTCGAGCAGGTCGTCGTTGATCTCGGCATTGGCGAGATTGAGGGTGAGGTCGTAGAGGTGTTCATCCCGGCGAGGCGTGATGTCGATCATGCCGTTGACGTCAATTGCCGTTTCGCCGTGCCGGCCGACCATCCGGCGGATTTCAATCGACGTCGGGGTGCAGATGAGGCGGGCGGTGACATCGGAAAGCGAGAAGGGCAGGTCATCGTGATCGACGGCGCCCTGCTTCAATTGCAGGTCCGCGGTGTATGTATCCGGCATCTCGGGCGAACCCGAGACCACGATCGCCGCGTCGATCAGTCCGTTCGGATCGAACTGCTCGTAGAGGCCCTTCTGGCCGTCGGGCAGGCTGGCGTGTAGCGTTCGGTCCAGCGGGACATTGTTGGCATCGATGCGGATCAGGTATTCCTTCTCGCCGCCGGGTGCGGTGGTCACGGCGCCGTTGACGACGATCTTCCGGTCGTTCGACTCGGAAGTGACGTCCGCGAACTGTATGGAGTCCTTTCGTATCCGCACCCGCCCGGTCAGATCGTACAGCGGGTACGGCATCCGGCCATACGTGGCCTGCACGTTTTGCAGATCGAGCGCGAGCATCTGGGTCTTGTCGGTGGGGCTTTCTCGTCGCATATGGTAGTCCACCGAGGTGACGCCGCACGGCGCCAGGGAATCCCACAGCTTTTTCTGGGTTTCGTTCAGCGCCAGATACATGTCTCTGTCGAGGACCATGTCGTCACTGGTGACATGCAGATCGTATTGCCAGTCGGCGCCGAAGCCTTTGCTCCAGCCGTTAAAGAACAGGTTGACGTCCTTGTGCTTGCCGTGGAGGTTGTTGAGCGTGACGCTGTCGTGGGTGAAGTCGATGGCGCCGTTGATCGCATCGACGGGGTAATCGAACTTGTGGTAGCGAATAGCGGTGTCTCTGCATTCGAGCGTGCCGGCGAGCCGGCTTCGGCCCCAGCGTTCGAAGTTGCCGGAAGCGCTGAGCTGAATGTCGGCCCGGCCATGCGGTTCGTAGCGGCGGAGGAATTTCTGGAGGGCTTTGAAGCACGCCGATTGTGTCAGCACGTCCGGCCCGATCTGTCCCACTCTCTCGAGGGTCAGCCGCTGCCTGCTATAGAGGTCTTTGAGGCGGAGTTCGAGTTCGTAATCATCGTTATCGTCGTACAGCAGTTCGGCGGCCAGCAGATCGACCGTCCATGCCATCTCCAGTTCGGGCAGGATTTCCGAAGCGATGCCGCCGGCGAGGGTGAGGGAGCCGGGTTTCCAGGTCCCGGTCAGTTGACTTTGGCCGTAGCCGCCGACCTGCGTGCCGGTTGTGAGCGTGAAGGCATAGACGCGATCCTGCTGCTGGATGGCACCGAAGCTCATTGCCAGCGGCATTGTCGCCGCGATTTCGCTGTTTTCGCCGGCGACGCGGGTGTAGCGCAGTTCGCCTCGTCTGAGATTGATATCGGGCAGCGTTTCGGAGCCGCCGCGGGGAATGGTCAGCTTAAGGGCCGAGAGATTCCACTGCTCTGTATCTTCGTCGTATCGGGCGTTGCAGACGAAATCATTGACATCGATCTGCTGGAGCCGAGGGTTCATGCGCAGCAGGCTGCCCGGGTTGAAGCGGCCGTACACATGCTCGGCGCGCAGTATGGCGTCGTTCGGCCCCTGTCGCTTGAACGGGCTGATGGCAAGTCCCTCGATGACCACCGAGCCGTTGGCGTGAAAGGTGACCGAGTCTGTTTCGATGCGCGTGTTGGTGATTTCGGCAATCTGGCCGATCGCTATTTCGCACAGCGCCTGGCCGCCGTACATGTAGGCGAACCAGACCGCCGCGGCGAGCACACCGACAAGCATTGTGCCGATAATCAGCCGCCTGGCGAGTTTGCGAAGCATAGATTCTTTCGGTTCAGCCGACATTATCCCACTTAAAGAATAGCAATGACTGATGCAAGAAACAAAAGGGCGGCTCCGAGAGAAATATGGGCCTCACATCACGTCGATCCTACCTCAATTCGCCATAGAATGCTTATCGACGCGGTCTTTCGACGGCTTTATCAGCGATATCACGCCGGCAGTACGCCCCGTCGAATGCTATTGCGTCTACAGCCTTATAGGCCCTTTCTTTGGCTTTGGTAACGTCGTCTCCCAATGCGGTCACGCCCAAGACCCTGCCTCCACTGGTTACAATATCCCCATTTTGGTTTTTCGTACCTGCCTGGAATACGATGACGTCTTCGAGTTGTTCGGCCTGGTCGATTCCGGTGATCTTTTTGCCCTTTTCATACGCGTCCGGATAGCCTCCCGAGGCCATGACGACACAGACTGCGGGGCGGGGGTCCCATTTGAGGGTGATATCGGCGAGTTTTCCTTCGCACACTGCGAGGCAGACCTCGAGCAGATCGCTTTTGAGGCGCATCAGGATGGGCTGCGTTTCCGGGTCGCCCATGCGGACGTTGAATTCGAGTACGCGCGGTCCGCCGGCGGTCATCATCAATCCCGCATACAACACGCCTTTGTAGGGTGATCCGTGTCGGTTCATGCCGTCGACGACGGGCACGAGTATCTCGCGGGTAATCTGTTTCATGAGCTTGTCGGTGACTATCGGCGCCGGGCTGTATGCGCCCATGCCGCCGGTGTTGGGGCCGGTGTCGCCGTCGCCGATGGGCTTGTGATCCTGAGACGATTCCATGACGTAGATGTTCCGTCCGTCCACGAAGGCCAGGATGGATGCTTCTTCGCCGAGGAGTTTGTCCTCGACGACGATTTTGTCGCCGGCGACGCCGAATATCCTGTCCGACATGATTCGTTCGGCGGCCAGGATTCCATCGGAAGGCTCCTCGCAGACGAATACGCCCTTGCCTTTTGCGAGGCCGGCCGCTTTGACGACCACCGGTTCGTCCCTGCTGGCGATATATGCTTTGGCGTCTTCGAAGCGGTCGAATATATGGGACTCGGCGGTTGAAATGGAGCACGAGCGCATCAACTGCTTGGCGAAGGCCTTGTCCGCTTCGAGTTTTGCCGCCTCGACGCAGGGGCCGAACGCCTTGATCCCCGCGGCCTCGAACGCATCGACAGCTCCGGCGGCGAGCGGGTCCTCGGGGCCGACGACCGCAAGGCCGACTTTCTTTTCTTTCGCGAAATCCACGAGTTTGTCAATCTCGCCCACGTCTATCGGGACGTTTGTTCCGCATTTAGCCGTGCCGGGATTGCCCGGTGCGATGTAGAGCTTGTCCAGGTTTTTCGATTGCGCGAGCTTCCATGCAATAGCATGCTCACGTCCACCGCTGCCTATCAGCAATACGTTCATTGTGAATCCTCGAAATGAATGCCCCATTCGATGCTGCTATCGCGTTTACTATACGCCAGAGGGCTCGTCGAATCAACTGTGATTTGGCTCGGCGGGCGGCCCGGCTCGGCTGCGGACGGTATGTCCCGATCACTTTTCCAAATCTATGGTCTTCGATCTGAGATTCTGGTACACTAACGGTGTATGCAGGTTGCGCTGGACAGCGGGCGAAGCCCGGGCAAGGAGAACCGAATTGGCGAAGAACCTGGCGACAGCTTATCACAATCTTTCGACCATGCTCGATGCGGGTGTTTCGCTGCTGCGTTCGCTTGAGACGGTGGCCTCCGGCCTTCGCGGCGCGCAGAAGCAGGCGTTTCTCCGGGTGCGCGATACGCTGGCAAAGGGCAGCAGTCTGGCCGAGGCGATGGAGCAGAATCCGCGGGTTTTTCGGCCTCTTGACGTGATGATTATCGACTCGGCTGAGACTTCGGGCAATCTGGGCGAGTCTTTCGGTCTGCTCGGCCAATGGTACGAGTTCTCGCATCGCATGAGCAAGATGCTGCGCTCGGGTATGGTTCTGCCGATCTTCGTCATCACGTTTGCCGCTTTTGTTGTGCCGGTTCCGAAATTCGTCTTTTCAGGGTGGGATGCGGGAGTCTACATCTCCGGCGTGCTCACCATTTTGATGATATTCTACATACCGGCGGGCATCATCTACTCGATTGTTCGCTTCACGCCGCAGAAGGGGCTGCCTCGTCGCATTGTTGACCAGGCGGCCCTCAGCGTTCCGGTCCTTGGCGGCGCCCTTTATCGCCTGGCGATCAGCCGCTATTGCCGTGTCTTTCACATGATGTCACAGGCGGGCGTTCCCATCACGCAGTGCGTCGAGAAGGCGACGCTTGCTACGGGCAACGCCGCGGTGGCCAGGATGTTCGAGCCCATGGCCGAAAGTGTGCGGCAGGGGCAGCCGGCATCCACGGGCCTGTCCGAGCGTTTGCCGGCGGAACTGCGGGGTATCTGGGAAGTGGGCGAGGAATCGGGCACGCTGGATGCCACGACAGGCAAACTGGCCGAGAACTATGCTTACGCGGCCGAGTTCAGATTCCAGGAGTTCGTTCGCTGGCTGCCTCGTATTGTCTATGCTCTCATTGCGATGGTTCTGATCTACTACATCTTTCAGGGCTGGCAGATGATTTACGGCCAGCTCGGGGTCTAGTGCAACTCCGCACGCCGTTTGGCCGGTTTCCCAATGCTTCGTATACTTTACGTGAGGGCGCCGAAGTGCGCGGATTGTCGATGCGCGGGCGCCCGCGTTATCCATTGTTCCGTTTTCGTTTCGAGAGGGGGTACTTGATGGGCATTACACAGACGAAAAGGCAAATCGGGCAACTGCAGAACCAGTTGCGTCAGGAGAGTCACGCACACGACGTGCGTCTGCTGAAGCTCGCGCTGGTGATGGTGGTGCTGGCCGTGGCGGCGGCCTACATGCACGGCAAGCTCATTCTCTGACGCGTCGCGCGACAGACCGATAATCACGCCGATTCCCCCTCTGCAAGCCAAGACGGCAGGCGCTCCGGATGACCGCACCTGCCGACTGCCTTGACGCCGTCGTATTGACGCCGGCCATATCCTCCGATACCGAAACTTCCATCGGCCAGCATACATTCGCGAGCAGTCTTCGGACCGTCCATGCCCACACAGGGCGAAATGCATTGACCCGTATGCGGTTGCCGCCTATCATGGCGCATCAGCAGGATTGGCAAATGCATACGTTCACAATGGAGACGAAGATGGACAGACGACGTTTTCTCGCCCTGAGTGCCGGCGCCGCGGGCGCGGTGTGTCTTAATGGTTGTATATCTTTGACGGGTGGCGCATCCAAGGAACCCTTCAATATCTCGCTGGCGGAGTGGTCTTTGCACAAGCGGCTCTTCGGCCGGGAGGAACCGCCGCTGGATAACCTCGATTTCGCGGCAACCGCCCGCGAGTATGGCATTGGGGCGGTCGAGTATGTGAATCAGTTCTTCATGGACAAGGGCGAGGACAAGAGTTATCTGCGCGAGATGAAGCAACGCGCGGCCGACAACGGCGTCAAATCTCTGCTGATTATGTGCGACCGCGAGGGCCACATCGGCGATCCCGACGCCGCCAAACGCAAACAGACGGTCGAGAACCACCACAAGTGGGTCGATGCTGCAAAGTATCTCGGCTGCCACTCGATCCGCGTGAACGCCCATTCGAGCGGCAGTTACGAGGAACAGCTCAAGCTCGCGGCCGACGGCCTGCACAGTCTGAGCGAAGTTGCGGCAGATGTTGGGTTGAACGTCCTGGTCGAGAACCACGGCGGGCTTTCGTCCGACGCCAAGTGGCTCACGGCCGTGATTGCGCGGGTGGACCTGCCCAACTGCGGCACGCTTCCCGATTTCGGCAATTTCCCGGCTGAGGCAGACCGCTATGCGTCGGTGCGAATGATGATGCCGCAAGCAAAGGCCGTGAGCGCCAAGAGTTCGAAATTCGACGCCGAGGGCAACGAGGTCAACACCGACTATCGCAAGATGATGCAGATCGTTCTCGACGCGGGCTATCACGGCTACGTCGGCATCGAGTACAGCGGGCCGGATCTTACGGAAGCGGCGGGGATTCTTGCCACAAAGCGGCTGCTGGAAGCAATCAGGGCCGAGCACGCGATGGCATAAGCCGCGGCGCACACGCAGAGCAATACAGCAAGGGAGCATTGGGACATGATTGTCGGCGTCATGACAGCCCAGTTATCGCTGCCGGGCGTCGCCTCGCTCAAGCAGAAGCGGAGCATCGTCAAGAGCCTTATCGGGCGGCTCAAGAGCAGGTTTAACATCTCGATATCCGAGGTGGATCGCCAGGACAGCAAACTGCTGGCCGTCATCGGCATTGCTATCGTCAGCAACGATTCGCAGTTTATCGACCGGCAGTTCGACTCGATTCTGGAATTCATGCGAAAGGACGGGCGTTTTTATCCCGCCCGCATCGAGCGCGAGACGTTTTCGTAGGATGCGGCTATGTGTCGCGCAGGTGCTCTCGCCCGGTTTGCCCGCGTGCTTCAATCAGCCGGGTGAAGTCTTTCGCTCCGATTTCGGCCAGGGTGTTCACCACCAGATCGGCCTGTGCGAGTTCTTTGCGTTTTCGCGTACTGGTAACCGCAATGACCGCCATGCCGCCGGCCTTACCTGCTGCAACGCCCTGCACCGCGTCTTCGACCACGACGCAGCGGTCCGGCGAGGTTGCCAGCTTCGCAGCGGCTGTCAAGAACGTTTCGGGGTGAGGCTTTCCATGTGTGACGTCCTGTCCGCATACAAAGGCATCGAAGTAATCGGTGATTCCCGCGCTGCCCAGCATATGCTCCACGTTTGCCCTCGGGGCTGAAGAGCCGACGGCCAGGCGAAACCCTGTCGCTTTGAGATCTTCCAGTAGTGCGAGTACGCCGTCGGCGGGGCCGAGTTTCTGAGCTATGATTTCGCGATAGCGCTGCTCTTTCCAGTCTCCCATCCGATCAATTTCGTTTCGCGGGACGTCCTGTCCGACGAGTTCCGGCAGAATCTGACAGTTCTGCATGCCGAACGTGCTATAGAAATACTCCGGCGACATTTCGAAGCCTTCTCTGGCGGCCAGAGCCCGCCATGCCTGAAGATGGGCCCAGGCTGTATCCACCAGGACGCCGTCGAGATCGAAAATTGCCCCCATTTCGTTTTTGTCCGGCATAGCCATCGAACCTTTCACGATCAATGTATTGCAGCATACAGGATTATCGATTCGCACTGACACGCGCCGATCAATCGACGGCTGCGTGCAACGCTTGTTGAAGCAGGCGATGATAGAGAATGGGCGGCGTGCGTCAAGTACCTGTGTTGGGCGGGTGTTTGCGAAGCGGGATTGTAGGAATATTCTCTGATCTATCGGCAAGGCTTCAGCCGATATTGGAGTTGTAGGCCGCGCTGCTTTACAGAGGGCGCAGATATACGGCATTTTGCATGGGATCAGAGCATGACGTTCTTCGCACACCCATCGAGACCTGGATCGAGCAGAGTTCCTCCTTGAGTTCGCCGCGCGAAGTGTATTGCCCGATTGCGTGACAGTGTTTCGATTTAAGGAGTGCGGCTATGAGCATAGAAAACTGGTCCGACAACGTCATTCTCGTCAACCTTGCGAGGCAGCCGGAAACCGCCGACGAACTGATCGATGTTGCCGAACTGGCGCAACGCAAAGGCAGTTGCGACGTCGTCATCGACTGCTCGGGCGTTGACGTGCTGACCGCTTACAGCCGCTCGCGCCTGATCGCACTTCGCCGCTCGCTCCACTCTCTCGGGCACCAACTCATTCTCTGCAATCCGACGGGCACGACGCGCAAGACGCTGGCTACAGCGGGGCTTGGCGATACGCTCCTTGCAGGGGACAAGTTCTGTGCTCTGACCTCCGTGCAGATGGCAAATTAAGCAAGGCTGCGGACGGAAAGCCCGCAGCCTTACCGACACCTCCGTCCATGGAGAATGTCCCGTGAAACCTTGCGCGCAGGAGGAACGCTATGGAATGGAGTGGTAACACCAGGTACGCGGCGCGCATCTATCAAACACGATCGTCTCCTCCGGGCCTGCCGTACCGGTCGTCCATTTTGCCCGAGCAGAGGGGCACGACCGGGGGGCAGGGCCGCTACAGCCCTAACCTTGCATACCATTACCTGCTGACGTAGAGGGAGATTTTCTGCGTGGTCTTTCTCCCCGCCACGGCCTGCAATCTAAAGGTGAACTCCCTTTCACACGCGTGCAATTATATCGGACTGTTAGCATTATGTCAAGGGAACGTCCTATAAAATATGCACTAAGTACAGAAAGTAATGGCTTTGCTGCGGCCGGACGGTGCGTTCGGCGGCGGCGCTGGTGGCGCTGTAAAGCCTGTTGCATCAGAGACTTGCGAAGAAGAGAAAGATGGCGGCCGTGCATCCGACCGCGGCGGTCAACATGAGAGAGAAGATGAGTACGGGCAGGAGTCGATCTTCTCGCACTCCCGCCATGAGCCGAGACGGCATTGAGCGTTTATACGGTCGCCCGGGCCTGTTCGGTGCGGTCTGCGGCAGTCTGGTTCGCTGGACGTGCGGCCCGGCGGCAGATTCTACGGGGGTCTGGCTCGTATGGGTTGGCCTTTTGGAGCGGTGCGCTGCTGAGGGAGTCTCCGCGTGCCATTTTCCCACCACCTGCTCCAGGTTCGTTCGTAATCTCGAGGCCACCTTGCCTGCCTATAGCTACACCACACCAGTACTAATAATCGTATTGCTTCGTGCCGGACGCGACTTAACAGTGCTGCTGAGCCCGTCGGGGCACGGAAAGCTCGATGAGGACTATCCGGGATCCGGGCCTTAGTCTTCGGCGGTCATTCGCACAAAAAGACCAGCATACCCTGATACCGATTGCCCCCATAAGCGGTCGAGATCGCAGTGGCCAGGGATCGTACATTCATGGACGAACGATCCGTGCCGGGCGGTATCCCGATAGGAGCATTGTAGGAACCGGGAGTTGGGTGGTCAAAGAAAAAGTGGAAGATGTTGCCAGGTGGTGAAACGGGGGCCGAAAAGGCGTTTTCCGGGCCGGATGTGGTCGGCGGTTGTGAGCGGTGCACGTTGCGCGGGCTTATCTTCCTACCGGTTGGGTCCATGTGCGGAACGGCGAACGGAATGTCACTTCCTGGCGGCTGATTGCAGTCACGGTAGCGCCGCCGACGCTGTCGCCCACATGCACCACATCCCGGCCGACCAATGCGGCTGAGCCGTTTTCGCCGGCAATGATGCCGCGCACTGTCGAGTCGCTTCGAGCGGGACGAGACGTCCGTCGGACGGCGGCCGATTCCGGGCGGCGGATGCCGTCGATTCCGCGGAGGGAGGCATTATATGCGCGCGTTATGCCGGCGGTTGCCGTGTGGGATTGTTCGCTCCAGAAGTTCCGGGCGTTATCGAGCACATCCGGGTGCACGACGTTCAGTGTGTAGACGAGCACTATCATCAGCAGGGCGGCCAGCAGTGTGGTTACGGCTTTCCGGAAGACCCCGACGTGGTTTTCGTCCTCATGCTGCGGTTTGGCGGTTCTGGTTCTGCGGATCGCGTGTGGTGTTTTGTTTGATGCCGCGGTGTTGTCGGCGAAGTGCTTTAATTCGGGGCGCAGTTGTTGGCCGTTATCGCGTGTGACAGGGCGGCTGCCATCGAAATCGAGCAGGTCGCCAACGAGGGCGGCGTTCGCTTGTGCGTAATTTGTATGGTTCGTCAATTGCATGTGCCAGCGTATAGTCGTTTACGACAGCTTGGTGCATATGCTTATCGGGCGTAACGCCGCACGACAAATTCATGCGCCACGTCGTGACGGCAAGGTTTCAGACTGTCCTCCGTGCGGATTGCGATAGAAGAACGACGCAATAATTACCACCCCATTACGCACATATTGTATCATAAGATACGGGCTATGTCAAGAAATAACAGGTATTTACAATTCTGCCGGCGCATTTGCGGCGTGTCGTGGGCGGCGGTTATGTCCTTGAATTGTTTGCCGTGGGTTTCGCGGCGTGCTACGATACGGGCTTGTTGAAGTGCTCGCGGCGGAAGTCGTGCAGGTGTTGTTCTCAATGTTGTAGAGGAGATCAAGATGGCCAAGATAGCGATGATCGGTGCAGGCAGCCTTATTTTCTGCAAGACCCTTGTGACGGATATCTTCGCGACGCCTGCTCTGCAGGACAGCGAAATATGTCTGATGGATCTCGATGCCGGCAAGCTGGCGAAGATGGAGGCGTTCGTTCAGCAGATGATCGAGCAGAACAAGCTGCCGGCGAAGGCGACGTCGACGACCGACCGTGCGCAAGCTCTCGAAGGGGCGAAATACGTCGTTATCATGATACAGGTCGGCGGGGTGGATGCATTCAAGGTCGATTACGAGATTCCGCTGAAGTACGGCGTGGATCAGTGCATCGGGGATTCGCTCGGGCCGGGCGGCATTTTCCGCGGCCTGCGGACGATACCGGTTCTGGCGGACATCACGAGCGACATGAACCGGATATGTCCCGACGCCATCATGCTCAACTACGCCAATCCCATGGGCGCCAACTGCTCGGCCCTGGCGCAGGTGTCGGAGGTACAGTTCATCGGCCTTTGTCACGGCGTGCAGACGACGCTCGATCTGATCAGCCGGTACGTGGACGTTCCGAAAGAGGAGGTCCAGTTCGTTTGCGCCGGCATCAACCACATGGCGTGGTTCCTCTCGCTCAAAGACAAGCGAGACGGCCGGGATTTATATCCGATTCTGCGAGAGCGAATTGAGAAGCCCGAGTACTACGTCAACGAGAAGGTCCGCGGGGAGGTCATGCGTCACTTCGGCTATTTCATGACCGAAAGCACGGGTCATCTTTCCGAATACCTTCCGTGGTTCAGGAGCAGCGAGCGGGCGCTGGAGCTGTATTGCGACGAGCCGGGTTTCGGCGGGGCGTCCGGGGCGTACTACAACTACTGTGCGATGCTGGCCGAGAAATACAAGAACGTGGATTACCTCGGCATGGAATCGCCGAAAGTCACTCAGCGGAGCGTCGAGTACTGCTCGTACATCCTCGAAGCCGTGGAGACCGACAACGTCTTCCGTCTCAACGGCAACGTTCGCAACGACGGCTACATTACCAATTTGCCGGAGGGGTGCTGTGTTGAAGTGCCCGTATACGTGGACTCCGACGGCCTGCATCCCGCTCGCGTGGGGGATCTACCGGCTCAGTGCGCGGCGATGAACCAGAGCAACGTGACGGTTCAGCAACTGACGGTCGAAGCGGCCCTGACGAAGAACCCCGAGCTGGCAATGGCGGCGGTGGCGATGGACCCGCTGACGTCCGCGTGCTGCACGCTCAAGGAAGCCCGTGAGATGACTATTGAGATGCTTGAAGCCGAACGGCAGTGGTTGGGCGGATTCGAAGGCCGCCAACTGAAGCCGAAACCGACGATTGATGTTCCCAAGGACGTCAAACGGGTTGACGTTCCCGTCGATCCGGCTCTGGCCATCGCAAACCGCTTCCAGAAACTCGCCGAGCAACCGACGGAAGGGTAATTCAGAGACGCCGGGGCGAAGAAGCTGAGACCGGCGATCTGTTACGAGGTGCGTGCGGCTTTCGGGCGTGCGGGTGCTCGCCGTTTCCGTAAAGTCCAAGGGGCCACTTCGTACAGTGTGCGGCCGGACGTAGCTGGGCGGGAGGCTGTCTGCGGGCGGTGCCCGCTGCATTGCGGCGCTTAGTTGAGTTCGGTCAGGTAGATATTGCGAAACCGGAACTGGCCGCCGCCGGGGACTTCCGCCTGCAGTGCGATGTATCCCTGCTCAGGTTCTTCAAGGCCGTCGGCCTGCCAGGCGGGCTCTCCGTTGATCACGAGCGATGCTTTGGTTCCTACGACCGTCAGGATGAAATGGTTCCACTGTCCGTCTTTGACAAGTCCCTCGCTTTTCGCTCCTTCGAGCGAGCCGACGTTGCCCTCCATTCCCTGTCGGAGATTGACCTGGTATCGTCTCGGCCAGGGGCGCCCTTCGGGGACCGAATCGTAGCGGAAATAGACGCCGCTGTCCCAGCGATTATCGCGGAGGGCCTTCCATTCGAAATCGAGAATGAAATCGCCGTATTGTTTCTGTGTCTGCACCAGTCCATTGCCCGCGACAAGCAGGATTTCACCGTTGTCCACCGTCGCCTCGCAGTTGATTACCGTCCAGCCGTCGAGGCTCTCGCCGTCGAAGAGAGCGGCGGGCTGTGGTGTATCCGGGCCGAAAACCGCGCATGATGTTGCAAGAAGTCCCAAAGCCGTCAAAATCACGATACGTCTGCACAGTGTTTTCATTTTCATCTTCCGGTAACCTGCATATCAATAGGCTGTGTCTATCATCTTATGCTCGCTCTTTCATGTATTAGACGTGTATTACCCAACAAGCGTGGTCGAAAGTCAAGGGGAATCGGGGAGAATTTTGGGGAACGCAGAATACAGAAGGCGAAGCTGGGGCTTGTGTGATGCTCGGTTTGGCTGTTTTCGGCACGGGTAGCGGCAGGGCGCATCGATAGTCCTATGATGGTCGCCACCAGAGGATGCTGGTGGGAGGGTCTACAAGCTTGCCTAATCTGCGAAAAAAGTACCGGAAGCCCTCCGAGTTCCGGACACCATCCGAGTTCCGGACACCATCCGAGTTCCTGATTCCGCGAGCGCCGGTCAGGTTCGAAAACGCTGATCTTCAATCTCGTCGTCCCACTGGACCTCCTCACGGAAAGACTCCAGCTCATGCCTTGCCCAGTCTCGTACCCACTGCTTCTTATGGTCCACGAAGGGGTCTACCAAGCTATGAAGAGATTCCCTGCGATCACGCGCATGGCCAACACGGACTTCCCCAGAGTGCTGGCCCATACAAAACTCTGTAAACACCTTTCGGTTATTTCCATACTTCGTCAGGAGCCAGTCTGTGACTTCAGGAATAACAGGGTTGCCGTTCTCGTCTATGTGCGGTCCAGCCAGGTGACGGGCAACCCTACGCGCAGCCTGTTCGCCGTGTTCTTCTACCCATTGCCTGACCTCATCAACTCCCACGGCCTCAAACAATCCTCTGTACACATCTATGCTGAAGAGGCTGGCAGTGGTCTCATCGAGCATTCTGGAACCAAGCGCCAGCATAACTTCGTGCGGAAATGAGGTAGCCAGTTCCTTGATGACTTCCTCAGCGTATCTCTTGCGGTCGTATCGTTCGAAATCGATCAGTGCTGCTGCAAGAGCATCTGCCGTCTCCTGCGGAAATGACATCATAATCATTTCAGCGACAATCTTCCAATCATGCGCCTCGACTGCGTGCTGTGGGATAGTCGCCGTGTTGAGCAATTGCAGGGCAGAGGGAAGCAGAAGGTGATCCAACTCCTTGGCACCTATATCTGTCCAACAAACTACCAGAGTGAAGGCAACACCTAGGGCAGGAGATTCCGGCTGTTTGCTCAAATCGAGAAGCCTGTCGAGGAGAACGAGTTTGTCGTTTGGTGATAGGCGTTTAGCCCATCTGCCGCGTGCTAGGGAACGAAGCAGCAGTATCTCTTCGCTCGCTGCATTTGGCATGATGCGCATGATTCTCTCAAACCCAGATTTCGAGATGTCTGCGTATATTGTGGCCTTTAGTGCCAGAGAGCGATGCACAGAAGCGATTGCATCCACGGTTTCCAGTACATCGGTTGGAAGATGCCCTTGCTGAGCGACAAGGCCGCTGAGGTAGCCAACAACGAAGTCGCAACATCTGCCCTGCTCCAACCATAATCTAACAGTGGGCATGAGTTCCATCTGTTTGTCCTGCTTGCCAGCGTGGCGCGCAAGATACTCTGCAGAGACACACTTGGGAGAATCAAACCATGAGAGTAGACTATCCAAAACACCTGGCTCTTCTATGAGCAGACGAGCAACGTCGGAATAGATACCGGCATAGTCGTCAGGATCACCTTCTTTGATACTGTCCTTGTGTACTGTCCAAGGATATCGCCAAGTCACATCAACCACATGATCAATGACACTCTCTGGACGAATCGAAGTTGACCACGATCTTAGAGTAGTGATATACTCAGGCTTTTCTTCCTTGTCTTTGCTGATCAACTCTTCACGGTAGATAGTCTCCTCGAGTGTGGCACGCAAAGATAGCATGTGCATGCTGCTTGGATTCATCGCATCTATGAATTCCTTGGCTTCAATCAACAGGCCAATCCGCACAAATCTATGCAGATGAGAAATGACATGTTGGGCAACTCGCTCTGTGAGTTGATTTCCAAGCGACAGGGCTGTGCTCAGGATGCGGCGCCCAGCATCACGCTGGAGGTCGCGAAGTTGCTGCATCGTGGAGGGTTTCCATCCTTCAGGGACAATCCTGCCTCCTACAATACGAGGCGGTGCCATTCGTGAGAATGAAGTGTCAAGTATACCCATGCCGGCGGATACTATAAGGTCGAGCGTCTCATCGCTGGCATCCTGTAGACGGTGAATTAAGTGATCTAATCTTTCAGGGAAAGAGACTTCCGTATTCGAAAGAACAGGCAAGTACATTTCCTTCCAAGTATTGGTACTATTGTTAGCTATTGATTGCTCGGTCTCGACTTGAGCCAAGCGGAAGAGGATTTCTTCGCAATCCCAGAAGTACTCAGCGAAACAGGCAAGGTTTTCACAAAGCCATACTACTTGGCGCCGCCCTGTCCAACCACCGCTTCCATCGGGGTCCCCGCGGAGACGACGGAGGTTATCGTCGTCTGCCGTTCCTACTGCTTGTTTGAGCCACTGAAGCCCGCGTTGCGGATCGGTTTCCGCCCAAGCTTGGAAGACACGTGATTGCTCTCGATCAGAGAGGCGAGCAATTTCAGGTTGACCAAGGTGAGTCAAAAAAAAAACGCCGATCCTATCAAGAATCTCATCTCGCTGACCAGGAGGGACTTCCTGGCAACGCTCAAGAAAACGACGACGCAAGCGGTCACTCGGCATTTGTTGAAGAAACTGATCGAGCGTAGGGCTTAGCCTGGGCCATAACAAATCGAGGAAAACCCACATCGCAAGCGTCCGCGGGCCTGCCTCAAAGAAACTGGGCGTCTTCAGACCAAGGCCGCATTGATGAGCGTCACGTATCACACAATCGAGATCATCAACACTGACTTCAAAATGATCTGCTATGTATTCGAGTTCTGAGCGAAACTGCCCGGCTTGTCCGATGTCTATAGCGGAAGTGAGGAGTTGATATCTGTTGGGAAACGTTGATGCATCCAAGCGACCTGCAAAAAGTCTCGTAATTCGAGTCCAGACCTCATCAAGGTTTCTCACTGGAACATCTCGCAGATTGGGGTCTTCAGGGGTGGAGAAAGTGAGTAGCAGCGCGAGCCTTAGATCATGGCCAGATATCTCAGCGATATTCTCTTGAACCTGCGAAGCGAGAAATGGCGCGGCTATCTTCACAACGGGTAGAACACCCCCTGTCGTATCGGGTTCGTCAAGTACCATCAGCATGGGATCACCAGGGCGTCTGCGTTCGTCTCTCCTTGCCGGGCCAATGGTCACCAATCGTACGCGATGGGCTATCAACGCAAAGCGGTGAAGCAGACATTCGAATTCTGCAAGTGAGACTTCGTCAACTATCAAGCGGATACAAACGTCTTGGGTCTCAATATAGTAGAGGAAGTCCTTAGACAATTCATTCAAAGAGGGAGCGTACAGCGTATTCGCCGTATCGCTGTTCTCAATACAGGCCTCCAATGCTGTGCGGGTCTTCCCAATGCCGGAGATTCCCGCAATATGCAACACTGGTGATTCATCGTGTGCCAAGAAATGTCTTCGTATTTTCTCTTTCAGTTCGTCACGCTCGGCAAAGTCCACCCAAGGGATCTTCAAGCCGCGAAAGTCGGGGCTTTCACTGAGCCACCGGTTAATCGACATCACACCTTGATTTCGCACTGACACAGATGGAAGAAAGTCGGGAATAAGGCATGGATGGCTCTCCAGAATCTCAGCCAAAGCATCATTCCAAAAGAACACCACTTGCTCTGGATCGAACTCAAGTTCTCTTGCCAGCTCAGTGCGCTTGTCATCCATCTCTTCTCGCTTGCCTTGTGACATCGGCTGGAGCACGCACCATACGTAGATGTTTCCTGCATTTAGATGGTCCCTTATCCGGTCATGGGATGAGTCACGCAGTTCTCTGGCAAAAGTAGATGATTCGGTGCCGTCAGCACCACTCTTGATGGACCAAAGGGAGGGACTATTCGGTATCAGACGGGGATTTGCGGAGGTGTGCCCGTCCTTTATGAATATGTCACAGCCACCGTCTGGACAGGTAGTGCGGTAATCCCAGTCTACCTGTGCATCTGTAATGCCGTGTCGTCGACATTCAGCACGGACGAGCTTCTGAACGAAAGCCTCGAATTTCTCACCGCCGGCACCACTGAGTTCGTCTACAAGGTCCTTCGGCTGAACAAGCATAGCACTCTCCGCACCTTCGGCCATCCCGAGTATCTTCTTTTACACAAACATACATCCGCGATGCGTTGCCCGTGTAGCACCGTGCTTCACCATCCAACAGAGTCGCTTCACAAACGCCTCGCAAAGACGCTGCGGCTGGATCCGCTTTGCGACGGACATACATTTCCTATTGTTGGTAGTTTACAACTTCGTACGGGAGGCGGCAACACAGAAAACGCAAAATAGTGTTCGCTTGGAGAGCATGATCCGAGACAAAGTCGGGGCCGGAAGGAGAATCGAGAGTCGAGAGTTGAGGATGGATGAGACCTGGCCTTCTTGTGGGATACTGTCATGTTGCGGGGTTTTGGGGGCGTTCGGGTGGTAGATTTCTCCGTTTCGGGCCGCGCGTTCGGCTTTGCTCAGGGCAGGCTCTGGGGCGGCCCTGTAGTCGGAATGACGATGTTTGGGCTGGGTGGGTGAGTAGCTTCCTGTGCGGTGCGGATATCTCTCCGCTGCGTCTCGACTTATGTCGAGACTCCGGTCGAGATGACAGTGGGGGGGGGAAGGAGGCAGGTAGGACGGATAGGAACGATTTGAGTATGACAGGGATCGGTGTATACGGGTGTTTTTGGGCTTTTCGGAGGGTTTTCGGTAGAATTCCTGCAAGGAATGTCACGTTCGCAGGCTCGTTGGCACCAACTTGTAGCGGTATCATTAAGAAGAGGGTGATGATGGCCCTGTGATGGATGAGTTGCTGGACGAAATAGGGTTGGTTCTGAAGGCTCAGGGGGGCGGGCCGGAATGCTCTTGATCGTCTTGCCGGGGTTGGCAGGGGCGAGCGAACACATGATGGCAGCGGTTGTTATCATTGAGTCGCGTCTTGTGGTCGGAGTGCAACGGCGTTATTCTGTTGGCGGCGTATAGCGAACATGACAGACGAAGCAATTAAGGACGCCCCGGCATGAGTACATTGATCCGATTGTATGCAACGCTGTTTGTTTTGATGGTTTTGCCGTGCTGTGCGGCCGGCGCCGAAGCGAAAGAGACGTCGCTCGGCGAGGCATTGATGGAGGGCGTGCCCCCGGGATTTCCGCGGTTCCGATTCGCAGGTCATGGCGAGCAATCGAAGCTGCTTAGTCACTACCTGTGGTATCACTTTCATCATCGCGGCGGCAACGGTCTGACGTTGTTCAACAAGGAGTACCTGTTGACCAGCGATATATGGATGGGCAACGCAACGCCCCGGGGCAAGGGGCGGACCATCCAGCAGATCGACCGGGAGTTACTGCTCGGCATGCAGATGGACGACGAAGGCTACGTGCACACGCACCAGCATTTTTCGCACGCGCACGATGAGGGCTGGCCGTTTCCGATGTGGACGCAGTCGGACAATCACCCGGATCGGGTCAAGGGCAAGACGGCGGGCTGGCATTTCCAGCCGCTGGAAAAGGTGCCGGGCTGGGTGGGCGATGCGCTGCGGCGGTGGCAGGCGTCCGAATACTGCGGCGAGGAAGCGGCTGGTCGCTGGGAACTGCACGGCCTGAAATCACTTGGGATCGAGAACAATCGCTGGCGTCTGGAGGTGACGGGGGCCTCGCCGATGATGGTGACACCCGAGGGATATGCGATCAACGCGTTCGATGCTCCGTATCTGCAACTGCGCTGGAAACAGACGGCCGGGGAATCCGGACGGATACCGCCCTACGTGGAGTGGCTGTGCGCGGGCGACGCGGATTTCGGTCCGGATCGGCGAGTCACCTTCTATCCAGAGAAGACGCCGCTGTCCGGCGACTGCCGGCATTCGATTATGACCATGTATCGCCATCCGAAATGGCGGGGCAAGATCGAGCGCATTCGCATTTGCCCGGCACCGGGGCAGTCCGAGGGGCAGTTCGAGATCGACTCGTTCTTCACCTGTTATGACACGCGCCATACGATCAACAATCCGATCTTCATTCTGGCAAGCTCGCGCTATTTCAACTGGACCGGGGATTTGGAGTTCCTGCGGAAGAACATCAATCGCATGCGTCTGGCGCTGCGGTATCAGCAGACGGTCATGGGCGGTCTGAAATACAATCGCATCCGGAACCCGTGGCCCGGGCACGGTGGTCTGGCGGGCTTTTCGAAGGATTCGGAAGGCAAGGCCACCATTCATTCGGGGCGGGGGATCGGCAACAACTACTGGGACTTGATGCCGTTCGGCTGGGACGATATGTACGCGACGAATCAATACTACGCCGCGACGCTGGCGATGGCGGATATCGAACGGGCGATCGAGGAGAATCCCGGGTGGGATATGCCGCTCGGCGCGCTCAAGCTGGATGCCGGGGAGCTTGGTCGGCATGCCGGGGAGGTCAAGCAGACGGCCAACGCGCTTTTCTGGAATGATGAGGCCGGGCGGTTTATCGCTTCTATCGACAGCAACGGCGTGCGCCACGATTACGGCTACACGTTTTTGAATCTCGACTCCATCTGGTACGGACTGGCCAGCGAGGAGCATGCGCGGCAGATCATGGACTGGATCAGCGGCAGGCGGATCGTCGAGGGCGATACCTCTGGCGGCGCCGACATTTATCACTGGCGGTTCGGGCCGCGGGCCACGACGTTACGGAACGTTACATGGTACGGGCAGGGCTGGTATAATCCGGAGCATATCGCATGGGGCGGCCAGGTGCAGGACGGGGGAGCGGTGCTGGGTTTCAGCTTCTATGACCTGTGGGCCCGGCTGGGCGTGCTCGGGGCGGATGATTGCTGGCGGCGGCTTGAGGCGATTCTGGAATGGGAGGAAGATGTGCATGCGGCCGGCGGCTATCGCAAATACTACGAGGGCGGCAAGCACGGCACGACACTGCAGGGCTGTGGCACACCCGGCGGGCTCGGCGTGGACTGCGAGTTCTACGAGAGCAGCCTGGTGCCGTCGATTGTCGTGTACGGTTTTCTGGGGCTGGAGGCCCGGCCGGGCGGTGTACTGGCGATTCGGCCGAAGTTGCCCCAGGCATGTCCGAAGATGGCGGTGAGCAACGTGCTGTATCGCGGCGTGCGGATGGATGTCGAAGCCGGCGCAGATGTAATTGTGCTGAATGTGAAGGACGAGCCCGTTTCGGCGTTGAAGATAGCCCTGGACGGCAGGTGGAAGAGCGAAGACGCTGTGCGGCAGGAGGGTGTTTTTGCCATATCTTCGGCGGGGACGTATCGATTCACGAAGCGATAGTGCCATTTTTCTACGTGTTTCCGCGACTTCGATGGCGCAGGAAAAAGTGTACGTTACCTTCGTAGTCTCGTGCGCGTATATTGGCTGAGACGGCAGAGTAGATGTGTTCAGATTTGATGATGGGCAAAAAGAGACCAACAAGCGACTTTGTGGTAGCGGCCGGGGTGGCGGCGGTGATGCTTGTTGCCTTGGCAGTGGGAATGGGCATAAGGAAACTGCGGTCCAAGGCAACGGTGGGGGTGCCGGAGCCGTCAAGGGATGTGCAGCCAACTGAATCTGAGCGTGCGGTTCGCGAGGCGAATGAGCAGGAGCTTAGCGAGCAAGACGAGCAGTTTCTGCTGTGGGTCGAGCAAGCAATGAGCGACGATACGACCGAGCAGGAAGTGCGGCGGGTCCTTGTGGAGCCGAATCGGGCCGAGGAGGAGCCTGATGCAGCCGGCGGTTTACCATCAGCCACAGCTTCCCAACACGGCGCGGCGGCGCAGGTCCTCGGCGGCTGGAGAGGCGTTTGGGCGGATTTGAATCTGACACAGGACGAGAGGGCCCGTTTGGCGGAGGGTTGGCAGTTGGCGGTGGCCAGGTGGCAGAGCATGTCCCAACAGGAGCGGCAATCGCAGATGGACAGGATAAGAGCGAGTTGGGCGAAGTGGCAGAACATGTCGGAAGAGGAGAAGGAAGTAGCCAGCAGGGAACTTAGAAGACGCTTCGAAGCCTGGCGGGCGAGCGGCAGTGTCGAACTGCCGGATATGATTCTCGATTGATGTGGGCCAGTGTTCCGTCTGCTGTGGCACTTGGAGCCGTTGGGTGCGGCTGTCTTGTGGCAGGGTTACTACTAGTCCCCATACAAGCGTGATTTTATGTGACACATCGTGCTGAGATTTGCAAA
>CAZGMJ010000078.1:0-23839 GCA_964526785.1 uncultured Pirellulales bacterium
TTATTTTCACCGGCAGTTCAAGAAGAGAACCGGAACCACCCCCAAGCAGTATCGCCACCTTCTGCACTGATTGTTATCGGGAGCATTGTCGCCTCGGCATGCGACGGAACGTGCAACTTTCCACTGAAGTACGCCGGTTGGAGGCTGGACTGGGGTCAAACGATGTGGGCAACCCGCCGGATTGGTCGGTGCGGCGGGCGGTGCGTACGGCAGGAGGCGAGAGATTTCCTTTGGCTGTTGAGCAGGTGGATAGTATGATGGTGTAAAGGCTCGGCAGTGTTTACCGGGCCAAAGCCATAAAGAGAATCTTCATGCACGCAAGGACAACACAATGACTCAATTATCCCATCGTAAATCGTCATCTTTCGGTATGATTACTCGACGCCGGTTTCTCGCCGGAGCGGCTGCGACTGCTGCATTCACCATCGTCCCCCGCCACGTACTCGGCGGGGCGAAGTACGTGTCGCCGAGCGAGAAGATTCGGCTCGCGATCGTCGGCTGCGGCCATCAGGGCGGGGGAATCGGACGCCATATGGGCGGCAGCGAGATGTCGCGCGTCGTGGCATTATGCGACGTGGCCATGGAGGACGGCAGGACAAAGGCGACCAATGAACGATTCCCCGATGCGTCCAAGTTTCATGATTTTCGAGAGATGTTCGACAAAATGGGCGACGACATCGACGCGTGCACTATCGGCGTGCCGGATCACGCGCACTTTCCAATCGCGATGCTCGCCATGTCGCAGGGCAAGCACATTTACGTTGAGAAACCTCTGGCCAATACGTTCGAAGAATGCGAGCTGATGATTGCTGCGGAAAAGAAGTACGGCGTGGCCTGTCAGATGGGCAACCAGGGACATTCCGGCAACAATCCCATGCAGTTCAAGACCTGGGTCGAAGCCGGAGTGATCAAGAACGTCAAGCGGATCGACGCCTTCATGAACAGCGGTCGGCGCTGGCACGGCTGGGAAATCGACGGTTATCCCGAAGGCGAACCCTGCCCGCCCGGCATGGACTGGGATACGTGGATCGGCACGGCCGAGATGCATCCCTACAGCCGACGGTACGATCCGGGCAACTGGCGAAGCTGGTACATCTACGGCAACGGGGCTTTCGGGGACTGGGGTCCGCACATCCTGGACACGGCCCACCGCTTCCTCGAACTTGGCCTGCCCACGGAGATCGAGGCGGTCAAACGCGAGGGCCCCAATGACTACATCTTCCCACAGGCTTCGACAATCGCATTTCGCTTCCCGGCCCGCAAGAATATGCCGGCCTGCGAAGTAACCTGGTACGACGGCAAACGGAACCCGCCGCCGCGGCCGGATTGCCTTGAGCCGGAGCGCAAGCTCAACCGCCCGGGCAAAGTGATTTACGGCGAGGATCTGACGTTCCACGGCGGCTCGCACGGCTCGACGCTGCGCGTGATCCCCGAGAGCAGGATGAAGGAGCTTTCTTCCTCGCTGCCGAAATGGCCCGGGCAGTCGGGGCATCATGAGAACTTCCTGCTCGCCTGTCGCGGCGAAGAGAAAACGCACTCGCCTTTCCGCGTGTCCGGCGAACTGACTCAGGTGTTCATGCTTGGCGTGCTCGCCCAGCGGTATGGCGGGACACTCAAGTTCGATCCGAAGACCCGCCGCATTACTAATAACGACCTGGCCGACCGGATGCTCCGCACTCCGCCGCGCAAAGGCTGGGAGTCGTATTACAAACTCTGATTGGCGTAAGATACAAGTGCAGCGGCGTTTGTCGGCGACGACGAATACGAATCAGGAGCGCTCGCGATGGTCCTGCCGGACAATATGATCATTCGACTCATCCTGGCCCTCCTGGCGTACCAGTTGTCTTTCGGTGCCGAGCCGGCTGATTCGGCGCCCGAGAATCTGGCCGCCACGGCGAAGATTACAGCCGAGTCCGAGTACAGCAAGGCCTACCTTGCGAAGTTCGCGGCGGATGGGGAGGTTCCCGACGAAGCCGGCAAAGATGATCCGGGTCGAGCCTGGTGCGTCAACGGCGGCACCCACCGCGGCGGGGCCGATCTTGTCTTCGAATGGGACGAACCCGTGGAGATCGGCGAGATCTTCTATTACGGCCGCACCGCCTGGTTTCTGACCGAATGCTGGAAGGACTATGAGGTCTATATCGAAGCATCGGATGAACCTTGTGCGAACGGTCGACTGGAAATGGTTCACGGTCCGCAGCGAATTGCGCTGCCGCGGGCCATAGCGGCCAGGAAGCTGGTGCTGCGATTTACAAGCTCTTACGGCGGTCCCAATCCCGGTGCCTCGGAGGTGCAGATATTCTCAAGGGCTCTCGGTTCGGATGCGATCGGAGAGCTAAAGGGAGCGATGAGGCTTCGGAGCGATCCTTACTACAGGAAGGACCGCGAAATGCGGGACAAGCCCGAGTCGCAACAGCTCGAAAAGGCTCTGTATGACGGCGGACTCGGCTTTGAGTCCCTTGTGGTGATTCAGCGGCATCCGATCCAGCCGAGCCACGTCTACACGTACCACAACGAAGGATTCAGCTCGGGCGGCGGGCTCTGTGTATTCTCTCCGGACGGCGACGGGGGAAAGCTCAGACCCCTGGTTGAATGTCCCGACGGCCAGATTCTCGACTGCGACGTCTCTTACGACGGCAGTGAGATTCTGTTTAGCTGGCGAAAGAGCGAAGGTGATTACTATCAGTTGTACCGCATCGGTACGGACGGCACGGGACTGCGACAGCTTACCCATGACGACAGCTACAATTTCAACGGCTGCTGGCTGCCGGACGGCAGGATAGCGTTTCTGTCCACACGCAAGGCCGCGTTCGCGTACTGCTGGACGTCGCCCGTGGGCATCCTCTACAGAATGGATCGCGACGGCGGCAATGTTGAACGGCTCTCGGCCAACTATCTCAACGATTTCACGCCGAGTGTCACAAACGACGGCAAGATCATCTACGGCCGATGGGAATATGTCGACCGCCCCGCAATTCCGATCCAGAGTCTTTGGACCATCAATCCGGACGGGACAAAGCTGGCTGTGTATTACGGCAATCGCGTGCTGAGCCCGGCGACGTTCATAGAACCGCGAGCGATGCCCGGTGACGGGCGCGTGTTGTGCACCATGACCGCACACAACGGGCCGTGCCGGGGCGCGATCGGAATTATCGATCCGACGCCTGGTGTCAACGCGCAGGCGGCTATCCGGAACTTAACGCCGGAAGTGGACATAGGACGGGTCGACAAAGGCAGCGGCAATCATGTGCGGGGGCCCTATGAAAGTCCTTATCCGGTTGATGAGGAGCACTTCCTTGTATCGCGCGGCGGCACTATTCTGCTGCGTGACTACGAAGGCACCAGGCAGATCGTTTTATTGCGGCCGAAGGACGGGATGGGGTTCTATAACGCCCAGCCCATACGCCGCAGACATCGGCCGCCGGCAGTGGCATCGACTCTGCCTCAGGACGGCGACGGCTGGGCCACGGTTGTTTTGCAGGACGTTTACAGAGGGCTGCAACCGCATGTGAAACGCGGTCAGATCAAACAGATATGCGTCGTTCAGGAGATCGAGAAAAGCCGCCGGGCGGATACGCAATACCGGGCTTTCGGCTTTCAGTTTCCGGTCGTGTCGTGCGGGGCGACATATGCACCCAAGAAAGTCTGGGGCTACGTGCCGGTCGAAGAGGATGGCTCTGCATGCTTCAAAGTCCCGGCGGGGCTGCCGCTCTATTTCATGGCGATTGATGCCCAGGGCCGGGCCGTGCAGCGGATGCGAAGTTTCACGCATTTCGCCGACGGGGAAATCCAGGGCTGTGTAGGCTGTCATGAGCCCCGCAGCGACAGCCCCGGGCGGGGCGTTCCATTGGCTGCGCTGGCCCGAGAAATGTATGCGGCTGAACGGCCCGAGCCGCCGGAATGGGGGCTGCGAGGATTCAGCTACCCTCAGATCGTCCAGCCGATTCTGGACGAGCACTGCACGGAGTGTCACGCCGGCCCGAAATCTCCGAAGGGGGTCGATCTTTCGTCGGACAAGACGGATTTCTTCAATGTCTCATACGAAACGCTGGCCAGGGAGGGACGGCCGGGAGAAAACCCCTATACAAGCTGGATACCCACATTCAACGGAATGGAGGAGAATATCCTGATCGTTGAGCCGGAACGATGGGGATCGCCGGTCAGCAAGCTGGCTCAGATCGTGCTGTCGGGACATCCCGATGAGCACGGCAGGCCTCGGGTGAACATGGACCCACGGGCCGCCCGGAGGATTCTGGCGTGGATCGATCTCAACGTGCCCTACTATGGAACGTCACTGTCGAACCACTATACGCGAACCGGCTGTCGTCGGATTCTGCCGCCCGATCTGGATAACGTCCTTCAGGAGGTGGGTCGAAGGCGATGTGCCTCCTGTCATGCCGGGGACGGGCAGGATTCGGTTCGCATACCGCGCAAGGAATGGGTCCGCATAGACAATCCGGAACTGAACAATTTCCTGCTGGCGCCTCTGGCCGAGGAACACGGGGGAACGCAACAATGCGGTGAGATTGTCTTTGCCTCGCCCAGGGATCCGGACTACCAGAGGATTCTGGCGACGTTCGAAGCCGTAGACAGAATACTGGAGGGCAGTCCCCGCATCGATATGGTCGCGGCAGGTTGCGGTGCGAATGCCGCGCCAGGCCGGCCTTTCGCCGGGGCGAACTGAAGATCGAATATCTGTTTCGATTGCAACCGGTTGGCATCTACTGTTTCACATGAGCCTGGGGTGACTGACTGTGTCTCGGCGAGCGCCCGGTGATGGGATCTGGCAAGCGGAATCACTCTGGCGGACGCGGCATCCCCGGAGCACTGGATGTCCGGTTAATCGGCGCTGTCAGTCGGCTTCGCCTGCCAGCCGTGGACCGTGACCTCGCCGTGCACGCCGCATCTGAACGAAAGCGGTTCTTCGAGCCCCTGTTTTTCGCCGGTTTGTGGATTTGTGTACCTTTTGGTATCGCTGACATTGACGAGCTTGTTGTTCTCGATCACGGCGTCGTAGCTTTCATCGACACGGAGCAACGGCCGCGACAGGCCGATGCACTCGATGATATTGCTGCAAATGCGTATGGTTTCGAAATCGGACCGTTTGTTGAAACCGAAGAGGCCTTCCTTTCGCGGTGTGGACGTGGTGCGGGCGATGATGTGGTTATTGCGGATTTCCAAGTTGTCGTACGGCTCGTTGATCCAGACGACCCCGCGGCCCGGATTGCTCACCAGATTGTTATGGAAACTTGCGGGTCCCTCCGCGGCCGCCTTGCCGAAGCCGGAGATAAGATTGCCGTGGTCTTTGGCGGTGTCAAAGTCGAAGAGATTGTGGTCGATCTCCACGCCGTTTCGAACGAACTCGATCGAATAGGAATTGCGCATCCAGTTGTGATGGATGTGGAAGGTGCGGCCGCTGGGGGGCACCGGACCGCCGGCGTGCTTCGGAATGGACAGGGTGCCGTGGCAGATATTATGGTCGATCTCCACGTCCTGATCGTTCTCGAAGGGAAACTCCATGGAGAAATTGACTTCGATCGTGTTGTGGTGAACCCGGCAGCGTTTTGCCTGGCGGACCTTGATCCCGTAGAACTCGTCCTGTTTTTCAGGCTGCGTGCGCGTGAACCGATTGTGCGCAATTTCGCTGTCGGTCATCCAGATGGCGAAGATGCCGCCGCCTGTGATGCCTCCCTTGACGCCGGGTATCCCGCCGCGCTTCCAGCGGCCGCCGGCGTCGATGAACTCGCAGTCGTGGATCTTCGCAGACATGCTGAACGTTCGCACGCCGCTCCAGAGGAAGTCTCTGATGCGCAGGTGATGCAGGTGAAGGTCTTTGTTGCCGAACCCGAAGATGGCGCCGTGGAGTTGAGGGCCGAGCAACGTCATGTCACAGATGGTTATGTCGCCGGCCTTTTGTGTAAGCCGGAACAGGTAGGCGTAGGTGTCCATGCCTTCGGTGCGCATCTCGGGATCGGGCAGCGTCTTGACGGGCGGTTTCCAGCCGGGCGCATGCGTGATGGTCGTCCTGTCCATGCCCGAACCCTTTATGGTCATTCCGGCTTTGGGCTCGAGCGGCTTCGAAAGGGCGTACGTTCCCGCAGCCAATTCGATAGTGGAGCCCTGCGGCCCGTCATTGACGGCCTCGACGAGCTGCTCGACGGTCGAGACATGCTTAATCTCAGCCGCCCGCCCTGACGCCGGTTCGACGGGAACACAGCAGGCGAGTGCGAGTATCGTGATTGCAGGCAGTGTAAGGGTATGCTTTTTCATGGGTCACCAATTCCGTCTGTGCTCAAAGATTGAGCAGTTATCCATCTTCTATGCTGAATGAACGAGTGTCCACTATAGCAGTCTGCCGCAGCAAGTAAAGGGACCTTTTCGGCGGCTGATCTGGCATGCAGCCGCGCGTCCGGCTGCGCCGATTGATTCGCGGACACTCAGAAGATCATACGCATGCAGGTGGTGTGCGAGACGGTGGGCGCCTTCGGCGACGGGCTGTTGGAGATTTGCGATTGCCGCAGGCGCGATGGGCCGGCGATCGGAATCATGTCGGATTGAAAGCTGCGAGCATTTGGGTTTCGCGTCAGGCGGGTTTGGGTGCTATAATCGTTGCGGTTGCGGCGGGGGGCCGCACGGATGCTGACAGGAACCGGTTTTCTATGGAAAGGATCATCGCCATGAAGAAGCACATCCTCCTGCTGAGTGTCGTATTGCTGGCGGCGGCCGGCTGCGACCGCGAGCGTTTCAGTCTTTTCGGCCCGACCGATCCGATCGATCGCAAGGTCAACGATCTGCTCAAGAAGATGACGCTCGAAGAGAAGGTCGGGCAGATGACGCAGATCACTCTGCAGCCGTTTGCGGGCGAGGACGAGGACGGCTATCTGACGCTCGATCCGAACAAGCTCTATACCGGCGTGGTCGAGCGGCACATCGGCTCGATTCTCAACTGCGCCGGTCGGGCGCGGACGGTCGAGAACTGGAACGCGATGATCACGCAGATTCAGGACATGGCGACCAAGCAGACGCGCCTGGGCATTCCGGTTATCTACGGCATCGACTCGATTCACGGGGCGAACTACGTCACGGGGGCGACGATCTTTCCGCAGAATATCGCGATGGCTGCGACGGGCAACGGCGTGCTGATGTATCGGCTCGGCGAGATCGCGGCGTACGAGACGCGGGCGGCGGGCATACCGTGGAATTTCAATCCCGTACTGGGGCTGGGCCGCCAGCCGCTGTGGTCGCGCTTCTACGAGACCTTCGGCGAGGACGCGTATACGGCCGCGGCGATGGGGGCGGCGTATATTCAGGGCCAGCAGGGCCAGTCCATCGCGGATTCGACCAAAGTCGCAGCGTGCATGAAGCATTACTACGGCTACAGCTTTCCGCTGTCGGGACGCGACCGCAGCCCGGCGTGGATTCCCGAACGCATGCAGCGCGAACTGTTTCTGGTGCCGTTTGCGGTGGCGGCTGAGGCGGGCGTGGCCACCGCGATGCTCAACTCGTCCGAGATCAACGGCGTACCGGTGCATTCGAGCCGTTACATGCTGACGGACCTGCTGCGCGGCGAACTGGGCTTCGAGGGGTTCGTCGTTTCGGACTGGGCGGATATCGAGAACCTTTATACGCGCGAAATGGTTGCGGCCGACCGGCGCGAGGCGGTCAGGATGGCGGTACTGGCGGGCGTGGATATGAGCATGGTGCCGTACGATTACAGCTTCACCGACACGCTGATCGATCTGGTCGAATCGAAGGAAGTACCCGTCAGCCGGATCAACGATGCGGTGGCGCGCATTCTGCGCGTAAAGTTCGAACTGGGTCTGTTCGAGAATCCGTACCCGAACGAGCGGCTGGCCGGAGGCTTTGCTTCCGATGCACATCAGAAGATAAACCTCCAATGCGCCCGCGAAGCGATCACGATGCTCAAGAACGACGGCGGGACGCTGCCGCTGGCCAAAGACATCAAGGTGCTCGTCACGGGGCCGACGGCGGACAAGCTCTCGGTCCTCAACGGCGGATGGACGATCACGTGGCAGGGGGACAAGGAAGAGTGGTATCCGCAGGAGAAGGACACGATACGCCGGGCCATCGAGAGAAAGGTCGGAGCGGACCATGTGACGTTTGTCCCGGCCGTCGGTTTCGACGAAGCCTTCAGCATCAGCAGCGCGGTCGCGGCGGCCGACGAGGCGGACGTGATCGTCGCGTGCCTGGGCGAGCCGACCTACTGCGAAACACCGGGCAATATCAACGATTTAACGATGACCGCCCCGCAGCTCGAACTGATCGAGCAACTGGCGGGTACGGGCAAGCCGATTGTGCTGGTCCTGGCCGAGGGCCGGCCGCGAGTGATACGCACCATCGTCGATGACGTCGACGCGATTTTGATGGCGTATCTGCCCGGTATGGAAGGCGGAACCGCGGTGGCGGACATTCTGTTCGGCGACGTCAACCCGAGCGGCAGGCTGCCGTTCTCGTATCCGAAATGGGCCTCGTACCACGTCTGCTACGATCACAAGCCCAGTGCGGCCAAGGGCGGCAACAAGTACGATCCACAGTGGCCGTTCGGGCATGGCCTGTCGTATACGACGTTTGCGTACAGCAATCTGCAGCTCAACAAGACCGAGCTTGCGGCCGATGGCGTGCTCACCATGGAGGTCACCGTCAGCAACGAGGGCGACATGGCCGGCTCGGAGATCGTGCAGGTGTATCTGTCCGATCTGGTGGCGAGCGTGACGCCCCCGGTGCGGGAGCTCAAACGATTCCGCAAGATCGATCTCGATCCGGGCCAAAGCGAGACGCTCACGTTCAGCCTGATGCGAGAGGATTTCGCTTTCATCGGGCGAGACAACGATCCCATCATCGAACCGGGCACATTCAGAGTCGCTATCGGCGACAAGACGGCTGAGTTCGAGATCAAATAGGCGGTTGTGCCATGATCTTCCGGAGACCATTGAGGCCGCGACGGGAAGCTCTCTGACGCGCCGTCTGCAGGATCGCTGTGTTCGCCCGGTCGCTCTTGCCTCTGGTCGTCGCGGCAGCTACAATGACTCGCCGATGAATAACGAACAGTCAAGGAGATCGATACGTGCCGATTTTTGAATACAAGTGTAACGGCTGCGGCCACACGATGGAGTTTCTGGAAAAGAGCAGGGGGCCGCAGAAACACGTTTGCGCCGAGTGCGGCGGCACCGATTTGGAAAAGCTGCTTTCCGGCTTTGCGGTCGGCCAGGGCAGATCGTCTGCGGCGGCATGTGAGACGTGTCCGACCAGCCAGATGGCGGGCGGGCCGTGCGGCGGATGTGCCGGCGAGTGTCCGATGTCCTGATTGCTATTGACGGAATTGTGCGTGCGAGGCCGGTTGCCCCTCGACAACACCACCGGCGGCGGGGGCCCGCGGTTCTTCCGGCTCATGCGGCTCTGCCGTACGCCGGGCCTGCATGACGCGTTCGGCGATCTGCGCGATCATCTGCTCTGTGGATATCCGTGCATCGGACGGCATTGTTACGCCGCCGACCAGGTCGCACCACCACGATGTGTACTTGATGTGGGCGTGTTGCGTTTCGCTGCCGACGCCTATGCTGCGCGTCCAGTCGCTGCGGTCGAGCGGCGTGACCGACAACAGCAGCACGAAGAAACTCCAGGCGAGCAATCCTGTGACAAAGCCGATGACGCCCGCGCCGAGCACATCGAAGGCTTTCGGGAAATTCACCTTGAACTGCCCGGTCAGGAACACGTACGTGATGCCGCTGAGCAGGGCGAAGCAGCCCGTTGCCGTTGCCGCCATCGTCAGGCAATAGCCGTAGACGGTCTCTCCCGTTGCGGGGATGGCTTCGACGATCGCGATAGTGGAAAAGACCGCCACGTACACCGCAATCACGATGTTGAACAAGCGGGCCCATGCTTCGAGAAAGCCGGTTCGCACGCTCAGCCATGCGAATGCGGCCCCAACCAGAATGCCTATCCAGAAAACCATGCCTATCCCACCACGCGTTTGAGTTCTTCGAGGCTCGTAATGCCCGCGGCCACCTTCTTCAGTCCTTCTTTTCGCAGGTTCACCTTTCCCTGCTTGCTGCCCTTGCTCCGCAACTCGGAGGTGTACAGTTGATTCTCGGCGATGTCCGAACGTATCTGTCCGGTTATCACCATCGGATCGCAGATGGCGGTTCGCCCGTAATAGCCCGTTCCGGCGCAATGCTCGCAACCGACCGCGCGATACACGTGCGAGCAGTCGATCCGTTTCTTGCGGAATTCTTCCTGAAGGGTTGTGCTGAGCGTCGCACGTTTGCGGCACTTACGGCAGAGTTTGCGCAGCAGCCTCTGCGACATCAGCATGCTCAGGCCGGAGGCCATCAGTATCGGCGAGACACCGAGATCCAGCAGGCGAATTACGGATGCGGCGTTGCTCTCGCAATGCAGAGTCGCCAGCACAAGGTGGCCCGTCTGCGCGGCGCGGAGCCCGATTTCGGCTGTCTCCTCATCGCGTATTTCACCGACGCAGATGACGTCCGGATCCTGGCGAAGCATGCTGCGCAGAACGCCGGCGAATGTGATGCCCGCCTTGGGATTGACCTCGATCTGGCTGGCATTCGGCAGCATCGCTTCGATCGGATCTTCGACCGTGATGACGTTGCGCGTTGTCCGGTCGATCTCATTGAGCATCGCGTACAGCGTGGTCGTTTTGCCGCTGCCGGTCGGTCCGCACAGCAGAATCATCCCCGATGGCTGCCGGATCGTGTCCTGCACGATGTCATACTGCTTTTTGGTCACGCCGACGTCCCGCAGTTGAATCGTGCCGGCGCCCTGATTGAGCACGCGAATCGAGAGTTTCTCGCCCATCAGCGCCCCGGCGCTGGCCACGCGAAAGGAGGCGGTTGTCTGTCCCTTTTTGGCGAGGAAAGCGCCGTCCTGCGGGCGACGTTTCTCGCTGATGTCCATGTTCGAGACCGCCTTGATGCTGTTGAGCACCGCCTTGCACGTTTCGACGGGCAGTTCGCGGGTGGTTTGCAGGACGCCGTCGATGCGCAGTCGGACGGTGTACATTGCATCGTCCTTTCCGTCGATCAGGATATCAGTCGCTCGTCTCTCCAACGCCTCGGCAATGATCTGTTCAGTGACGTTGAGCACGCGCAGGACTTTCCGACGGCGCCGGCCGTGCCCGTATATTTCGTCGATGCTGCGGCCGGATGAATCGAACAGCCGGAGATTGTTTCTCGGCGGTGACGCCGCCACTCGGACCGATCTGAAATACTGGCGGAATGTATCGAATACGCCGCCGGTGCCGCGATACGATTTGCGGACGGCATCGATGAGAATAAGCAGAGTTAGAAGCAGAGGCCCGATCAGCAGCATGCCTATGTACGCAACGGGTTTGAATCGCCTGGAGACGAGCGGACTGAACTGAACGAATTGCACGAGATATACGCAGACGTATATCCAGGCGATAAGCAACACCACCCGAAGCGGGCTGTAGGGCAGAGCGACGGAGATTGCCGACGATATGTGAGACTCCGCATGACCTGCGGCTGCAAGGAACGCAACTATCTCGAACATGGACCCGTTACCTCTCTACCAATGACTGTCCGATATCGAACGCAGATGCATGGATTATACCGTCAACGTTCCGTTGGGACAAGCAAAGAAAACCGATCTCGCCATTTCCTGTTTGCACGAACCCTCCCGCCCGGCGGATGACTCATCGCCCACGAATGATGCTACAGGTCTTCGAGCTCTTCCAGAAACGAATCGGAAGCCTCCGCATCCAGGTCGGCGAATTCGTCATTCTCGTCGAGATCGAAGTCGATTGGCTCGTCTTGCTCGCCCTTTGCTTTTTCCTCTTTTCTTTCCTGTTTGGTGGGTTCTTTCGGACCGGCCGCCCCGGCGCCGCTCGGGGCCCTTTCCTCGGCCGGCGTCGGTGGGGCGATCTTCTCGGGTTTGCCGTCTATCTGCACCAGAAGCGTTACAGGCGGTATCTGGATATAATCGCCCGCCTGGAGTTGGTGCTGCTCGACGCGCTCGCCGTTGACATAGGTCCCGTTGCGAGAGCCAAGATCCCGCAGTTCGAGCGCGCCGTTATTGAGGCTCAATTGGCAGTGCTTGCGCGATATGGGTTTGAGGGGAATGTACATATCGCAGTCGTGGCGACGGCCGATGATGGTGACCTCGCTGGGAAGCGAGAAACTCTTTTGTGATCCGTTCTTTTTGAAAAGAACCAGATTAACGTCCATTCGACCCTCCCGAGGTCTATGTCCCACAATACCAACCCCATTATACACCAAAGGGTCCTATAGTCCAAGGAACAAATCGCCGATAATTAAGTATTGACAGTGCCGCGGCCTGTATCTACAGTTGGATTCGGATGTGGAGCAGCGTGTTTGGCGAGACATCGGGGCACGCGGCGGGACGGTCGACGGTGTGGTGGTCAGGCGTTGGCGGCCCAGCGACGACACCGGCGAAACCGGGCCAATACAAGGGGGAAAGCCCGAACACAATAGATGGATTCTTGGATTGACTATGGCACAAGCGACTCTGCCTGACGGCAGCACAATGGAACTGGCCGACGGGGCGACCGTCAAGGACCTGGCCGAGAAGATCGGTCCGGGACTTGCGAAGGCCGCTGTCGGAGCGAAGATTAACGGCGAACTTGCGGATCTGGCCACTCCTCTTGACGGCCGGGCCGACGTTCAAATCGTTACGTCCAGGGACGCCGAAGGCGTGGAACTGATGCGCCACAGTTGTGCGCATGTGATGGCCGAGGCGATTTGCAGAATATGGCCCGAGACCAGGCTCGTGTACGGGCCGACCATCGAGGACGGCTTCTACTATGACATCGATCTCGATGAGCCGATCAGGCCGAGCGATTTCGAGCGGATCGAAGCCGAAATGCGCAAGATAGCCGAGGCGGACAAACCGTTCGTGCGCGAGCAGATGTCGCGCAGTGAAGCGCTGGCCAGGCTCGCGGGGGACAAATACAAGACGGACAACATCAACCGCGCCGAGGGCGATGCTATCACCTTCTATTCCCACGGGGGCGGCTTCCAGGACCTTTGCCGGGGCCCGCACGTACCGAGCACGGGCAAGATCGGCGCCTTCAAGATCATGTCGGTGGCGGGGGCGTACTGGCACGGCGACGTTACCCAGAAGATGCTTCAGCGTGTGTACGGGACCACCTGGCCTTCGAAAAAGGAGCTCAAGCAATACCTCCAGCGGCTCGAAGAGGCGAAGAAACGCGATCATCGCGTCCTCGGCAAGCAAATGGATTTGTTCAGCTTCAACGAGGCGGGGCCGGGTTTTGCGTTTATGCACCCCAGGGGGATGATCGTATGGAATGCGATCGTGGATTTCTGGCGGGACGTGCATCACCGGTACGGCTACGAAGAGATCAAGACCCCGATCATTCTCAACGAGGAACTCTGGCACAAGAGCGGGCACTGGGACAATTACAAAGAGAACATGTATTTCACGACCGTCGACGAGGTTGGCTTCGCCATCAAGCCCATGAACTGCCCGGGCGGTTGTCTGGTGTTCAATACCAGAAAGCATTCATATCGGGAATTTCCGATGCGGGTGGCGGAATTGGGTCTGGTGCATCGACACGAGGCCAGCGGCGTGATGCACGGGCTGTTTCGCGTTCGTCAGTTCACTCAGGACGATGCCCATATCTTTTGCACGCCGGAGCAGATTGAGAGCGAAATCATCGGTGTGATCGAGCTGACGTTCGAGATGTACAAGGCCTTCGGCTTCGAGGACTTCCGCATCGAACTATCGACCAAGCCCGAGAAACACATCGGCTCGGACGAAATATGGGAGGTCGCGACCAATGCCCTCAGGGACGCCCTGGACCACAAGAAGATCGAATACCAGATCAACGAGGGCGACGGGGCGTTCTACGGCCCGAAGATCGACTTCCATATCCGGGACTGCCTCAAGCGGTCGTGGCAACTCGGCACGATACAGCTCGATTTCTCCATGCCGCAGCGGTTTGGGCTGGTCTATACCGACAGCGACAATACGGAGAAGACCCCGGTCATGATCCATCGAGCGGTTCTTGGCTCGTTCGAGCGGTTTATCGGCATCCTGATCGAGCATTACGCCGGGGCCTTTCCGCTGTGGCTTGCGCCTGAGCAGGTGCGTGTCCTGCCGATCAGCGAGAAAACGAATGAATATGCCCGCGACGTCGAATCGGAACTCCGCCAGCGCGGTTTGAGAGCGTCCATGGACGTTTCGGACGAGAAAATCGGGGCGAAAATAGCCAAAGCACACCAGGAAAAAGTGCCGTACATGCTGGTTGTTGGGCCCCAGGAGGCCCAGTCCGGCACGGTTAACGTGCGTATTCGAGGCAGCAAAGACACGCAGTCGCTGGATTTGGCCGGATTCGCCGAAGCGGCGTGCAGAAAAGCGGCGGACAAGAAAATGGCTTTGGAATTGTGAAAGTTGCGCCTATAATAGAAGCGAATTGTACGATAAAACGATTGAATACTGATTTGAAGAAAGGACAGGTGGTAGACTATAAGCAAGCAAGGATTGAAGGTTAACGGTGGAATAAAGGCGCCGAATGTTCGCCTCATCGATCAGGATAACAACCAGGTTGGAATTATAGAGCGTTTTCGTGCCATGAGCATGGCTCGGGAAGCCGGATTGGACCTGGTGGAAGTAGCCCCAACGAGCGATCCACCCGTATGTCGGATCATGGACTACGGCAAGTGGCAGTATCAGCAGAAGCGGAAACAGCGGGAGGCTCACAAACAGTCTGCGCGGCACAGCACCTCGCTCAAGGAAATCAGACTCCGGCCGGAAACGGACGAGCATGATATCGAGATTAAGGTCAAGCACGCCCGCGAGTTCCTCGAAAAAGGCCACAAAGTGCAGTTTACCGTGTTTTTCCGCGGACGCCAGATGCTCCACCGCGACCGGGGTTTCGATGTGCTCGATCACATTACCGAATTACTGGAAGATCAAGCCAAAATAGAACGGCCCGCTAAGATGACCGGCCGGCGCATGACGATCATGTACGTGCCGAAGTAGCGTCAACGGCTCGATCCAATCGTCGTTGTTGCTGTGCGGAAGCGGAATCCGGCTGCATCGATTGGGAGTATATAAGGCAAACCGGGCCCTGCCGCTGAGGCGGTCGGCCGAGTTTGCGGGAGTCGAATCTGAGGGAGATAGCGTCTTTTTGGGGAATTTCTGTCTGCTCATATTGACATACCCTGCGTTTTGTGTAAACTACAGGGCTTATTGTCTGAAGAAGCAGCAGGATACGCCGTATGGAAGGACAGATTCAAAATGCCTAAACAGAAGACCCACAAGGGCCTGAGCAAAAGGGTGAAGATAACCGGCACAGGCAAGATCAAACGCAGGCGGGCCGGAGCGGGCCATCTGATGAGCAGCAAGAACGCCAAGCGGCGTCGCCGGCTCAGCGGGGCAACGCTCGTCAATGAAAACGTCGCGAAAAAAATACGGGAAAACCTGAGGTAATATGTTCTCCGGCGGCGATTGGGCGCGTGCAGCGCTCAGGAGCGTCGGATCATCGAGCCTGCTTCTCGGCTACCATTCAGCTGCCGCCAGCAGGCATGTGACGAAGAACGCAATCAAAGGAAAGCTGATATGCCACGAGTAAGAAAAGGCGCTGCCAGGCGCCGCCACAAGAAAAGAGTACTTCACGCCGTCAAAGGGCACCGCGGATCGGCGGGCCGTCTTTACCGTTTGGCCAAAGAGGCCGGAGTCAGGGCGGAGGTGAACGCCCGCACGGATCGACGCCGCAAGAAACGCGATTTCCGCGCTCTCTGGATCACACGAATCAGTGCAGCCTGCGGCCAGCGGAACATTCGCTACAGCCGGTTCATTGGCGGTTGCAAGAACGCCAATATCCAACTGAACCGCAAGATGCTCAGCGAGATCGCTGTGGCCGATCCGGCGGCTTTCGACGCCATTGTCGAAAAAGCCGTGGCGGCCCTGTAGGCGACTTCCGCACGTGCGCCGTCGCGGGCTGAATCACCCACATTCCAATTCACGGACGCCACATGCTTGAGCAATTTGAAAAGACCGGTAAAGAGGCACTCGATGATCTCAAACAGGTCAGAGACCTGGAATCGCTCGAACAGTTCCGCGTCAAGTATCTGGGGCGCAAAGGCCGGATCATGGGGATGCTCAGCGAGATCGGCAAGCTGCCCAAGGAAGAAAAACCCAAAGCCGGCCAACTCGCCAACCGAATAAAGAACGAGGTCACGCGGGCCTTCGACACGCTCAAGAAGAACCTCTCGGAATCGGAACGCCGGCGGACGAAGATACTGGCCGATGTGACGTTGCCGGGCAGTAATCCGGGTGTCGGTAACGGCCATGTTATTACGCAGACCCTCAACGAATTGCTTGAAATCTTCGGTCGTATGGGCTTCGCCATTGCCTACGGTCCTGAGGTCGAAGACGAGTGGCATAACTTCATCGCGCTGAATATACCTCCCGAGCATCCGGCCCGCGATCCGTCCGACAACTTCTACATCGACGATTCCACGCTGCTGCGAAGCCAGACCTCGACGATTCAAATCCGGGTGATGGAGCAGAGCAAACCGCCGATTCGTATCGTCGCACCCGGCCGTGTCTACCGGCCCGACACCGTGGACGCCACGCACATGTTCATGTTCCATCAGCTCGAGGCGCTGGTGGTCGACGAAGGCGTGACGATGGTGGACATGAAGACGACTATCGAGCAGTTCATCCATACCTTCTTCGGTGCCGAGACACAGTGGCGGTTCCGCCCGAGCTTTTTCCCGTTTACCGAGCCCAGCGCCGAGGTCGATCTGCTGCTGCTGGACAAGCAGGGCAACGAAAGCTGGGTGGAGATGGGCGGCTGCGGCATGGTCGATCCGAACGTCTTCGACGCAGTCGGTATCGACAGCGAGAAGTATACCGGCTGGGCATTCGGCTTCGGCATCGAACGGCTCGCCATGCGCAAGTACGGCATCACGGACATCCGCCTGCTGTTCGAAAACGACCTGCGCTTCCTCAACCAGTTCTGACACGCCTGCGGGTGACTCCCCGCGGCACCAGAGGCCGCACCTGCACTGACGCAAAACCTCCGGCCTTCGGCTCCTGCATTTCGTGTGTGCTCATGGTACGTCATTTTGCGGATAGCGCTCTGACCGTTTGGTATTGAACGGCGCGGATGCCGAGAGTATCATGGAGGCACTTGACGGCGCAGCTCCAATTCAGGTTTTTTCGTAGCACGCCGGATACGTCTGTTGGCCGTCGGCCGTGCAGAGCAGGATCACATGATAAACAGGCAGTGAGGTGCAGGATGAGTAAGCATGTTGTAGTATGGGCTTGTCTGTTGTGCGTTACGCGGATGCATGCCGCGGTTCACCGTTCCTCGGATCTGGGCTGGGAGGCCGGCCGGGACATCAGCAGGCAGTTTGCCGAACTGCTGGAGGGCGAGACCATTGAGCCCGACGATGAACTGAGACTCGACCACAGGTACCGCATCAGCGGCAAACACGAACTGCCGGACGACTTTGTCCTCTCCGCGGTCAAAGGCGGTGGTTTCGACGTGACCGATGCGGCTGCCGACAAGAGCCGCACCTTTCTCGTGTTGGGCAATCGCACGACGCTGCGCAACCTGACCATCACTTACCTCAATACTCCCGCCCCGGGGCCGGACGCCGGTACGAATCCAACCCGGGGCGTTCATTTCCATAAGATGACCGGGATCACCGCCTCGGACAAGAGCGACATCCGCATCGAATTCTGTCGGCTGGACGGCTCCATCAATCACCAGATCAAACTGGCAAACTGCGCCAGGCCCAGGATCGTCGGCTGCCACATACTCGGCGGCTACTGGTCAACCTACCTCATCGGCAATGTAACGGACCCGCTGTTTCGCAATTGTCTTATCGAGAAATGCCAGGGGGACGGCATCAAGACCGGCCGGGGCGGTTCCGGCGGCGTCAAGCGGGCTTTGATCGAGAACTGCGTGTTTCAGGACTGCGGACGCGATGCCATCGATACGACCGGCGGATTCGGGAATTCGACCGTGCGCAACTGCACGATGCGCCGTCTGTTCAGCGGGATGGACATAAAGAGCTACTTCGAGAAGCCCGAACATCTCTCTGCCGACTGCAGCAACACCGACATCCTGGTGCAGAGTTGTACCTTTACGGACATGGCCAACTGCATTACGTTTTCGACGCTCGATCGCGGTCGGTTGCGAGGCAGCGGCTACTTCCTTGATGCACAAAACGCACAGAAATACGCCCCACACGATATCGACATCAACGACTGCGTATTCGAACGCACCGGTTCGTCGCCTGTGAGAATGCTGCTCTTGAAGGGCGGCCATTCTGTCCGGTACCGAAACGCTCAGTTCCGCGGCGATGTGATAGACGTCGTCAAGTACACGAATGTCTATGAGGTCTTCGGCCCGAACTCGCTGTCGAAGGAGGTCTCGGAAGCGCTGAACCACAGCGTGAGCGGAACATTCGGCCCGCGGGGCGGGGCCGCGGCGCCCGGAGATACCTCGATCTTCTTCGACTGTGGTCCTCAGTAGGTGCAGTTGCGACCTGCGTTTCCGGTTCCTCGCTCGCTCCACGGGCGAACTTCTCCCAACGTGCATGATTTCGGTTGGTGATCCTGCAAAGGATGTAATGCGCCTCGGCACTGTCTTTGGCCGCGCAGGTTATCTTCTTGACAATCTCTACTCAAAAGACCATTTAGATGAAATAGTCGATGGTGGTATGCGACCATATGGATGTCGCCGGCGGCTCGTTCCATGAGTCGGCCGGCGGGACAACGCGAACGTTTTGCAGAAGAAGGGACATAAAGCACATTGGAAAAGATACTCTCAAATCCCGGAAATCTCGTGCTGATTCTGGCTATGAGCATTCCTATCATCGCGATTGTTGGCAGCTTCTGGTCGGAAGTGGTGAAAAACCGGGATAACAATCAGCTCAAAAAGGCCATGCTGGAGCGCGGGATGTCCGCAGAAGAGATCGAGCAGGTAATCAACGCCGGAATCAAGAAAGCCGCCAAAAAGTAGCACGGGCCGCACAGCACGTAATAAGCGAACCCGCGGCGGTCTGTGTCTCCCGCCTGCCGCCTTCCACCGCCACGGCGCCGCGTTGCAACGGCGCCACATCTCTCATCCTCGCCGGAGTACTACCTACTTCAGCGAATCATCTGGTTCGAGGCCGAGTCTCTCGTACAGCGCTCTGCGTCCCGCCTTGTCACCCTCGATGACAGCCTGGGCGTATTCGGCCACTTCCCTTGCATGCTTGCGCGGCACAACGATCACGCCGTCGCCGTCGGCTACGATAACATCGCCCGGCATGACCAGCACGCCCCCGCAGACGACAGGCCGGTTGACCGATTCGATTTCGTTGCGTCCCGGCCGGATTCCCCTGCCCGGCCTGCGAAAGTACAGCGGGATCTTCTCGGTTGCGATCTCGTCGGTATCGCGCGCGGTCGCATCGGTCACCACGCCAACACAACCCTTCAGCTTCCAGCCCATGATGTTGTTCGAGCCGATGGAGCCGACGTCCGCATTCGGGGCTTCATCCAACACCAGCGCGGTGCCCTCGCGGATCAACGGCACGAAAGGCTCGGGGGATATCTGGCCGTACCACATGCCGACCCACTTGTCGAAGTCCTCCTTCTCCATCGGCGGAGGAGTCGGCTTGTTCGTTGGTACGTAGCGAGCGGTCACTGCGATTCCGATGAACCGATGGGCGTAGTGCTGCGTGTCCTTCCATGAGGGATGAATCTCGGGATCCATCAGACCGACATTGGCGAGCCCGACCTTGTCCATGCCGTCCGAGACGTCCGCGACACGCAGCCCCTCGAAGAGCTTGAGGATTTTCTGGTCCTGCTGCTCGGTGTAGACGGGTGTGTCGATATAGTTCCTGCCGTCGCGCAAATCCGCGACGTCCACCGCTGATCCCTGTGCGATGGCTGTGCCGCTGTCGGCATTCCAGGTTATCGCCACCATCAGCGAACCGCTCAGTACCAACACAAGCGCCATCGATCCAATCGTGATTCTGGCTTTTCGACTCAACATATTCGACCTCCCGGCCCTGCGGCCTGCAAAAAGAACTGTTCCGTCCTGTGCGCCGCCGACCACTGACATGCCGGCCGCCGACAGCATGGTAAAACCGCCACCGATCGCTTTCAAGGCCAAAAGGCCGCGCCGCTCTGACGGTTATGGCGAGTCATTTCTGCCTTTGTTCGACCGTGGAGTTCGGTTACACTGTCGCCAAATGGTCTGCAACGCGGAAACGACATGATTCGAATCACACGCACACTTTCGATTCCTGAGAACGAACTGACTTTCAAGGCCTCCCGGAGCAGCGGGCCGGGCGGGCAGAATGTCAACAAGGTCAACACGCGGATAACGCTGCTGTTTGATCTGCGTAATTCGCCGAGCCTGTCGAGCCGGCAGAAGAGACGCATTGGCAGCAAGCTGGCCACGCGAATCGATAAAAGCGGCATTTTGCACGTGGTTTCGCAGAAATTCCGCACCCAGCGGGTGAATCGAGAGGCCGCGACGGAGAAGTTCGCGACGTTGCTGCGCGAAGCGCTGAGGCGAAAGCCCGTCCGCAAGAAGACGAAAGTCCCGAGAGCGGCCAAAGAAAGACGCATTCGAGAGAAAAAACGCCGCGGTCAGTTGAAGCGGCAGAGGGCGCAGAAGCACTCGGCCGAGGATTTCTGAGGGAATCGAGGTGCCGGCAGGCTCAGCGCTTGCGCTTTCCTATGTTCTTGCGCGCCATCACCACGAGGACGATGATCACCGTAATAAGGATGATCACCAGCACCTCTTTCGGGCTGACATAGAATACTGCGAGCCATTCCTGCACGGATTGCTGCCTCCAGAGCATTGTCAACAAGCCAGGCGATTGGGCGCCTGCACCGATGCTCACAAGGCCAAAGTTGTAACCGCACAAGCGCCTCGATACAAGGAAAATTCGGCCCTGGGGCCGGTAAGACCCGACATTTGGATAAAACTGGCAAGTTGGCGACATTTGCTTATACTAAACGGCTTGTTTATGCCGTCATAACAGTTGATGATGTCCATATAGGACGTATCGGACCAACTTGAGATGCTCGAAGACGACAGACGTCTCATTCAGGAACTCAAGCAGGGAAACAAGGATGCCTTGCGTCGCGTCTACGAAGCGCACAAGGACAAGCTCTTTACGATAGCTGTGTCCATGACGCACGACAGCGCGATGGCTGAAGATGTGCTTCACGACGTCTTTGTTTCGTTCGCCGCTGGTGTGGCCCGTTTGAACATCAAGGTCAGCATCAAGCGGTACCTGATTGCAAGTGTTGTAAACCGAATACGCGACATATATCGCAAGAAACGGCCGCGAATGGTCGAGATCGACGCCGTCGAACCCGCCGACACGCAATCGGATGCACCGGTAGCGACGGCGATAGCCGATGAAAGGGCTGAAATGGTGGCCGACGCGTTGGCCCGCATACCGGCCGAGCAGCGCGAAGTTATTGTGCTGCATCTGAACGCCGGACTGAAGTTCAAGGAAATCGCCGCCATGCACGGTATCTCGACCAGCACGATTCAGGGCAGGTACAGATATGGCCTCGAGAAGCTTCGGACGATTCTTACCGGAGAAATGACATAATGCATCCCGCAGACAACGTAGAAAAGACGATCAGGGACATGCACCTGACAACCAGTGCAAAGACGGACGAGCGGATTCTCGCCGATTCGTACGCTGCGCTGGAGAGGGGGACGCAGACCGGTGCGGGTGGTCGAGCGCCGACGGTACACCGAATTCGACTGACCAGTCCGATCGTCACCGTGGGTGCGGTTGCGGCGGCCCTGATGATCGTGGCGGCTTTTCTGGTGTATTCGTCCGGTCCCGAGCCCATTAAGCTGACCGATGTGTATCATACGGTGGCGAAAGTCTCGGCACTCCGTATTTCGAGATTTATGCCGGGAGAGGACCGGCCGTATCAGCAGCAGTACGTCTCGCGGATGTTGAACGTGAACATGACCCGGCTGGCCGGTACGAGCGTTCTCTGGGATCTCGATGCCGCCATAAGCAAGACCAAACGCGCCACGTCGTCGAATGTCCGCGTGGACAGGCTGGGTGAGGAGATGCTTGCCCGACTCAACGAGAGAATGCACGATGTCTTTGATATCGTGCCGTTTTCCCATCCCGAGGATATGACTTCAAATGTCCGATGGACGCGTGTCGAGGATCGCAGCGCCCGTTCGGTTGTGCCCGATGCAGATGTTTATGATCTGGCGTGGACGGTGGAGCAGCCTCAGGAAGAAACGCGAAAGCGCCGCTATTATGTGGATCGCCAGACAAACCGACCATTGAGGGTCGAGTTCTACGCCAGGACTCCCGCGGAAAACACTTTCCGTTTCCTGCGATATGAGGTGATCGAGTATCCGGCCGACAGCGAAATTCGTGAGACTATTCGCGAAGAGTTCGATACCGTCCCGGATTCCAACGCATGGAACAATCCGGAGTACATAGGTACACCGGAATCGCCGTAGCGGTTCTCGCCATGCCAAGGCAGGGCCTTTTGCGAATCTGGGCGAACGGCCGGGACATGCCTGTGCTGATCGATTCTCCGCATTTCCACAATTCCTCCAATCCCCTGTAGTTGCGCTGTTTGCGCATCCTCACGATGATTACTCCGCGAAGCGCGATGCGGGCGGCGTCTATCGCCGTTGCACGGATTTTTTTATCGTCGAAAGTGTTTTTTCGTAACAAAGCCGTCTGAAATCCGTCTTACAGGGTGAGGTACGAAAAATGGATACAGCAATACAACATATCGATTTGATTGCAGAGACATTTGTAGAACTGCTCTGGCCCCTGATGATACAGTCCAGCCTGCTCATCATGGCGCTGGTGTTGGCCGAACTTCTGTTGCGGCACAGGGTGCGGCCTTCGCTGCGATACTGGATGTGGATGCTGGTATTGGCCTCGCTGGTCGTGCCTGTCTATTCGCTCGCCCATCGGGCGGTGGAGTATTGGCCCGGGCTGGAAAGCGCCCGCGCGGATACTTTTCCGTTGCCTGAAAGCGAGAATCCGACGTTCGCCGCCGCGGGAACTGCGTTCGAGCGGTTCACCGCCGATGCCCCCGCATCGAATTGGCAGACGTTTGCCTTTACCGCCTGGCTGATCGGCGTGACCGCAATCGGTTTCTACCTGGCGTATCGCGTTGTCCGGGTCAGACTCCTGATTGCAACGGCCAGAGACGCCAACGGGTTCATGCAGGATACGATGCGATACTGCTGCAAGTGCATGGGTGTCACCCGGAAGGTGCGCTTCAAGGTCTCCGTTCGGGTCAAGAAGCCTATCGTCTGGGGCCTGTTCCATCCGGTTATTGTCATTCCGCACGACCTGGCGCCGACGCTGGGGGCCAGACATCTCCGCTCGGTCCTGTTTCATGAAATCGCACACATCAAGAGACGCGATCTCTGGGCCAACTGCGTCCAGACGGTCCTGCAGATTGTGTACTTCTTCAATCCGCTGCTCTGGCTGGCCAACTGGATGATTCGCCGGCTCCGCGAGCAGGCGGCCAACGAGGCCGTCATGGACAATATGGGTCGTCAGGTGCCCTGGTACGCCGAGACCCTGGCCGACGTCAGCAACCTCAAATTCAGAGCGCCCGTGTTCAGCCTGGGCTGCGTCGGCGTCGAGGAATCGACCGAGGATCTCAAGGTCGCGTAAAGCCGAAGCAATCCCCCGTCACCCTTCTCAGACATCATGTCACTGTGCATGCTCGAAAGGTCTTCGCGCGAGGACACGCGAAGGCTCAGGTGGTCTTACTAATTAGAGCATAATTTATTGAACATATATGATTTCAGATCGTATGAGTA
>CAZGMJ010000079.1:0-23388 GCA_964526785.1 uncultured Pirellulales bacterium
GCTGACTTATCTGGCGGTCTATATGCCCGCCATCTTCATACTTCGCCGTCTGCTGCATATTCCCTGATGGGTGCCAGGCGCGGCTTTCGCCGAGCAGCGGGCACAGGCGCCAGTGTCACTCATCGCCGATCCGTACTACCGTTCGTTTGGAGTCGGCCGGCTCGATCACCCGCTTGATGCATTGTCCGTCAGAGAGACGAACCAGCAGCGTATGCCGGACGGGTTCGCGGAGCACCAAGTTCAGCGCGTCCGGGCCGCAGCAACCCGTCAGCACGTGCGAACCGATCATCCGCCTTGCGACGATCTGACGGTCCGCATTGAGGAGTTGGACGTCGGCGCCCAGGACGCCTTTGGCACGATCGAACTCGACCGTCAGTATGCGACTTTGCGACAGGGTCTGTTCGAGCAGCGTGGGATGGGCTACCGGTTGTCGCAGTTCGTGTGAGAAGGCGTTGTTGATCACCAGCCGGAGCTTGCCGTCGGCGCCGCCGAAAACCAGATCGTTCGCCCCGTCGTTATTGATGTCGCCGGTTGCAACGCCCCACGCGCCGGTTCGGAACGCTTCGGCGGGGAATCCCTCATAGTTCATATACAGCTCGGACATCATATATGAGCCGTATCCGCGATTGGCGTGGAACGGATTCTCGGCATCCGCTTCGCGTGAGATGGTTAAGAGGTCCACGTATCCGTCCATGTTCAAATCCTCGGCAAGCGTCGCGAATTGAGCGACCGAGCCCAGACGGATTTCGTTGCCGTAGCCGGTAACGTTCCGGACCGTTCCGCCGGCATTCGTAACAATTGCGAAGTGCATATCGGCGGGGGCAACGAGATCCATCGCGGCCTCCGTCCACAGCGGTGCAAAACAGCCCGCGCCGGTCAGTCCTTCTTCCGCAGTCCCCATTGTCCTGTATTCGAAGCGAATCGAGTGATCGACCGGTTCGAAACGCCCCGCCGCGTTCTGGATCAAGATATAGCCTTTGTCCGCCCCGTAGTAGAGATCGATCCTGCTATCGTCGTTCCAATAGCCCGGGGCAAAGAAGCCCGTCTTACCGGCGCCCATTCGCTCGCCGTCCAGCCCGCTTTCATGCGTCGCGTCGCGAAAACCCCCACCGCCCTTCATCTCATTCACGTACAAGCGCAGCCCTCCGCCGACCAGAGAAACAACCACATCAGGCAAGCCATCGCCGTTGGCTTCGACATAGGCGGAGCATTTTATTGCTTGTTCCGACCGGACGGAGAGACCCGAAGATCGTTCAAAACCTCGTTGCGAACCCAGGTAGATCATCCCATCGGCCAACAGGTCCGCGTCCCCGTCTGCGTCCACATCGGCAAACGAACAACTCACACCTGCAACGCCGTCGAGTTTCAGCTTTTTGGTGCGATCTTCGAATTGCATCGAGCCCGTCTGTATGTACGCACGATTGCCGTTTTCATTGCACGCATACACGTCCAGACGGCCGTCATTGTCTATGTCGTATACGGCAACCCCTCGAACGCGGGACTTGAAATCTCCGAGTACCAAATCCTTCTTGAATTTGACCGTCGGACGGGACGGGAAGAAGTAGCGCCCTGCGGCCGCATCCTTCATCATTACGAGCAACTGCTCGGCCGCTCCGTTGAAAGTGCCGACCATTTCGTCACCCAGCGCCTCTTCCCAATGCCAGACGCCGGGGGCTTCCAGGCTATCAAGCTGTACCTGATGCCATTGCTGTCCCGCATACAGCAGCACGTCCTTCTCGTGCCGGCGTCGCTGCTTACCGACAAAGCCGACGATGATACCGCCCTCCCGGACGTCATCCAGGAGCGACGCGACGGTGAAATCTACTTCACGCACATCTATTCTGACGGTCTTCGGCTCGAACGCCCCCTTGGAAACGCCGGTTACCTCGAAATGGACTCGTCCGTTGTCATAATCGACGCTCGTTATCCGTCCGCCTATTACCGCCAGATAACGATCCCGAATATGCGATGGTTGTAACTGCGGGTTCACCAGTGCGACGGCGGGTTTCGAAAATAACAGGACGAGTATCCACGCGCAGCATATACCTGTCCGGCCTGCTTGCTTCTTTCGAACAAGTCGAGATATGTTGTGATGCCTTTTAGCACCCATAAACACTCCCTTTCTGCGTCCTTCGAGTCGACGGAGCAGCCTTTCTCATCAGTATCGATTGCCGCGGTCCAGTGATTCCAGAGCAGTAAACAGCTCTGCGCCTTCAGCCTTGCAGTGGGGGCCAAAAAAGACATTCTTCCATTGGTTGCGGACATCCGGGTCAGGGCACATCAGTCCGCCTTTTCGTACATAGTCGAACTCCACATCACGGACCTGCACGCCCTCACCGATGAAGAAATCGATCCCCCGCGGCAGTTGCGCCATCCACTTATAGAGGATTTCGTTCTCGGGATTTCGCTGCACCGACTTCTTGTAGTCTTCCGTTCCCGGTCGCGGGCAGATATCCTGGTTCTCCATGACGCCGAACACCAGTCTGGCCTCGTGGGCATCGATCGTGTATGAACGCAGGGCCCCGGAACGAATGACCAAAGACGGCACGCGAACCAATCTGCGGGACCGCAGTTTCTCGTCAGCCATCGCGTGAACAGCACCGGTGTAGTTCTTGAAGGCGAGCCCAAATCGACAGTTCCGCTTCAATGGGCGCTCGGGCAGTCCGCCCTGTATAACACCCTCCCGCACCTCCATTTCCGGAGATCCGAAGTCATTGTTCCAACTCTCGAACGTCGCTCCATCGAGCAGCGCCAGCGTGCCCCCCTGATAAATGGTGGGTGAGGCGTTACGACCGGGCTGGAGGAGGCTGTCGGCGCCGACGACTACGGTGCATCCGTAGATGCGGAATTCATCGAGGACGCTGACATGCCCGAGAAATTCAACCGATGCGTCCGGATCCTTGTTGAACGTGAAATACTGGGAGCACATGATGCCGCCGCCGCGTCCCGTTGATTCGGCTGTCCGAAGCGTATTATCGTTGCGAAAGAACGTGTGCCGTGAGCCGACAAATCGGGTTGCACCCTGGGCGTCCATACCGCCTCCGGCTTTGATCCAGACGTTGCCGTAGATGGTTCTCCCCACACCGTCGCCGCCGCCGATGAAGGCTGCACCGGATTCGATGGTCACATGCCGGCAGATTTCAGGAACGTCGGTCCCTCTGAATCCAACGCGATATCTCGTCTGCGAAGCGGGCAGCAGGATATCCGTGTTCTCGTCCAGAACGAGTTGCTGCGGGGGCTTTCCATTCTCAAGCCAATTGCCCGGATCAGTCACATCCAATGCGCCGCGAAACCGCACGCCGCCGCTCCTGCCGGGGTAAGCCCATACCAACAGTCTGCCCCTGGGCCAATCTTCCCGGACGAAAGACGCCTCTTTGACAGATTCAGGCCATAGCGTGGTATCACCGAATTGTGGATCGTGCGCAGCAGCACTTTCACCGGCCGGCGTGCACGCGGCCGCCAGCAGCGAGGCTGTAATTACCATACCAGCCCATGCGCAGTTCTTCGTTGAATTGCTCAAACCGTTTCCTCCATTGCTTAATGATGCAGCGTCGGCGTTTTCATCACACACAGGAGAGCCAATGATTCGAAAGACTTCGGACTAATACCGACCGTTGCGTCCCAGCTCATCGATTGGGGTGAACATCGCCTCCCCGCCGGCCGCACACCCCGGGCCAAAGAACAAATTCTTCCATTTTTCGCGCGTTGCCCGGTCCTGGTAGAGCACGCCTCCTTGACGGAAATGTCGCAGTTCCACCCCGTTTATAACAACGCCGGTACCGAAGAAACAGTCCAGACCTCGCGGCAACTTGTCGAACCAGACAAAACGCTCGGCCGCCTCCGGATGCCGATCCAGGACCTTCCGTTCACGATTCGACCCGGGCACCGGGCGCAAATCGAACGACGAGCGATCGCCGATCCCGTCGGGCACGTATGTCAGTACCAGACGGGCGTTTTCCATGTCCGTAGTGTGGCTCCGCAACGTGCCGCCGTCCAGCACCACCAGCGCGGGTACGCGTCTGGATTCGCGATGCTGTTCGTCATTGAAACCGGAAAACGCCGCATTCGTATAGTTCTTGAATGATAGCCCGAACATGCAGTCCCGCATCAGCGGCCTGTCAGGCAAACCGCCCAGAATGCTGCCGCCTTCGACGGTCATATCCGGAATGCCGAAATCATTGCACCATTTGCCGAAGAACGCCCCGTCCAGAAGCGCCAGAGTGCCATTCTCGTAGATCTTCGGCGCCGCATGCCTGCCGGGTCGCAGCACGCTATCGGGTCCGACGATAACCGTTCCGCTGTGCAGACGAAACTCGTCCGAGACCGTTACGCATCCTCGGAATTCCACGGACGCGCCCTCTTTGTAGAACGTGAAGTATTGCGAACACCGCCGGCCGTCACGCCCATTGTCGTCTTCAGGTTCGCTGACGTTGTCGTTGCGAAAGAACGTGTGGCGAGACCCGATGAGCTTGGTCGCTCCCTGAGCGTACATGGTCCCGCCTTTCTTGATCCAGATATTGCCGTAAATCGTTCTGCCTCGTCCGTCGCCGCCGCCGATAAAGCCGGCGCCCGGCTCGATGGTCACATGGCGAAAGACCTCGCGAATATCCGTCGTCCGAAAGCCCACCTGGTAAGGCGTGTCGCTGGCGGGCAGCAGCAGGTCGGCGGTCTCGTCAAAGATCAGTTCCGTAGCCGGTTCACCGTTGACCAGCCAGTTCTTCGGATCCGTCGGGTCGCGGGGACTGCGCCTGCGGCCGCGATGCAGATTCGCTGTCTCACCCGGATATGCCCAGACATACAGCCGGCCGGGCTCCCACTGCTCATCGAGGAAATACTCCTTACCTGTCAACCCAGGCCAGAGGTCCGTGTCTGAAAACTGAGGGTGATGGGCACTCGCCTGCTCGCCCACCGCTCTTTCTACAGAAGGGAACAGCCCAATGCCAAGTATCGCAATAAGAACGATTCGTTTCAATGCGCTCGCTTGCTTCATAATCCTGCTTTCAACCAAACGTCAAAGTCGTTGCATCTCTGTGCATGAGATTACAAGCGTTTTATGCGGATGTTGCGATACCATACGGGACGACCGTGGTCTTGCAGGCCGATATGACCCTTTCTCGCAAAATCCCTGATTGCCGCATCCTTGAACTTGTTGCTCGTTCCATCCGGATTCCGGCCGGCCTCGGTCCAGCGATCAACGTCCATATCTATGATCTGCTCGCCATTTAGGACAACCTGGATGAGGTTCTTATGGCAGGTGATCCGGCAGCGATTCCATTGCCCGGGCGGCCTGATTGTATTCTTCGTCGGCGCCAGGCAGTCGTATACAGCGCCCGCTGTGCCTTTATTGCTCAGGCGATCTCTGCCATACGAATTGGCCACCTGGATTTCGATTCCCGTATACACCGGGTTGTTGCGGTCGGGCGTCCGAATGAAGATACCACTGTTGGTACCGTCGGTGACCTTATACTCCAGTTCCAGTATGAAATCGTCGTACTGCTCTTGGGTCCACAGGTAATCCTGATTGTGTTCCCTGCCGTCCATCCGGCGATCAACGGTCAATTCCCCGTCATGAACCACCCAGGCGCTATCGGGGCCTGTAAGCCATCCGTCGAGATCGCGTCCGTTGAACAGCGGAACGAATCCCCTGACGCTCGGCGGCGGGTTCTCACCAAGGCGCCGAATCCAGATATTGCGAAACTGGATCAGGCTCGATGCGGGGCTCATTTCACCGGTTGTGCGGTTCAAACCTCCGTGATGCTGCAGAGCGATGGGGCCTTTCTCGGGCAAGCCGGGAACATGGGCGTTGTCAATGACCAGTTTGCCGTTAAGCATAACTGTGACGCGGTCGCCAATGACGGTGATATCCATCGAATTCCACTGGCCAACGGGTTTGTCGGCTTTGACCCGGGGTACGGCGGCGGCCCGCTGTTCGGCAGTGAGAGACTGGTCGCGCCGAATGCTCCACATCTCGCCCGATCCGCATCCCCAGCACCACAGATTGATCTGGCTGCGACCGGTGCCCCGTACGAAGATCCCCGAGTCTGCATTCGGCGTTGGGACTTTGATGACCTGGCCGTCGGCATCGGTCTTATAGGAACCGTCCGCCAGGATCGTTGGCATCGGATAAAGCCCGGAGGTTTTCTTAAACCGCCACTCGATATGCAGAGAGTAATTGCCGAAGGATTCCTCCGTCACGAGGTTCTTGCCGCCCCTGGCCTCAGACATGGCATCATAGTCGATCACGCCATCGACGACCTTCCAGTGGCCGTTGTCACCTTCGGGCACCTTCCAGCCGGTGAAATCCCTTCCATTGAAGAGGACATCGTACCTCGGCCACTCTCTCCATGTCGGATAGGTATTATGATCGGGCAGTTTGGCACGAACGCCGGGTGTTGTGGGATTGCCTTTGTTGAAAAAGACGTAGAGCCCGCCTTTGCCCGCGATGATGACATCGTTGCGTCCGTCGGCATCCATATCGGCGATGTTCAGCTTCATCCCCACGCTCACCACGTAATTCGGCGCAGGATTGATCATCTCGCCCGGATAATGAGGCAGATGATTAAACGACAGGATATGCCGCTGGAATCCGCCCTGCTGAATATCGTACCAGAATGCGTACAGCGGTTCGCCCGCTCCGATGTCACCGCCGTGATGGGCGAACAGCCGTTTGCCGGTTACGAGATCGGGTTTGCCGTCCCCGTTTAGATCGCCCAGTGCCAGCGTGTGGAACTGGCTGTATTCCGTCTCAATCCAGTGCGTTTCGAACGTTCGCTTGCCCGCACCATCGACCTTCTGTTCGAGCCACGCCAAACCGTATGCGTGAGCCGATCCGATAAGGATGTCATTGAGACCATCTTCGTCTACGTCGTACACAAGTATGGGATGCGAACCCGAACCGCCTCTGCCTCTTGCGGGGGCAAAGCGATAATCGGCGTGGAATCGCCACGACGGGGCTGTCGCCCGCTCAGGCTGCTCATACCATCCGGCAGGCGTTACGATATCCATGCGTCCGTCGCCGTTGATATCACCGAGGCCGTTGCCGTGGATGTCGCCTTCCGTGCCCACGACGTGCTCGACGAACCACGGATCCTTGTCGATATGTTCGAGCCACGTCATCCCCTGGCCCTTGACCAGTGCCCAGTGGTTGCAGAGGATATCCTGGTCGCCGTCGCCGTCGATATCGCCATGCACAATGCCCTCCATGTTCTGCGCCAGGTGGATTCGTCTCGAATTCCACACATCCTCCTTATTGCCGGGATTTCTATACCAATAGGCTCCTTTCATGAACATCCACCCCGAACTGACAACATCCATTCGTCCATCCCGATCGACGTCCATGGCGAATTCGCTGTTGTTGTCTGTCTCGGGACCGTTCGTCTCGGCCCCGTCGCGGAAATCGACGTGTTTGGTCCAGTGGGGATTCTCGTACCAGTTGCGACCCGCGGTGATATCCAGATCGCCGTCGCCATCGACATCGAGCACCGAGGCACACTCGCTGAACGGTCCGTACCAGTACGTATTGTTGGCTGGATTGTGGACAGGTCCGTCGATCTTAGTCGGAACGAAGATGACTTCCTCGCTTTGCAGCAGACTCGCCACAAAGACAGTAAGGACCAGCACACTGAGGCGCAGACTTTTCGATCTCATTCGTTTTCTCCTTGGCACGAAGGGATTGTTTACAGCGACCAGCCGTCGCGATAGGGTTCCTTTACGTATTGGTTTGCAGCTTCGTTATTTGTGAAGCGTCCTTTTTCGCCGTCGTATTCGAGGTTCTTGCCTGCCCGAATGGCAATATTACCAAGCAGCACGGCTTCGGTCAGTATCCCCGCCCAGCCGAAATGGCAACCGGCGGGCTTGCCTGTCCGTATTGCCTCGACCCACTCGGCCCAGGTGCCGGACCTTCGTTCGAGCGTCTTCGGCGGCATCTTGTACGCCCTGCGTTTGGACTCCGGTATGATCATTTCGTGGCCCATACCACCCATCATGATGCCCTTGGTGCCGATGTACATATTGCCGTCCCGAGGCAGCTCACGGCCGGATTCCAATGCCGCCGGGCGCGGCGGCTTCAAGCCGCCGTCGTACCACACAAGACGCAGAGGCGGCATTCCCTCGCGCGCGGGAAAATCATATGTCACGATCGACGCCAGGGGCGTGCTTTGATCGAAGACCTGCGTCGCGGTCGCGGTGACGCGCTCGGGGTACGTCAGCTTGAGCGCCTTGAATGCGTGATTGAAGTGGTGGCAGCCCATATCGCCCAGTGCACCGGTGCCGAAGTCCCACCATCCGCGGAAATTCCACGGATGATAGACGGCGCGGCGCGGATTCCGGTTGCCCTTGACCTGCTTGAGGGCGAGATGCCCTTCCGGCCATTCATTCACGAACGGCCGCATCTGCGCCGGTCCCATCCACAGATCCCAGTCGAGCGTATTCGGAATGGGGTCCTGACCTTCCGGCGGCGTCATCCCCTGCGGCCATAAGGGGCGATTCGACCAGATATGTGCTTCGTACACATCCCCGATGGCGCCATCCCAGATCATCTCCCGCACCCGGCACGAGCTGTCGGAAGTATGCGCTGAAGCGGTCACCTGCGTCGCGATGCCCGCTCTTTCGGCCGCGTCTGTCAGTACGCGATTCTCGTGTATCGTTCTTGTCAGAGGCTTGACGCAGCACAGATGCTTGTTCCTGCGCACAGCCTCCATGCAAATCACCGCGTGTGTATGATCGGGCGTTCCACAATAGACCGCGTCGATTCTGTCGTCCTCCCTTTCAAGCATGTCCCTGTAATGCCGATATGTCCGAGCTTCCGGGAAATGGTCGTACGTCTTCTTCGCGTACGCATCGTCCACATCGCACAGCGCCACCACCTTTGTGCCCTTCTGTCCGGCGATGCTCCGAATCTGTCCGTGCCCCACGCCGCCGATGCCGATTCCACCAACCTGAATCGTCTCACTCGGCGGGATATGCCCGGCCCCGCCCAGAACATGTCGCGGCACCACTGCAAATGCGGCGGCTGCAGTTACTCCCCCGCGAAGAAAGGTCCTCCGCGAAATAGTCCGCTTGTGACAGCTTTTGTCATGGTTCGCGCCGAGCGTCTCTTTGGGTTCGGTCCGTATCGTGTTGCCCATCGTCATAGCTGCACTCCTGATCAATTCGAAAAGCTGCTCACCTCTGTCTTATTCTGTCGGTCAATGCGATCCTGCCTGCGCGGGCCAACCCATGCACGCTGAATCAGCGAAGCCACGCCTCCTTGATGTCCGGATTTCCGGCCGTATCAAGCCGGGACATCTGATCCTCACTCAAACGAAATTCCAGCGAAGCCATGGTCTCTTTCAATTGCACAACTCTGCTGGCCGCGACAATCGGCAGCACGCGTGGATCACTCTGCAACATCCAGGCGATGATGACTTGATTCATCGTCGCCCCCGTTTCGTCGGCCACGGCCCGGAGTGTCGCCATTCGCTCATCCGCTTGCGGCCCGGCGAACTGCGCGGGAACGCGGCGGTCATCACGGGTGTATGCCCCTTTCAACAAGATCGAGTAGGCGACAAGCGTTATCCCGTGGCACTTGCAGTAGTCTTTAAGATCCTGACTGATACAAATCTGGGGGCCGAAATCCGCTCCATGTCGCGGTCGCAAATACGTATACCGCTGCTCAATCGCACAATACTGCGCCCAGCCCCGAAGGCGGCTCAGCGTATTTGCCTCCGCAATCCGCCAGACGCTTAGGTTGCTCGCTCCTACCGCCCGCACCTTGCCTGCTTTGACCAGTCGGTCGAACGCTTCCATGGTTTCCTCCAGGGGTGTGTGGAAATCGTCGCGATGCGCATAATACAGATCGATCCGATCCGTTTGCAGCCTCTCCAGGCTCCGCTCAACCTCCCGCTCGATTTCCCCCGCACGCAAACCGCCGCCGCAACCGCTGTATTCGAATCCCAGCTTGGAGGCAATGACCATCCGATCACGATTCGCCCGTTGCTTCATCCATCGACCGATTATGGTCTCGCTCTCTCCACCCTCGCACCCATCGGCCCAGGCCGCATAGAAATTTGCCGTGTCGATGAAAGTTCCGCCCATCTGTGCGAAATAGTCCAGCAATTGGAACGAGGCGGCCTCATCTATCGTGCTGCCCATAGAGTCGGTTCCCATACAGAGCACGCTTGTTTCGATATTTGTCTTTCCGATCCTGGCCTTTTCCATTGATACAGTGTCCTGTTGCTCTATTGCCTGCGGGGCTGCACAATCTACATGCCACAACACTCGGTTAGAAATCCGTCAAATCGTCTGTGACAAACCACTGCGAACGGTCAGACCCAGCCGCCAATTTCAGATCCCGGCGCATTCAGACCTGGCTTGTCGGCCATAGTATACCATGTACGCCGATCGCGTGCCACTCTGTCCCGCTCCTTGACTTAACGCCGTCTGCGCAACGCAGAACTTCAAGCCCAGGGCGTATCCAGCGAGATAGAACAGTGGTATACTGTTGATTCTGCCGGGCAACGGCCGTATGTGATTTGGCACATGCAGGCTGTTGGCCGGCAGATCGGCCGAACCCGGCGGTGCACGCAGAATCGCATTCGATCCTGACGATGGGAGTGTAAAATGTACAAGAAGGTTGTTTTGCTTATTCTGCTCGGCATCCTTCTCACCAATTACGCAGGTGCGACGGCTCTTTCGAGGCAAATTCGGGTCGCACAGTGGAAGCCCCACGTTTTGAGATTCACGGCGGACCAGCAGCACAACTGGCGCGAGTTTCCGATGCAGGCAACCTTCGCACACGAGGACGGGCGGAGTCGTTTGACTCTGGATGCTTATGCAGACGGCGACAAGGCATGGTGCGTGCGGTTCGCCGCTCCGAAGGCGGGACGCTGGAAATGGTCGACGGTCTCCGACGATCCGGGGCTGAACGGCAGGACTGGAACGATTGAATGCACGAAACCCGCCGCAGACCAGGTCGAGAAGAACCCGAATTACCGAGGAAAGGTCAGGATCGAGCCTGGAAGTCGCTATTTCGTGTACGCCGACGGTACACCGGCATTGCTGTTGGCCGAAGAGTTCTGGGATTTCAACGTATCCTCCTGGATCACAACGTCCGACGGTCCGCGAAGTGTCAGCCGCTATCTAAACGACCGCGAACCGAAAGGATTCAACGTGGTCCAGATGCGTTTTCTGCGGCCCTCCCGCGAGAATGAAGGCGGTTATCCCTTCCCCGGGAATACCGGAAAACCCGGCAACGGTAACTTCGACAACCTGAATCCGGCTTATTTCGAGCATCTTGACAGTCGGTTCGAGCTTTGTTTCGCCAACGGATTTGTTGTTGCAGGACATCCGGAGTGGATCGGCGCGGATACGAACATTTCTGTGTCGAACGCGCAGAAGCTGGAGCGATACATTCTGGCCAGGTACGGAGCCTATAATCTGATCTTCTCGCTGTCGGGAGAATTCGACAAGAATTTCCACAAACAGCATCGCAACAAACCGGGGGTAGCCGGACGATGGAACAACGGCCGGAAGTTCGATATCGAAACGGATCCTGAACCCTGGCGTAAGTTGGGCAGCTATGTAGGGGCTCACAATCCCTATCAAACGCCAATCAGCATTCATCCCGGCTGGCACAATCCGGTTATCTCGTCATCCGGCGATTACCTGCACGACCAGGAGTGGTTCGATCACAGTTGGATTCAGACGTATAAAGATGTTTACGCCGTTCCATCGGAAGTCAGGCAGGACTATGACCGCAAGCCGGTCAAGCCGATCTTTTTCGCTGAAGGAATTCGCGAAGGGGACCAGACAGAAAAGGCCGGTCTTGGTGCCTACGGCAACCGTTGGGAGGCCTGGCAGTCCTATCTCAGCGGTGCGGCTGTCCACACCTATCGGCATTTCGGGGTGTACATGGACAAATGGCATGAGAAGGGAGATGTTGGTCCCTGGCCTGCGAATATTGATGCGCCGGGAGCCCGCCACGCCGGACTGGCTGCCCGGTTTCTACGCGATATTGAATGGTGGACGCTTCAGCCTGCACGTGAACATGTGCGAGTCAACGGCAGGATGCCGCCCTACCCGAAAGCGGCCGGCCGGAAGGAACTGAACAAAGCCGTCACAATGGCCGCTGATCCTGGAAGGCTGTACGTGCTCTATGTGCCGATGGACAGCTCAGGCAGGGCCATCACGATCACAAACCTGCTCGGCAAGCGCTATCCAGCCACGTGGTTTAATCCAAGAGACGGCTCCTACCATCCGATCAATGCAGGCAGGTCCGTCAATAGAGAAGGCAAGAACCAGTGGACTATACCCAACCGGCCGGATGAAAACGATTGGATCGTATGTTTGCGAGCGTCTTGATCGGAGACCCAGGGGGGCATAGCAGTTGCCGGACATTATTGAGCGGCAGTCTGAATACGCAGTCGCCATGCACGATATGTTACATTGACAGGGAGCCAGAATAATGGGTCGCAGCTATTGTCTTTCAGTTGTCATAATCATATGTTCGTTTGTCTGTTTTGACAAAGCCGTCTGTACCGGCGACGTGACCGAGACACGGTCATTCAACGTGGGAACATATGGTGCGCAGGGTGACGGACAATCGGTCGACACGCAGGCAATTCAACGAACGATTGATGCATGCCACACAGCCGGTGGCGGGCGTGTTGTTCTTCATGCGGGCAAATATCTTTCGGGCACGGTGCATCTTCGAGACGGCGTGACGCTTTATCTGGATGAGGACGCACATCTGGTTGGGCTGAAGGACAGCGACGCTTACGCCGGCTTTCGAGCATCGAAATGGCGATCTCGCCGATGGAACCGGGCACTGATCGTCGGGGAGGGCCTGTCCCGGATCGCCATCACAGGGCCGGGTCTGATAGACGGCAACAAGGTTTTCGATCCGCAGGGTGAAGAGAAGATGCGGGGACCACATACGATTATGCTCCTCGATTGTCGAGACGTCACACTCCGGGATATTACAATCCGGGATTCGGCAAACTATGCATTTCTGTTTTACGCCAGTGCCGATGTCGTGGTGAAAAACGTCCTGTTCGAAGGCGGCTGGGACGGCATCCATTGGCGCGGCGATGGGATAAGGAGCAATTCGGTGCGGTGGAATCGCAATATCCGAATCAGCGGCTGCAAGTTCTACACCGGAGACGATTGTATAGCCGGGCATTATATTGAAGATGCTGTCGTTGAAGATTGTGTTATCAACTCTTCCTGCAACGGTGTGCGACTGATTGGTCCGGCCAAACGGCTGACGTTCGCTCGCTGCGAGTTCTTCGGTCCCGGCAGATACGAACATCGCACGAGTCAGAAGTTGCACAGAACCAATATGCTGGCGGGCCTCTTGATCCAGCCGTCAGCATGGACGCCAACGCCCGGTCCTGTGGAAGATCTTCACATCAGTGACATCACCATGCAAAACGTCGCCTGCGCACTTCACGTTTCACTCAGGAAGGGCAATTCAGGCGACGGTTTATCTGTTGCAAGGCTCAAGGCAACCGATGTCTACGGCCCGGCGGTTTCCATAGAGAGTTGGGCGGAAGCGGCCCTGGGCAAGGCCACACTCGAAGATATCGACGTCGCATATACGCCCGATGCGTTCGACGATCCACGAATGGAAGGAAGACCGAAAGTGCAAACGCCCATCCGGAAGCCGGGCGTGGGAGTATGGGCGAGAAAGCTGCCCGCATGGGGATTCTACGGACGGAATATCCGCGATCTGCATCTGAATCGCCTGCGTCTGAGGACAAATGATCCCAACGATACACGGCCTGTCGTCCGCATCGACAACGTCGAACATTTCCGAATCGAACATTTGAAGCACTCGCCTGTACCAGCCCGGACGCAGGTCGTAGAGTGCAATCAGGTCGGAACCGTCACCCGGGACGATACGCATGAGAATGTCGCTGCGCCCCGCATGCAGACGAAGCGGTAGGAATGCCCTGCTGCACCGAACTTCTTCGACCTCGAAGCACAAGTGGTGGACAAGCGCTGAACATTGCGTCGGCAGGGGCTTTTGTGGACAAAGACGCTGTCGACTCACGCAGAAAGAGACGTGAAGCGGCAATGATCGAATTCAGTGCGCAAGGCTCTTGCTTTAACAACACGCGAAGACTTGCCAGACAGATGCCTTGTCGTGATTAGGATGTCGTCACTTGTGCCCACGTAATCGTCGTCAGGAGACTTCGCGAGGGGGACGCAGAGCAACGCAAGGGGCGAATATCTCGTAGTGGACGATTGCATTGCGCACGAGATCGGGATCGGAAAGATCAACGGAAACGGCCTGGGTCTCATCTGAACCTACTCTGAGGCGTTTTTTAATGCGGGAACTCCGATCCGGTGCTGCGGAACGAGGCTCATCGCTCTGCTGCGTTGCCGCTTGGGCAGACATGTAGTCCAACCAGGCTTGTCTGCCAATGTCTGGTTGAGGAGGCTGTTCAGCGACGGGCGGTGCAATCGGCGTGTGCTCAGGCCGGGATACGCGCGTCTCAGTGCCGGCCGAACGAGGCGGCGACGGAATATCACGGGGCGTGGGCGGCTCGGCTATCGGGTAGTCCTCGTCTTCCAGGGGCTCTTTCTTCTGCCGTCGGGCCTTCGCGAGCCCCCCGAGCGCGTAGAGAACCGCGACTACCACGAAAACAAGGAGTTGGACCCAACCACCTTCATCTCCGTTGGCGGCCAGGACCAGCCTTGCGGTGTCTGTTGAGAAGATCATAGCGGTCCGTCCATGACGATGCTACTGTTTGGGTTTGGGCTTGGCAATCGAGTCGCGCATATCCGTATCGGCGTTGATGTTTCTCATCCGATAATAGTCCATGACGCCGAGATTACCCTGTTTGAACGCTTCGGCCATTGCCAGGGGAACCTTGGCTTCGTTTTCTACCACAAGGGCTTTCATCTCCTGCTCTCGAGCTACGGCCATAGCGCGACGTTTCTCAGCCTCGGCCTTGGCACGGCGCATATCCGCCTCAGCCTGCGCCGCCTGGAGTTGGGCTCCGACGTTTTCGCCAACGTCCACGTCCGCGATGTCGATAGAGAGAATCTCGTATGCAGTACCCGCGTCGAGCCCCTTTGCGAGAACGGCTTTCGATATCTCGTCGGGATTCTCGAGGACGGATTTGTAGGTGATGGCGCTGCCGATCGTCGTCACAATGCCTTCCCCGACGCGTGCGATAATCGTTTCCTGAGTGGCGCCGCCGATCAGGCGTTTGATATTCGCCCGAACGGTAACACGGGCTTTGGCTTTGAGTTGGATGCCATCCTGGGCGACGGCGTCGACGGTTCCCCGGCTCTTTTCAGGGTCCGGGCAGTCGATAACCTTCGGATTAACGCTGGTCTGGACCGCGTCGAGGATATCCCGACCAGCCAGGTCGATAGCCGTAGCCGTTTCAACGGTCAGTTCGATATTGGCTCTGTTGGCGGCGATGAGGGCTCGCACCACATTGGGGACGCGCCCGCCTGCCAGGTAGTGGCTCTCGAGCATTTTCGTGGTGAGCTTCACTCCGGCCTGCACAGCCGTAATCTTGCTAAGCACGATGGTGCGTGTATCCACCCGTCGAAGCCACATTCCGACCAGTTCTGAAAACTTCACGTCGGCTTCGGACAGGCGCGCCTGCAGCCACAGTCGGAAAAACTTCACAAACAAAAGGAACATCACCAGGGCTATAAGCCCCAAAATGATGACCAGCGCAATGACTATCACCGTCTGCATTTCGGTGAGAGCCAAGATGGAGTTTGTAAGATAGTCCATCTGAAAATCCTTTCCCTAACTTTCCTTAATTTGACGAACGGTAACCTGCGAACCCTGTACGCTGATTACCTCGACCGTCTTGCCACGGTCAACATACCCACTTTCGGCCATGCATTCAACTCTCCGTCCGGAAAAATCGCAGGATCCAACGGGCCGAAGGGGGCTGCGGGTCACACCTCGTCGACCGATCAGGTCCTGCATCTGCTCGCCATCAGGAATCCCATCGCCCACACGACGAGTCGGCGCTTCGAGCGTAACCGCCCTGCCGAATCGCGTATGTGGGAATATCTTATACGCGCACAACAAGACCACCGGCACCATAATACCCGCAGAGACAAGGCCCAGGACACCGACCGTGGTGCTCTGCTGGAAGAATATGTAGACCCCCCCGGCGGCACAAGCCATTGCACATAACGTGAGCAGTCCGCCACTGGGGACGAATATCTCCGCTGCCAGCAAACCCGCACACGCCAGATAGAGAAAAACAGCAAACGCCAGCCACCACCAAGCCATAAACGCGGCCTCCTTCAACAGTTATCGTCAGATACTTTTCTTGCTACTCACGGAGGCAATTCGATCAGACATTGACGGCGCCTCAGTCTTCAACAGGCCAAACTACCACTCGATTTCCCTGGATTTCGATGATTTCGACCTGCGTACCCTTCTTGATAAAATCCCCCTGCGCTATGACATCCACGACCGCATCACCGAAAACGGCTTTTCCGGAAGGACGAAGCGCCGATAGGACCTCACCGCGGTCACGGATCTTCAGATAGTCCTCAGCTCGCTGCCCTACAGGCCTGCTCATACTGACGGCCTGTGTCGGCGTTTCGGGCATCGTCGGAGCCAATGCAAGTCCGCTGAACAGCTTTGTCCGGGGCATATACCTCGTGAACGCCCAGGCAAGCACTGCGAAACCAATAAAGCCTCCCACCAGACCCAGCAGACCGTTAGTAAGCAACTCCCAATCGAAGTCGCTCTGGGGCCAGGGGATCTGGTCCGGCGGATTGCGTATGAGCATACCGAAGATGCCGGCCAAAAGGCATACAATCCCCAGGACACCGGCAACGCCAAAACCGGGTATCAGGAAGAACTCGATCAACAGCAAGACCATCCCAAGTGCGAAAATCACGACCTCCCACCAGTTTGCCATGCCCGTCAGATACCTGCTGCCAACCAAAACAGCAAAGCAGACGGCGGCAATAAGACCTGGAAAGCCCAAACCGGGCGTACTGAACTCAATATACACGCCCAGCATGGCAAGCATTACCAGTACGCTCATGACCGAGGGGGAATTCAGCCAGCGAACCATCTCCTCGGACCAGTTTGTCTCGAAGCGCGTGGCCCCGGCGGCAAAATTGACACCATCCCGCTCGGCGAGGAAATCAAGCACGCCGCCGATATCGTCCACTACGGTCGCGGCGATGTCATATTGGCGAGCCTGCGCCGCAGTCCATGTGAGCAGTTCATCGTCGCGGATAAGCAACTGTTTGCCGTCGAGGTCATAGACATTTGGATCGTTCGGCAACATGTCGCCCTCGAAATACTCGAACTGACCGCTCTGGAGATTCTCGACGCGGTACACCTCGATCTGCATCGTCACCATTGCTTTGAGAAGCGCCGTTGGATAACCGTTCTCCTCGGCGGCACGGACGAAGGCCGCCCGCGTGAAGCTCTCGGTCTTCTCCCGTTCGACACCTTCGAGCTTGCCGCCCATGGCGATCGGCGCACAGTCGCCGATGGTGGTGTTTTCGCGCATGATGATATCCCGGCACGAGACGCTAATCATAGCACCGGCGGATATGGCCTTTGATTTGACATAGGCGACAGTATGCGCACGCCGGCCAACATCGAAGATGAGGTAGTCCGATATCTCGATGGCTGATTTCAGCAGGCCGCCGTAGGTGTCGATCTCATAAATGAGATAATCAAATCCCTGCTCAGTGGCCAACTCGCTTCTGCGCTTGATCGATTCATAAAGGCCGTCGTCGATCAGTCCCGCACATTCGATCAGAGCGGCTTTGCTTGTATCGAGCGAACCGGCCGGTTCGTTGGGTCCGGTCGTCTGTCCGCGCGATCCTGCCAGGAGCAGGCTCATGGATAACGCAACAAGTATGTAACCGTATCCTCTGGCCATAAACAGATTCTATCTTGCTGCGAGGTTCACTGCAATAGAGCTTTATTTGGTGCCCGCGGTCTTCGGCTTGATTCCCTCCCACTGCAAACCACCGATGATTGCCTGGGCGATATTCGTGAGATGGTCCCCGATCTTCTCAATATTGTCCACAAGATCGATGAAGATCAAGCCGGTCTGCGGTGTACACTGTCCATCTGTCATGCGCTGGACATGAGTTCGTCGGAATTCGACCTGCATGGCGTTCAGTTTCGCCTCGCTGGCAAGGACGCGAGAAGCGGCCGCGGCGTCGCCCTTGTCGAGGGCGATAATGACATTGGCAAACATCTTGCCCACCTCGGAACGAAGCCGCTCGGACTCGCCCAATGCTGATTCACTGAAAGAGAGTTTCTGCTCGATCTTGCGGTCGGCGATCTCGACAATATTCACCGCGTGGTCGGCGATGCGTTCGAGGTCGTTAACCGTATGCAGCAGCACGGGCAACTCGATGGATACCTCGTCGTCCAGTTGCCTGGCCGACAGCGCCGTGAGATACGATGTTATTTCCAGTTGGAATGTGTCGACGAAATCCTCCGTCTCCCTGGCGATTTGCAGACTCCGGCGGTTGTCGGAAAGCATCCCGTCTACAGACCGGCGCAGCGCCCTCTTGGCTGTCTTCGCCATTCGAATGATCTCGCGCTTGGCCTGAGCCAAAGCAATTGACGGAGTATCCAGCAGATGGTTCTCCAGGATAACCGGGCGTACGGCCAGATCGGATTTCCGCCCGGGCACCAAACGGACGACGATGCGCTCCAGGACACCTGTCAGCGGCAGAAAGATCAGTGAGTTGACAAGATTGAAGAACAAATGGGCAAGGGCGATGTCCCATACCAGGTTGTCGGCGCTGCCCGACCACGGTGCAATCCAGCGGACCAGACCTGCGAACATGCCCATATACACAAAGGGCAGCGCCAGGACGGCGCCGATCAAATTGAACATGGTATGCGCCCACGCGGTGCGCCGGGAGTTGAGATTGGCCTGCAGTGCCGCGAGTTGGGCCGTGATAGTCGTCCCGATGTTACTTCCGATGACAAAGGGAACAACCACACCCACCGCTCGCTGCCAGTCGCCGCCGAACGCCCCGCCCATCGCCATCGCCTGCACAATTGCAATTGCCGCGGAACTGCTCTGCAGAAGCATTGTCATCACTGCGCCGGCAAGTATCGCGAGAACGGGGTACGTCGCGAGCGTCTGGAACAAATCCTGGACCTGTGTGCTGCCCCTAATATCCGCGAAGGCCCCTTTCATAAAATCCACGCCGAGAAAGAGAATGCCGAAACCAAGCATGATCTGACCGATATTCTTGGCCCTCCGCGTCTTTCCCAGCGCGCCCATTAGAAAACCAACACCCACCAGGGGCAAAGCATAAGCGGATATCTTGAGTGCGCCGATGCCCGAAATCGAAACCAGCCACGCCGTGGCGGTGGTGCCGACATTGGTCCCGATAACCACGGCGATCGCCTGCTTCAACGTCAGCAGTCCGGCATTCACAAAGCCGACCACCATAACGGTCGTGGCGGAGCTCGACTGCACCAGGGCGGTAACTCCGGCGCCCACGAGAAAGGCTACCGGTGCGCGTTTGGTCATGGACTCAAGGATGTTCTTGAGTCGCTGACCGGCGGCTTTCTTCAGCCCCTCGGACATCAGACTCATTCCAAAAAGGAACAAGCCCAACCCCCCTACCGTACCGAATATCATTTCCTTTATGTCCATAGGGATCGCTCGAATGTCAGCAGTGTTCATAGATGCCGCGGCTTGGAATACCTCGTATCGGAGCGGATCTCACGGACGGCATCTGCCGGGCCGCGGCCAAAGCACGGGGACGGTCGCCGCGAATACTCCGACCTCTTTCTGAGACAATCTCCCTCATACCAGGCTGCACAGGGTTTCCAACCCGACCCGAATCTTCTCGTCGCTGGTGGCGTAGCTGATACGAAAATGCGTGTCCTTCTCGCTGAACACATTGCCCGGGATGATCAGCACATTGTTCTTGATAGCTTTTTCGACAAATTCGGTGGCTGTCGTGCCGCGGGGAGCCTCAATGAACGTGTAAAACGCTCCGCCGGGCTTGACCACAGAGAAAGTGTCTTTCAGGCCCTCATACACCATGTCCCGCTTGGTTCTGTATACGTCGACCAGCGAGCTGACGTCGAAATCCAATGCAGCGACAGCGGCCTTCTGGAATGGTGTCGGGGCGCATACGAACGTATATTGTTGTATCTTGGTCATCGCCTCGACGACATCGCCGAGACACGGATGGGCCGCGACATACGCCATTCGCCAACCGGTCATTGCATACGATTTACTGAAGCCGCGGAGGATGAGGCTCTTGTCGTAGTATTTGGCAATGCTCGTACAAGGACCATCGTACGAGAACCGCTCGTAAATCTCATCGGTCAACACGAGAATATCGTGCTCCCCGGCCACCTTCGCCAGGGCCTCTATCTCATCATCGGAGTACACGATACCCGTTGGATTGCTGGGCGAATTGAGTACGATCATCTTTGTCTTGTCGGTAATCGCCGCAGCGATCCCTTCGACAGGCAGTCGGAAATCCGGATAGCTGTCGACAAAAACGCACTTTCCGCCCAGCATATTGACCACATGCTTGTAGATCACGAAGTACGGATCCGGGATGATGACTTCATCGCCCGGGTTTATGAGGGACAGAAACGCCACGAGCAATCCCCCGCTCACACCGCTTGCGACCAGTATCTGCGGATCGTCCCAGCCCAGCTCATCGCCTATTTGCTGCGTGATCTTGTCCTTAAGAGCCGCATCGCCGGCCGTCTGCGAATACTTGTTATATCCCCTTTCGATGGCTTCAATGGCCAGTTTCTTGAGTTCGTCCGGAACGTCAAAATCGGGCTGGCCGATAGACAGGTTTATCGGATCCTTGAGTTCCGCCGCGAGTGCGAAGACCTTTCGGATGCCGCTGGCGTCGATTTTATCTGTTCTGTCTGCAATTCTCTTTTTCATAGCCGGTATCATAGCCGGGACAAGCGAATAATCAAGCCTAAATTGCCGCCGAAGATGCCTCGCGTTCTGCAGTTCGTCTTTTGCGGCGTCCGGCCGCGACCGCTGGGGCACCTCTGCCGGCAAATCGGCGCCGAGACAGGCCTTCCGCGTTTGAAGGCCGCAATGAAAACCATCGAATCATCTGATCTTGCGTCCTGGGTCTTCACTACAGTAGAATGCAGACTGAACTAACCTACGACTTGCAGGAGCATGAACATGACAGACAGAATGAATGTATCGAGGCGGCAGTTCCTGAAGATTGGCTCGGCGGCAGTCGGGTGCGGTTTGTTGGGGTTTGACCTCAGAGACGCCGGGGCGGCCGATAAGGAGAATCATCCCAATATTCTGTGGCTCACCAGCGAAGACAACAGCATCTTCTGGGTCAGTTGCTACGGAGGCACAAATTGCAAGACGCCCAACATCGATCAGTTGGCCCGGGAGGGATTTCGGTACACCAATTGCTTCGACAATGCCGCTGTCTGCGCTCCCACCCGCTCGACCTGGATTACGGGCATGTATGCCATCTCCAACGGCACCCAGCCGATGCGCAGCCGCAACAACATTCCTCACGACGTAATCAAGTACTATCCCGACATGCTGCGGAAGGCGGGATATCACACTTCCAACTGGACGAAGACGGACTACAACATCGGCGGACGCTCCGACCGCGACTGCTGGGACCTCCTGGACCGAAAGAAACGATTCGGATGGCGGTACCGCAAGCCCGGCCAGCCTTTCTTTGCTGTGGTGAATTCCACGAGCAGCCACGAAAGCCGCGCGCACGGCAACGCAGACAATACAAGGCACGATCCCGCTAAAATGAAGCTGCACGCCTATCACCCGGACCTGCCGGTGATTCGCAAGAGCTATGCCAAGTACGCCGACGCCGTGGAGAACATGGACAACGATATCAGGGAGACGCTCGATGCCCTCAAGGAAGACGGCCTCTACGAAGATACGATTATCATCTACTGCTCCGATCATGGCGGCGTGATGCCCCGCAGCAAGCGTTTTCTGTATTCCAGCGGCACACACTGTCCCCTGGTCGTACGCATTCCCGAGAAATACAGGCATATCTGGCCCGCCAAAAAGCCGGGTACGACCGTTGATCGCATCGTGAGTTTTGTGGACATGCCCAAGACATGGCTGAGCCTTGCCGGAGCCGAGATACCCGACACCTTCCAGGGGACAGTGTTTTTAGGACAAGGCACGGAACCCGAGCCGCAATATCATCTGAGTTTCCGCGAGCGCGCGGATGATCGCTGCGATTTCGTCAGGATGATTCGCGACAAACGCTACGCCTATTACAAGAACTACATGCCCTACGCCCCGGCCGGACATTATCTGGCGTACTTGTGGAAAATACTCGCCGCTCCGGCCTGGGAAAAGCACCACAAAGAAGGCAGGACGAACGACATTACCGGAAGATTCTTCAGACCGCGGGTTTCCGAGGAGTTTTACGATACCGTGAAGGACTTTGACAACGTCCACAACCTGATCGATGAGCCCGAACATCAGGACCGAATCGCACGGATGAGACGCGCGATGCGGAAGATGCAGTTGGAGCTGTACGATTCCGGACTCCTGCCGGAATCCATGCGTGAAATGCGGGCCAAAGAGTATAACCTGACCATCTACGAGATGGTCCGCGATCCAAAGCTGTATCCGCTGGAATCCTATTTGGACGCTGCCGACAGGGCCCTGGAGCGCAATCCCGAAGATCTGCGTACATTCATCAAAGATATGTCCGATTCCGACGACGGTATTCGCTATTGGGCGGTGGTGGGCATCCACCTCCTGGCCGATAATGCCAAACCGGCGGCGCAAACGCTCACCAAAGCACTGAAAGACGATTCTGATGAAGTGAAGATCATGGCGGCCTGGACACTTGTCAATCTGGGGCAGAAAGAAGCCGGGCTGGATTGCCTGCGAAACCTCCTCAATAACGGCTCGACCTGCAAGCGAAAGCTGCTCAACGTCCTGGACTGGATGGAGCAGGACGCCGTGCCGCTGGTCAGGGAATACCTGCAGGCGAATCCCAAGGAGGCGAAGAACATCCTGGCAAAGATAGCCGAGGATCACGAGATCCAGATTTCGAATTAAGCGGTAAACAGGGTGCCGAAGTGAAAGCATCAGCCGCGCCCGGCGTGTTCTGTATGCTCGTTGTCGCGCGCGGACGTATGTCGGCACGTGTATCAACTTGCCTTCGCAGAAAAAGGGACATGTCTACGACTCGCTAGCGGAAATGAGCAATACGCCTGGGAGGATTCGAACCCCCAACCTTCGGTTCCGTAGACCGACGCTCTATCCAATTGAGCTACAGGCGCAAATGATTCGCTTGATGTGCAGATTGTAGCAAGGTGCGTATGTGCGTCAAGGCAAAAAAGAGGCGGCAGCACAACTGTGTCTGTGAACGTTTTAGGGCAGTGTGGCCTTTTGCCAATAGTTGTTCCACTGT
>CAZGMJ010000080.1:0-22773 GCA_964526785.1 uncultured Pirellulales bacterium
CCTCTACTCTAATTATTGGCAAGGAACTGTCTCACCCATTCTGACACAGAGGGGTGCGACTGTTTGACAGTCTGACAGTTCGTTATTGCGACAGTTCGGAAGTTCGTTAGCGCTTGAATGTATCAACGCGCAAATGCGATTAAGACAACATAGCAAGAACCGTTTCATGGACGTCAGCGGCAAATTGCTCGAATCTTGAAACATCTTTCTCAGTTGGTCTGCCCCAAGTGGTCAAACCAAGTTCACCGGGATAACGCCCATCTGTGTAAATATCGCTCAGCTCTCTAAGCACATCCACATCCAAGGTCTCTGCGAACTGGTCCGCTACTAATTCCCAGAGCCTTCTCAAATCGTGAATCCGCGGCACCTTTCCCAGTCGCTCTTCTGCAACAGCTTTTAAGCACTTCTCCACGCACTGCTGGGCATGGAACGCAGTCACCCCACTTAGGTGCCGGCTGGAACGAAGGGCCCGAATTGCATCCAAATCTTCCAGAGCTTTTGCAAGCCAGGCCTCCGTGATACGCTTCATACTTCAATTCCCCGAATGATAATCTCTTTCGAAAAAGAACTGCCTATATCCTGAAATGCCTTCCACTCCGGTATCGTGTAGACAAGAACGTCGAGAGGATACTTACGATTCAGGTCATCCAGTGCCCTTCGCACACAAAGACGATTCATCATCTTCTCACGATACGTCGTGGGCGTGGATTGGCTGTTCAGCACAACGATCAAATCGATATCACTATCGTCCGTCGGATGGCCCCAGGCGTAACTGCCGAAGAGGATGACCTTCTCGGGACGCAGCGGTTCGAGCGCAGCGCTGACCTGCTCTCGTAAGTCATCCGGCAACCTGCTGTCTGTTCTTATCATGAGATTATTCTATGCCCGTACTGTTCCACTGTCAAACCGAATGGGAAGATCAGCGAGTAGTGCTCAAGGGGCCAGGGGGTTAACCAGTAGTCGAGTAGTCGAGAAGTCGGTAAATCAAGGGGTCAAGGCATCAAGGCACAAAGGCAACAAGAATTAACGAGTAGTCGAGAAATCGAGTAGTCAAGAAGACAAGTAGTGGACGAGGCATCAAGGCAACAAGAATTAACGAGGAGTCGAGAAATCGAGTAGGCAAGAAGTTGAGAAGGCAAAAGATTCGGAAATCCTTGAATTCTCGTCTACTTGAATTCTATGCTCCTCTAATTATACGCCTTGCATGCATCCAAGGCGGCATTCGCCTCCTGCGGGTCTGCGGATTCACCAGCATATCTCAAGGCAACGGCACCGATGGACAGCAGGCTGCGCTGGTTTTCGGGCCATTTCCACGTCAGCACGTCAATCCCCGGAATCGATGAGCGCCTCTACGATTCTTTTCACATCCTTCGCAAGCCCGGCATAATATGACGTCTCCGCGGAACCGGGAACATAAAAGTCATCCGGATAACGTACGGAGACTCCAAAATCCGTAAGACTCTTCGGATCGATGTTGTCCAGCTCTCCCGACGTGACGTTTCGGCATTCGGATAGCAGGAAGTCGATATCGTGCGTTCTCGGGAAATCCACATTCTTGCGGGCCAGCAGCGCCTTGAGGTATTTCTCCACCGCCTGTTGGGCGTGAAAGCATATCGTTGAAGCATAGGCCTGCGGATCGCACTGAATAAGACGACCAATAACTGCGATGTCTTCATTGGCTCTGAACAGCCATTTGTTGACATAATCTTTCAGGTCATCGTTCACAGCGGAACACCCTCCCTGAGGATGCTCCTGACAATGTGACCCGGAAGGTCCTTCTTCCGCCGAATTTCCTCATCGCTCTGAACCAGGATATCGGAGAGGACTCTCTTTTCGAGCAGCCGTTTGCGAACCTGTGTTCTCAGTGCAAGCTTATCCCCTGGCCGCAGAGATTGCTCTGTCACGACCAGGATATCGTAGTCACTCATGGGGGCCGCGGTCCCTCGGGCGTGCGAGCCGAACAGCACGACTCGAGCCCCGGGAACCACCGAGCGTACGATCTCACCAATCATCGCCATCACATCGTTAGTCTGCGGCATCATAATGAGCATTGTAGCCCGCTGACCTCTGGAAGACAAGAGGATTCCGCATACAGTCCAATCGGCCAACCCCTCTCCTCTATCTTTTCGGCGCCATCGTCCTTGTCAATCCATTCCTTGACGATTTCGGTCATGCAGAATCCTTCCTTCTGACAGGATATGCCGCGTATAGAAGGGATTCCCGTCCGCCACGTTGCGATCCACCTGCTCCGGAGTCGCCACGATCAGATCAACTGCGAACCGCCGGCCCCATAGCAAATGCTCGATTTGACGTCGGATGCGGCGGTTGGTTTCGCCGCTGTCCTGAATTACAAAAAGGTCGAGATCGCTGGCCCATTCTTCCCGCCCCGCGCTGCGCGATCCGAAGAGAATAATCTGTTTGGGAGCAACTGCCTGAACTATTTTTTGGACTATATAGTCCAAAAGATCTGCGGTAATACGTGATGTGGCCAGCCGCATATCGCCCTGCGGCGCACCTGTCTGTTCATTGGACCTGTTCACAGCCATATGGCTTTCCTCTCGTTGTCTTAAAACGGCGATTTATCCAATAAGCAGTCTTTCGTCCGAGGCTCTCGTCACTGAATCAGTCCGTCCTGTTTTGCCACGGCTATCATTATAGAATAGCATATGCTTCCGTTCGTTACTGGTCAATCCCATTCACAGGCCGTTTGAGAAAAGCTGACGACGCAAGCAAGGCCATTTTTGGCTCAAAAACGGGCATTGGGCGTTTACATCGCCTTGATGTAAACTTACATTGCCACGATGTAAGCTTACAATGCCTCAATGTAAACTTACAATGACACGATGTAAATTAACAACGCCGTGATGTAAGCTTGCAATGCCTCAATGTAAATTCACAATGCCTCGATGCAGGCTTACATTACCTCAATGTAAATCCACAATGCCTCGATGTAAGCTTCCAATGGCACGATGGTAGTTCACAATGACGCGATGTCAGTTCACAATGCCGTGATGTCAGTTCACAATGCCGTGATGGAAAAGGGAACAAAACAGCAAGTAGTCGAGAAGCCGAGTAGTCAAGAATACGAGGAGTCGAGAAGCCGAGGAGTCAAGAAGACGAGAAGTCGAGAATACGACTCCGTCCAACTGTCTAACTGTCTGACCGTCCGACCGTCCAACGGTTTAACCGTCCAACCGTCCCACCGAAACACCGGCCAACTGTCCGACCGAAACACCGTCCATGAAACGGCAGTTCGCTATTGCGTTAGTTCGCCAGTTGGGAATCCTGGCATTCCCCCTCGATGCCTCGATCCCGCAGTGCCTGGATGCCTTCCCATCGTATGGGGGTCTCACCGAAACACCGTCCGACTGTCCCACTGTCTCACCGATATACCGTCCAACTGTCTAACTGTCTGACCGTCCGACTGTCCCACTGTCCGACCGTCTGACCGATACACTGTCCCACTGTCTCACCGATACACCGTCCAACTGTCTAACTGTCTGACCGTCCGACTGTCCCACTGTCCGACCGTCTGACCGATACACTGTCCCACTGTCTCACCGATACACCGTCCAACGGTCTCACCGTCTAACTGTCTAACTGTCTGACCGATACACTGTCCCACTGTCCGACCGAAACACCGTCCAACTGTCTAACCGTCTGACCGTCCAACTGTCCCACTGTCTCACCGAAACACCGTCACACGTACGCGTATCGGTTCTGTCGGCTCGAGCCGACGAAGACTGTGCCGATCAGATTGCCGCCGCCGGATGACAGGCGGACCAGTGCGTCGATCTGGTCGTTCTGCTGCGAGACGTGCTCGCGCTCGACCATGATTGTGCCGTCCACCTGGTTCGAGAGAATCGTCGAATCGGCCACCGGCAGTACCGGCGAACTGTCGAAAAGGATAATATCGTATCGCTGCCGCAGCTTATCGGCGTACTCGGCGAAATTGCCCTTGGCGATGTCCTCGAATACCGTCCCGTTATCGCCCTGCTGCTTGCCGGCGGGCATAAAGCCAAGCCCCGCGGTTTCGGTCACTTTGAAGACGTAGTGCTTCGAAACCGTGCCGCGGCTGACCGACTGGATGAAGCCCGATTTGTCGCACAGGTCGAACCGCCGCGTCAGCGTCATCTTCCGCAGATCGGCGTCCACCAGCAGCACCTTCTTGCCCGAGCGGGCCAGACTCTCGCCGAGCATCAGCGAGAACTGGGATTTGCCGGTCCCGGCGACCGCACTGGTAATCAGCACCGCCGCGCTGCCCTGGCCGTTGAGCCGCGAGAGCAGCGCCGTGCGGACGATGCGGATGGACTCGATCATCGTCGAGCCGACCTGCCCGTTCTTTGCCCGGCGGCTGCTGATCTTCGGTATGTGGCCCAGGAAAAGAATCTGCATGGGATACGGCATATCCTCCGGGCCGTAGACCGCCCTGCTCCTGCCGGCCCGGATGAACGCCAGACCGCCGCCTGCACCGACGGCCAGGATCGAGACCATGGCGGTGAACATCAGACGGCGATCGTTGTACGGCCCGGATTCGGGAACTGCGCGCGTAAGGATCTCAATCGAACCCGGGGCGTTGCGCTCCATGTCTTTCTGGTCCAGCCGCTGACGGACGGCGTCGTACAGCTCGCGCTTGTGCGCCAGTTCGGTATTCTGCTTTTCGAGCAGTTGGGCGTTCTGAAAGAGCGTGTCGAATTCGGCCTGCTGATTGTCGATATCGGCCAGCAGCAGCTTTTCCTCCCGCCGGGCGCGCTTGAGCTGATGTTCCAGATAGGCGATGGTCTGGCGGGAATCGAGCTGACCGGTCCCGGCCGTCGCCACGGGCAGGCTGCGCCGGTGGGCGAGCAGTTCATCGAGCTGCTCCTGTCGCTGCTGGAGACGCTGTTCAAGAAAATCAAGCTGCTTTTTCGCCTGGATCGCATCAGGATGCGTCTCCTTGCGGGTATCGACCTCGATATCGTGGCGAAGCTGCCGGATCGCCGAATCCAGCTCGCGCCACTGCTCATCTTCATAGTATTCGGTTTTCTGGCCGCTTTGGGCGTCGGTCCGGAGATCGTTGCTGTCGTAGCTGCTCAGTTCATCCAGTTCCCACTGCAGCAGGTCGATATTCTGCTGTACCTGCGCGAGCCGTCCCTGGGCCTCGTCCAATCGGACCTTGCGCTGCGATACCAGCTCCTGCGGAGAGGATGTGCCGAGCTTGCTGCGCAGATCGTCGATCCCGCTTTCGCGGCCGCGGATATCGTTGCCCAGCGTCTGATACTGCTCGGCCAGACGGCGATAGACCTTGTCCTTCGTGGCATCGGTCATCTCCCCGAGGTACCGTACGTAATGGTCCAGGATCTTGTTGAGGATCAGCGTGGCGTCCTGCGGGTCGGCGGCGGTGAAGGAGACGTCGATAATCTCGGTCTCCTTGCGGGGACTGGCGGAAAGCGACTCCTTGAGCCGGTCCAGAGGCGGCGACGATGTGCCGCGAATCTGCTGGAGCAACGTCTTCGGCGGCCGTTTGTACCATTGCGTCTGGCGCACATCCTGCTCATCCAGCACCCGCTGGAGTACGGGCGTACTGCTGATGATCGGGATCTGGGTGTTGACGAATGAATCGTACAGCGGGATCTTGCCGCTCTCTTCGGTCTGGAAGACCAGATACGGAATGATCGGCCGAACCCGCACTTCCGCCCTGGCCCGGTACATCGGCACGAAACGGCCCCATATAGTGGGTATCGCCAGCCCGGCAACGATCGCGGCGACCGCCAGCACCGTCCATTTGAATCGCCAGATGGATTCGAGAATGTGAAATGACGGCGGGATGACGGGCCCGCCCCCCCCCGGGCCGCCGCCGTACTGGTTCGGCCAGGTGCCGCCATCCGGCGCCAGCAGGTGTTCGAGCGTTTCCTCCTCCCTGCTGTGCGCGGGCTGTCGAGCCCGAACGGGAGCCCCTGAATGATCCGCACCGAGCATCTCGTCGCCAGGCGGCGAGGATCGGGCGTCCGGTCGCTCACTGCCGGAATCGTTTTTTGGAGGTTTTTTTGGGTTATTCATATTATCCGCCCCCATATCACGTGGAAGGGTTGGGTATCGGATGGCCGGGTGCGGTCCTCTTCTCTGGAGCCGTTTCCCGCAGATCGTGCCGCCCGGATTGCTTATTGTGCGCTGCGGCATCGGACGGCTGCGGCTGCTCGTCCGGCGGCGGAAACTCGTCGATCAGCCGGGCCAGCAGCATGGCCTGGCGGCCGCCGATTTCCAGACAGCCGTCGACCCAGATGCGGGCCCGCATCTCCCAGTCCGCAGTGCCGTTGCTCCAGATGGGCAGCCGAATCTCGGCGTCGCTGCCCGCAGCGAACGTGTCTTTCGGGGCCTTCCAGAAATATGTGTCCGCCGCGTGGCCGTTTATCCGGTGACGCAGTCCGATGCTGCGAAAATGCATCTTGCGGGCCATGTGGCAGACCGTCTCCCACCAGTCTGCCAGCGATACCGCCTCGCGCATCCGCAGCTGGGCGTCCTCGAAATCGCGCTTTTCGATTCGTATCTGGCGGGTAATGGCCCAGTTGCGCTTGAGCGTGACCAGCACATCCAGATAGCGCCTGCCCTGCACGCAGGCGAAAAGCAGCAGCAGAAGCAGTATCCCCCCTGCAAACAGCGCTACCGACCATCCTTCGTCCACGGTCAGCATGAAAACGCCGATACTGGCGCTGATGACCGTTACGGCGTATACGACGATGGCGACGCTGCGCTGCTTGAGGCCGATATCCAGCAGGCGATGGTGCAGATGCCTGCGGTCGGCCGAGAACATCGAACGACGCTCCAGCAGCCGCCTGCGCAGGACTGCGAGCGCTGTATCGATAATCGGCACGCCGAGCACCAGAAACGGCAGCGTCAGACCGACCAGGGCGCAGGTCTTGCTCTGACAGACGACGCTGCCGGCGCCGATCACGAAACCGAGGAACATGGATCCGCCGTCGCCCATGAATATCTTGGCCGGATGAAAGTTGAAGAACAGGAAACCCGTCACACTGCCGAGTAATGCCAGCATCAGCACGACCATGGCCCCGTAGTCGCTCCAGAGGGCCAGAAGCGCGATTGTCGCGCAGACAATCAGGGCTACGCCGGCGGCAAGGCCGTCAAGGCCATCGATGAGGTTCACGCAGACCGTGATCATGACGATCCAGAAGACCGTCACCGGCCAGGCGATCCAGCCGGTGCTGACAGTCCAGGAACTGCCCAGAGATATCGACTGAAGGCTCGTACCGGAGATGCAGACCGCAAGGGCCGCGACGATCAGGCAGGCGAGCTTGACTGAGCCGCGGAGGTACGCCAGATCGTCGATCAAGCCCACGACAAAGACAAAGGCCGCCGCACCAAGCAGTACGCCGAGTTCCATAGCGGACTGACGGAAGGACAGGCCGATCGTATTGTCCAGGAAGAATACCGGCAGAACGAGGCTGAACGTTGCAACGATAAAGACGATGCCGCCAACGCGCGGGATCGGGTCGAGATGGACCTTGCGGGGTCCCGGCTGATCGACGAAGCGGTGCCGCTTGGCCCAGCGAGACACCAGCGGTGTCAGCACCATGGCCACAAGGACCGCTCCGAAATAGACTATCGCATAGGTTCTCACGTTTGTCTCATATCTCGATGGTATGGCAGAATCCGTGTCTTCTCGCCCAATCGGGCGGCACATGCCACCGGGCTGCGGTAAATGCATTTAGCGTTGGATCTGTTCGACAGCGACGGCATGTCCCTGATTGTCTGATACATGCGTAAGGTGCTTCCGACGAACCGATCTTCCCGGTCCGGGCAGACTCCGTCCCCGTCGGTTGCACACCGACTATTTCGCCGTCTCCAGTTGATCCCGGCTGCTGCTCGAATTACGCGCAGTCAGCGGGCCCTGGCACTCCCGCGCCTGTACATATTGCACTGCGAAGACGGCGATCCCGCCTATTGCCGGGTAAAAAGCAACGCAACTGATGGCTTCGGCGCCGGATTTGCGCGATGGAAGATCGACGGCTGCACTCCTCAGATGGATATGCGGCGTCATATCGTCCGGCAGATGGTGCGTATGGGTAATGGGCCGGTCGCAAATGCTCGATGCGGCCACGGCCAGTCCGCACAGGCCGGCTGGAGCCTGAGCCTGGCAGTCCTGCATTTGCGCAGTACTCCGAGGGACCAAATGGTGTCTGACAGTTTTGCTTCTGGCGATCGGAACCATCACAACACAATTGCTGCCCTGCAGCATCGGCGAATGCTCTTCCAAAGGGTAAAGGAAATTCGTCTTCCGTCTTCTCTCGACAATGCCGCCTTGATGCATAGATTTGCCGACAGCCTGGGCCATGCATGCAGGGTTCGGCCTGTCTGCCGCCAATCGCAGGTGAAGTTCCATAGTTGCATTGATATTCGGGGCCGCATATCCGCGAATGAGTGCGGCCGAGAACGGTCCGGATGTTAGAATACCAGCCCCGGATCAACGCAGTCCAAATCCCATCCGCAGACACACTCACCGGGACTTCACAATGGATTTGCTCCTCCGTGCCGTCATCGCCGAAGTCGGAAACGTTGAGCCCAGCACTCCCGCACCCGGCCGGCAATTCCCCAGAGAGCTCGCTGCACAGATTTGCGTACAACACAGGGATGGCAGATAGCAAGACAACTACCACTGCGCTGCAAAAGTCATGCAATGTGGGCAGGCAATAGCGATTGTGCCTGCGTGATGCGAAGTTCACTTGACAACCTCCTGCTCTGGGTGCCGGGCCATGCCGTGGTCCCCTCACAACATTGCCTCAGCGGATTATGCCGTCATCTCTGCGATCAATCGTTCACAGATGTCGCGTCCTTATAATGCCATTTCCTCACTACACAATATCATCCTGACAGCTCTTACGCATTTTGTGCATTACCTCAGCGCGCACCTTCGGCGCAGCTCTCTGTACACTCCTTTGAAACCTCGCACCGGCAACCCGTTTCTTACGGTGGCCCTCCATATTGGCCGCCGATGTCACTGCGCATACCTACGAGTGATAGTAAATGCTATTTCCATGTTAAGGCAAACACCGACAATAAGTCTATTGGGGTGTTTGGGTATTTTACACCAGCGCCAAGTCTACATTCTCTTCTACCTGGCTATGGCGACTTCCTTTTTCAGTTGCCACCTGTCATTGAACTACTGCATTTGGCGTATCCAAAACAAAAGAGGCGGGCTCGTTGGCAGATTCCGACCTCCAGGGGTAGCCTCCCAACAAACATTCGGAAGCGATCCACCATTCGAGCCCACCCGTAAGACTGCCCAGTACAGAGAGTCGCCCGGCTTTCCAGCCGGCGTACAGGAGGAGGTACTGAACTGGGCGATGAGAGAAGAAGTCTCGAATGCCGTGCACTTTAGGGTCACGGCACCGTGTTCCGTGGTGCTAATCGTATCGACCTGCGGTCCCTGCTTTGTTCGGAGGGCGGCGGGCGCACTGCTGGAGTGAATCGTCAAGGCGCGACACCGGCGGAATACGTTGCAGCCGTTGAATGCCAAGGCCGCTTCCAGACAGTCTGTGCCGCGTTGCATACCTTCCTCCGAGATCAGCGTTCTCTCCTGGCCCGTCCCTGGTCTGTATACCAATCTCTTATTCTATGGATTCATGCCAAGCTCCGCTATTGGGGCATCTGGGTATTTTTGCTCGCCACATCTACTTGCCGCAATCGCGCTGCCAATAGGCTGCGGTAAACCTGTCTCTGCAAGCTGTCGGACATAAAGGGCCCACATTGGGACAAGACTCAGCAGTATGCCACAGCCGGCCTATCTGTCGGAAACCGCTCGGCGATCCGCACGCAGCCGAGAACGGTTGTCGCATTACTGGGGCCTGCCACTATTGCCGTGGTTGTCAAGGTAGCCCATTGCAGTGGCCTTTACGACAAGATCCACAACATTCTTCGCTCCGGTCTTCTTCATGATATGCTTGCGATGCACCTCAATTGTGCTCTTGGAACGAGTCATTTTCCTGGCGATCTCCGTGTTGCTCATGCCATTCAATATGAGAGACAGCACTCTTTGTTCGGTCTTGGAGAGCGGCTTGCCAAGCATAAGGTCGGAGCATACATAATGCTCAAATGCCTCTGTGACCGCGTTCAAGAGACTCTCTGTAGTCACGGGCTTCTCGATAAAGTCAACCGCTCCAAGTTTGAACGCCTCAGCGGCAGTGGCGACATCGCCGTAGGCGGTCAGCAGGATCACGGGAACCCAGGGGGCGATGCTGTGGGCTTCTCTCAGCACATCCAGTCCATCCATTCCAGGCAGACGCAAGTCGGTGACCAGCACATCGCAGGGCTCGTTCCGCATGGCATCCACGCAGGTTTCGCCATCTTCAAATACAGAGCATTCCCAGCGATTCCGGCGCAAAGCACCCGTAACCGCATTGCGAATGGCTGGATCATCATCAATGAAATAAACGCTTCGCCTCAGACTCACTTCACCTGTCCACTCTGGTCAAGAAACCGATTCAACTCAATTTCCAACCTACCCAAATGCCCTGATAGAGACAATTGGGGCAATTATTTTTTTTCTGGCTAAAATGTCAAACATTTGGTAAAAACCGCGCCAGATCGTTCCGCGCAGCCAGACTGCTGCACATCGCACACTCCCGGTCCCCGCCTCAGGAACCCTACTATTCGTCTCCATGCGAGCATTGTGTGCAAACTTTTTGCATTTAGGGTGACATGTTCTGTCACCCTAAACCGAGAAACTTCAACATTTTACGCAGCCAGCTCATTCTTCCTGAATCCCGGCATACATTTTGCTGTTCCCAAGCCCCAGTCTTTAACTCATGCCGTCTCTCTTACTGCGTTACGCACATTTCTCACTGCTTACTACAATCCCTGTTCGGAAATCGTGCCGAAAAACGGGCATTATCTTACCCTTCGTCTCGGATTTCTCCCGGTCAGTGTATATGCAGAATTCTCTGTATTTTAGGCTCCATAAGCCAAGAAAGCTGGGCCTTTAGGGTTGCATGTGGACAGCAGTCTTCTGTAACATGATGTAGCCAGTGGAGTTATCCAGCAGGCCACAAGAGCTCAGAGATGGAATATGCTAAGCAAAGTAAAGTCGGGGGACACGACAAGAGATGCCCTTTCTTTTCCGCCGTGGAGGCCGGCAGTTGCGCGCAGCCCGACGACCTGGACAGACTGATGCTCGAGAGCCGCATCGGCCGTTATGAACTGATCGATATTGTCGGCGAAGGTGGACATGGAATCGTCTACAAGGCACGACAGACAAAGCCTATCCGCCGCACGGTTGCCCTGAAGATCATCAAACCCGCAGTTAACTCGGATGAAGTGCTTACCCGCTTCGTATCCGAGCGGCAGACACTCGCTTCACTCCACCACCCTAATATTGCCCATATTATCGATGCTGGGGCGACGCAGGATGGACGCCCCTACTTCGTGATGGAATACATTGAGGGGATACCCATCACAGCGTATTGCGATCAGGATCAATTGAGCATCGAACAACGCCTTAACCTGTTCCTGCAAGTATGTGATGGCCTTCAGCACGCACATCAGAAAGGCATCATCCATTGCGATATCAAGGCCGACAATCTCCTCGTTTGTTCGGAGAACGGCCGTCCGCTGGTGAAGATCATCGACTTTGGAATTGCCCGAATTCTCGCCGGACCTCGTGGGAAAGCCAGTCCGAAGTCTGAGCAACACCCAATGATTGGCACTCCGGAGTATATGAGCCCGGAACAGGTCGACGAGAAGCATGGTGATATTGATATCCGGTCAGATATCTACTCCGCCGGTGTGGTGCTTTACCAGCTACTTTGCGGGGTTCTGCCTTTCCCCTCCGCCACCTTCCGCAACATTCGGACGCAGGAAATGTCTCAGACCATTTGCAGTGGACAACCCCCTGCTCCCAGTTGTCGGCTGATGGACATGGGGCCTCCGGGAACCGAAATCGCAGCGCAGCGAAAAACCACCTTGCCTGCACTGTGCAAGTCGCTCCGGGACGAACTGGAGTGGATCCCGCTAAAGGCTATGGATAAGCAGCGGGATCGACGCTACCAAACTGTCGTTCAGTTTGCTGCAGACATCCACAATTATCTTCAGCGCTATCCATTGCTTGCAGGGCCTGCTACGAAGCGATATAAGGCCCGCAAATTCATCTCCCGGCACCGCATCGGCTGCACCATAATGGCCTCGCTCGCGCTTATAACCGCCGCCTACGTGTTGGTTGTCTTTCAGATGTACGGCAGACTCCAGAGCAGCCACGCAGACCTGGAGGTGGCCTATGCCGAAGCCAGACAGGTCAGCAATGAATACACTGCCTTCGCACAACAGGAGGCTTTCCTGCATTTATTGGAGGCCTGGCATGCGGGTCAGGGGGGAGAATTTAAGGCAACGGCCAAGTATTTCAGCAGTGGCACCATCGAAGCAGACGCTGCCATTCTGCTTAAGAACGAAGGGGCTTTCGAGGAAAGACTGCCCGCATTCTTACGCAAATGGAATACAAGCAAGCCATTCTTTGCGAACCTGATAGTTGCCGAACACCTGCTCAAAGAAGGCCGGACAACAGAAGCAGCGCTGCGCTACGAGCAGTGCCGTGCCATCTCTGGTGATGACCGAGGCAACGTGCAATTGGTTCGCCATGTGTACCACAGACTTCATGCCCTTTCACAGGCGGCTGATAAGCCTGACACAAACACCACCCGATGACATTAAGACGCCGTCGACAGGACGTTTTTGTATGCACAGCCACTACCCATTGTGGTCTGACACTGGTGGAGTTGCTGCTCACTATTGCAATCGTTTCCGCAATGATGGCGATCCTGTTGCCCGCTCTGGGCAAGGCCCGTGAAATGGGACGCAATGTGGCATGCAGGGCAAATCTCGGGCAGATTGCCCTGGCCTGGAGCATGTATCTGGACGATTATGACGGGCTCTTCTACAAAGGCGTCAACCATCAGTATGACTTCGGCGGCTGGCAAGGAGAGGACGGTACGAATGCACCATACCGTCCCCTCAACGCGTATCTGGGCCTGCCGAAACAAGGCGCCTCGATCAGCGAGGCCCGCGTCTTCGAGTGCCCTGCCGATCAAGGCGGCTTCGGTTATGTCGGCAGTGTATACAGACGACTGGGCAACAGCTATCAGACCAATCCCGCCCTGGTATACCCCGGAGCCCTGTCGGCATTATCCTGGTGTCCCGAGCCATGGCGGACAATCAACTGCACGATACATGAAAGCCTTCATCCCGTTCTTTGCAGAGAGCAGATTTCACAGCCTTCACAAATGCTGCTGACCGCAGACCACTGCTGGTTGACACAGTGGGATCCGCTGATTACCTACGCGTGCGGAAAGGCCTGGCACGGACGGGACCACTGCTACAATTCCGCATTCCTCGATGGACATGCCGACGAGACAAAGATTCGCAAGGGATTGTATCTGACCACGGATTATCGTTTTCAACCGTTCCAGCATATTGATTCGCTGGTGCTTGAATTACAAGAGCAGGTACCTTGCGCCTGCGGAAGAGAGTGATGTATGTCGTACCCGCAAAACCGTTTCATGAAGCGTAATGTCACATCTATCATCCTGATCACAATTGTCTCGCAGATTGCCTACGGCCATTCCTGGCAATGGCAGCAACAGGCGAAGATTCTGGCTCCGGATGGTGGTCCGGAAGACCATTTTGGATACCTTGTGGCACTGAGCGAGCATTACGGCCTGATTAGCGCACACTTGAGTCGCGCCGATAGAGATGACAGCCCACGCGTAGGATCTGTTTACGTCGTTCGTCAAGATGGTGGCAAATGGGCCCTCTATGACAGGCTCTTTCCTCCTCTCGGCGAATCCGGAGATCATTTCGGGGCTGCTGTAGCAATCAGCGGACAATATGCAATTGTCGGTGCAGATCGGGATCGTATTAATGGCATTGAGTCGGGATCGGCGTACATCTTCCGACAGCGCGACGATTCGTGGATTCTGGATGCCAAGCTAATCCCCCCCGATACGCTCCGCCACTGCGATTTCGGTTTGTCTGTGTCCATCGATGGCCAGTATGCAGCAGTAGGAGCCGCGAAGCAAGGCGATCCCGATCCCGGCTCGGTCTACGTTTTTCAAAGAAGTCCGACGGCAGGATGGGTGCCGGATGATCTCGGCGGCGTGTTTCCGTACGGGAAAATAGTTCCGCCGGACGGTCAACCGGCAGACGCCTTCCGTATGGTTTCATTGAACGGCGACCGCCTCATTGTCGGCGCATACGGTCAGGATGCCAGCGGCGGTGCATCCGGGGCAGCATACGTCTTTCGCAGAGATCCGGCCATAGGGTGGGTAGCTGATAGTGTTGCAGGTGCTTCTGTCCCTGGCAAGATTCTGCCGTATGACAACGATGCTGGAGACCATTTTGGCAAATCTGTGGCCCTGAGTGGAGACCGTGCGGCGGTCGGTGCCTGGTTGGATGACAATGAGTGCGGCCACAACGCTGGCAGCGTCTATATCTTTGAATGGGATGGGCAGAGCTGGATTCAACAGGCCAAACTGCTTGCGGCAGACGGAGCTGCCGAAGATCACTTTGGTTACTATATTTCATTGGATGGAGATCAGCTTGGCGTGTCCGCCCATGACAAGGATGGTCAAACCGGAGCAGCATACATCTTTCGTTATGATGGCGAGCAGTGGGTTCAGGATGCGAGGCTGCGAGGTGCGGATACTGATTCCGGGGACTACTTCGGTGCAATTTCGATCTCCGGTGGCAACGCTCTGATTGGGGCATTTGGCCAAAAAGATAACGGATACAAAGCCGGCTCTGCCTATATGTTCGCAGGCAGAAAGAAAGTGTTCTTCGTGGATGACGCAGCAGCCGGTGCAGAGGATGGATCCAGTTGGAAGGATGCATTTGTTCACCTGCAGGATGCTCTAGCGCACGCAGAAGCAGGAGACGCAATATGGGTAGCCCAGGGCACCTACAGACCGGATCGCAATACTTTACAGCCGGACGGGACCGGCGATCAAGCCGCCACTTTCGAACTCCTCGAAGGCGTGCTTCTCCAGGGTGGGTACGCGGGGATCACCGGTGTTGATCCGAATGTTAGGAATCCGCATCTCTATCCGAGCATCCTCAGCGGCGATCTCCTTGCCAACGATTCGATCAATACCGCTGTGGATGAATTGAATTTGGATCCCTCGCGATCAGACAACAGCTTTTGCGTCATGAGTGCCAACGATCTTGACAATTCCATTACCCTGGATGGTTTTACTGTCTGTGGCGGGCACAATACCGAAGGTCTTGGCGGTGCAATTTGCAGCAATAACAGCAATATCACGATTACAGGTTGCATCTTTCGTAACAACGTTGCCTTTCGAGGCGGTGCGTTGGCGATCCATACAAGTAACATATCGCTGACGAATTGTGTCCTGTTGGGAAATGCTGCTACGGACAATGATTCGCCTGGCGAAGCCATGGGTGGAGCTATCTGGTGTGATGATAGTACCACGCAAATCATCAATTGCACTTTCAGCCATAATCTTGCACGTCACGAAGGTTCTGTTTTGGCTGCATCGAGCAGTGATTGTTCCGTAGTCAATTCAATTCTCTGGAACAACAGCTTTCCCAGCGGTGCGAGTGGACCATTGTATTATGATGACGACAGCACGGCTGATATAACATACAGTACCATCGAAGGAGGATGGCCCGGGGTCGGCAATATCCACAGCGACCCCATATTCGCCAATGGCCTCGGAGCGGACGCAGTAGCCGGAACATCCGATGACAACCTTCGGCTTTTGCGTGGCTCGGCATGTATTGATGCAGGTAACAACTCTGCTTTGGGCTCCGTAATTGGCACGGATCTGGATGGTAATGCACGTTTCACCGACGATCCATACACGAGCGATACCGGAATTGGTTCTGTCCCTGTGGTGGATATGGGAGCTTATGAGTTTCCGGCCTCACAGTATACGTGGCTTACCTACAGAGGACATCGATATGCCGCCTCACTGACTATCGGCACGTGGGAGCAGGTGCAGGCCGAAGCGGTTGCGGTGGGAGGTGACCTGGTGACGATCAACGATGACCAGGAGAACACATGGCTTGCTCAGCAATTTGGTAGCAGTCTACCTACACATCGAAGCGTCTGGATCGGTCTGTCTAAGGATAACGCAGCGTGGTACTGGACAAACGGCGAGCAGCCTGCATACATGAATATATGTGACTCCTGCTCCCGGCAACCGGGTGTGCATATGTACCTGCATACCGCCGGACATCCCAGTGCAGGCAGTTGGAATTATGATTATCTGTATGACGCACAACCGACCTATTATCTGCCCGGTATCATTGAAGTTCCGGCCGATTCCGAGTGGCAGACGATCCAGGATGAACAGCATCTGACCCAGGTCAGCGGCAGTCGTGCCCAGGCACAACGCTATCGCATATTTGTACCGTTGGGGCAAACTTATCTGAACGTTCGTTCCTATGGCGGAGATGGAGAATGTGATCTTGCCGTATGGAAGCATCCTGAAGACATTCGCATATCGTCGCATGGACACACAGACGAAGAGGTACAAGTATACGCGCCGGAGAGCGGATCGTGGTATATTGAGGTCCAGACCGATACCAGTTATTCCAACGTAACCCTGATGGCAGATTTCGGTCGCGATTTGTACCTGCCGCTGGAGGTATTTGCAGACCTGAGGTGGGCAGACAGCAGGACCAACAAAGCACGACTGGAAAGAGGCCCGGGCGTCTTCTTCAACACGTATTCCCAGAAAGACCGCGGATACCGTCTAACGCTGCCGGGACAAAGCCACATTCAGGCCGCATTTGACCTGCGGACAGTGCCTGCAGAATTGAGCCTTACCGTAACCCACGCCACCGGTGTCAATCCTGCCCACGATTCAGATGGGTACGCACCAATTGATATCGTCGTCAATGACCAGGATCGTGATGTGTTCAATGCCACTCAAGTATTGGCCAACGACTACGACGTCGCAGAGCACCACGAGCAATCATACGAATACCGCACAGATACATTCGCCATTCCCGCGAGCATGCTGCGCGACGGCGTAAACACCCTCACGTTTGCCCTCAGCGAGTCCGCCCGTACCGGTTACCAACTGGCCGGCTTTCGCCTCCACAATGGACTGACAGCAAATCTCCGCTTCGCATCCGATGCATATGTTGTTGATGAATCCCAAGAAAAGGCTACGGTCCGCATCTTGCGTGCGGGCAGCTCCAGCGGTGTTATATCTGCAGATTATTCGACCTTCGGAATAACAGCAGAGATAGATGCCGATTTTGCAGGCAGTTCAGGGGCAATCCTGTTTGCGGACGGGCAAACATCCCAGGTAATTGACATTCCACTGATAAATGATGATGTACTGGAAGGCAGCGAAACATTCAGCATTTGCCTCGGCCAAGGATCCGACTCCGGCAACAAAGGGTTTGATGTCCAAACGATCGTGACAATCCGGGACAACGAATCTGCACCAACTGTACTGCATGTATGCAGCAGCGCACCTCCTCAAGGAGACGGCCTCAGTTGGGATACAGCGTTCAATGATTTGCAGGATGCCCTGTCCTATGCGAGGTATGTCGCAGAGAACGGCCTGGTGGACGTATGGGTATGTTCTGGTACATACAAGCCGGATTCTGCGAGCGGCAGTCGGTTCCAGAGCTTCCATTTGGCTAACCGTGTGGCTATTTACGGCGGTTTTGCAGGCTGGGAGCAGGAGCGCAGTCAACGCAACTGGCTTCAGAACCCCACAATTCTGAGCGGCGATTTAAGCGACGATGATCTGTTCAACCACCGGGAAGAAAACAGCGTGCATGTTGTGGTCGGTCGTGACATAAATGCCACTTCCATCCTCGACGGATTCGTCGTCACCAGCGGGAGCACCCCCTGGGGGTTCTTTGATATCAATCACGTAGGAGGCGGTTTGCTTCTTGAAGGAGGCAGTCCGATCATTCGCAACTGCGTGTTCTCGGAGAATGAGGCGACGGAAGGCGGGGGTGTATTCTGTGGTTTTGATTCAAATCCGGAAATACGAAACTGTCATTTCGTACTTAATTCTGCCGAACTGAGGCATCACTCTCTCGGCGGCGGTGGCCTCGCCATGTGGCTGAGCAACCCATATGTGGTTAACTGTATCTTTCGGGGAAATGCCTCTGTCTGGGGAGGCGCAATTCTAGCATGGGACAGTAATCCAGTGTTGCACCATACCACGATTATTGGCAATAGGGCATATATTCCCAGGGATGTCTGGGATGCCGATGTGCCCATGGGAGGAGGCCTGTCTGCCTTAGGAAGCATGTGGGACTCGACTGTCGAATTGCACAACTGCAACTTCAGCGACAATATCGCCCCCCAGGGCACAGAAATTGTGTTGGGCCGCAACATTACGTTGTTGGCATCTTCAAACAATGTTGGAGGAGGTGAGCAAAGCATTCTATGTGAAGGATGTGCCGACGGCATTCGTCGTCAGCAGTCTATTGACAAGCGTCCTATACGGATGACGCCGGATGGCCATTTGACGGCGGATTCCCCCCTTATTGATGCGGCAACGACGAACGTCGGAGTGTTCGATGACGTGGATGCCGAAGCCAGGCCGGACGGACATACTTCGGACATTGGGGCCGATGAATTCATAGACTCAGATGGCGATCGGTTGCCCGATTGGTGGGAGCGGCAATACTTTGGCGAACTGGACGCTGGGGCGCCTGATGCGGATGTGGACAACGACGGGCTTCCCAACCAGCAGGAGTACGAAGTGTTCAGTAGCAATCCGACTGCAAAGCCCTACTTTGTCGATGCCGCTTTAGGCTCTGACCACTATGATGGTCATTCATCAACGCCGAGTGGTGGAACTAAAGGACCAAAGAAGACGATAGCAGCTGCCATTCGCGCGGCTACACACGGGGACACTATTGTCGTTATGCCCGGCACCTACAAAGGGCAGGGCAATAGGCGACTCTCATTCAATGGCAAAGCCATCGTGTTGCACGCGGTGGGAGGCCCGGATTCTACCATCCTGGATGTGGAAGGCGAGGGACCGGCGTTCTTATTTGATGAAGCCGAGCCCCCTGCTATGACAGCCGTGGTTGGCTTGACGATCACAAACGGTGGAGCAGCATTAGGTTCTGCCATACTTGTTAAAGGAACACATCCCCAGATCAGAAATTGTATCGTAACACACAATGATGGTACAGCGGTGTATTGCTGGGGTGGAGCCATTGAGCTGGCGAACTGCACGTTCAGGAGCAATCCTGGCATCGGTCTGGCTGTCACGCACGGAAGCGTAAAATTGATCGAGGATATATACTTCCGAAATGACGACATGGACTGTAATGACGCGCTTGTGACAGGTTCTGCCACAATAGATATCGATAGCACTTCCAGCCTGGCTTTTCGCGATAGCAGAATTCGTTGCGAGATCTTCGGTCCCGGAAGCATATCGGTGCCAGCTGGGTCGGAACTAATCGTCGAAGCACACGGTGCAGTTGATCTGGGTGGAAGCGAAGGCAAAGGAACTATAGTGTGTAATGGCCTGCTGCGCGTCCGCGATTCAGCGGGCATCAGCAACGGGCAAATGTATGTCAGTCAGGCCAGCTTTGAAAACCACGCAATCATCGAGAACAGCATTATCAAGCCGCAATCAAACATATCATTTGGCCAGTTCTTCATCGAAGATACCGTTTGTATTACGAATAATGACATTCACGCGCAAGGCGACCGTTATTTGGATCTCGAGCCAGAGACCTTCCAGGGTGTTGTGCAGAATAATCGCATCTATCTCACGATCAAAGAAGGCCGGAACAACAGCCGGGGCGGTCTGCTCGAACTTCGTGGCAAAGACGGCCTGGCCTCGTCATCCTGCGACAATAGTTCCTTTGCCTGCCAGGCAGAACAGGTCCCCCCCTTCAGCACTGACAGTTGGACCATAGAGCGACTGGAGCTTCTCGATGACGCGAAGCTGAATTTGACCAACCGCTTTGATTTCGGTAACGGCGGACTGTCTGAAGTCCTCTACGTGAAAGAATTGGTATTGGGATCGGATTCCGTCCTGAACACGGCCTACAACCGGTTATACTACGAGCAACTGACGGGTGATGCTTCTTCCATCATCACCGTACCGCTACTCGGCTTCTCCCTCAACAATATCGCGTTCGATAATGCAATCGAGTACAAAACACGGGTTATTCACAACAACAGCCCGATACGTACACACGTAGAACGCATAGAAGGCCTCGAACCGGACCGCAATGGGATGATGCGCATGCGAAATTTGAAACAGCAGAATCCTACCGAGCCGCACTATCTTGATACGATACATGCACGAGCAAAAGGCCTCTTCGCCAAAGCTAGTGAAGACGAGGTTTTGGTCCAGTTACACTACCTGTTTGAAACAAGTAACCCAAATACACGCCTGCTCGTGTATTTGTCTGAGACAGCCGACTTGTCAGGCATGGATGCCCCCCAGAATGGCGATCGATTGGTCGCCTCAATTGCTGTTCCGCCGGACGGAAGACCGGGTTCGCCGGGAAGTGGAAGATTCGCCCTATACCAGCAAGTCGTTTCCGCAGGTGATCTGGATTTCACGCGAGGCCTGCGAATACAGCTCGAACTCGTTGGGCCTCCAGGCACGAGCGTCCTGATCAACAACTGGGACCCCGGAATCCAGTGTTCATCCCGATGTGGCGATGTGGCCGGCAGCATTCCTCAACAGATCAATGCCATCGATTTTCTGGCGGTGATAACCGAATGCGGCCGGCGAATCGAAGATGTGATTCCGGCAAATGGCTCCTTTGCCGGCTGCATCGAATCGGCATTTCACTCCATGGATGGATACGTCACCATCGAAGATGCGATGGCTATCAATTGCGTGAGCAAAGGTGTGTGCCAGTGCGGTGCGGGGGCGTTACCGTTGTCGCTCAAGCCGTTGTTATTGCCGACGCCAGCAAATCCCATGAGCGATGGTTCTGCAGGCGAATTCCCAGCCCCCCTGTTAATCATGGGTAAGGCCTACGATCCGGCAACGCAGGATTTCCTAAAAGACCGCATCTATGGACTCGGGCGAGATCTGTCTGCGGTGGGCCGGTCCTACACGCTCGCTGGTTCGCATCTCAGCGGTCGATTAATACGCGACAGCGCCGGCACAATCTACAACCTCAACATTGGAACCGGTCTCGTCCGTCTTGAAGATGGGCGGTGCGTAGTGCCACAAAGCGAATTAGAGAGTATCACTGAGCCCCGTTACGGCCAACTGGCATCTGTGTGCGTCGGCTATTCACATGACAAGACGGACCGCCTGCAGCACCCAATTATGGATGCAGCCTTTAGCGGTCACAACACTGTCTATATTACTCCTGTTGTTGTCAGACCTTATGGCAATGCAAGCCCCGCATATTTCGCCTCGGCTAAGCTGAAACTGGTTCATGACGCAATCCCGGCTTATGAATTGGTCCAATTGTACGATGCCGTAGACCCTACCGACAATATCTTATGCAATGGGTTGCGCGAAATCGAGATCGACACGGCTGGCAATCTCTATGTAGCCAACGTCAGCAGCATCAACGAGGGTGATGTACTGTGGGTCTTTGATGCGCAAACGGGCGATGTCAAAGCAACACATCATCTTACGGATGAAGGTAGCGACCTCCAAATTCCCGCCCCACGGGCGATGCACGTCTCCGATCAGGCCCAAATGCTGTTTTTGGCCTCTGCGCTTACGGAACCGGACGCAACGAAAACAACGCTCTATGGCATCTCAATCGAAGAACTGCTCAAGCCCACTGACACCAAACCGAAGCCACAGCCTATTCCAATAGACGGCATGGGCCATATTACAGCTATTACAGAAGATCTCCTCGACCGTGCCCTGTGGGTAACAGGATTCACCATGCGGGCCCTGCCGGACGACTCAGTAATCAGCGACGGAACAATCCTGACACAGCGTCCCTTCTATGAGCCGTATATCTCACGCGTGCCTGTAGACGAAAAGGGGACCTCCAGTACTGTTGCTCTGGTAGACCTGGGATATGATATCGCCCTGCCGTTATCGGTATTATGCAATGAAGACGCCGGGCAAGGTTTCAGTCCGGCAGACTTCGATTCCAGTGGGCGCGTTGACTTCCGGGATCTGGCCGCATTGGCACAGTATTGGAATCCAGGGCAATTCGGCAAAACATCGGTCGACACCCGATTTGACTTGTATCCGCCCAGTCAACCTGATGGACATCTCAATCTGCGTGATCTCGCAGCTTTTGCTGACTGTTGGCTCGAATGAGCCTCCGGAGATTCATACGCATACTACTGCTCTATGAATGGTCTCCTCCATCGCCGCACAAGGCCGAGCTTGCATGCTTTGGAGGTCAATCCTGCGATGCTATGCACGCCAAATTTCGCGTAGACCCCCTCACGATGGCCTTCCACGGTCCGCACAGACCGCACGATCTTTGCGGCTATCTCCTGGTTGGACCATCCCATCAGCAATAGCTCAAGTACGATACGTTCATTCCGCGTTAGGCTTGCCGACAGTTGCTGCGCCGGACCGTCATACGCCAAGGCGTGGTTCTGCACCGCTTGCTGCCAGGTTGAGGACGAGATAGGCTTTTCAAGAAGGTCCACGGCCCCGGCCTTCATGGCCGCAACCGTATCAGAGATGCTCGGACTGCTCGCCGTAACGACTAATGGCACCCATGGGGCGATCTCGCTCACCAAAGCGAGAAAGCTGTTTCCGACAGGCGTAATAAGGGCTTGCTGAGTAGAGCTTAAGTTCTTGCTTTACAAACAGATGGGATTGGGAT
>CAZGMJ010000081.1:0-22364 GCA_964526785.1 uncultured Pirellulales bacterium
TCGGCATTGTTTTTGTCAGCACAAAACGGCCTCAAGAATGGCTAAAGTCCACAGAAATGTGTGTCGGCTGATGATGATTGAGTCCGGAGCATTGCGCAAGTGATGGGCAATCTGTCGGTTTGAGGTAACAGCCTATGGGTACGCAAAAAAGAACGATACTGGCAGTGATTATTGCGGTTGTGGCATTCTTCGGACCGCCGGGCGCCGGCCATCACCTGGACTTGTTCGAAGATATGCGGTTCGAACGCGGCTTTCTGCTGAGCTATCCGGACGTGGTGCACGGAAGGTCTGTTGAGCGGGTGCTCGATTTTGGCAAAGCAGGTGCAAGGCCGGTCTGGCGTTTATGTCAATGGGGCACCAGATACAGCCTGGCCGATGCAGAATGTGTTCATGATAATGATGAGCATATCTATGCCAACAGAGCCAAACGCGTGCTGATCGGCGGACCCGCTTCACCGAATCGGGATTTGATTCTGGAGGTGCATGGCAGCGCGGAGTATGGCGATTCAGTCAGGCGGCGTGGGCGGAGTTGGCCGCATCTGCTCGTCGAACAGGACGCGACGGAACTGTATCGACTCGATGAGTGCAGGCGCGTTGAACTGAGCATTAGCTGCCGTTTGCTGTATTGCCGGAACCGAATGGGCGACGCCGATTACAACCCTTCGCTTCACGCGGCGCAGTTTCAGCTATTCCTCATAGTCAGGAACATCAATCGCGAGGACGAGGAATACGGAGAGTACTATTGGTTCGGAGTTCCTCTTTTCGATAGCAGGCATGCGATTCCGCCGGCCTACATGGCGAAGGATGCGGGCAAATCGGATGCTACGGGGAAATTCATCTACACGGTGGATGGACGCTCGCTCGGGATCGGATCGCTTGCCGACGGCACATGGTTAACGTTGCACGTCGATCTGCTGCCTTTTGTAAAATGCGGCTTGGGCGAGGCGGTTTCACGAGGATATGTGGCAAGTGATACACCGCGTGACTATGCGATAGCCAATATGAACATGGGATGGGAGATTCCCGGCACGTTCGACGCTGCCTTTCAAGTGCGGGACCTTCGTATTTCGGCAGTCCTTGACAATCGGCAATGAGATACGGTCTCTACCTGGTTCTTCGCGCTTTTTGTGGACTCTGCCCGGGCAGTCCGTGCAAAGAAGGCGGCGGCGCGGTCGCCGGCCGATTGGGTATTCACAATATGCTGGTGACGCTCAGGGCACCGCTTGCAGTGTGATACTCAGACGCACCTGGCCTTCCGCGCGTTGGACTGTTACCTCCACCTCATCGCCGATCTCGTGAGCGTCGAGAATTCGGAAGAGGTCTTTGGTAGTCCCAACAGGCTCATCGTCTATTCTTACAATGACGTCTCCGAGAATGATCTCACCCCGCATGTTCTGCCTGGTTGGGCGCATGCCGGCTCGTGCGGCCGCACTGTCTGCCTGAACGGTACGGACGAGCACGCCCTCTATGCCGATGCTTCTTGCTATGTGGTCTTCGGCAATGGTGACGCCGAGACCTGCCTTGCGCACTTCGCCGGTCCGTATGAGTTGCGGGACAATGCGATTGACGGCATCAACCGGTACTGCAAAGCCTATTCCTGCATACGCTCCGGAAGGGCTGTAAATTGCGGTGTTGACACCGATGAGCCGCCCGGCGCTGTCGAGCAGCGGGCCGCCGGAGTTGCCCGGATTGATCGCAGCGTCCGTCTGGATAACGCCCGAGATTGGTCTGCCCGTAGCGGATTCGATTTCTCTGCCGAGGCCGCTGATGACGCCGGTTGTGAGCGTCTGATCCAGACCGAATGGATTGCCGATGGCCAGCACCTTCTGGCCGACGAGCAGGTCGGTGGATGTGCCGACGGCCAACGGCTTGAGAAGTCGCTTTGGGGCGTCTATCTTGAGAACCGCCAGGTCTTTGTCCGGCTCGAAACCGACGAGGCGTGCCTTCCATGTGGAGCGATCGGAGAGAGTTACTTCCGCCGCCTGCGCGTTTTGGATGACATGATAGTTTGTGACCACGTATCCGCTGTCGTCCCACAGGAAGCCGGATCCGGTGCCGCGCGGCATCTCGAGCGCTCGCAGGCTGAGCCAGTCTCTGCGGACTGTAATGCTGGTGATATAGACAACCGACGGGGAGGCCTTGCGGAAGAGTTCAATGGTCGTCTTCTCATCACCGGCCAGATCTCCTCGGGCCGTAACTGTACGCGATTGAGCGCCCTGGTCATGCAATGGAGCAAACCACGAGCGGAGTTGCGAAATTAAGACGACGCCAACGAGGATTATGAGCAGGACGATGAGGCGATTATCACGGCGAGACCTCTGTCCGGGATAACGGCTGACGGATTCGTAATCCATTATGACATACTCCTACTTCGTGTCGAGACCATCCCATTTCTGAATCGAAAACTTTGTATGCAAGCCATGCCGCAACCATTATAAGGCGATTGTGGACAGTAGCCAAGTGTCTGAGTTGTGCAGGTGTTTGGAGACCGCATAATACGACGATACGGACATATGGAGATTTTTGTAAGGTAAAAGAAAAGCTGCTTTTTCGACAAAATGAGCGCCACCCTAATGGTGCACGACAATGGGTCAGATCGACAGATTCGTCTCCATGGCTTGTGCGTCCGGATTCATTGCAATGCCCGTGTTTCCCGTATAACGGCTGGTGTGTACAGCGATTCAGAGCAGTGCGTTCAAGCGGACCGCTCATCGCCTGAAGTAACGGTTTGTACGCTTCATCCGAGGCGGCGCAGGCAGGCTGCTATGCCGCTTGAGGCCGCGGATGGCGATGGGGTGGCAAAAGACTCGTGCCATACTTCGAGCGGAGCGGACGGCATTGAGAGGCCGCCGTCGGTACAAACTCCCAAAGCGCTGGTAACATCGCGTGGACCATTTGTCTATGCTTGGGCGCTGGTAGGCAAGCACACGCGCTGATTGCCAGCCGACTAATATCACATGCGGCGAGCGAACAGTTTTTCGATCAGCCTGTCCGCGGCGGCGTCCAACTTCTGCTCTGTTTCATAGCACCCGTCGGCTATCTGGCGACGGATCCGCAGCACTCGCATATTGCGCGCTTTGCGAGCAGGACGGTATCCAGACCTGTAGTGAAGCCCCTGTAGGTGCCTTTGACTCGTCGATCGTTTTCGATGTGTTTTTGTGGCTGTGCGCGTCATTTCGTATCCTGTAATCGTTTTTGCATGTCGACATGCTGAAGTCCAAAAATGTAGCCGTATTCCCAATTCTATGGTACATAACGGCATTTTGACCGTTCGGCCGCATAGGGGATCTGCTTAATCTGTTACAGGAAAAGGCGAATACTATCGGACTATTCGAGTGCTGTGAGCGTATACACGGCTCGCAATGGCATGATCAAACCTGCTGAGCCTACAGAGAATGAGCCTTGTAAGTGATTTACGGGGCCGCAACGGTCTGGACAAACGGGCACAACAGTACAATCAATGTACTGTTTCACGTTTGGTGTTGACGGCCCTGGCAGCATGGAGCAGCGTACTGCCCAAACGCACCACGAAATAGAGTGCGCCAAGTAGCAGAAGTATGAATTCGAATGTCGAGACCATCATATTACCTCATATCGCTCTGGCCAAAAACTCACCAAGTATTATGGAGATTACGTGGCCGGTGTTGGTGCGGCGTTAGTATGGTGTTAGGGTCGTGTTAAGATTCTCCTGTTGTGCCCGCCTTTAGAATCAGCTTGACAATTACCCCACCCGTGAATATACAATCATCCATCAAGACGCCATGTGCGCAAACGCATAACGGGAGCGATTGCAATATGGGCGTGCCGTCCTCAGGATGATTCGGATAAAGGAGTGCTGTCAGTTATGGCTACGGCAAAGATTCTCGTTGTGGATGATGAAGAGGACATCCGGGAACTGGTTCAGTTGAATCTGGCTCGCGAGAACTGCGAAGTGCTGACTTGCGAGACCGGGGAGCAGGCTCTTGATATAGCGCGTTCCAAATTGCCGAATGCCATCATCCTGGACCTCATGCTGCCCGGTATTGACGGACTTGAGGTCTGTCGCAAGCTCAAAGCCGATCCCAAAACGGCCGGCATTCCGATTGTCATGTTGACCGCCAAGGGAGAGGAAGCAGATATTGTCACCGGGCTGGAGTTGGGAGCGGACGATTACATCACCAAGCCGTTCAGCGGCAAGGTGCTGGTGGCCCGGGTGCGGCGGTTGCTTCGCAAGAAGACCGAACAGAGCGATGCGAAGGGAATCGTTCACATCGGGGATATCATGATCGATCCGGCTCGCTACGAGGTAATGGTGGCCGGTAAGCGGGTGGAACTTACCCTGACGGAGTTCAAAATCCTCCACGCATTGGCCCGCCGACCCGGGATGGTCTTCACGCGGTACCAGATCGTCGATTCGCTTCACGGCAGCGACTATATCGTTACGGAAAGGGCGGTCGATGTGCAAATGGTTTCGCTGCGCAGGAAACTGGGGCCGCACGGCAAACACATCGATACAGTTCGCGGCGTTGGCTACCGATTCAAAGAGTAACGGATGTTGAAGCGAAGACTTATCTGGCAACTGTATCCTTCCTTTATTCTGGTGACGTTGTTGTCGCTGGCGGCTGTAACATCGTATTGCTCATATGCTTTCAGAGACTTCTACCACGAACAGATGCGCGGGGAATTGCGTCTCTTGGCGCACTTTGCGGCTCAGCAGTTCACTCCACTACTGGACGTTCCGGATTCGGATGCGGTTGACGCTCTTTGCGAAGAGTTTGCGAGCATCGAAGGCGAGCAGGTCCGGGTCACGGTGATTCTGCCGAGCGGCCGCGTGGTCGGCGAGTCTCACAAGAATCTCGCGGATATGGAGAATCATGCCGATCGCCCTGAGATTATCGAGGCGCTGGAGGTGGGTTTCGGTTCGTCGCTGAGGTTCAGCAATAGGCTGGGAAAGTACATGATGTACGTCGCTATGCCCATTGAAGAGGCGGGCGAACCGATAGCTGTTGTACGTACGGCGGTGCCGGTGACGGCCATAGATCGGGCTCTTGGCGACATCTATGTCAAGATATTCTGGAGCGGCGTGGGGATTGCGCTGCTTGCGGCGCTTTTGAGTTTTCTCATATCCAGGCGCATAAGCCGACCCGTCGTGCGCATGAAGAATGTCGCCCGTCAGTTTGCACAGGGACAGTTGGATTTGCGCGTTCCCCTAACCGGACCGTCGGAACTGGCGACGCTGGGCGGTTCGCTCAATGAAATGGCGCGCCAGCTTCACAGCCGCATTACCGCCATCACGGATCAACGCAACGAATTTGAAGCGGTCCTCTCTTCGATGGTTGAAGGTGTTCTGGCCGTGGACCGGGATGGACACATCATGAGTGTCAACAAAGCAGCGGCGGAGTTGCTGGACATCGACCCTGCGAAGGCCAAGGGGCGTACGGTGGGCGAAGTCGTTCGCAATGTGGAGATTCAGACATTCGTTGAAGCTGCTCTCAAAGGCGACGAGCCGACGGAAGCGGAAGTGTCCCTGCCCGTGGCGGGCGGACGGTTCTTCCAGTTGCACGGTGCCAGCCTCGCCAACACGCTGGGGGCGGAAAACGGAGCAGTCATTGTACTTAACGACATGACACGCACGCGCCGACTGGAGAACATCCGGCAGGATTTCGTTGCGAACGTATCGCATGAGCTGAAAACCCCGGTGACTTCGATACAGGGCTTCGTCGAGGCCTTGCTGGAGGGAGGAATAGAGGATCCCGGCCAATTGCGGCGCTATCTGGATATCATCGCCAAGCACTCCAATCGCCTTAATGCCATCATCGAGGATTTGCTCATCCTCTCTCGACTGGAGGCGGACCAGGAACATCGACGGCTGTCCTTCACAGAGACAGAATTAGAGCCGGTGCTGGCTGCTGCGATCGATTTGCTCAAGACAAAGGCTGAGCAGAAGAACATTCACGTCGATCTGCGTTGCGAGGATGATATAGCGGTGACGATGAATTCCCCCCTCGTGGAGCAGGCGGTGTTCAATCTGATAGATAACGGGATCAAGTACAGCGAGCCGAACAAAGCGATCCATGTTTCGGCGCGACGCGACAAGGATGAAGTGGTCATTACTGTGCAGGATGAAGGATGGGGTATTCGCGAAGAATACATGCCGCGGCTCTTCGAACGGTTCTACGTCGTGGATCGGGGGCGCAGTCGCAAGCTGGGAGGCACGGGACTTGGGCTGGCGATTGTCAAACATATAGCCCAGGTTCACGGTGGTAAAGTGACCGTCGAGAGCGAACCCGGCAAGGGGAGCACATTTCAGATACATCTGCCTCTCATGTAGGCGAGTCCTGCGCAAGCAGGCAAAAACGTGCGTCAGCACGTTTTTCTCGAACAAGAATAAGTGTCATTCTTGTCGAGTCTTGCCAAGGCCATCCGACGCCCTCGATGCGGTGAACCTATAGCGGTCCCGGCCTGCCGAAACGACGGCAATTGGCGAAAAAGGCAATTCTCCCTTCTGCATCGGAGATGTCGGTCGTCCTGAAGGGGTCGGCCTCCTGGAAGCGGTGTGGTCTTGCGCACGACCTCGCCCGGCTCAAATTAACCGCTTGCTCACAAAACACTAATCGCCTCTGAACAGATTTCCGTCATAACAGTGTGCTAATGCGGTACTTCCTACAGACCTTCAAAGGAAGATGAGCCCGCTGATTGACGCGCCGGCCTGCGTCAGGCCGAGCTTGAAACGCTATCACTACTTGGGATTTCAGACAATCTGAGCAGGGGTGGTCCGAACGCAAGACAATGAAACGGCCATGAATACAGTAAGTTTCGTGCTCCTCTTGCTCAATAGTGTTTCGCGCCCTAACACAACATTAACAAAGACCTGATAATGGCCTAATAATGCACCCGTAGTTATTAAGGTATTGTTAAGCTGCCCCGGGGCGTCCCGATCCGGCAGCGGAACCACTACCACAAGCGTATGGAGGCACACAAATGAAAAAGGGGAGCATGTTACGGGTGGCGTGCTTTGGGCTGTTGCTGACCGTGGCGGCGCAGGCGGTTAGCGCCGATGAGGTCGGCGAACTGAAGAAGCAGATGGCGCAGATGATGGATCGCCTGGCGCAGTTGGAGGCGAGGCAGAAGCTGCGGGAGCGCTCACTCAAGCAGCGCATCGAAGAAGTGGCCGAAAAGAAGGCTGCAGAGCCGCAGTCAACGGGCCTGCCGGACAGTCTGAAATGGGCGGAGAAGGTCAAGCTCTCCGGCGATTTCAGGTATCGCCACGAACACATCGATGAAGAGAAGGCAGGCAGCGTTCGGTGGAAGGACGGTCGAAGTCGCCATCGGATCAGAGCAAGACTTATGATTACATCGGTCGTAAATGACGAATGGGGTGTTGGTTTTAGAATTGCCAGCGGTTCCGATGATCCTGCATCGACGAACCAGACGCTGGACGATCATTTCTCGAGTAAGGAACTATGGCTCGACCTTGCGTATTTTGACTATCACCCGACCAACATCGATGGTTTGAACGTGTACGGCGGTAAAATCAAGAACCCATTCTACCGGGTCGGCAAGAATCAGCTCGTTTGGGACGGCGACGTCAACCCGGAGGGTATCGCCGCGCAATACGCTCTGCCCCTTGGGGATGCGGACACGCTGCATATCAATGGCGGGGGCTTCTGGGTTGAAGAGAGCTCCGGCGGTGTGGATACCGCGTTGTGGGGCGCCCAGACGTACATTGAACATGAGATCGGCAATCCCGACACGATTATTGCCGGCGTCAGCTACTGGGACTACGTGCACGTGAAGGGCCAGCCCGTGCTGACGCAGTCGCTTGGCAATACGGTTGTCAGCGGCGCCTATGCCAATGATTACGATATCCTCGAATTGTTCGGCGAATACAAGACGAAGTTCTCAGCCATGCCGGTCTCATTCTTCGGCAACTGGGTCAAAAACACGGCGGCCAGCACAAGCGAGGACAAGGGCTGGTTGGTCGGCACAACGCTGAACAAGGCGAAAAACCCCGGCGAATGGCAGGCCTCATATATGTATCGCGATCTGGAAGCCGATGCAGTGCTCGGCACCTTCTCGGACTCCGACTTCATAGGCGGTGGGACGGATGGCAAAGGCCATACATTCGGGTTTGCGTATCAACTGGCCAAGAACACACAGGCCGCATTGACCTACTTCCATAACGAGGACCACGCCAATTCGAGCAATCGCGATTTCGACTATCGGAGATTGCAGGCGGATCTGAAGCTCAAATTCTAACTGAATAACGGGGCGGCCGGTTGCGAAGGTACAAGCGAACCGCCGGTCGCAGAAGGACATTGGAAATGCAGTATGAGCAAGGAGAACAGTAATGAACAGAATAGTTTACAGCTTGGTCGCGATAGTGCTTCTGGCGGGGGCGAGTGCTTCAGCAGATACTCTGCAAATCGAAGGCTCGACCACTGTGGGTCCCATAGCGGACGCCTTTGCTGAGTACTTCATGAGCATCTATTCGGATCTTGAGATAACGGTGAAGAAGACCGGCAGCGGCGATGGGGCGGCTGCACTGGTTGACAACCGGTGCGATATTGCCAGCATGAGCCGCTTCATGAAGGAAAAGGAATTCAAGACGGCTGTGGACAACGGCGTCTTCCCGGTAGCACACGTAGTCGCAATGGATGGTGTGTGCGTGATCGTGCATCCTTCGAATCCTGTCAAGGCGATGACGAAGCAGCAGGTTCGCGACATCTACATGGGCAAGATCAAGAACTGGAATCAGGTCGGCGGCCCGAACATGGAGATTGTGCCGATCAGTCGTGATACGTCGTCGGGGACATACGAGACATTCCACGGGCTCGTTATGCAGAAGGAGAAGATGGCTGCGAACGTTGAGTACGTAAATGCAAATCCGCAGGCGCATGCACGGGTACGCAACACCCGCGGGGGCATCGCGTACGTCGGTCTCGGATTCATCGATCGTTACGTCAAAGCGGTTACTGTGGACGGTGTGGAACCTACGCGCAAGACGATTGCCAGCGGAACGTATCCTGTTTCTCGTCCCCTGTATATGTGGACGAACGGCTACCCGAAACTCGGTTCCATGACGCACAAGTTCGTCGCGTTCTATCTGACCGAAAAGGGGCAGGAGCTTGTGGAAGCCAAAGGATTTGTTCCTGTGACGAACTACTAAGTACCGGCGGAATAGCCGGATACTCTTACGTATCAATAGAATGAACGTGTAAGGTTCTGAATGCAGACACCAAGTGCTAGTGTAACGAAGCCAGCGGACCGGTTGCCCCGGCCGCTGGCTCTTACGCCCGGAGAAGACCTCAAAGGTTACGTCTTCAGCCATGTGGGCAAAGCTGCGCTGTTCCTGATTACATGCAGTTCGGTTCTGGCGGTTTTGCTCATTCTGGTTTTCGTGGTTCGGGAAGGCATACCCTTTATAAATGTCAACACGGGCTATTCCGACAACGCTGAAGTGATAGAATTCGGCAAGGCCGAAAACGATGTCGTACGGGGTGCGTATGATGTGGCCGTTACGATAAGCGGCGGCGAAGTGGTCGGGGCGCAGATCAAGCGCGCGAATGAGTCGGCATACCACGATGCAAAGATCGACGGTTCGGTTATCAAGATAAGCCAGCGGCCGGGGAGCGGGACGGAACTTGCCTGGGCCGGAAGCGGCATGGAAATCGATGTGAATGTCCGGGCCGAGTCCGGGCGAGCCATCGAAGACGGGGTCTACAAGTCGCGTGTCACGGTGCGTTCTGCGCTGAGCCAGTTTCTCATGAGCCCGCAGTGGTATCCCGAAGCCAGACCGGTCAGATTCGGCGCGCTGGCTTTGATAAGCGGCTCTGCATATGTCACAATTGCGGCGCTGGTGTTTGCGGTGCCGATCGGAATCATGGCGGCTGTCTTCCTCAGCGATATCGTTCCATACAGAATCGGCAGCATCATAAAGCCGGTGATAGAGTTGCTGGCGGCCATTCCTTCTGTGGCATACGGCTTTTTCGCAGTGCTCGTTGTCGCACCTTTGCTGCAGAAGAAATTGGGCTTCCCGACGGGCACCAATGCGTTGAACGCGTCACTGCTGCTTGCAGTCATGGCGCTGCCCACGATCATCAGTGTGGCTGAGGATTCGCTCTCCGCGCTGGGGCGAGAACTGCGGGAGGCTTCCTACAGCCTCGGTGCCACACGGCTTGAGACCAGCATTCGCGTCGTCATACCGGCGGCGCACAGTGGCATAATAGCGGCGATCGTCCTGGGCATGATGCGAGCAATCGGCGAGACGATGGTTGTATGGATGGCGTCAGGCAACGCGGCGCAGATTCCGCATCCATGGTGGGATTTGTCGCAGTCCGTTCGCACGATGACGGCGACAATCGCGGGCGATATGGGCGAAACCGCGAAGGGTTCGCCACACTACAGATCGCTCTTTGCGGTCGGAATTGTGCTGCTGGTGTTGACGTTTTCTCTCAACATCGTCAGCGAGTACTTCATGATGCGTGCAAAGAAAGCGACGGGTAAGTCCTGAGATGAGTGTAGCTGTAAGGCAAATGCTGGATAAGGTGTTCACGGCACTGACGGCCGCCACCGTGATCCTGTTGTCGCTGGTCCTGCTGGCCATTCTCGGCCCCATGATCTACCGCGGCTCCGGTGCCGTTGTGTTCAAAGGCACCGTCGAATGGAGAAAGATGCAGTTGGCTCTGTTCAAGCGAGGGGACGCCGACGCGCTGAAGGTGGAACTGGATAAGGTTCAAGAGCATCGGGACTTCGTCTATCAACGGATTCAGGAATTCAAGCAGGGGGTGAATCCGGAAGCGCTGAGCGACCGGGCTCGCAAGATACATCGAGAGTTTGGACAGCAATTGCGGGAGCGCGATGTTTCGGGTGATCGGTACAGCGAGTTGCGTTCCCTTTCCCGGGATATAAGGAACTCGCTGGAGTCTGCATTCGAATCGGACAGCAGTGAAGAAGTGGCTGCACACCTGGAGGAAGTCCTGCAGTATCAGGACGACGAACGGCTTGCGGGAACGGTGGCGGCGGAGTTCTTTCCCATGGCTGCCACTTACCAGAAGGCGGTGCAGAAGATTGACTTCGGCGCACGCGAGAAATACGCCGAATCCCTTGCTGAAGTCGAAGGGGTGATCGGGGAGTTGTTCGGGCCGAGAAGAGACGAGGCCCCCCCCGCGCTCGTTCGTCTGCGTTTTGGGGCTACGCGGTGGGATCGCGGCATGGAGTTGCTCGACAAGTTGCTGTATGCCGAGCGTTGGGTCGAGGTCGAACCGGGTGAGCCGTTGATCAAGAAGCGGTATCCGAGGGAAGAGCTCTTTGCGGGGACGGACCTGGAACCGGTGTTCGGGTATGTCAGCGAGAACCTGCCGAAAATGCTGCGTCCACGATTGACGTTCTACTGGCAGTACTTCATCGACGACAACTACAACAGCCATTACTTCGGCGGCGTGGGGCCCGAAATACTCGGAACTCTTCTGATTACGGTCGTTGCGATGATCGTGGTGATGCCGCTGGGTTTGATTTCGGCCGCATATCTGGTCGAGTGTTCTTCGGACAACTATGCGATCCGGATCATTCGGATGTGCATCAATACGCTGGCGGGCGTGCCGAGCATCGTCTTTGGTCTGTTCGGACTGGCATTTTTCGTGCTTTATCTGTTTCCGATATTCGGCCTGCCTTCGAAGGCGTGCATCCTTGCCGCCTCCCTGACCCTGGCCGTCCTGACACTGCCGGTAATGATCCGGGCCAGCGAGGAAGCTATTCGCGCTGTTCCTCCTGCGTACAAGGAGGCCTCTCTCGCTCTCGGGGCCAGCCATTTTCGCACGTTCATGACTGTGATACTGCCTGCGGCACTGCCCGGCATACTGACCGGCGTGATACTCAGCCTGAGCCGGGTGGCCGGCGAAACTGCGCCCATACTCTTTACCGGCGCTGTTTCAATGGGCCCGGTGCCCGATTCGCTTCTTGATCCGACACGCACCCTGTCCTATGGTAGTTATAATATAGCGGTGGGGGATCGACTCAGTATGATGGTGCCGCACAAGCAATACGGAATGGTAGTTACTCTCATTCTGCTTATTCTGTGCCTCAACGGACTGGCGATCGTGTTGAGATCGCGAGTATTCAAAAAGCTCAAAGGACAATAGGAGAATTCGCACGAGATCCGCTTATGGCCGAAAGGGAAAGAGACATGCCGACGTCAGCCTCATTGAATAGCAGAGATAAGTCAACGGTCGTTCCGGCCGGGCACGCCCGCGAGCAATCCGATCGAGGCGAGAAAAAGCATGTTGCTCCGGACACCGGTGAGATCGTTAAGTCCGTGGACTTCAGTCTGTACTACGGTCAGAAGGCCGGCGTTGTGAACATTACGATGGCGATCCCGCCTCGCAGTGTGACCGCCATTATCGGGCCAAGCGGCTGCGGCAAGAGCACATTTCTCCGCAGTATTAATCGCATGAACGACCTGATCCCGCACGTCCGTGCAACCGGCAAGTTGGTTGTCGGAGGTCAGAATATCTATGAGAAACGGATCAATCTTGTGAACCTCCGACAGCAGGTCGGAATGGTGTTTCAAAAGCCAAATCCTTTTCCCAAGAGCATATTCGACAATATCGCTTATGGTCCGCGGCTGCAGGGCGTTCGGAGTCACTCGAAGCTCCAGCAGGTCACTGAAGAAAGTCTCAAAGCCGCCGCACTGTGGGATGAGGTGAAGGACGATTTGAAGAAATCCGCATTGGCGCTGTCCGGCGGTCAGCAGCAGCGATTGTGTATCGCTCGAGCTCTCGCGACCAAGCCCGAGGTGCTACTGATGGACGAGCCGTGTTCGGCGCTCGACCCGATCGCCACTGGTAAGATCGAAGATCTTATTGAGCAACTCAAAACGCGCTACACTATTGTCATCGTTACGCACAATATGCAGCAGGCCGCACGCGTCAGCGAACGCTCGGCTTTCTTTTGTATGGGCGAACTGATCGAGTATGATCTGACGTCCAGGATATTCAGCAATCCGAGCAAGAAGGAAACCGAAGATTATGTCACAGGCCGATTTGGCTGATCAGTTTACGGTGCCTGAGCGAACCGTGATATGGAAGATACGCACCATCAAGAACTACCCGGAGGCGCACAACCATCTGCTCATTGGGAAGGTTCTGAACGTGACCGAATCGTATGTTCGGCTGCACTGCCGGACTTTCCATTTCGGGCGCACCGTCAACGGTCCGAACGACATCCAAATCGGCGGCCTGATGGTGAGAGTTGTTCCCTGGAGCCGGGTGGAAGTTATTAATGAACTACCGGATACGTTCGATTACGTTCGCAGCCGACTGATTGCGGACAAGGAGGGGCAGGTCCTGTTTCAGGACCGACAGCATACCCATCCCGTGGGAGCCGGCACGCCATATGACGTGCGATACTGAATAGGAATTGCATTATGCCTGTACATCTACAGCGAGAAATTGAGAATCTGAAGAAAGACGTCCTCACGCTGGGAGCCATGGTTGAGATGAGCGTGCGGGAAGCGGCGCTTGCAATAACCAACCGCGACGACGAATTGGCTCGAAGCGTGATTGACAAAGACATCAAGATCGATCGCATGGAGGTCGAGATCGAAGAAGCATGTTTGAAGATATTGGCGCTGCATCAGCCGGTTGCGATCGATCTGCGTTTCATTATTGCGGTCCTGAAGATCAACAACGATCTGGAACGCGTGGGGGACCTGGCAGTGAACATTGCCGAGCGCGCGTTGTTTCTTGCGAGCCAGGCGCCTGTAGAGACAGGCTTTGACTTCGTGGGTATGAGCCGTAAGGTGCAGGCAATGCTGCGAAAAAGCCTGGACGCCCTCGTGCAATTGAGCGTCCCGCTGGCTCACGAGGTATGCGCGTCGGATGATGAGGTCGATGCCTTGAACAGAGAGATGTACCTGCTGGTGCAGGATGCGGTCGTTACGTATCCGGGCCGGACGGAAGCCTACGTGCATTTACTCTCGGTCTCCCGCCACTTCGAGCGCATCGCCGACCACGCAACCAATATCGCCGAGGATATCATCTATATGATTGAGGGGGATATCGTACGGCACAGCGTTGAGGATTACATCTCCCACGATTCGCATATACGTTCGGACGACGCGTAAGTCCGCTCGATGATCCGAAAGGGATCGGGATGTTGCTGTGTTTGGAAGCTATTGCGTATCGGCTTAGGTGCAGAACTCCGCACTGGCCGCATATGGCGAATTGCTACGATGTGACATCGAACGATGACAAATCAACCTGTCTGCGATGCAAAGAAGAAGCCATTGGGACAATGAATACCCCAATGGCTTGTCGTTGACTCTATCATGTAGCGCCAGGGCCCGCTTGCTTCGTATGGCTGGGGTCGAAACGCACACATATCATTGACCGCTCGGTGGCGATTCCTCTTCTGCCTCGGAAGTCATGGCCTCTTCGGCGGCCATCTCCAGGGACGGCACCTCTTCCATCTCCGTCTGCATCTCTTGCAGGTCCATTTTCACCTTATCAATCATCTCCTGCGTATTGGATCGCAGGGTCTCTAGTTGACGGCTTAGCTGTGCCTGGCTCTGTTTAAGAGCCAATAGCGATTCGGTCAGGCCGCGAACGTCCCGCCCGGCTTTTTCCTCGACCCGGACCTGGCGTTGATTGATGTTCTCGATAGCCTCACTGAGGTTCCTGGTATCACTGCTAAGGACCTCTTCGAGCTTCGCCAGATTATCCTGAAGGCCGGAGAGCCCGGATACAAGACTCTCCATTCTCCCCTCCATTTCCCTCAGTGTGGTCTTTTGCTGAGTTTGAGCTTGCTCGACTGCGGCCAGGCGGTCGCTCAGTTGCTGGTTGACAGTTTCCTTTAGCTGCACATGTGCCTTGGCGACACTTGCGATATCTGCAACGGCCGTTCTAATCTCCGACTTAACGCTGTTGATCTGCCCGAACAACTGCGTCTGATTGTTTTCCACGGCCGTCAGCTTCGCCATCAGTGTCGTATCATTCTTCTTAACGGCGTCTCGCATTGCGGCCCGTTCACTCGCGCCGGCGGCGATGTCTGCGGCCAACTGCCGGCGTTCCTTGCGCGCCCCCTCCAGTCCTGATCGCATCGATTCCTGGCTCTCCTCGACGGTGGCGACGCGGTCGGCGATCTGTTTGTTGTTCTGCTGGACTGCTTGCCGCAGTTCCGCATGGGCTGCGCTGACATAGGCAAGTTCCTGCGAGAGTTTGTCCGTCGTGGCCCGCAGATCAACGATGGTAGCCTGCAATTCCTTCTGACTTTGTTCCATGCAGGCTACAACATCCGCCATTTGACGAGCGTTTGCCTCAACGAGGGCCTGCAGACTGGCCTGGTTCTCTTTAATCCTGCTCATTTGATTTCCGCAGCCGGCAAGAGCCAGGCAGACGAGCACAAGCAGGAGCATGGTGAGGGTGCTGCTTACGCGGGACTTGAGAGGGTTGGCGGATGTACTCTTCATGTCGGACTCCTTTCATTTGTGAACCGATTTGGTTCCGGCAACGCACAATCCCTGTGCGCGACCGCACTTTCGTTTCCTGCATCACCCTCTGATCCACAGCAAACTGTCAGTGAGTCCAATAATAACACAAGATGTGGAAATGTACAGCAATAATGCCACAAGATAATGTTTTTTATGGGACCGATGCTGAGTGCGTTCAGTCTCGCGGGGCGGTTACTTCCGAGGCAGTCGACCAAGCGCCCGGACATGTTGGTGTGATCGGAGGATTTCTAATCGCTGCTATTGAGGCCGATCTGAACGTTGCCCTTCGAATTGTTCTCAATGCGTTCGGGACCGGTAAACACATTTTCCGCAATAACTGCCCGGCTAACATCCTCGCCCAGTCGGATTTGAGGCCTGTCACGACGAAACTCGCAACCTCGAACAAGAAGCGTTCCGCTTTGGGCCTGAATGGCTGGAAACGTCCCATCCTTGCCGCCCCATTGGGTGAAGGTGCAATCGCCGAATCCGACGGTTCCGCTCCCTGCGATTTGGGCGATCTGCCTGCAGGGGCCCCAGTATGCACAGTTGACGAAGCGAACGCTCCCGGTATTTGTGCTTTCCACTCGGACCATAGTTGGATTGGGTCCATGGAACGAAACAAACTCGCCATTGGTGATGAGCAGGCCGTAGGGCGCACAATGCTCGACGACCAGAGCCGTATAGCAGTCATCAGCGCCGATGCCGAGGAAGTTGCCGTTGCACTGGCCCGTCTTGGTCTCGATGAATTTATAGCCTACGTTGTAGCCGAAGCAGAACGTGTTGAATACGTACTGCCAGTCGGATTTACCGAATATGAACGCTTCGCCATTCTCCATTTGCCACTGGAAGAGCTTGGGTTTCATGCTCCACCATGGATTGAAATGGACGTTTTCGATGCGACCGATGTCGTAGATCGCGTCGATGAGTATGCCGCGTCGAATTGGCTGGCCGTGCACATCACGAATCAGATGCCGTTCGTTCTTGCTCGCATCTATGCCGTTATACGGATTAAGCAGCTCGACAGCCAGCACTGCGGGATTCTTGCCGCGCATGGCAATCGCCCACGGGTAGGCTTTGGGGACATCGTTCACATTCTGCTCAGGGTAGTAAATCACCACCCCTTTGATAGTGCTGTTTGTGTGCAGCGTAATGAATGGAGTGCAATCTTCGTCGCCGGCGCCTTCTGTTGCCAGAAATGTGGTGCCGTCGTCGGTGGGCTTCGGTAGCCCGCGATTTCTAATGCCATTGTGAGCCGGCACGGATTGCCATATTCCCGCGAGCGTCACTGCCCGCGGCACGTTCAAGTGGCCTTTGAACAGATAGTTGCCGCGAGGGGCATAGACGGTTCCGCCGTCTGCCTCTCCCGCTGTGTCCAGTGCCTTCTGAAAGGCTGCCGTGTCATCGGTCTTGCCGTCACCGACGGCGCCAAAGTCGCGCACGTTCCACCGACTGTTGTCCTGCGAATCAGCGGCCGGGGACATCGTTGTAGTGAGTGCTGCGCAAAGCAGCACAATCCGCAGTCTTGCACATACCGTTGAAATCAGCTTGCCTGCATACATCTGTTAACCTCGTAGCTCAGTTCCGGCTCCCAGCGTTCACAACCGCCGCCTGGTTTCTATTTCAAAGTGAAAGCAAGCGTCGGATCGAGTGGATACCTGCCGAATCCTTCACCATATACGGCTATTCCGCTTGCGATTGCCTCGTCCGCTTCCAGACGCACAACTATCTCTCCCTCCTCGGCCACTTTCTTCAGTAGATGCGATGGAATAGGAGCGGATATCAGATAACCGTATGACCCGGCTTCTGTCAGGGTGCCGTCGCGTTTCTGCGCGTTCCACGACAGAATGCCACGATGATCTGCAGGATCATCCGGCAGTTCGTATATGCCGACAACTTCCCCTCCGATACGGATGCGGACCGCACTTGGATAAGTCTGCTCGTCCGTCATGGGGTATGCGTTCGGATTCGAACTCGGATCGTGTGTGCCCTTGCCGCGCATGAAACTGCCTTCCTGTTTCTTGGCGCCTTCGATATCCTTGCCGAGCAGTTTCTTGGCAGAGAGTTCGGCCTTGAAGCAGGCAGTGTCTATCTGATTAGGTTGCAGTCCTTCCGGCCATGCGACACGATATTCGAAATGGCCGACGCCGGCGCCGTTGACCTTAAGGCCGTCGAAGACGTTCCACTGCTTGAGCGACCAGCGAGCTTCTGCAAAACTGTCGGGGGCAATGCGGAGCACTTCTATCTTCCGGTTTCTTCTGTCGATCGTCTCTCGATCCTGCCGGTTGTCGCTCCGAACGAAGAACGTCGTGAAGTTTCTGGCCACCACTGTCCCGGTGCCATCCTCCAGTGTTACGGCGAGGACTGCCACGACGGGTTCATCCGGCATGGTCACTGTTATAGGATCAATCGCACCACATTGCCAGGCCTTGCAGGACATCGTTCGGCGCTGTCTTCTACCAAGGTATCGTAGATCGCCCAGGCTGTCCCAACCTCGCAGGGAACTTCTCAACGTCAGCTCTTGTCCGTCTCTGGCGCCGCTTAAAAAGGATGCATAAAGCGGGACATCGATTTCTTGGCCGGGGCTTACTTCGCGACACAATGCATCGCCCACGGCTATGTAAAAATCACTGTGCAGATCGGCCAGCGACATGTCCGGGGCAAGATCCTCCATTCCCGTGTATTTCTCGGAACGGTCGTAACGCCAGTAACCGTTCCACTCGTTGATGACGTCGTGGTGTTCGGTGTAGAGCCAGCCGCAGATTTGGGGGTGGCGGCGAAACTCGTTCATCATGATGTGGTAATCCCAACTCCAGTCGACGTCGCCCGTGCTGCCCTTGTAGCCCCAGACATTGCCGCACTCGCTGTTTAGCATCGGTTCGTTGCCCTGCTTGCGGCCGCCAATGTAGTTCCACGTTGAGCCGGGATAGGTGTTCTTGCATATCCGGTCGAGGTGCTCGGCCCATTTATAGCCGGGCAGGTATGCGTGCCAGGTGTTCAGGTCCGTCACAACGTGATCGTGGTTGCAGGGTGAATTATCCTCAACCAGTCGGGTGGGATCGAGCTTCTTGGTAAGATGATACATGGACTCCACCCACTCCTGCGTTTCAGGTAAATATCCCTTCTTGCCCGATTTGAGACCCCACGTTTCATTGAAGATTACCCAACTGAATATGCAGGGATGGTTGAAGTCTCGCTTTATCATGCCGCGGAGGGCAACCTCGGTTTCGTTGCGCATCTTCGCATCGGGTTGGCCCCAACTGTTCGGCACGTCCGCCATGATTAGCAGACCCAATTTATCCGCCCAGTAGAGCTTCCTTGGGATGCCGATTTTGACGTGAATCCGCTGGCCGTTGAGCCCGATCCGACGCGACCGGAGAATCTCGTCGCGCATAAACTCGTCGCTCGGGAAGGTGTAGAAGCCTTCGGGATGGTACGCCTGGTCCAGCGCGAGCTTCAGATAGACGGGCTTGTTGTTGATCGCAACGTAAGGATGATCCGTACCCGGCAGATTCATTACGCCGATCTTGCGCATGCCGAAGTAGGTGGAGACGGTGTCGGTCGAGTTCTTGCCCGTCAATACGGCCTGGACTTCGTAAAGATACGGGTCGTCCAGAGACCAAAGTCTGGCGTTCTGTATCGTTATGTCGAACTCGACATCCTTCTGTCCCTTCGTGATGTTCACGACCGGCTTGCGGGCTTTGTCTTTCGGGTTGAACTCGATCTCCAGCTTCATGGGATCCCCGGCCGGGGCATCGAGCGATGCCTTGACCGTCACCTTGCTGTTGTCGATGTCCGGCAGAAACTGTATCTGCTCGATGGCTGTCTCCGGCCTGGCTTCGATGTATACAGTCTGCCATATTCCTCTGGCCGGACCGTATCCCTGCTTGCCCTCGAGTTTGAAGGGGTGGGGCGCGTCGTCTACGCGAAGAACGAGTTGCTGCTCTTTGCCCCATCGCACGTGGGGCGTCAGCTCGAATTCGAACGGCGTGTAGCCGCCCTGGAACTGTCCGACCGATTTGCCGTCGAGCCAGCCGGTCGTCAGCCAGTCGCAGGCGCCTACTATGACGAAGATCCGCTTGCCTTTCCAGTCTGAGGGAACGGTGATTGTTCGTCTGTACCAGGCGATGTCCGCACGGTCTTCGACGCCGCTAAGTGGCGAACCCCATGGAAAGGGCACTTTGATAGACAGCGGAAATTCAACATCCTGTGATGCCCAATCCTTCTGCACGCCGACGTTGTCTTTGTCGAAGCGGAACTGCCACACGCCGTTGAGATTGATCCAGTCTGCCCGCTGGAAATCAGGTCTCGGGTGTTCCGGCAGGGGTATCTTCGCTGCAGATACCGCACAGACAACGATGGACAGTATGATAATCACGCCGAAATACGTCTTGACATTAACCTGTTTCATTGACAGATACCCTTTCAAATACACTCATCTGGAACTGCGCACTGCCTGTAACTCAAGCCGTTCGGATCGGCTCCAATGCGGCAACGGCTCCACTCGTTGGCGGAGCCTCATTATCATACCAGCAATACACCGAAGCACAAGTGTGTGTCCGTTGCACGGCACGTACCTGACTGCATTAGTGGGCCGCGACAAGACGCTGGCGGTTGCTTATCCAACCATGTATAATCCGCGGAGGTATAGGATCTGTTCTTTAGGAGAAGTCATATGAATCGTAGAGAGTTCCTTCAGACAACTGCTGCCGGACTTGCGATGTCGGGTATCGGCGCCTCTCCCATGTTTGGCGCCGCGAAGTCGAAGCGTGTCGGGCTGATCGGTTGTGGCTGGTACGGCAAAAGTGCGCTGTTGAGGCTGCTCCAGGTTGCCCCGGTCGAAGTCGTTGCCTTGTGCGACGTGGACAGCAGGATGCTGGCAGAGGCTGCTGAGATAGTGGCCGGGCGTCAGAAGTCGGGCAAGAAGCCGCGGACCTATGGGGACTATCGGCAGATGCTCAAGAAGGAGGAACTGGAAGTCGTTCAGGTATCCACCCCCGATCACTGGCATGCGCTGGCGATGATTGCGGCGGTGAAAGCGGGTGCCGACGTTTACGTTGAAAAACCCATCAGCGTTGATATCGTAGAAGGCCAGGCCATGCTGGCGGCGGCTCGCAGGCACAAGCGGGTAGTGCAGGTCAACATGCAGCGTCGCAGCACGCCGCACTTGATCGAGGCGCGAGACCGGGTCATCAAGGAGGGCAAACTGGGCAAAGTCGCGTATGCCGAAATCTGCTGCCATTACCACATGCGGGCGCGGGGGAATCCGCCGGACACAGCGCCGCCGGATCATCTGGATTACGATATGTGGACGGGCCCGGCTCCCATGCGTCCGTACAATTCGCTCGTACACCCCAGACGCTGGCGGGCTTTCATGGAATACAGCAACGGTATCGTGGGGGATATGTGCGTGCACATGCTGGATATGGTGCGCTGGATGCTCGATCTGGGTTGGCCCCGCGTGGTCAGTTCCTCGGGCGGAATATTCGTCGATAAGGATAGCAAGGCCAACACTACAGACACCCAGACGGCGACGTTCGATTTTGGCGACATCCCCGTTGTCTGGACCCACCGTGCCTGGGGCAGTGCGCCCGATCCGGAATACCCCTGGGCTGCGTTCATCTATGGCGACAAGGGGACGCTGAAAGCCGACGTGCACAAATACGAGTTCATTCCTCGCGGCAAAGGGGATAAACTGCAGGGCAAGGCCCTGTATGAGTACGACAAGTATCCGGAAGACGAGACGGAAAAAGGCCTGGAGCGTCATGTGGCTTCCGCTATGCGAGGCCACTGGAAGAACTTCCTGGAAATGATCGAGTCGCGGGGTCGGCCGGTATCGGACATTGAACAGGGGTACATTACCGCCACCGCGTGTATCTTGGCCAACATATCATGCAGGCTTGGACGTTCTCTGGCATGGGATCCCGTGAAGGGGCGGGTCAGTGGCGATGAGGAAGCAAACGCATTGCTGCGACGGCCGTATCGCAAGCCTTGGGCGCACCCCGAGCCCTGATTGCCGGCGGTGCAACTGCCACCGAAAGATCGCTCGCAGTCGTAGCATTCGCTTCAATGGAGGTATGCGCAATGAGTATTTCCGCCAGAGGCCTGTCCAGGGAATGTCAACTTGCGGCCGGGTTTACTGTCTGTATGTTGGTGTCCAGTGTTGGATGGGCTGCAGATTATCCTGTTCCCGCACCGCCCACGGACACCTCTCAGTATGGCAGGCACTTTCAGCGCAGTATGACGCTGATGGCGACCAGCACGCCTGAAAAGCGCAATACGGTTCGCATTCTTTTCTACGGCCAATCCATCGTCGGACAGCGATGGCACACGATGGTTGTCGACAACCTGCGCAAGCGATTTCCCCACACGGATTTTGTGATCGAGAATAAGGCTATCGGGGGCTTCAGTTCGCAACGGCTGGTCCGCACGATGCACTATGACGTGATTCCCTTCTATCCGGACCTGCTCATCTTCCATGTATACGGAGCGCACGACAGGTACGAGGACATTATTCGCGAGGTTCGCACGCGGACAACCGCCGAGATCATAATGCAGTCTGATCATGCGAACAAGTGGCCCGAGCCGAAGTGTGACGGTAATTTCTGGACAAACCAGAAGGACTGGGACGACAGGATGAACTACTGGCTGTTGCCGAGCATTGCGAAGAAGTATCGGTGTTCGTGGCAGCCTCAGCGATGGGAGTGGGTGGATTACCTGAAGGCCAACAATATCGAGCCGAAAGATTTGCTCAAGGACAGCGTGCATTTGAACGAGCACGGAAGATGGTTGATGGCCGAACTGCTCAAACGCTACCTTGTATATTTGCCCGACGAACCGCAGGATGAATAGATATGGTTTTTCCCGTCGCGGAGCCGATGGGTAAAACCAGATTGGACTG
>CAZGMJ010000082.1:0-21970 GCA_964526785.1 uncultured Pirellulales bacterium
GCGGTTCCATTCTTGGGTCGAAAAATATCTCATCCACAACATTTGACACTATCTCTGTCAACGCCAGCCATCGCTCCGCCGTGGGTGCTGGAGTTGTCCGACAGGCTGCAACCACGAAGCGTAGGACTGGATTTGTCCAGGTATATTGCGCCGCCGTATTGTCCGGCGTTGTTGTTCACAAATCCACAGCGGTCGAGAGCCGCATTGGCACCAGTATTGAGCATAGCAACGGCACCGCCGCGGTCGGCGGAGCAGTTCTCTGTGAACCTGACGTCCTTCAACACCGGGCGGCAGTTTGCCCCTTCGTTGTACCAGGCCCCGCCGCGCTGCTGCGCGCAGTTGCGGATGAAAGTGCAGTTCTCGAGCGTCGGGCTGCCATTGGTAATATTGAACCAGCCGCCGCCCTTTGCCAGAGCATCCTGGCCGTCGGCCTGGCCGCCGGTAATGATCAAGCCATCAAGCAAAGTCGGCGGGCCGCACAGGTCGCTGTAGATCACGTGGTAACTGTTTTCGGCGCGATTTGGATCATCCAACATTTCCTCGACAAGGGCATTGGGATCGTCATCACCGAGCAGATCGCCGCTGAGCACGGTTTTGTAGGTCTCGACGTCGCGAATCTCCGCTCCGCCAGCCGGGTAGCCTCCTACGATCCGCACCAGATTCTTGAGGACGAACGACGCCCCTCGATCACCGGGTGTGTATCCAGCGCCCTGGTCCGGCTTGTAGACTCCCGCCGCTGCGCGGATTTCATCATGCGGTGCGGCAGCGGCGATGGCATCCTGCAGGTAGATGAATGCATCGGCCCAGCTTGTTCCGTTATTGGCGCCGGTAGCGCTGCTGTCGACGTAAATGATTTGCTCGGCCGGGCTTGCGCCGGCACAGCAAAGCCCAATCAACAATACTGCCACCATCCATCCAACATAATCTCTTGGTTTCTCCATAACAACCTCCTTAGAAAGACCCCCATTACCATTCGTTCATCCGGGCGCGCCATGCGCGCGGATTCCCCTTGAGTGCCCCCCAGTAGACAAGATGGCATGCTCTCTCAGATTCGATGCCCATATCCGTCCTCGACTTATGATTGGACAGCTTACGGACACTTCAGCGAACAATCAAGTGAAAAATGCAATATTTATCGGTCCTTGACACCTACACAGGCGGTTTCTGAGGGCCGGGTGAGCCTTTTGGAGAACCTTACTCCAAGGGTTTTGGCGGGGTCCAGGGGGCGGTGAAGTTGTCGCGGACGTATTCGAGCCACCATTTGATGCCGGGGTTGTTTTTGGAGCCGTCGCCGCCGGGCGTATGGTTGGGGCCTTTGGGCGGGACGCACTGCAGCCACGTCGAGGCGAGCATGTGGCCGTTGTGCTCGTTGATATCGTTGCGGGTCTGCTTGTACTGGTTCTGTTTCATCGCGTCGTTGTATACGCCGACGTTGATATAGTTGTAGAGGTCGGGTCCGTTGTTGTAGCGCGGGCCCTGTTTGCTGTACGAGCCCCAGTAGCCGCCCGGTGCGTTGTTGGGCGTACCCTCGCTCTGGATCCAGGGTCTGCGCTGGTCCTTCGGGCTGTGGTGCAGGAGGATATCGGCGGCTGCGGGCGGTTTTGCGCGGTTGTTGTAGCCAATGACGAACGAATCATCGACCGCCCGGCCGGCCTCGATCATCCGGCCCGAATCCCATTTTGTTGCGCGGACGGCCATGCCCTCGTTGTCGGGATCGACGAAGACGTTGCGATAGTCGTGTTTCTTCAACCAGCGGATGGTGTTGGCGATTGCGCGGTTGGCGTGCTCCTGGGTCCAGTGGCCCAGTTCGGCTTTGGCCTTCGACGTGCTCCAGTACAGACAGCCGACCAGCACGACCATGCCGCGGTCGTCGGCCGCTTCGATAATCCGTCCGATGCGGCGAGCATAGGCGGGATCGAGGGTCGCGTCCTTTTTGTAGCCCTGGACATCGCCGAATCGCGAGCCCATGAAGAAGACGCTGACGGTGTTGACGCCGTAGGACTTGAACGTGTCGAGATTGTCGATCAGTTCCCGGGTTTCGGCGTCGGACATCGCGGCATTCGAGCACCGCAGGCCGATGACCTTCATTTCCCGGCCGTTGAGCAGGCATTTGTCGCCTTCGACCGAAAACACATACTTACCTGCGCGGGCGTTGCATCCGCAAAGCAGCAACACCATCATCGTTATCATGCATATCCACGTTTGTCGCATCATATTCTTCGATCTCCTGACTGTTCGATAGTTCCGGCGCTGTGTATTTCGGTTTTGTCGATGCGTGCATACTACCGGATCGACCGGCAGGCCACAAGACGCCCGCGAATCGGTCAATCGGCGGGGTCGCTGGCAACGAGCGCCGCGACATCGCACCAGATTACGTCGTTGCTCATTATGTCCTTATTGGTCCGGCCCTTCATGCCGTGCGTGTAGATCATTGATGTTATCGGTGTCAGCGTGTGTCGCGTCGGCTTTTCCAGATTCACCAGCCAGTTCGGCACATCGTTATCGAACGCCGAGACCCCACAGGTTCTGAATGTCCGGCCCCGATCATGCGATACGAGCAGGGCGGTCTCTGCCGAGGGATGTCCCCACATCGCCGGCTTCGGCTCGATATCGGTATCGACTGTGGTAATCGCAGCATACATCGCGGCGTCGGGGGCAAAGGCCACGTTGCCGGGCGTTTTGACCGAACGATCGGGCCACGTTTCTTGCACGGCGGGCAGAAGCGGACGGCGATTCCATGTGCCGTCAGGCGCGGGGTGCGCCACCCATGTTTCGAAGGGTTGGCGGTCGAGCCGCGCGTAGAGTATCCAGGGCGCGCCCGTATCGTCGACGGCTACATTGCCCGGGCGGAAATTGGACGGCCCGGCGGGCTCGCGCGTGCCGGCGACGAGGTCTATCGTGGCGGGGGTCGCGGGCAGATCGACGGGCGCGCCGTCGGCGCGCTGCCACGTCCCGCCGCCGTCGGGCGAGCAGAGATAGCCTACGGCATAACCGAGGTCAGCGAGTTTCTGTTCGTAGATCATAAAGCTCATGTGGAGCATTTTTCCAACCGGTCCCAGCGCGAGCGACGCCTGCCAGCGGGTATAGCCGGACGAGGCGTTACCGTGGAGAATGGTGCGCGGGCCCTGCCATTGCCCATCGGCGGGTTTTTCGTACAGGTTGAGTTTCCAGCGGCCGGAAGAGCTTTGACGACAGGCCAGAACGAGCCTGTCATCGGGCATGCACACAAGCGACGAATAGGTACACCTGGTACCGAATTGCTGCTCGGCCGTCCATTGGGATGCGTCGTTCGGGCGGAGCGATCTTCGGTATCGAAACGGATGATGGTGCGGGTAGTAGACGATGTGCAAACAGCCTCGGGCGTCGCGAGCGAGCGAGGGGCCGCCGTGATTGTCGTATGCCCGGCCAACGGTGTACGTCGGGGACCAGCGATTCGTGTTGCGGTCCAGCGTCTTTATCCTGACGACGAAGGCATCGTCATGCGAGTCCAGCCATGCGACGTGCGTTTTGTGGTCGATGGTCACGATCTTGTTGAATTCTGCATATCCTGTTGCCCGTCCACAGCCGTGTTCCGAGAGCGTACGGTAAGTCTGAGAGCCGGCCATTGTCGCGGCGCAGCAAACAGAGAGGGCCAGTGCAGTTATGCAGAACGGAATCCGTCGTCTCATACTGAGTTGCTTTCTTCGTTGGCCGCGGTTGCGGGTTTCAGCATTCTTTGGTAATGCCCGGCTGGGGGGCGGGGTACGTTTGGCCGACCTCGACATGTATCGGGGCGGGCGTATCGAACGTCAGGTTGTCGATATCCTCGACGAACTGGAAGTCGCACTTTGCGATCTGGTCCCAGGTGACGTACTGGCCGGTATGCGTTGCAACGCGGCCCATCAGCGCCGCGATCTCCGCTTCGCCCGCACGGCGGGCTTCGTTGTGGGGCTTGTTCTGCCGGATCGCATCGAGCAGCAACTGCCACTCGACTTCGTACGGGTTGGGGTCTCGTTTGCCGTATTCCCAGACGACGTTTTCGGGTATCATTTTCTGGCTGTTGTATATCTTCGAACGCGGCTGGCCGAGCGTCTCCATCAGCACGGCCGAGCCTTTGGAGCCGTGGGCGTAGTCGGAGTACGTGCTCCAGCAGTTGTTCATGTGTCGCGAGAAGGAGAAGAGTTTGGCGCCGTCATCGAAGGTGTACTCGACGGTGTAATGGTCGAACTGGTTGCCGGCCTGCTCGTAGCATCGGCCGCCCATGCCCTGGGCGGAGACGGGCCAGGCGCCTTTGAGCCAGCAGGCGGTGTCGATGTTGTGGCAGTGCCAGTCGATGAAGAAGCCGCTGGAGACCCACGTGAAGCTGTTCGGGTTCTGCAACTGGAACGCCACTTCGTTCACATCGCCCGGACGCGGGGGGCAGTGTACGGGGCCATGCACGCGGTAGATGCGCATGGTGTGCACCTGGCCGATGGCGCCGTCGTGAATTCGGCGGACGGTCTGCTCGCGGGCTTCGGAGTGGCGCCACATGAAGCCGACGCCGACCTTGAGGTTCTTCTTCTCCGATTCTTCGGCGGCTTTGAGCCAGCGGCGGACGCTGGGAGAATCGGTGGCGAAGGACTTTTCGGCGAAGACGTTCACGCCCTTTTTGACGGCGTGCTCGAAGTGGAGGGGGCGAAAGGCGGCGTGCGTCGTCAGCAGGACGACATCGCCCGGGCCGAGGCAGGCAATGGCCTTTTTGTATGCGTCGAAGCCGACGAACTTTCGCTCGTCGGGCACGTCGACCTTGTCGGCGAAGGACTTCTTGAGGCTGTTGTAGCTGCCGGTAAGGCGATGTTCGAAGACGTCCGCCATGGCGACCAATTTGACGGGCCCGCCTTTAGCCGCGAACGCATTGGCAACTGCGCCGGTGCCCCGTCCGCCGCAGCCGACCAGGGCGAGTTTGATCGTGTTGTTCCCGGCGGCGTATATTTGCGAGCCGATCGCCGCGGCCAGGGCCGAACCTGCCGCCACGCGAGATGTGTCTTTGAGGAATGTCCGCCGTGATATGTTGTTCGTTCCGTTGCTCATAGTGTTCGTGCCTCCTGTTCAAGCTGCCCGATACCGAATTGCCGTGTGTGTATCACTTGTATCAGCATATCAGAATTGCCGGCGGCCACAAGGGCGGGCCGTAGTCATGTGCCGGCGCTATTGCCGGCAGACGGCGGCGGTGTGGTCTTAGCGCCTAATTCCGATGTGTTCTTTGCCTGTGGCGTATGCACCGCAGGTGGGGCCGTAGAGGTTGGGGGCAACATCCTGTATTGATTTGTTTCGTCCGCCTCTTGTGAAGTCCCGGGGGCGGTTTCCGTCAGGATTGGCGAATTGCGGGTTCTTCCACACGGAATTGGTATCGCAGCCGGAATACTCCTGCCATTCGTTGAGGGTAGTCGCACGGCGCCGGTACAGGTGTCTCCAGTCCGTCCGGCCGGTGGTGGAGAAGAAGAGGTTATGGTCCGACCGGAGTTTGTCGAGCGGTTTGGTCTGCACGTCGTAGAACGTGTGATCGGCTCCGGCGTGGTAGAAGATATTGTTATAGAGGCGGGCGGACGTATTGATCCAGTCGGCCACGTCGCCTGTTTCACCCGGGCCGTAGCCGCAATTGACGAATGTGTTGCAGTAGGCGAGCATTGGGCCCAGGCGGGTCGGCATACGAAAGCTGATGCCCGTTCTCTTTTCCAGGAAGATATTGTTATGGATCGTGACGTGATCGATCTGGCGATCCTGGTTGTGGCCATATATGCCGGCGTTGCCGGCGGGATTGATGGATGTGGGTCCGAAGAAGTTGTATCGGATGACGATGTCCCGGCCCTGCTGTCCACCGGTGTCCTTAATGTTGATGTCGGGGCCGAAGTTGTCGGTGAATTCGTTGTTCTCGATAACGCAACTGAAGTTGTAGCCCATGAGGGCCGCACCGTTGCTGGCCCCTTCGCCCCAGCAACTGTGGTGGATCCGATTGTTGCGTATAATGACATCGTGGACGCCCGCGCCGTCGGTGCCGTTGAGGGCGACGACCTGGCCCTGATTCATGTGCGGGCCGCCTCCGCCAAGATCGCAATTCTCCAGTACGATATGACGGCCGCCGATGACTACCTGACCGTACGTCGTGAAACCACGGACGTCGATGTATGTTCCGTGTACGGCGATGGCGGGATTGGGGTAGAAGTGCGACGATTCTCTGAAGGTGTCGTCAGCGGGGTTCGGGTTGTAGCGGCTGAGGCCTTCTTTGGCCAGGATGACGACGCGTTCATCTTCGTAGGCGCTGACGACGGTGTGCCGCCGGGGCGTACCGTCGACGCTGATGTTGAGTGCACCGACCCAGTAGTTCACTTTGTTGCCGTGAATGGTTTTGTACTTGCCGACGGAGGGGCGAGAATACGTGCCGGCGCGGACGTACAGCGTATCTCCGCCGCGGAGCGCTTCCATGGCGGAGGCAATGTCCGTATAGACGCGATGCGAACCGGGTCCGCAGGTTCGGGAGGCGGGTTCGTACTTTTTCGAGTCGTTGACGACGCCGGAATGGTTGTCGAGGAAGATCGTTGCGGCGCGGCAGGCGCCGGCGGCCAACAGCATGAGGCCGACTGCATAAACGGAGAGTGCAGGGAGCGATGCAGCGAGGTTCGATGAGGGCGTGTGCGGAGTGCGGCGATCAGGTCTTCGGAGTATCTTATTCATCTCGGGCGGCTCCTTCAGCAAATTCGTATGGTGCGGAAGCAATGGTACCATGATATGCGGGGCGCGTGCAAGGCGGCCTGGCTTTCGGGGCGGAGCGTTGTCGTTTCTGTGGGGACGGCGGGGCGGTCATGCGAGGCGCCACCGGCAGGCCACAGGGTGAAGAACATGTTCGGTGATGCGGAGTCCCGGGCGTCAGCGCTATCGCAGCAGCGGGTCGGGTGAGCTTTCCTGTGTCTGCAGCAGGTCTTTTTTCTGGTAGCACTGTTCTTTGAAGACGGCGATTTCGGAGTCGAGGTTTGCGCCGGCCGAGTCGCCGAAGAAGGCGTGCACGATGGGGAAGACCAGATCGGGCTTTTTCTTGCGGAACTCTTTTGCCATGGCTTCGATTTTAGCCGTTGCGACTCCTTCCTGCATGCAGGTGAACGGGCCGACGTGGAAGATGCCGGAGATGCAGGCGTCGCCGTCGGGTTTGACCAGATCGTGCATGAGGTGATAGGCGATGCCGGTGCTGAGGGGCGATTCGCCTTCGATGTTGCCGTGGCCTTCGTGTTTTTCTTCGAGCAGTTCGATCATCTCCATGGGTTTGGGCAGGACGTGCCGGCCGGCGAGCACTTCGTGGAACGGTTCGGCGATTCTGTGTTCGATGGAGTTCATGTAGCGGCCCTTGAGCATGGATTGGATGACGCGGCCGAGTTGATGGAAAGTCCCGGCAATGTCGAAGCGCCTGGCGAGGAGTTTGAGGTCGCGTTTGGCGTTGCGAAGGTTCATCTTGTTGACGTAGTCGATCCAGTCGGAGACGGTGTCGCGGACGACTTCAAGGCCCTGCTGCTGGAGTTCCTGGACGACGAAATCGGTATAGGAGTCGTGCTGGCGCATATAGATCTCGCCGATATAGAGGACCAGCGGGAAGCGGCCGCGACCATTTACGTCAATGGCTTTGAATGCCTCGACGGTTTGGCGGCCCCAGGCGACGAGTTCATCGGTGCGGGCGCCGTTTTCCACGATTTTCTCGAGGGCCAAACGCTGACGGGTTTTGAGTTCGTCCACTGCGGCGGGGTCCATTGCGTACGGGCGGAATCGCAGGGTCGTATCTTCGAGCAGGTCGGCGGCGTTGATGCCTTTGAACAGGATGCTCTGCATCTTCATATTGCCCCAGAAGCCGAGCTTGCGGGGGAATGGGATGTCGAAGTAATCGGTTTCGGACGACGGCCCGGCGACCGGTATCCTGGCGAGTCCTTCCTTGTCCATGAACATGCGCACCAGTTCGGTGTACTTGCCGAAGCGGCAGGGACCGCTGGTGGTCGGGAGCATAACGAGGTAGCTATTTTCGACGTGCTCGCGGCCTTTTTGTTCGATCTGCTCGTTGAGGAAGCCGATGGCATCGCCGACGACGCCCTTGAGCGGGTGGCAGACTTCGGTGTGGATGTGTCTGCGGGCGGCTTCGTAGCCGCGTTCGGTGTTGGTCGGCAGCACGAGGCTGTCGACGCCATAGTGGCGCAGGCCTGCGGCGGCGACGTAGCTGGCGTCGCCCATGTAGGGGATGAGCCAGGTTCGGCCGTGCGAGTCCCCTTTGGGGCGCATCCTGATCTTCTCGCGATCGAGCGGTTTGGGTTTGGTCTGGTTGACGACGCGTTCGTGGGCCTCGGTCCGAGTGACGAAGGGGGCGTTGTTGGTCTGGGCGTCGGTGAGCAGAACGAGCATGGGTTTGTCCGCGGCCTGCTGGATGTGCTGCTCCTGGTAGATCTTGAGACTGTCGGGGCCGCAGGCGAAGTTGATCATGCGGATGGCGAAAAGATTCGGATGGTCGGCGACGTAGACGTTCGCTTTCAATATCTTGACGCTCTGTACCCAGAACTCATTCTCGACGATTTCATCGAGCGGAACGTCGGCGAACTTATGCTCGAGGAAGACCTGGGGGATGTAGTCCAGGCCGCGGACCTGTGCGAACATGGTGCCGGAGTTGGAGCTCGCCTCGGGGTCGAGCAGGACGTAGTCGCGGCCGATGCCGACGTAGGCCTTCTCGTTGTTTTTGGTGACGCGGTCGAGGAACTTGTCGCCTTCGGCAAACAGGGCGCTGCGGAATTCGGCTTCCACGCGGTCCGCCTGTTCGATGGCCTGGCGAATCTGCCGGTCGCTGAAGTGAAAACCGATGCGGTCGAACTCGGTGCGGAAGGCGTGGATGAGCAGTTCGATATCGCCGAAGTGGAGGATCGGGTTGATCTGTTTTTCCTTGTCAAGCGAGAGGACATCGTTGAGAACGTAGCCCTCGGATTCGGTGTATATGCAGTATTTCAGATCGGGCGGTTCGTTGCTGCGCTGCTCGATGAAGCTCGGGTTGAAAAGGTACTCAATTTTCGGTTCATTGTTGAGCACGGCGGCGTGGCCGGTGGCGAGTTTGCGGGCGATGCAGAACTCGGTGCGCGAGTTGTCGACGCCGATCTTGGCTATTTCGTTGTCGCTGACGGGCGAGATGACCGGATAGAAACCCAGACGCGCGAGCAGCGCGCCGCTCCATACGCCCTTTTCGCCCAGCGTGGCGGTGCTGCGTTTGATGCCGACGGTTTTTTTGCCGGTCAGGTCGGCTTTGCCGGACTGGACGTCGGCAAGCGTCGCGCCGAACTGTTTGAAGTACTTTTCGAAGATGCGGTGGTATTTTTCGACGTAGTTGGGCTTGGGTTTGCGCGAGGCTTCGGAGTTACCGCGAGGGCAGAAGCCTCCGGTGATAATCTCATCGTCCTCGATGGAGAAGACCTCGAGCATACAGTCGCGCATGCCGCAGGTGCCGTCGGGGAAGAGTTCACGGCAGAGGATTCGTTTTTTGTCGAAGGGCATATCGACGATGCCCCAGCCACGGAAGGCGGATCGGCACTCGCTGCCGGCCGCTTCGGTCTGCATGATATGCCTGCGGATATCGAGGGCCTGGCCCCAGGCGCCGAACATTTCGCGATGGGGATAGGCTTCGATCTGTTTGCGGGTGACCTGGGCGAGGGCGGCCAGAAAAGCGCGACCGAGCGGCGGGCCCCCCTGGGCCGAGCATTTCTCGCCCACATAGCCGGCGCCGCCGACGAATTTGAAGTAGTAACTGGCGGCGGTGCCACGGACGATAGCGGCTGCGATTTCATCAATGCCGAAACCTTCGGCGATGAGTCGATTCTCGTCCATTTCCATAAAGACGCCGCAGGTGCTGTCGATGATCGGCACCTTTTTCGCTCGCAGCGCGGCTTCCTGGAGGGTGTTTTCGACGTTGAGATTGATGATGTCCGCCATGTTTTCGAGGGTCTGGCCGGAGCCCGCCTGGCAGGAGTAATTCATCTTGGCTTCTTTGACCGTGCCATCGGGGGCGAAGCTGGTGAATTTCATGTCCTGTCCGCCGACTTCGAAGATCGTATCGACCTGCGGGTCGTAGTGCTTGACGCCCATGGCGTGACATGTGATTTCATCGGTGACGCGGTCGGCGGGGACGGCACCGGCCTGCGCGATATCCCGCGATTTCTTCTTGCTGACGAGGATTTTTTCGTAGAGCTTTCGAGCCGAGCCGGTGGCACCGACACCCCGGACGGTGACGGCGTCCTTATGTCGGCTGAGGTATTTGAGGACACGCTTGAGGGATTCTTCCGGGTTGCCGTGGGTCTTGATGTAGAGTTTGTCGAGCAATCGGCCGGTTTTGAGGTCCACCAGCGCGCCTTTGGTCGTGGTGCTTCCTCCGTCGATACCGAGGACGACTTCAGTGCCCTGCGGGATTTCCTCTGCGAGGTCCTGGCTTTGCTCGTGCACGCGCTCGAGCGATTCGGACAGAGCGTGCGTAAACTGCCGCTTGCGACGGCTGTAGGCGGCCACTTCGTCGAGTTGGGCGGAATTGAAGACAAATTCGTTTCCCTGTTCGATGGCCTTGGCGGCTGCACCGATAGCCGCGACATTCTGGAAATGGTCCGGGGTGACGATGGGAATGCCCAGAAATTCCTCCAGATTCCTGCGGATCAGATCGTTTGCCATGACTCCGCCGGTGGCAACGGCGCAACCAGCGGGGAGGTTCGAGTCGAATTCCATCGAGCCGAGCACGTCGATCTTGTAGTTTCGAGCGACGGTACGGAAGAGCCCGGCGAGGTTATCGACGCGGGTGGCGCCTTCGTTTTGCTTGTGAATAAGGTCCGACTGAATCACGACGCCGCAGCGGGCGAGGAACTCGCTCGGATCGCTTGACGTTGCGGCTTCTTCTTCGGCCTGAGCGAACATTTCTTCGAGCCGCAGTTGCAGTTTGCGGCGATTGGCGACGCGGATTTTCTCTCTGGCGTGGGGATCGTCGGTTGAGGCCGTATCTTCGAGCTGCGGGGCCGGCACATCTCCTTCGAAGAGTCGCCTGCACTGCTTTTCTATGAGCGTACCCGAGCCGCCGCCGCATTTGGTGCCTGTTTTCCACTGTTGAATGATCTTCTTGTCCGCGGCGACGCCAAGATTGAAGAAGTATGCGTCTTTGGCACCGATGTGGAAGACGAACTGTGCGTCGGGGGCGATCAATTCAGCGCCTTTGGGGATTACGACGCTGTCGTACAGATAAGCGAGTCCCTCCATAACCTTCGAATAGGACTCGGCACCGCTGCCCGTGAAGGCGGTGCTCTTTATATCGGCGGGGTTAAAGCGGCCGAGCACGTCGGCCCATGCCTCCTTGATGCCGCCGATGGGGTTTGCGAAGTGCATGACAGGGGCCGGGCTGTATAGTATCCGGCCGGTATTATCGAGGACGGCGTAGTGTACGAATCCGCTGCCAACGTCAAATCCCACATATACCTGCGCACTTTGATTGTGTAGCTCATCTTTGCCCGATTTACTCATAGCTCATCCGCCACATTCTACATGTATTATCATAACAGGGCCAAACGCTGCGAGCAGCGACAGAGATACCCCTTGATGGCTTACCCTTCTTAGAAACGGCACCGGCCGCAAGCGGCGATCCTCACGATGGATCCAGATGCGCGACCATTATAGCCGGTTTTGCCGAAAACTCCAGCGTTTTGTATTACGACCACCCGGCCGTACGCTGCAACAGAGCGAGTCATGTACTGCGATGCACAGCCTCCATCAATCATGGTATTGTGCCCGGGAAACCTGTAATTATGGCATTCTCTACCCTCCATAAGTAGAAAGGTTCGTATTCCGACATGCTTTACGAAGTTTTTTCCACGGGGACGGTCGCCAGCGGCTATGACCAGTGATACACTCATCGCACAGGTCGAGGAATACGTTTCGCTACGGCAAAGCACCTAATACCGGCCGGAAAGAAGAGGGATATCAGTACTGTTAATAACCTGTTGCGCATTTTGTTGGGATCTGTGTTTTCCAACAGTCCCCGGCTGCTACGGCCAGATCTGCTGTGAGAAACATCAACACCTCACAGAAAAACCAACATCTTTTCCACAGACCCGCGAGCTATGAGAGAGAGGTAAAGTAAGCGTTGAGAGGAGGTTATGCATAAGCGAGCAAGAGACGTAACGAAGTAACAGTCTATACGACAACGATTACTAATTCTTTTTATCTTATAAATACTATCTATCAACAAAGCCAGTACCCACCGAGTGTTCAAAGGCTCAGCGCAATTTGAAGGACGAGAGACTTTTTTCTGGCAGATTAGCAGGGGGCACTATCCGCATCAACTGCAGGGAGTCAGGGAGGCATCATATGAAAATTTGGCGGCACTTGGGTGCCGGATTGTGTGTAGTCCACACAACCCCTGCCGAGACAAGAATCTTGCGATCATAACCGGCTTTTAGTATGTTGTCGGTTCATGCCTGATGCGTCGAAACAGACTGAAGACAGTACAATCGCGTATCCTTCGCGGCGGCGGTGGTCTGAGCGGCTCTTCGCTCATGCGTACAGCGCTATCATGTTCGGCGCCTTGTTTTGCACGCTTGCGGCCAAGCTGTTTCACGCGATACGCACGGACCTGCTCGGCCAATACTATACATGGATACTGACGGATGTTGCACTGTTGCTGCTTGTCGAGCTGGTTCTGGCGGCGGTATGTTACCGGTGGCGGCGGGTTGCGGTGGTGCGTGCGGCGACCATCGCTGCGGCAATTATATGCACGTGGTCGGTGATGAACGCCGGGTGGGTGATACGCACGGGTACGCAGATTCTTCCACGGGTGCTGCTGCCGCTGGTGCGGGATCCGCTCAACGCTTTGTTGATGGTCGGCATGAATCTCGCGCAGGCGCCGCGTGCGGCCGTTATGCTGCTTGGCCCGAGTGCGATTGCGCTGGGTTTTCTTTTCTACATCCTCGCCCGGCCGAGAATACCGCAGTACAACCGGCGGCTGTTTCTCAAGCGGTCATTCGCTTCTGTGACTATCATTCTGGCGGCTCTGATCGTTCGCCAGTCGGTGGGTTGGAGCGGTTCGGTTGATATCCGATCGGTGGGGCTGCGTTACAACAGCCATCTGCGCGCGATAGGCAGTCTGCTGAGTCCGCGTCACAAGCATCTGGACGTAGCCAGGCGTCACCTGCCGAGTACCGACGAGATCGAGCTTGCGCGGTCGGAGACGCGGCCGCCGATGAACGTCGTCGTGATCATCCTGGAGGGCGTGCAGTATCAACATACTTCGCTGGAGGATGCCGGCGATTCGATTACTCCGTTTCTGGCGAGGCTTGCGAGCGAGGGAGTGGAGTTCAGCAACGCGCGGTCGTGCCTGACACACACGACGAAAGCGATCTTTTCGGTATTGACGGGACGGTATCCCTCGGCGTCGCAGGATCTGGCTGAGACGGTACCGGCGATTGAGCCGTATATGAGTCTGGCGACGGTACTTGAGCGGCAGTTGGGTTATCGCACGGCTTTCTTTCAGTCGGCCAAAGGGAATTTCGAGGCACGTCCGGGACTTGTGTACAACCTCGGTTTCGACACTTTTTTTTCGAGAGAGGATATCGAGGATCCGAATCATTTTGTCGGTTATCTTGCGTGCGATGAGTTTGCTCTGCTGGAGCCGGTCACGAAATGGATAGCAAGTTCCGAGGAGCCTTTCTTCCTGGCGTATCTCTGTTCGGTGACGCACGATCCGTATGAGGTGCCTGAATGGTTTGCGGAGCCTGCGAAGGACCCGATGACGCGGTATCGCCAGACGATTGCCTACACGGACACTTTTCTGGCCGCGGTGGACGCAGAGCTTTCGCAACTGGGCATAGCGGACGAGACCGTTTTCTGCGTGGTGGGCGATCATGCTGAGGCGTTCGGCGAGCACGGGCTTTCGGGTCACGAGCGCATTGCGTACGAAGAGGTTCTGCGTATTCCATTTTGCATTCGCGCGCCGTTCTTTACCGATGCGGGGCGAGAGATAGACGGGTCGGTCAGTTCAATCGATGTAGCTCCCACGATTCTGGGATTGCTGGGGTTCGACAGCGGGACAGGGCGGTTCGACGGCCTGAACGTATTGGGCGAGATTCCTGAGGACCGCAGGGTATACTTCGGAGGCTGGATACCGGACGGGCCGGCGGGGTTCGTGCGCGGAGACGTAAAGTTCGTCTACAGTCCGACGAATGAGTCCGTTCGGGCATACAACCTTAGGGAGGACCCGGTGGAGTTCGTAGCGATTTCGCCTTCGGGTCGGATTGCGGAGGAAATCGGGCAGGACATAGCGAACTGGCGGAGCAACAGCATCTTTCATGTCAACCAAGAACGGACCGGACGGAAAGTGCTTTACGATGACTGGCTGTGCTGGTGGACTCAGCGCGTTGCGGAGGTCCGATATAAGCCGGGCGCGGAACTGTGACAGGCGGGCAGCGTGCCAGAGGGGAGACCGCTGTTGCGTTTTGACATCATGGAGGCGTTGCCTTTTTGCAACGGCGCGGAGAATCTTGTCTGATACACGGCTCGGCATGTGGATGAGCGGTAATGTGTGTTAGATAGGGTATGTGGGTGTTGTGTTTCGGCAACTGTGCGCGGATATGCGTAGTATAAGGAATCTGGGAGCTGCGCCGGCTCGCGTCGTGTAAGGCTTTTTGTCAAAGGCGTTTACGGTTGGGGAACAGCGGCGGGGCCGTATGATGGCGTAATATTGGCATACAACTTGCGGCGAGTAGGGTTTATCTGTCCAACGGCAGACATTATTGGGCGGACGGCCCAACACGCAGGCTTTGGAGGAGGATTGGTCCGCCCGATGTGAAGATGACAGGATCGGCCCGGCCGGTCTTGATTATGATACCTTTTTGGGGTCGCTCGGAGGAGGGCGGCTCCACTTTTTTTGCAGAGTGGCAGAGGATTGAAGATGCGGGGGATGCGAGTCGGCCCTTATCGAAACGGCCGGTGTATTGTATAATCGTTCCTCATGGAACGATCGGCGTACAGGATTATGGATGCGAACTTCAATCGGGCGCGGGAAGCGCTGCGCGTGGTGGAGGAGTACTGCCGATTTTCTCTTGGTGATGTGGTGCTCAGTTCGAGGGCGAAGGAATTGCGGCACGTGCTGAGCGGGATAATGTCCGAACTGGACGGCGGGCGGTTGCTGGGCGGTCGGGATTCGCGCGGAGACGTGGGCGCCGGAGCGGAAGTTGCGGGGCAGATGGAGCGCGGGGAGTTGCGGGATTGTGTGACGGCCGCGTGCAAACGTCTGAGCGAGGCGCTGCGCGTGCTGGCGGAGACGGGGGCGTTGCACGAAAAGGCGCTGTCGGGGCGGTTCGAGAAACTGCGTTTCGCGGGGTATTCACTGGAGAAGGATATTGCTGTTACGGCTGATCCGGCGGCGCGGTATGCGAAGGTTCGGCTGTACGTGGTGATTACGAGCGACCTGCCGGCGGAGCTTCTGTCGCTTGCGGCGCACTGTGCAAAGGGCGGTGCGGACTGCATTCAGATGCGAACGAAGGAGGTGCCGGACGACAGGCGGTTTGCGATGGCGAGAGAATTTGTGCGGATCTGTGCGGACGAGGGCGTTTTGAGCATCGTGAACGACCGGGCGGATGTGGCGATTGCCGCGGGGGCCGACGGGATGCACGCAGGGCAGAACGATCTGCCGGTCGAGCAGATACGGGCGCTGCAGACCAGGCCCTTGATCATCGGCAAGAGCACGCACGCGATGGAGCAACTGCGAGCGGCGATAGACGAGCGGGTGACGTATGCGGCGCTGGGACCGGTCTTTCCGACGGGGACAAAGCCGAAAGTGCCTGCGGTGACGCTGGATTACGTTCATCAGGGCAGTGCAGCGCTGGAGGGGACGGGGATACATAATGTGGCGATCGGGGGGATCACGGGCGAGAATGTCGAGCAGGTGCTCGAGGCGGGGGCCCGGTCGATAGCGGTTTGTGCGGCGGCGACGAAGGTCGCGGACCCGCAGGAGGCGTGTCGGGGGTTGAAGGAGCAGATCCTGCGGTTTTTCGAGCGGTAGCGAGGCGGGAAAATCGCGAGGAGAGTTCTGGAGGATTCTATGTCAGACGGGAAATTCTACAAGGCCGTTATTGTCACCGCGTGGGCTGCGGTGCTGATTATGACCTGCAGCGCTGCGGGCGTGCAGGAGTTGCCGGAGAAGCCGCCGGGGCAGTATTTTCCGCTGAAGGCTGAACGGCATGAGGGGACATCTTCGTTCGAGGCGGGACAGCCGGTTGTGGGGACGACGTATTTCTACTGGTATGACATACCAAGTAAGGCGCACATCATTAACGGCGACGGCACTGATGCGTTGACGACACACCCGGCGGACATGAACGACATCAGTTATCTCAGCGTGTCCTGGCACCGGCAGCAGATGGCGGACATGATCGCGGCGGGCATCGACTTTCTGATGCCGGTGTTCTGGGGGGTGCCGGGGGATTATGATGGGTGGAGCTTTGCGGGCCTGGGGCCGATGGTCGAGGCGCACGGGCAGTTGGAGAAAGAGGGCAAGCGACCGCCGGCAATCGGTCTTTTCTATGACACGTCCATTTTGAGCTGGAATTCGTACGGCGAGGGCGGCCGGCGTTATCACGTTGATCTGGCGACGGAGTTCGGGAAGGAGTGGTTCTATACGGCGGCCAGGGATTTCTTCAGTCTGGTGCCGCCTGCGAAGTGGGCGCGGGTGGATGGTTGTCCGATTGTGTTTCTGTATGGGGCGTCGTTTGCCAAGCGCCAGGGCGAGGGTCAGTTGGAGCATTTCGAGCGGCGGTTCGAGGAGGATTTCGGGGTTGAGCCGTTCGTCGTGAAGAATTCGGACTGGCAGGGCGAGGCCGACGCGACGTATTCATGGGGCGGTGCTGTGAACGGGCCTTTGCTGTTCAGGCACACGGTATCGCTGGGGCCGGGGTACGATCACAGCGCGGTGCCCGGGCGGTCGCCTCTGGTGGTGGATCGCGGCGACGGAAAGACATATGTCGACCGCTGGCTGAAGGTCTTTGCGCTGCATCCCCGGCATCGGCCGTGGATGGTGCACGTTGAGACGTGGAACGAATGGCACGAGGGGACCGACATCGCGCACAGCGCGGAATACGGACGCAGTTATATCGTGCTGACGGAGTTGTTCAGCGACATGTGGCGGGCGAAGGTGCATCTGCCGGCGGCGGGGTCGTATGGCGGCGCTGAGAGGGTTTCCTGGCGAGCCGGTGCATCCAAGGGTGTGGCGATTCGGCCCAGCGGTGGTGACGGAGTGTGGCGACGGAAGGATGTGGGCGGTGTTGCGGCGGCGGTCAGCGCGGCCAATCCACACTCAGATGCGAGCCGATATCTGTATTTCAACGTCGATGATGCATTTGCGTTCGATCTGTTCGATCGGGCGGTGCGGGTTATCGTTACGTACTATGATGCGGGCTGCGATCATTTCGAGATCGAATATGACAACGTGGATGCGACGAAGGGGGCGCGCGAAGGGGCGTTTCGAGCGGGGGGCCGGGCAGAGGTCGGGCAGACGGAGCAGTGGAAGACGGCGAGTTTACCGCTGGGGCGATGTCGGTTCATGAACCGGTGCAACGGGGCGGATTTTCGGATTGCGGTTCTCGGCGGGGATATGTCCCTGGCGGTGCGCGAGGTTGTTGTTGAGAAGAAGTAACGAGGTCAATGCCTGTCTATGGCCGGGTGCAAATGGAGATGATTATGTACAGACGACGTGTTGGGATGCTTTTCATCGTTGCGGCACTGGTCGGTTATGCGGCCGGTGCGCAGGAGCAATCGCTGTGGGACCTGGCGAAGGCGAAGCGCGATGTGCTGACGATATCGACGCTGTTTACGTCGCATCAGGTGCGCGACTATCTGGGCGGGGAGAGCGGGACAGTCGATGCGATCGAATGGTGCAGGAAGACCGGCGTGACGCACGTGTTTATAGAGAGTTTTCGCGGCAATTACACGGCCGAGCGGAAGACGCTGGAGGCGGCGCGCGATCGGTTTCGAGCGGAGGGGTTCGAAGTTTCGGGGTGTGTGACGCCGACGAAGGTGGGCAAGCAGTCGACGGGCTGGAACATTATTTCGTGCTACACGGATCAGCGGTCGCAGGAGCACATGGAGGAGATATTCGAGTTCACGGCGTCGATATTCGATGAGATCATGATCGACGATTTTCTTTTTACCGACTGCGAATGCGAGCAGTGCAAGAAGGCCCGGGGCGGGCAGAGCTGGGCGGAGTATCGATGCGATTTGATGGTTGAGATGGGCCGGGAGCGGATTCTGGGTGCGGCCCGCAGGGTAAATCCCGACGTTACGCTTATCATCAAATACCCGCAGTGGTACGACAACTTTCACAATCGCGGATACGATGTGATCCGGCAGACGGCCGACTACGACAGGATCTGGGTGGGCACTGAGACACGGGACTTCGACAATCCGCGATGGGGCGGGAAGGTGCAGTACGAAGCGTACTATATCATGCGGTGGCTTGGCGAGATCGGCGGCGGCAAGACGGGCGGCGGATGGTTCGATCCGTACGGCACGACCGAAGATACATATGTCGAGCAGGCTCGGCAGACGGTGCTGGCGGGTGCGAAGGAGATGCTGCTGTTCTGTTACGGTTCGCTCCTGCGTGAGACAGGGCCGGCCAACGTGGAGAAGTTGCGGGCGGAGATTCCGGAGTTGTTCGAGCTGGCCGGGATTGCCCGAGGCAAACGTGTTGTGGGCATCGCGGCGCCGAAACCGCCCAACAGCGATGCGCACGATGAGCGGTACATTTTCGACTTCGTCGGGATGCTCGGGCTGCCGCTGGTACCGACGGCGACGATTGCTCCTGATGCAAAGGCGGCGTTCTTTGCGGTTCATGCGCTGAAGGATCCGGGGTTCCGGGGCAAGCTCACGACGATGCTGGATGCGGGCAAGCCGGTCCTGATCAGCGACGGGCTTGCAAAAAGGCTTGACGAGAAGCTGTCGCGGCACGCAAACGTTACGATACTGCGGGCCGGAGGAGATCCGAAGAATCTTCTGAAGCTGACGAGGGACGATCTGCAGCCGATACGCGAGAAGATGCTTGAGCCGTTCGGTATGACGTTCGATGCGCCAAACAAGGTGGCGTTGTATGTCTTTGGGGGGCGGCACATCGTTGTGGAGAACTTCAACGACAGGGTAGTGGATGTCGGGCTTGGTTTGCCACGAGAGGGCGAGGCGGAGATCACTCTGGTGTTGCCCGATGAGGGCAGGGCAGAGCTCGCAAAGGGCGGCAGAAAGCTGAGGCTGAAGGACATAACGCCGCGGACGCTGGTTGTGATTGAATATTGAGCTTTTGGATGATTGGAGGCGGTCATGATTCGAGTGAGCAATGGCACATGTCGGTGGCGAATTCTGGCTATGGTGATTGCAGTTGTCGCGGGGTGTTCATTGCGGCTGGATGGGATGGAACTCGAGGTGCCCGGTCGTGAAGGATCTGCCGGCTATGGGGCGGCGCCCAGGCTGGTGATGGCGTTTTATTATCCCTGGTATGGCGTTACGGACGGGCCGGGGGGTGCGGGCAGCACCGTGCACTGGGGGCGCATCGATGCAGCGAAGAAGGATATTGCGGCCAGTACGCATTACCCCGCGATGGGCGCGTATGATTCGTACGATCGCGACGTGATCGAACAACACTGCAAGTGGGCCCGGCAGGCGGGCGTCGATACGCTTATCAGCAGTTGGTGGGGACATGGCGATTACACGGACAAGCCTTTGGGGACCATACTGGATATTTGCGCCGCGCATGACATGACGGCGTGTATTTACTATGAGACGGCGCCCAATCCCAAGACGGCTGAGCGGACGGCCGAGGATATCGTGCAGGTTCTTGAACGGTATGGGCGGCACGAGGGATACCTGCGGGTCGGGGGCAAACCCGTGGTGTTCATTTATGGTCGGGCGGTGCAGCAGTTGGGACTGACCGGGTGGCTCAAGGCGGTGGAGGCGATCCAGCAACGCTATGCGCCGGGCTGCATTGTGATGGGTGATCAGTTCAGCTATGGTGCGGCCAGGGTGTTTGACGGGCTTCACACGTACAACACGGCCGGTTCATTGAACGGCAAGACGCCGCGGGAGGTTGCGCAGTGGGCTGAGGGGACATACGCATCGTGGGTCGATCTGGCGGATTCGGCCGGGAAGATCAGCACGATCACTGTGATTCCGGGTTATGACGATACGAAGATACGCACGCCGGGCCTGGCGGTTGAGCGATACGGCGGCAGGCTGTATCACGCACAGTGGGAGAAGGCTATCAAGGCCGATCCGCACTGGGTGGTGATTACGAGCTTCAACGAATGGCACGAGGGCAGCGAGATCGAACCTTCGCATGAGGATGGGAGCAAGTATCTGAGGATCACGCGCGACTACGCGCGGCGTTTCAAGGGCAAGCCGCGGATCACTGCGTGCAAAGCGGGGGCTTCGTCCATATCTGCTGACCAGAAGAGGGCTCTGGCCAGGAAGTACGGGGGCAAGCGGATTGCGGTGTTGGCAGACGCGGAGTCGATGGCGTTCTGGTGGCTGCTGGATGCGGGTGTTGAGATGGATATTCTGTCGTGGCGCGACATCGCGGCGGGCAAGCTGAAGACCGATGCATATGCGATGGCGTTGTATTGTGGCGGCGAGACATATACACAGACGGTTGACGAGCAGGGGGACGTGGACAAAGCTCTGTTGGAGTATCTCAACAATGGAGGGACATTAGTTGCCGCTCCGTCGCTGCCGTGGCCGTTCTATCGGAAAGCGGACGGCGAGCCGATCAATAACAGCGCGCGATTCGGGATCACGCTGCGGATGGGATTCGAGAATCCGCCGGAAGGAGCGGAACTGTATTTCGTTCAGCCGAAGATGCGGATGAAACATGTGCCGGAGCGTTTCGGATTTCCGGAATCGGGGGATCTGCGCTGGCGAGCCTTTGTCGAGCGTGAACACGAGGCATATACGCCGCTGCTCGAGCTACGAGATGCGAACGGCGAATCACTGGGTGATGCGGTTGTCTTTGCCGAATTGCCAAACGGCGGGAAGGTCGGATACATCTGGTTCGGCTTGTTGCACGGCCAGCGGGCGGAGGGCGTGCTGCATGATGCGTTCGATTTTGTTGCCGGGCGGCTCGATTAACGAACCGACCATGCCGGTCAGGGCGCGCGGGTGATTTCAATGCCGAAAGGATTGCTGGTGACGCGGACGTCTTCGAGCGTAAAAGCGACGCGGATAACATGGCGGCCGGGCTTGAGGTCGATGCCGTAGCCTTTGTCGGGTTGAATCGTGATGCCTCGATAGCCCGATCCCGGGGGCAGGGGCCAGATTTGGCTTTCGATTTTCTCGGGATGCTGCCAGCGGTGCCACACTGCATCTACCTCGATTCGACAGAGCTGGTGTTTGTGCGCGGGCCAGAAGGCGAACGTGCGCCGGCCGCTGTTTTGCAGATCGCAGCGCAATACGGGCGTTTCGTCCGCGGCCCATTTGCGTCTGGCGGCGCTGAGGCGGCAACGCAAGCCCTCCGCGGGCGGCCCCCAAACGGGTTCGCTCCATGGGTCGGCGTCGAGAGCGAGTTGTTCTGAGGTCAACTCTTCGGCGCAACCGGCAAGCAGGGCCGCGAGCGATGCAGTGAGAATGGCTCGGGCGATCATGCGTGGCATTTTCTTATGCGATTCCATATCCGGCAGCCATTATATGATTCTGAGCGTGAAAAGCAGCAAAAAGTCGCGCTGCTTTCTTTCTCTTTGAAGTTGCGAGCGGGTGGAGTGCAAATACGGTGCCTGGCTGCTGCTGTCTCATTATGTTGTTCTAATCGCAGATTGACGCAACACAGGCCCAAAGCGCGGGCTCGGCGGGGTCCGCAGTGCAAACAACATGCCCGTTGGCATGGGTTTTTGCACAATAGATATGGTTTTTCCCGTCGCGGAGCCGATGGGTAAAACCAGATTGGACT
>CAZGMJ010000083.1:0-21390 GCA_964526785.1 uncultured Pirellulales bacterium
TCTATTTTAACATTGTGAGATTTCCTCACACTTTCTTTTCATGCGATTGCCCTGCCCCTGGCGTCAATAGCCCGAAGCGCATGGATTTTCACTGTCGATTGCAATTGCACTGCGTTAGACTTATAACGTCTGCAAATCAGACACTCACTGACATCGACTTTTGAAATACGTGTGACCCCATATGGACAATAACGAACCATCCAATCAGACAAAATCGGTGCGGCCGGCATTGATGCTTGCCGCCATCCTTCTGACTGTCTCCATAGCTGCTCCCGCAGGGGCCCAACAAGACAGCAATTCAGCCCCGCCGGACGCCAACAACCTGCTCCAGACAGCCCCTCTGACCAACGGCCGCTCGCCCGTCAACCAGACAACCGATCTGACGGTCGAACAACTGCAGGCAAAAAAGAAACAAATCGCCGAATCCCCAGACTTGACCGATGAAGTCAGAACCAGGCTCGCCGAAATATACGACAAAGCAATCGCACAACTCGAGTTGACCCGCCAACTCGAAGCCGCCCGCAAGAAATACGCCGCCGCCCGCGAGCAGGCACCCGCGAATATCGAGAAGATTCAGGAAATGCTCGCACAGGCGCCGGCCGACGACGACGTGGAACTAGCCAAAGACCTGACCCTGGAAAAAGCGGAACAGGCCCTGACCCAGGCGAATCTTAAACTCACCGAGGTTCGCAAACAGGTCGCCGAACTCGAGGCTGAACCGGCGCTGCGGGCCGACCGCAGAACAACTATCCCACAGGAATCGAGCGCCGCAAAGCAGCAATTGGAACAAATCGCCGGCGAACTGGCCGCACTGCCGGCAGACGACCAGGCAACTCCCATCGACCAGGCCAGGCGCACCCTGCTTTCACTGCAACAAAGGGCGCTTCAGAGCCGGATCGAAGCCAGCAAGGAAGAACTCCTCTCATACGACGCAACAAACGATCTGCTCGCCGCCCAGCGAGATCTGGCTGCACGCGAGTTGGCTGCGGCCGAAAAACGCGTTTCAACGCTTCAGGAGCGGGTCAATAATCTCCGCAAGGCCCAGGCCGAAGCCGCCAAACAGCAGGCCCTGCAGGCAAGCAAAGAAACGCAGAGCGAACACCCGCTGCTGCAGCAAGTCGCCCATCGCAACGCCGAACTGGCGCAGACCCAGGCGGAACTGGTCGCCGAAATCGCCGAGACCTCGCGCAAGAATCAGAGCATCACCTCGCAACTTGCCACAATGGAAAAAGAGTTCACGGACATAAAAAACCGCATCGATAAAGCGGGCGGTATCTCCGATGTGATGGGCGCTTTGCTCAGAGCCAAACGCAGCGCACTACCCGACACTGGCGAGAACCGACGAAACATAAGAGATCGCCTCTCGGAGATATCGCAAGCCTACGTCAAGTGGAGCGAATTCGACAATCAATGGTCCACGCTCGGAGATGTCGAACAGCGTGCAGAGGAACTGCTTGCAGCCGCCGAAGCCCCGGTTCCTCCGCAAAAACGGGATCAGATACGGGCGAAGATCATCGAGCATCTGCAGACCAGGCGCAAAACAGTCAAAGCCCTCGCGGATCTGTACCTCGAATACTCCACCGCCCTCGCCTCGCTCAGCATCCAGGAACAGGCCCTCGTCGATACCGTCGAGCAGTACGCCGATTTCATCGACGAGAACGTACTGTGGGTCAAGAGTTCGAACATCCTCGATGCCTCGGATACCCGCCACACGCTGAGGGCCCTGCGATGGTTGATTTCTCCCACAAACTGGTTCGCCACCGCCCGCCTGACCGGGCAGCACGCCGCACGAAATCCTGTGTTCTTCATTGTCCTCATCGCCGTGTTCGTAACGTTCGCAATCTTTCGCTCGAAGGTGCGCCGACAGGTCACGGCAATCTCCGAGCAGGTCCGCCAGATCGAAACCGACCGCTTCTTGCTGACCGTCAAGGCGCTCAGTTCAACGGTTCTGCTGGCCGCCATGTGGCCCGTATTCCTCCTGCTGCTGCAAAGCTACCTCTCCGCAGCCGCACGTGATGACGATTTCACACAAGCGCTTGCCTCTGGATTGCTCGCGACAATTCCGCTGATCTTCATCCTCAGTCTGCTCCGCCACATTGTCGCTCCACACGGCCTGGCTCAGGAACATTTCCGCATGCGGCAGCAGCCCCTCGTTTTCGTCAGAAGGCATTTGAGATGGTTCTGTGCGGCCATCGTTCCAGTCTTTTTCTTCTTCAAGGTCCTGCAAAGCCAGCGAACGGGCGAGCAGTGGTTCGCCACCGCCGGCCGACTGCTGCTGATGGTCTTTCTGATCGAACTTGCCCTGTTCCTGATGCTGACCCTCCGGCCGACCGGGCCCCTGCTCAAAGGGCACTTCGCACAACGACGCGGCGGCTGGCTCGAACGCCTGCGATACATGTGGTACCCCCTCAGCGTATTACTGCCTCTGGGATGCGCGACGCTGGCGGCAATGGGCTACTTCTATGGGGCTCGGCACCTCAACGTCCGCCTGCTGAGCACACTCGTACTTATCCTTTCAGTCCTGCTGCTTCGCGGACTCTTCGTGCGATGGTTGACTATCGCTCGCCGGCGCCTCGCCATTCTTCAAAGAGACAGAAAGCGAGCCGCTGAGGAGGAACAACAGGCTGCAATCACAGCAGAGACAGATGCCGTCGCGCAGCCGACCGAAGCCGAGTCCATGCCGCAGCAGACGATCTTTGAGATGTCTCGCCAGACCTACCGACTGATAAACACTGTCATCGGCGTCATCGTGGTCATCGGAGGGTTGTACATCTGGCAGGATGTGCTGCCCGCACTGGCTGTGCTCGGCGAATTCGAACTGTACGGCGTCAAGGATGCCGAAGGCGTCGCGATCGGCATCACACTGGGCGCTGTCGCGACCGCCATTCTGGTCGCGGTGGTTACCGTCATCCTGGCCAGAAACGTCCCCGGTTTGCTCGAGATCATCGTGCTGCGCCGTCTGCCACTCGATGCCGGCGGCCGCTTCGCGATTATCACCATCTGCCGCTACACAATCGTCATCGTCGGTGTGGTCCTCGCCTTCACGGAGATCGGCATCGGCTGGTCCAAAGTGCAGTGGCTGATCGCCGCAATGACCGTCGGCCTGGGCTTCGGCCTCCAGGAAATATTTGCCAACTTCGTCAGCGGCCTGATCATACTCTTCGAGCAACCCATACGCATAGAGGATGTGGTAACCGTTGGCGACGTTACCGGCACCGTTACGAAGATCCGTATACGCGCCACTACCATTCGAAAATGGGATCAGCGCGAACTCATTGTGCCCAACAAGGAATTCATCACCGGCAGGCTCGTGAACTGGACGCTGACCGACAGCGTCCTGCGCCTCGATTTCCTCGTGGGCATCGCCTATGGCTCGGATATCGCCAAAGCCGAGAAGACACTGTACGAAGTCGCCGACGCCAACCCCGAAGTACTCAAAGACCCCACGCCCCGTGTGATATTCAAGGCCTTCGGCAGCAGCAGCCTGAATTTCGAGTTACGCACGTACATCTCGGGTATCGGCAGCTATCTTTCGGTCTGGCACAGTGTCAACTGCGCTATCGATACCGCCTTCCGCAAGGCCGGGATCGAGATCGCCTTCCCGCAGCAGGACCTGCACGTTCGCTCGGTCAGCAAGCAGATCCCCATAGATCTCGAACATAGACCGGCCCCGCCTATCGAGAGCACGTAGAATACCAGACAGGCGCTCCGGCCGCATCCTCAGGAAGATACGACGATTGAACGGCTATATCAGCAGCCCGCCTGGGCTGCATATTCTTTTGGATTTGCCCGGCGTAGTCTCTTGCGAAAACCGATCATTATGGTATGATGGAGTTGTTTTCAGAGGCGACCTTTTCTTTGAAGCAATTCTCACGGGAAATCTCGATGTCAGATACGATTGCAGGTATTCTTAAGACGGTCAATAAAGAGCAGTTTGCGGTCCGCACGCCGGATCGCTCCTACAGGGCTCGCACACCCGAAATCACGGTCCATCCGGAAGTGGTCAGACGCCATCCGCTGGCCGAAGGGGCTACAGTCAGCGGACAGTTCGAGCGGAAAAAAGGCAAACGCCGGCTCATTTCCATCGATTCGCTCGGAGGACTGGAACCCGACGTCTTCGCCGACCGCCCGCATTTCACCGACCTGGTGGCCGTCGATCCGCACGACCGGTTCGACCTCGGCGCCTGTGGTGTTGAAAGCATGCGAATCGTCGACTTGATCGCCCCCATCGGCAAAGGTACGCGCCAGTTAATTGTCTCGCCCCCAAAGGCCGGCAAAACGGTCATGCTCGAACAGATGGTTCACGCAATCCGTCACGTCTCACCCGAAACCCGCATCATCGTGCTGCTCATAGACGAACGACCCGAGGAGGTCACGCACTTCCGCAGGTCCGCCGAGGGGGCCGAGGTCGTCTTCAGCACCAGCGACCATTCGGCCGATCAGCACGTCGAACTGGCCGAACTGATGCTCGCGCACGTACAAACGGAACTCGAATGCGGACGCGAAATCGTTCTCATGATCGACAGCCTCACCCGAATAGGACGCGCCTTCAACAACCGCACGCGCCGCCAACGTGGCCATACCATGAGCGGCGGGCTCGAAGCCGGTATCCTCGAAGTGCCGCGCCGTCTGTTCGGCCTGGCCCGCAACATCGAGGGAGGCGGCTCGCTGACAATTGTCGCGACCTGCCTGATCAATACAGGGTCGCGCATGGACCAACTGATCTTCGAGGAATTCAAAGGCACCGGCAACAGCGAGATCGTCCTCGACCGCTCGATGGCGGAAGCCCGGATATTCCCCGCCATCGATATCCCCGCCAGCGGCACGCGCAAAGAAGCCCGCCTCTACAATGACGACCAGGCCCAGGGAGTCACAACGCTCCGTCGGGTCCTCTCGAACTATCCACCCCGCGAGGCCATGAAATCGCTCTTCAAACTGCTCAAAACGTATCCCACCAATGCAGAGTTCCTCCAGAGCATGAGCGCTCGGAGTTGACGAACCATGCATGCCCGTTCCTCAAGACAACCAGATAGCGCGGGCCTGTACGTCCACGTTCCCTTCTGCCAAAGCAAATGCCCGTACTGCGCATTCTATTCCGAACCCCTGAGTGGCCGGGACCCTGCCCGCCTGCTTGAAGCCGTGCTGCTTGAAATCGACCGGTATGCACTGCCCGCATCGGTCCATACGATCTACCTCGGCGGTGGCAGCCCCACCTGCCTGCCCGCCCCCCTGCTGAGTCGGCTGCTCAAGGCTATTGCAGGCAGATGTCCGAATGCGAGTGAGTTCACCGTCGAGTGCAATCCCGCACAAGTGAACGCCGACGCCCTCTCATTGCTGCGAGACGCCGGCGTCAATCGTCTCTCCCTCGGCGCCCAGTCATTCAATGACCGCGAACTCGCCTTGCTTGGACGCAGACACAGCGCCGCCGATGCAATCAGGGCCGTCGAGAGCGCCCGAGCCGTCGGATTCGAAAACGTCTCGCTCGATTTGATGTTTGCCGTTCCGGGTTCAAGTCTCAAAGCATGGAAGCACACGCTTGAATCCGCCGTCGCACTGAACGTCCAACACATTTCCGCCTATGCGCTTACCTTCGAAGAAGGCACGCCTTTCGATAGCCGAAGACGCTGCGGGCAACTGACAAGCGCGGATGAACAGACCGACCGGGCGATGTACGAATTCGCCATAGACTTCCTGGCCGCTGCGGGCTTCCGGCAGTACGAAATATCCAACTTCGCCCGCGATGGATGCGCCTGCGCGCATAACCAACTCTACTGGGAGAATCGCCCCTGCATCGGTGTCGGCCCGTCGGCCGGTTCCTACTGGCGGGGCCGCCGGACCCTGAACGTTGCGGACATCGATCTCTACGTTCGTGCGATCGAAGCGGGCTGCTCGCCGCACGCACTCTGTGAACGACCGAACCGCAACGAACGTATCTGTGAGACAGCGATCCTGAACCTGCGGATGCGCCGTGGAATCGACCGCAATCAGTTCTGCAACGAAACGGGAGCAGATTTCTTTAGCGTCTTTAACAACGCATGGACGCAGAACAACGCACTGGGCCTGATGGAAACCGACGGCGGAACGGTTCGCCTGACTCGACAGGCGTTACCCGTCGCAGACGGAGTACTCTGCGATTTTTCGACATTCTGAGGTGTACGGCTTGGACAGAAAACACATACGAAACTTCTCCATCATCGCACACATCGATCACGGCAAGAGCACGCTGGCCGACCGCCTGCTCGAACTGACCGGCACGATCACCGAGCGCGAAGCCAGGGAGCAAATGCTCGACAGCATGGACCTCGAGCGCGAGCGTGGCATCACCATCAAGGCCTCGGCCGTAACCATGCACTACGAATACGAGAGCGAGATGTATATGCTCAATCTCATCGACACGCCCGGCCACGTCGACTTCCACTACGAAGTCTCCCGCGCTCTGGCCGCCTGTGAAGGCGCGCTGCTCGTGGTCGATGCCGCTCAGGGCGTCGAGGCCCAGACCGTCGCCAATGCCTATCTGGCCGCTGAGACGGGCGTCGAGATTATGGGTGTGATCAACAAGATCGACCTGCCAGCCGCACAGCCGGACGTGGCCGCAGAAGAAATGGAACAGGTGCTTGGTATCCGAAAGAACGAATGCTTCGCCATCAGCGCCAAGACGGGCAAAGGATGCCGCGAACTGCTCGACGCAATCTGCATGCTGCTGCCCCCTCCGCAGGACCGTAGCAGCGAGCCGACCCGGGCCCTCGTATTCGACAGTCACTGCGACCAGTATCGGGGCGTCATCTGCTACGTACGTGTCTTCTCCGGAAAGCTCAAAGTCCGCCAGAAGATCACACTCATGCACGCCGGCCGCAGCTATCTCATCACCGAACTGGGCAAGTTTCGCCCCGCCATGATCGGCGTCGACGAACTGGGCACCGGCGAGGTCGGTTATGTCATCGCCAACATCCGCAACCTCTCCGACGTCACCATCGGCGATACCATTACCGACGAAGCGGCTCCCGCACCCGATCCGCTGGCGAGATATCAGCCGCCTTCGCAGATGGTGTTCTCCGACTTCTATCCGGGAAACAACAGCGATTATCCCCGACTGCGAAGCGCCTTCGACAAACTCGCCCTCAACGACGCCAGTTTCTCCTTCGCACCGCAGAACTCGCCGGCACTTGGTTTCGGTTTTCGCTGCGGCTTCCTCGGCCTGCTCCACATGGAAATCATCCAGGAACGCCTCGAACGCGAAAACGATATCGACATCGTTCAGACCGCCCCGACCGTCAGCTACGAAGTCGTCGCCACCGACGGCGCAACCCGCCGCATCGATTCCCCGAGCGAACTGCCCGACAAAACACAAATCGAAGAACTGCGCGAACCCTTCGTGCGCCTGGAAGTCATCACCAGCACCGAATCGATCGGCGGCATCATGCAACTGGCGGAAACACGCCGCTGCAAGCTGCTCAAGACCAACTATCTCAATCCGACCCGCGTCATGATGGAATACAAAGCGCCGCTTGCCGAGATCGTTTACGATTTCTACGATCAGATCAAAGGCATCAGCCGGGGCTATGCCACCATGGACTATGAGTTCACCGGCTTCGAAGCGAGCAACCTGGTCCGTATCGACATCCTCGTCAACAAAGAGCCCGTCGATGCGCTGTCGATTATCGTACACCGGGACAAGGCCGAACAACGCGGCCGCAAACTTATCCTCAAGCTCAAAGAGAGCATCCCGCGACACCAGTTCGAAATCCCCCTCCAGGTCGCCATCGGCGGAAAGATCATCGCCCGAGAGACCATCCGCGCGTATCGCAAAGACGTTACGGCAAAACTCTATGGCGGTGACATCAGCCGCAAGATGAAAGTCCTCAAGAAGCAGAAGGAGGGCAAACGACGAATGAAGAGCATCGGCTCGGTGCAGATTCCACAGCAGGCCTTCATGAGCGTTCTGGACACGGGCGATTGAGTTCGGGGCTGCCGCCGAGCATCATCCGATGCTCGCTCAACCGCTCATGCCCGCATTGAACGCCCACCCTCGCAGGAATACCCCCCCAAAAAAATAGGACTGCAGGAAAAACCTGCAGCCCAGGCACCATCACCCACATGTGTAGAAACTCTTCATTGCCCGCACATTGTACGTCGGAGAAACACCGTTGTGGTGTAGTGAATTCCTACTTTCCCCGCTGAAAACGGAAACACACCGCATAGGATTTCCGAATATCCTCGCAAAACGCCCAAATTCCGCCTCATTTCATGGCGCAGAGCGGCTCTTCCATTGAAAACCTCGCCCCCGGCCCCTCGATTGCCCCCTCACAGAGCCTTTGCCAGGTCCGATTCCAGACTCTGGAGAATCCGGACCAGACACGCATCCATCGCCGCAACCACCCCGTCTGGATCGCCGCCCTCGATTCTGTGTGAAACCTCGTAGGTCTCGCCAAAGACCACTTCGGGCGCATCGTCGGAGGTCATATCCAGCACGAAAATGCGCATCTTCAAAACCGCTTCCGGTGCGGCACGATCGCGAAAATCGCCGTACAGCGCGATAACATTCGCTTCCAGCACGTGCGTCGGCTCGGTGTAACTGCCGCCCTCGACCACCCTCTTGAAAAGCTTGCTCTCCGCCATCCAGTGGCGCACTTTGTCCGCGATCATCACCTCGGGCGAGGCCAGAAACTCATTATAAAAATCCGTGTCATACCGGAGCGGCCCTGTGCGGTACACCAGCCCCCTCCCGCTGAACGCCGAATCGATTGTGAAATGCCGCACCTCCAGCACCTTTTCCGTGCCGTCGGCCAGGGGTTGACCTTGTCGCTCCGCCCGCAGGATATAGTGCTTCTTGTTATACGGCTCCTGGGGCGCGCACCCGGTGCTCGCGGCGATGCAAAACGCCAGCAATGCTGTCAGTCCCGCTTGTTGGACTCGGCTCATTCGAACGCCTCCGATCTCTCCGGCGGCGGACTGCGCAGCAATCCGGCCGGATGTTTCTTAATGGTCTCCGTCAAGTCCTTCAGGTTCTCCGAAATCTGCCTGAAGTTCGAGATGATCAGGTCGATCTCCGGCTTCTCGGTCAGAACGATCTTGTCGATCCGCCCCAGCGTCCGGTTCAGTTTCACCAGAATCTCCGCCAGATTCGCCTCATCGATTTTGCCGTCCTTCGGCAGCAATAGTCCCTGCAAATGCTGATTCGTCTGACGTGCATCCGCCAGCAAACCGGTCGCCTGCTCGCTCACCGCCGCCACGTTCGCATCCGCGATAGCCCGATCGGCCGAGGCCAATACCCGCTGAACGGCCGCATTGATCGCCCTGGTATCCACCGCCGCAACCTTCTCTCTGGTCTCGGCCAGCAGTTCCCGCACCTCCCCGCTTACCTCTGCAACGTTCGCGTCCGCCAGCGTCTGATCCACCGACGCGAATAACTGCTCCACCGACTTGAGCGTCGAATCCAGATCGATTTCCTGAAGCTTGCCGAGAATCTTGTCCACCGATTGTTTCAGCGTCGTCAACTCGCTCGGCGCCGATGGGATGAATGGATATTGTGGCTCCCACGAAAAACCGGGCGGCTCGAACCGATTGGGATCCAGATACGTCCCCTCAAGATACGCCTGGCCCGTAACGATATTCGAGGCCAGTCGAAATCGCAGGCCTCGATCCGGCGTGTCCTCCTGATGCAGAAAGCCGTTTTGCTCCGACAGTCCCGGCAAATGCTCGCCGAGAACGGAAAATACGACCCGTACGAAACGACCGGCCCCCAGCGTCCGCTCCGATTCTTCAGGCAAATCGTACACCTCCGCAGCAAACCCGATGTCCTCCACCTGCCCGATACGCACGCCCCGAAGCTCCACGGGCGAACCAATGCTCAACCCGCTCACCGACTCATCGATGTACGTCTCGAACAACACCTTTTCCTGAGCCAGGAATCCCGCCCCCAGAAACACTACCGCCGCAACTCCCATCGCCGCCGAGACTATCACAAACAAGCCTATTTTGAAGTAGTTCGCTTTCATAACGTGCTATCCATTATCGTTACCGTTGTTGCCCGCGCCGGTTCTTTCCGCAGACTCCGCCGCCTCGCCGGCGTCCGGCGCCCGCCGGTTGAAAAACCGCTGCACCCACGCATTGCCGCTCTTGTCCCTCAGCTCCTCGGGCTTGCCCTCGGCAATAATCGTCTTACTGTCTTTGTCCAGCATGATCACCCGATCCGCCACCGTATAAATGCTCGGAAGTTCATGGCTCACGATAACGAACGTCATATGCAAATGCCGCGAGAGCTTGAGAATCAACTCATCCACCTGCGCCGAAGTGATCGGATCCAGTCCCGCCGAAGGCTCATCCAGAAACAGGATCTTCGGATCCAGCGCCATCGCCCGAGCAATCGCCGCCCGCTTCCGCATTCCCCCGCTCAACTCCGCAGGCATCTTGTATTCCGATCCCTCCAGACCCACAACCTTGAGCTTCATCCGCACAATTCGCTCCATTGCCGCATCCGGCAAGTCCGTGAACTCCGAAAGCACCAGACAAATATTTTCCATTAGATTCATCGAGCCGAACAACGCTCCGCTCTGGTACATCACCCCGATCCTTCTGAGTATCTCCAGACGCTCGGAGCCTTCGGCGTTCACCATGTCCATGCCGTCGATTGTAACGCTGCCCGCCGCGGGCCGGCGCAGTCCGATCATGTGCTTGAGCAGCGTGCTCTTTCCACAGCCCGAACCTCCCAGAATCACGAAGACCTCGGCCGTGCGCACCTCGAAGCTTACGTCACGCAGCACTACGGCGTCCCCGTAGGCCGCTTCGAGGCCTTCAACGCGAATTACAGCTTCGTTATTCGTCTCGACCATGAGCCGTTCAAATCCCCAGAAAGTAATACACTACCGCAAACACGCCGTCCGTGACAACGATGGCCACGATACCGCTGACGACCGCCCGCGTGGCCGAATCGCCGACCGCGCTGGCGCCGCCGCCCGTGCGCAACCCCTTCAGACAACCGATACCCGCAATAAGCGCACCGAAGACCAGCGTCTTGACCAGTCCGCCCGTCAGATCCGTCAGATCGGCCGCACCGTATATCTGGTTGACAACCATCGCAGGCGCAAATCGAAGCGAGACCATCACCACGCCGCAGCCCAGCAGGCCGAACAGATTATTAAACATCGTCAGTAGCGGAATTACCAGTACCGCCGCCACCAGCCGCGGAAACACAAGAAATCGCACCGGATCGATGCCCATCGTGGTCAGCGCATCGATCTCTTCGTTTACCTTCATCGTGCCAAGCTCTGCTGCGAACGCCGACCCGCTCCGGCTGGCCAGGATGAAGGCCGTTATCAAAGGCCCCAATTCGCGAAAGAGCGAAATCGTCACCAAATCCGCGACGTACACCTCGGCGCCGAATTTCCCCATCGCGATCGACCCCTGAAACGCCAGAATCAGTCCGATCAGAAAGCCCATCAAAGCGGTAATGCCCACTGCATCGGCACCCGTCTTCTCCGCAACCACCAGCATGTCCCTCCATCGAAAGCGGCCCGGATGAATGAAGAATCCGAAGAACTTCCAGAATACCTCGCCGCCAAAGCTGATGTCCGAATAGATGTTGCTCAGCACACGGCTCGTCGCTTCCCCGACCCCCGAAACAATGCCGCCGACCATGCCGCGACCGCGCCGCCGCTCGCCGGGCGAACCCACGTCGAACAACTGCATCAGGTCCGCAAGGTCTTCCGACAAACCGCTTATCGCAAACTCGCCGCCGTGCTCCTCCTGACGCCCGCGCAGTTCCTGCAGCAAAGCCATTCCCGCCGCATCGCAACTCTCCAGACCGTCTGCATCAATCTCCAGACGTGAAGGCCTCGCCTTGCCGACCTTTTGCACTACGCGCCGCCACCGCGCACTGACATCCCCGACATCCAGCCTGCCTCGAAGAACCAGACGCACCGTCCCCCCATCGCTCTTCTCAAAATCTATAGAAGCACTGTCGTCAGTTGCCACAGGTTCACCCCATCCTGCCGGTACATTCGCCGCCAATCGGCCGACTACCGCGTGATCTCCGTCAGAACTGGTACATCACGCCCGCCATGAACTGAATCTGGTAATCATCATCCACAATCGGACTGTCGCTGATTTCGTCGTCCAGCCACTCATATCGCACCAGCCCGATCGCGGACCATTGCTTGTTGATGCGGTACATCACGTTGAGAAACGCCGTCGGACTCCAGGCCTCGCCCACCGAATACGCCGGCCGCACCGCCGTCGCTTCGTCCGGCCGCACCCCGTAGTAGTAGTCCGCCAGATTGTGGCTGTGCCAGATCGCGCCCGCCGCCGGAGTCAGACTCCACTTGCCCATCGTAAATCGCTTGCCGTAGCTGACCGATATCTCCTGCCCGTCGTGCCGCCCCAGCATATCGCTGACAAACGAAACATTCGTCACCCCCCAGCCGTCCGCATACGACAGTTCCACGCCGCCGTCCAGCGTCATCTGCCTGTCGTCCATGCCGCGCAGGAAACTGCTGTCGCTGTCGTCGTATCCGTCGAATCGCACCTGTCCCACGACATCCAGCGAAAGCCCGCCCTTTTTAAAGAGATGGTACCCCAGCGCACGTCCCTTGAAGAAGAAATCCTTGCTCTCATAATACACCATGGGAATAGGCATGACTCTCGTGTCATCTTTCTTGTAGATGCTGTTGCGATAGATCACTCCCACACCCGCATTCGTCGTTGATGTTGGTCGCTCCTGCCCCCATGTGCTCGATACCAGTGCAAACAGAAGTGCGCCAACGACCCACTGCGTTCTCCAATGTCTCTCTACATGCATTTTCGAACTCCTCTAAACAATCAAATCGAATCCCGACAGCCGTAAACACGCCGGCAACCCCGCCCAAACAGGGCCGCTTCGCCGCACGATGGACGTACAGCCTGCCGCCGCCCATCCTAATACGACTCCGCGTCAAATACCAGCGGTTTGTGCACTTATGTGGGGTTTTCCGCTACAGGAAGTGAGGTTACAACAGACCTGGCTCCCAGCAGCCATCGCCGCAGGTCTTCCAGCACCATATACAGACACGGAACCAGCACGAGCGTAACCGTCGTGGAAAACAGAATCCCGTACCCCAGCGAAATGGCCATCGGGATCATGAACCGCGCCTGGCGGGAGGTCTCGAAAATCATGGGTGTCAAGCCGCCGAACGTGGTCATGGTCGTCAGTATGATCGGCTGAAAACGCCGGATCCCCGCGTTGTGGATCGCCTCGAAAGCGCCGCAATCACCCCGCCGCAGTCGGTTCGCATAGTCGATCAGCACCAGCGAATCGTTGACCACCACGCCCGAAAGCGCAACAATCCCCATCATGCTCATCAGGCTGAGCGAATATCCCATCAGAATGTGCCCCAGAACCGCTCCGACAATGCCGAACGGAATGGCCACCATGACGATCAACGGCTGGAAATAACTCCTGAAGGGGATCGCAAGCAGCGCATAAATGCAGAACAAAGCAAAAAGCAGGCCCGTGAAGAGACTCGACGTGCTCTCCCGCATGTCCTGCTGGCGGCCCTCCCATCCGTACGACAGGCCCGGAAAATCCCTCGCCAGTTGCGGCAGCAGCTCCGCCCTGAGAATCCGCTCCATCTGGCTCGTCTGTGAAATCGGCTCGACGTTGGCCGTAACCGTCACCGTCCGCCGTGCATTGCGCCGGTTAATCACGGTATACGACCTGCCCACTTCCACGTCGGCTATCTGCGCCACAGGCACGTACGTCCCGTGCGGAGTCTGAATCAGCAGTTTCTCCAGATCGTACTGATGAATCCGCTGCTCTCGCGGCAAACGCACCTTGACCCGCACTTCATTTCGCCCGCGCTGCTGGCGAACCGCCTCAGCGCCGTAAAAAGCATATCGCAGCCGCCGGGCCAACGTCCGCTGCGTGAATCCCAGACTGTGGCCTTCTTTGGTGAGACTGAAGTCCAGTTGCCGCTTGCCGGGCGTATAACCGTCGTCAATGTCCTTGACGTTTGGAAAATCCTCCAGCCGCTCGGCCAGCGCCGAACTCGCCCGATCCAGAACGTCGATATCGCGATGGCTCAATTCGACCGTCAGCGCCGCCCCGGACCCCGGACCGCCCCGGTCCGCCTCGAACAGCAGGCTCTCCAGCCCCGTGATCTGTCCGACATCTTCGCGCCACAGACGCGTCAGTTGCGTTGTGCTGATCGGCCGCGTCTTGCTGTCGGTCAAATAGAGCACAACCTCGACCTCGTTCTCTTCGATCAATGCAAACGTGCCCTCGACAAGCTGCCCGCCGCCGTTGGCCGCGATAACTCTCTCCGCCGCTCCGAGCAGCCGGTCGCGGATCTGTTCAGCCTTCGACAGCGGTGAGCCGTATGGCAGCGTCGCCGTCACGACCGATACGTCCGACTCCACGCGCGGCATCATGATTATTCCGATGCGCCCGCTGCGCACGTAACCTACCACCAGGATCAGCGCCGCTATCCCCGCAGCAATCGTGATCCGCCGAAAACGCAGACAGATATCGAGAAACCTCGCGTATACATGACTGATGAACCAGTTCAGCGCAGAACTGACCCCGTGCTGGGCCATACCGAGAAGCCCCACGCGCTTGCCCGACTCCGGCCGTCCGTGTCCCAGATGGCACGGCAGAATCAACAGTGCCTCGACCCATGAAATAGCAAACACCGTGATGACAACGAACGGTATAACGCGCCATATCTTGCCCATCACGCCCGGAATGAAACACAGCGGCAGAAACGCGACGATATTCGTCAAAATGCTGAACGTCACCGGAAGCAGCACGTCCTTCGCGCCACGAATTGCCGCATCCATGAACGTCATCCCGCGCTGTCGATACTCGTAGATGTTCTCGCCCACAACAATCGCATCGTCCACCACGATACCGAGCGCAACGATGAACGCGAACATCGAGATCATATTGATCGTCACGTCGAGGCTCGGCAGGAACAGAAAGCAGCCGAGAAAGGAAATCGGAATCCCCATCGTGACCCAGAACGCCAGGCGAAACTCCAGAAATAACCCCAGCACGACCAGCACCAGCATCAGCCCCAGAAAAGCGTTCTTCAACAGCAGTTCCAGACGCTGCCGGTAGATCTCCGAACGATCCCGATTGACCGCCCAGTTCACACCCGGAGGCAGCCCCTTCTCGATCTGCTCCATGGCTTTGCGGGCCGCATCCGAAACGCCGATCGGCGTCTCTTTGCCCACGCGGTACACCGCCAGACCGATGGCCGGCATCCCGTTGTAGATCGCGTATTGATCGCGCTCTTCGAATGTGTCGCGTATCTCCGCCACATCGCCCAGCATGATCACCGCACCCTCGGGCGTCGTAATAAGCGGAATCGTTGCGAACTCCTCCGCCCATTGCCGTCGCTCGCTCACCCGCAGCAGAATATCCCCCGCCTGCGTCTCGACCGTCCCGCCCGGAATCTCCACCGACGTCTGGCTGACCCGCTGAGCCACTTCGTCCAGCGTCATATCGAAGGTCCGCAGTGTGTCCTGATCGATCTCAATGGCCACCTCGTACCGCCGCGCACCGCGCAGATCCACCTGCGTAATGTCCGGATACTGCAGCAACTGATCGCGAACCTGTTCGGCCAACTCGCGCAGCACCCACTCGCTCGTATCACCGTATAACTGTATCTCCAGCACCTGCCTGCGAATCAGCACCAGACTCACCTCGGGCCGCTCCGCATCCTGCGGAAAAGTCACGATACGGTCTATCTGCTGCTTGATGTCCTGATACACCCGTTGGGAATCGATCCCCTCCTCCAGTTCCGCCCGGACCATGCCCATGCCCTCGGAAGCGGTGGCACTGATCTCCTTGATTCCGTCCAGACCCCGGATGCTTTCCTCGATCACGAGCACGATGCCCTGCTCGACTTCCTCTGGACTCGACCCCGGATACGCCACCTGGATCGTCACCATGTCCAGGTCGAATTCGGGGAACACCTCCTGCTTGATCTGCAGCGCTACCATAAACCCGCCGACCAGCAAGACCATCATCATAAGATTCGGCGTAATGCGATTATGCGCCATCCATGCAATAACGCCTTTATGCACCGAACGGCCGTTGGGACCCCCTGCATCCGTCATGATCTCGGCCCTCCCCCCCCACTCGGCTCTTCGCCTTCCGCCATCTGCCCGTCACCCGATCCCGCCACCCGCAAAGGCATGCCCTCCACCGGCGCTGCGATATCCGTCACCACCAAATGTTCTCCTTCGGCCAGACCCTGCTTGACGTACACATGCTCCGGCCCGCGAAACACGATCTCAACCGGACGAACCTCCAGCCGGCCCTCCTCATTCATGATCCACACCGTGTCCTTGTCCCGCCGATGCGACCAGTCGATGGCAAATACCGACGACACCGTCCGGCCCTCGATATCGCCCCGAACGTAAGAACCCATCAACAATCGCGGCTTGTCCGCATTCTCCGGCCGAACACTGAATGGATCCTCCACAACCACAAGCAGTTGCGCCATCCGGCCCTGCGTCTCCAACTCTCCGTACAACCGCGTGACACGCCCTTCTCTCGTACGCCCCGGCCCCCATATCTTGCTGCTGATCGTTACCTGCGAACCGGCCGTATCGGCATCCTGCGGGATGGTTATCCACTGCAAATCGTCCACCCCCACCTTCAGTTCGATCCACGCCTCGTCCGTCCCGACCAGTGTCACCAACTGAGAATTCGACCCGACGGTTGCCCCCACATCCACGTGCCGCTCCCGAACGATAGCGTTGAACGGAGCCGTGATCTCGCAGCGCGCCAGATCCAGCTTGGCCTTGCGAAGAGCCGCCTTGGCCGATTCCAGCGCCGCTCGGGCCGATTCCAACTGCGGCTTGCGCAGCACCAGTTCTTCGTCCACCTCCTCCACCACTTCATCCAGCAGCGCATATTCCTGTTTCGCCACCGCCTGACTGCCCTCTTCCACTCGCAGGTTCTTGGCCGCCGCAGCTACGTCGCTTTCTCGCTGCTTCACCAGGATCTCGTAGTCCCGCTCGTCGATTTGCAGGAGCTTCTCGCCCTCGCGCACGAAATGACCGGGAACGACGTGCGGCGAGACTTCGACGATCTTGCCCGACACCTGAGGCTGCAATGTCACCCGCTGAGCCGGGATCACCGGACCCATGCCGTCCACCACCGTGCGATGGTCCTCCCGCTCGAGTTCGATCACCTGCACGAGTTTCGCCTGACGCGGCGGTTTCTTCCGCTGCGCCCGTGGACTGGTATTCATCTGATGCTTGTACGCCAAAAGTGCCACGGCAACAATCGCAGCCGCCACCGACATGCGCACCACGCCGCGAACCAGCTTGCCCACCCAATAACGCACGCCGCGCTTCTGCTTTTGGGATTCGTTCGAAGTTGTCATTCTTTCACCCGATCTGACTTCTCTCTGTACTCTGTGTGATACTTCGATTCGTACTCGGCAATAACATCCACCCGCTCCGGGGCCTCCAGTTCAATCGCACCGGCAATAGATCGATACAGGTCGATGCGCCTGCCGATCAGTGTCCGCCGGGCCGTCACCACGTTCCGCTCGAGCGCCTGCAGCGATTGCAGCGATTCCAGCACGCGAATGTAATCCGTCCGGCCGTTGCTGAAACGCAGCAGGTTAAGCTGATACGTCTTCTGCGCCAGGGCCAACTGCAATTCAAGATTCTCCACCAGCCGAGCCTGCTGCCTCTCCTGTGTCAGCGCCGTCTCCACGTCCTGCAGCGCCTCCAGGATCGCCTGGCTCCAGTTGTGTGTGCTCTCCCACACAATCGCCCGCTGCCGCTCCACCTCGGCCTTCCGCAGCCCCGCATCGAAAAGCGGCTGCGTCAGATTCCCCACCAGATTGGCCAGCCAGTCGTCGAACAGATCGTGCACCGAAGCCGCCGAAGTCTCCACGGTCGACGACAAGCTGATCCGCGGGTACTGATCCGCAATGGCCGCCGCGAGCCGCTCATCCGCCGCCTGCACGCGGCTGTACGCCTGCCGTATATCGGGCCGCCTCCACAGAACGTCCGCAGGCACTCCGGCCGCGGGCATCGCAGGAAGCGCCGCAAGCTCGATCTTCGCATCCTCCCATTGCAGCTCCGGCGGCATGCCCGCAAGCACCGACAGGATATACTGCAACAGCGCCGCCGTCTCGCGCGCACGAATCAACGTCCCTCGCGTCGACGCAATCAACTGCTCCTGCCGGCGAACGTCCGCCGCAGCAGCAGCCCCGCTGCCGAACTGCTTCTTTACAATGGTCAGCACTTTCTCGTTCGTTTCGATCTGCCGCTCGGCGATCCGCACCAGTTCCTTCGCCTCCGCAAGCTGATACCAGGTGCTCGCCACCGACGCCGCAAGCGTAATCGCCGCGGATTCGACCGCGTTCCGGCTCACCTGCACGTCGTACCACGCCGCCCGCCTGGTCGATTCCAGCCGAGACCAGAGATCGACCTCGTAGCTCGCCGCCAGACCCACCGAATACAGACTCGTGTACGTCGTTCTGCTGTTCGTCTCCTGCCGCGTCCTGCTGGCCCGCACCTTGCCGTCAGCGCTGGGCAACAACGCCGCCCCCGCCTTCCTGGCCACAGCTTGCGCCTGTGCAAGCCGGTCCCACGCACTCTGCAAACTGAAATTGTTCGCCAGCGCCCGCTCCGTCACTGCATTGAGCCGCTCATCCCCGAAAGTTCGCCACCACCTCCGACCCGGCTGAGCCGTCCCCGAAGTCGAAAAAGACCCCGGCACCGAAACCTGCATGTGCGGCTCGCCCATCGGCTCCTCGCAGCCGCCTACTACGAGAACCAACGCGGTCATCAAAACGCATTCAATTATCCTGCGACAACCCATCATTGCTCTACCATTCAAGTGCCCCCACACGACCAGCCGGTTACATATCAACACAGCCGAAATCAAACCTTTGTTCATCACCGCCGCCCGATTCACGCACGGGCCGCCCACGGTCTCCTTCAACTCCCACATCTGAGTTCTATTGTCTCACCGTCGATCTGTTTGCGTACCGCCCGCAGCCCTCCCAGCGAGAACTCCGCGATATGCTTGGTAATCACTTCCACCAGTTCCTCGCCCGGTAGATCGAGTTCGGCCTGCATTCCCGGCGGCATCTGACCCCTGTAAAGACATATCCCGGTAGCGATGCACTGATGTATGATGCTCATTTCGCAGAATACGACTTGCCGCCGACTCGCCTTCGGCCCCAGCAACTCCTGAATAAGCCGGTGTGTCCGCTCGTGCAGCGGATGCAGCGCATCGCGCTTCACCTGCTCAAGCACCTCCGTCGGATGCACCATCTCCCGCAGCAACAGCTTGCCGACATGCCCCAGCCGTCCCGGATCGACCGTCTTGCCTACCAGCGAGTGAATCGTGCCGCGCAACCGCTCCTCGGCCGGCGCCTCCGGCCCGAGCCCCCCCTCCGGCGGATACGCTTCATTCGCCAAATCGAACGCGAATCGCCACACCTCAGCATAAAGCTGCTCCTTACTGCCGAAATGATAATTGATCGCCGCTACATTTGTCCGCGCAGCAGAACAGATCTCCCCAACCGTCGCATCATGATATCCCTTCTCCGCGAAAATCTTCGAAGCCGCTTCCAGCAGCCGTTCGCGAGTATTCCTGCCGTCTTTTCGTACCGCCATCAATAAGCCCTGTAATGAGCCGACATCTGCCCCTGACAACTACTATCTGTTGAAATACATATCTTATCGGACACCCGTAAATTCATATATATATTTTAAATCTTCATTTGAATTATGCAAGAAAAAAGACCGCGTCCGAGCCACATTTCTTGGAACCTCCATGCCCGCGCTCTCTGCGCCCCGCCGGTGCTGCCTGTCCCCGCTCAAAGCTGCCCTACACCGCTTCGAGCATCTCCAAAGCCAGCTCATCGCCGTGCCGTCTCGCGTGCTCGAGCAAATAGGACCGGTGCCGCCGCACGAGCTCGACGTGTGATTCCTCACCCGCAAGATTGCGCATCTCCCCCGGATCGCTCCGCATGTCAAACAGCGCCTCGCGCCTTTGCCCCCTGTCGTAAATGCAGTACTTGTACGCGTCGCTCCGCACCATCCGTCCCTGCACTTCCGGCCTCTCGCCGTTCACCGGCCCGCCCTGTATCATGCGGTTCTGGACCACTACATAATCCCGCCACGAGCCCGGCGCGCGTCCCTCGACGATACCCCTCAGACTCCGGCCCGGCAGCGCAGCGGGTCGTTCGATACCCGCGTAATCCAGCAGCGTCGGCAGAATATCGATCCCTGTATTGACCAGCCGATCCGTCGTGCCGCCCGCAATCCTCCTGCCGTCGCTGACAATAAGCGGAACCCGCGCCGACTCCTCATAGAACACCGTCTTCTGATTCCACCTGTGCGCACCGTGACAGTCCCCGTGATCGCTCGTGAAAACGACTACTGTATCATCCCCCTTCCCCGACTCCCGCAAGGCGCCCAGCACCTTCCCGATCAGGGCATCGACCTTCTCTGTCAAACGATGATACCCCCAGATCAGCCGCCGCCACTCGTCCTCGTCATAATCGCCAACCGGAAACATCCTGCTGTTCTGATACGACTCGCGCATCAGCGTCATTGTATCGGTCTCATTTTCAGGCGGCTCGGCGTTCGCAAGCAGAGGCGGCCGCTGATCCACCGCCGGAGGATCGCCGATGCCCCCGCTCGGCAACTTCTCGCCCCTGGCCAACTGGCACATATCGTGCGGATTGCTGAAGGAAACCACCAGCAGGAAAGGCCTCTTCCGCTGTGTTTTAATAAACGCGGCTGCCGCCGCAGGCATCTCATCATCATGCCCGTTGTTGCGCAGCACCGCCGTCATATCGAACCCGTGCTCTTCTACCTTTCGCGGGCTGTAACACAAATGCCACTTGCCCACATAGCCGGTGTCATACCCCGCCCGCTTGAAATACGTGCCCATCGCCGCAAGCCCCTCGACATCCAGATCGTGCCGCCCGTTGACCTGTACGCCCGTCTGGTGCGGATAGTAGCCGCTGAAGATAGAAGCCCGCGCCGGCATGCACAGCGGATTGGCTGTGTACGCCCGCGTGAACAGCATCCCCCGCGCCGCAAGACTGTCCATCGCAGGCGTATGGATGTACCGCCTGCCCATCCGGCAGCTCATAATATCCGCGAACTGCTGATCCGTCATGATAAACAGTATATTCGGCCGCCCATCCGCAGAACCGCTCGCTCCCAGTCCCCGCGTTGCCATCGCCACAGCCGTCGCCCCGGCCCGCTTGAGAAATGCGCGTCGCTTCATATCACCACCTGCCAGTTGTCAATTGCCATTGCCGTTCAGACACTATCCTAACGATTGACACGCATTGCCGCAATATCCATCACACCTGAGAGAACCCCAGTTTGAGTTTATGCAAAGAAAAAGCCGACTCTGGATCG
>CAZGMJ010000084.1:0-19650 GCA_964526785.1 uncultured Pirellulales bacterium
CAGTGGAACAACTATTGGCAAAAGGCCACACTGCCCTAAAACGTTCACAGACACCAGGTTCGGGGGCGAAAGGATTTGCATAGTGCAGGGGGTTTCATTACGCTCTGCTGACTATGAACCAGACGACGGCAATTACCCGCACAGCAGGTCCGCAGCGTTGCGAAGGGGCGGGCCGACGGCGGTCATTAGAAAGACACAGGCGACAATGCCCAGGACAGATGATTCGGCAAAACTGACATCGGGTCCGATCGGATCGACGCTGGTGCGGCTTTCGGGGCCGATGCTGGTGGGCATTCTGGCGATGATGGCGTTTCACGTGGTCGATACGTATTTCGTGGCGCGACTGGGGACCCTTGCGCTGGCGTCGATAACGCTGACGTTTCCGGTGGTCATGGTGGTGGGGACGTTCACGCTGGGTCTGGGCGTCGGTGCAATGGCGGTGATCTCGCAGGGGATCGGGGCGGGGGATCGGTCGCAGATTCGGCGGTATACGACCGATGCGCTGACGCTGGCGGGCTGTTGCGTGGTCGTGCTGATGATCGTCGGGCTGGCGACGTTCGAGCCGCTGTTCCGCCTGCTGGGTGCGACCGATGCGATGTTGCCACTGATTCGGCGGTACATGCTGATCTGGTATTCGGGGATGCTCTTTTATGTGGTGCCGATTATCGGCAACAACATCATTCGGGCGACGGGCGACACGCTGACGCCGAGCGTGGTGATGATCGTGAGCGTGGCGGTCAACGGGGTGCTGGATCCGCTGCTGATTTTCGGGTGGGGTCCGATTCCGGCGTTGGGCATCAGCGGGGCGGCGATTGCGACGGTGCTGGCTCGGGGCATTACGCTGGTGGTGGCGCTTTGCATTCTGCACTTTCGCGAGCATCTTCTGACCCGGCCGTGGCCGGGGCGGCGGGCTCTGGCAGACTCGTGGCGGGGCATTCTCCGGATCGGTCTGCCGGTTGCATTTTCGAATGCGGTGATCCCGGTGGCGCTGGGGCTGATTACTCGGATTGTCACGCGATTCGATGCGGAGGTGGTTGCGGGCTTCGGGGTGGCGACTCGCGTGGAGGGCTTCGGGCTGGCGGTTATCTACGCGCTGTCTTCGGGCATCAGTCCGTTTGTGGGTCAGAACTTCGGAGCGGGGCGGATCGAACGGATCGAAGCGGGGTTGCGGTACGCCAAGATATTCTGCATGGGATGGGGTGCGTTGTTGTTCGTGATATTTGTGCTCTTTGCCCGGCCGCTGGCGAGCTATTTCGACAGCGATCCGACGGTGGTTCAGACGGCGAGTCTGTATTTGTGGATCGTATCGGTGAGTCTGGGGTTGCGTGCGATTCATCTGGTGGTATGGACGTCGCTGAACGTGCTGGGGCGGCCGTACGATGCGATGTTTCTCGAAATGCTGCTGGCGTTCGGGTTATGGATACCGCTTGCGTTGATCGGGGCCCGCGTGGCGGGAATCGCGGGCGTGTATTGCGGCTTGTCTGCGGCGAACATCATTGCGGGGACGGCCGCCCACGTATGGGTCAGCCGGGTGACCGCCGGCAAGCGGCGTCAGATAGAGACGTCGGACGGGGATGCGTGAGAGGTCACTGTGGCGTGACGTAGCCGTTGAGGCGGCCGCGGCGGGTCCAGGCGTGGCCGAAGGTTCCGGTGTGCGTACCCTGGATCTTATCGTCTGTGGCGGCGGCGCGAATTCGGTACGTGCCCGCCACGGCGGTGCGCGTTTTGTCGTTGAGGTGAAAGTACGGATCGTCGCGAAAGATGATGGTTACGGACCCGGAGAGTGCATTGTCGGTGATCTTCAGCTTCGACGGATCGACTTCGTGCGCCATGCCGTTGACCTTGCCCGCGACGGCCCAGCCGCGCAGGGAATCCTGCGAGCGAACGACGACCACGGTTACCGGCCGGCGCTGGTCGCTGCGATTGAGCTGGGTGGCGGCGGCATCGAGGGTCATAGAGAAGCAGCGGCCCTGTTGGCTGTCAAAAGCCGAACCGCTTACCGATCCTGCGACATTCAACGGCTTGGAGACGGCGGGTATCGAACGGGCGAACGACCCGGTGAGTTGTTGGTCCGCTGCGGCGATGTCCAATTGCCACTGCTCGAAGTGCCAGCCCATGGGGACGCGAACCGTGCCATGCAGTCGGTCGGCGGAGATATCGAGCGTGCGGACGGGGTATGTCCGCCAGCGAAGCGGTTTCTTGTACCACGCGGCCCATTGCTCGGCGATTCTCTGTGCCTCGGGGCCGACCACCTCGGGCCAGGAAGCGGAGATGCGCGGCAGTGTGTCTTCGGCGCATCGTATTCGCAGCTTGACGGGATCGCCCCGCCGGGTCGAACCGGCAAACGCCTCGGCGGCGGTGAGGTGGAACGTTTTGGACTGTTGCTGCGGGTCTTTGCGAAGATCGTAGCAGACGATCTTGTCGCTGAGGCGGCAGAAGAGCCTGCCATCGGCAAGCGCGGGTTTGATGGGACACATGTAGCCGTCGGCAAGGTCGAGGCAGAGTCGGCCGGGCATTCGTTCGAAGCCGGTTTGTGCCGTCGAGAACATCAGCAGGCCGCTGGTGATGACGCGTCGATTGCCGGTGATGGTCCAGACCCAGTTGTGGCTGCCGCCGGTCATGTCGTAGATGTGGGGGTGACTGTTGATTTGCTCGCCGGCGGCGTTGAGGCAGAAGAAGCCTTCGCGGTCATCGACGTAGAAATGCCCCTTGTGGGCGACGGGGAGCGAACGGAAGGGCGGATAGCCGGCATTCTGCGCGGCCCACAGACGCTCGGCACCTTCGGTGCTCACGCGGACGGCGGCGGCTGTGCCCTGCTTTCGCTGCTCGCGGTCGGCGCTGTTGCCCAGAACGATATCCCCCCATACAGAGAGACTTGCCTGATTGGGACCCAGGGCGTTACTCTGCCACAGGACTGCACCGTCGGAGGGATTGATGAGCGAGAGTTTCGGCGTTTCGTTGCCGCAGACGATGATGTACTCTTTGTTGTCCAGGAGGATTTGGGTGGGGACGGCATTCTGGCCCTTGACGGCGTCGTGGGCCCAGAGGAGGTCGCCGCTTTTTGGATCGATACCGGCCAGCGATTCTTCGCCGCCGAATCCCATGACGAGAACGCCGGCGATGATGACGGGGGACTCATCGTGGCTCCATCCCCCGGAGGGGCCGTAGCCTACTTTGAGGTCGCCTTTTCTGGATTCCTTCTTGTTCCATAGCAGCGTGCCGTCGGCGGCGTTGAGGCAATAGAGGCCGCCCGAACCCCGTGCGTAGACATTGCCGCGGTAATAGCAGGCGGTCATGCCGACGCCTCCCTTGCCCGAACTGACTTTGCCGAAGGTGCGCTGCGACTTGAACCACCAGAGCGTTTTGCCGGTGCGGGCGTCGAGGCACAGGACGGTGTCGCGCAGGTGGCCGCGTTCGTTCGCCATGGTGCGCGGGTCGGCGCCTAACTGCACGTAGACGTTGGAGGCGATCTGTTCGTCGGCGGCCACGCGTTCTTCGTCGGGATGCGTGAGGTACTGAAAGACCCGGCCGTCGGCGACGGTTACGCCGGCGAAGGCGCCATATCCGATGTTCTGCCAGGCGTAGGGATACATGGCGAAACCGCCTCGCGAGAGGACCGCACCGCGACCGCCTCCGATGATTTCCTCGCCCACCCAGAGCAGTTTTGCATCGTCGAGATTATCTATCAGCGGTCGCTCGCAATCGACGGCGGCGCCGGTGAGCATGGGTCCGCGGGCCTGGGGCCAGTCGCTGCCTGCGGCGAACTGCGATGTGTCTGCGGGGCGCCAATAGTCGGAATCCCAGCGGGCGGCTTCGAGCGGCACGGTCGTTTTGTCAGCGTCGGCCCCATAATCGTCGTCTTTGTCTTCGTACGTCCACAAGGTCGCGGTACCGGTCAGCGATCCGCCCGTTTTGCCTTTTGCATCGAGACGCATGCGCCATGCGATGTCGTGCGGGCCGCGGCCGGTGCGGTTGGCGAGGTTGACCGGTGCGATCAGCACATCGATCAATCCGCTCAAGCTGCCGTCTTTCCAAGCAACGGGCGGCGTCGGGATGGGATAGGCGATCTCTATTTGCCCGGTTTCGTAGCGCTGCCTGTAGTCGTGGAACTCCTCCTTGAGTTTATAGGAGTAGTAGCCGCGCATGCGGTCGGGGACATTCAACGGCGTACCGTCGGCCTGCTGCCACCGGATGGGCTTCGACGGGGTGACATCCACTCGATGCGGAACGTTATCCCGGCCGGGAACCAGCGCGTAGCCGTGATGGAATCTGCCGTCACGATGGAACAGGATAACCTCGATGTCCCACTGGCCTTCGAGTACTTCGGGCAGCGTGAAGCGGCATACATCGGAGGCGGCGAACAGGGGCGGAACGATTGCGGCCAACAGCATGAGTGAGACGATCACGGATGATTTCATGGCTTGTCTTTCTCCTGGAAAGGGCTTCGATATTACGGCGCTGCTACCGGTCAGGCGCGGGCGGCGGATTGTTCCAGAGCGGGGTGTCGGGTTCGCCGGCGAGGTTGCCGGCGGTCCGGTACATGCGGGCGGTGAGGCCGAGCCAGTCAAGGCTGAGCTGGGCCTGCGTCAGAGCGGCACCGACGCGTCTGGCGATGACACGCTCTTCGAGCAATTCACGGTACGGCTGCTTCCGTGCGTCGCTCATGGCGGCGATGGTTTTGGCGATGAAGATTCTGGCTTCGGTTTCCTGGACGCCTTCGCGGAGCATCTGGAAGCGGACGGTAGACAGTGCGCCGCGGGGTCCGGGTGCGGTGATTGCGACGGGATGCGCCTTGTAGAGCCAGGGGCCGCATATTTTCGTGTTGAAGATATCCTTGTGATGTCCGTCAACGGAGACAACGGGCCAGAAGTCCAGACCGATGCGGCAGAAGGTGCCGGTTATGTTGGGGATATTTCTGTAGGAGGTCGGAGAGGACCAGGGGAGCACTTCGATGCGGTGGGCACCGGCGGAGATATAGTCTCTGGCGGGGACGTCGGGATAGTCGGGGTGCAGTTCGGGCAGCGGTTCGGTGCTGACGATCTGCCGGTATCCGACTTCCATGCCGCCGCTGACGATGAGCTTTCCTTCGGCCGCGTGCGGTTCGCCGAGCCAGTGCGAGAAGACGACCCAGCGGGCGTCCGGAGCGATCTTTCCAAAGAACTGCTGGACGGGTTTGAGGGGGCGCGAGTCGAAGCCCTGGCCGATCATCAGGATGCCCTGATCCCAACGGCGCTTGCGAACGATCTGGCGAAGGCCGTCCCACATCGGCTTGAAGAGGGCTTCGCTGCCCGGCCGGCCGTACATGGGGGCGTGCAGGTCGAACGTCTTGCCCGTTTCGGGGTCGAGGCCGGTTACGACGAGCGGCAGCGGGTCGGTGACGCGGACTCCGCGGAAGGAGGCGTTGTTGCCGAGTGTCGGTTTCCAGAGGACGATGCACAGGACTTTGGGCGGTCCGCAGTGCTTCGTGTATAGATCGAGGTACTTCTGCATCGGGGCGAAATCGACGTCGTAGCCGTCTTGAGTTCGGACCCATCGGATCATGCCGGTGCGGTGTCCCATGTGCGTGCCGTGAATGACGGGGATGTAGACGACGTCGTTGCCGATCGTGCCCATCAGTTCGAGAGATTTTTCGATCAGCTCAAAATGTGCGTCGGAGAACGGCTCGCAGTCGTATTGCAGTGCGAGCGTGTCCGGCGACTGCAGCAGGCTTGCGTGCGACCGGAAATTTCTGGGATCCGGCATCGTCCACGCGCTGACGAGCAGTTGGACGTCGGCGGTGAGTTGGGTGTGGTTTGCGGTGACGGTCAGCGCGCCGGTGTACCATCCGGGCGGCTGGTCTTCGGGCACATCCACTACGATCCAGACGGGCTGGACCGGGACATCTGTCGCGGGTCTGTCGGTCAGGGCATCGCAGTATCTGGCATCCTGCTGCTGGACGGCGTATTGGATTCGGATCGCCGTGTCCGGGATGCGGGTCCGTTCCTTGTTTACGAGGGGGCCAAGCGTTGCGCTGACGTTCTTGAGTCCGGCCGGGTCGCTGACGACGATCTGGCCCGAGCAGACGCTGTTTCGTGCGGCGATCATTTTAACAGGGCGGAGGGGCTCGAAGGGGTTGCCCTGTTTGAAACCGGCGGCGGAGAGTGAGAGCGAGCCGCGGTCCCAGCTTGTTCTGAGGATGGTCTTGCCTTCGGTTCTCTGGACAATGGTGGCAAGGGGGCCGGGGTTCCAGAGATGGAGCTTGTGTATTGCTTCGGCGTACGGAATGACGCCATGGCGGCTCGGGCTGGTCAGTTCGGCTTTATAGAAGCCGAGGCTGCTCCAGTCGAGTCGTCGAAGAGCGGTGCGGTGTATTTCGATGGCGAGGACATTGGAGCCCCTGCGAAGGAGGTCTCTGGGTATTTCGGCGGTCAGGCGGCGGATTCGCATTTCGTAGCGATCGGTGAGTTCTTTGGCGGGGCGGCCTGAGCGCGGCAGGCGGGCGTCGGCGTCCGGACGGTAGTAGGCGGCGGGCGGATAGTCTTCGGCGAGGGTGAGCGGTTCGATGGGGCCTGCGGGCATGTGGTTGCGGGCGACTTGGCGGCCATTAACGTAGACGACCACGCCCCCGCGATATGCGACGGTCAGTTTGAGATCATTGACCGCGGCCGGGTCGCTTATGCCGAAGCGGGTGCGGAGGCAGAGGAGGGCGGAATCCAGGGACTGCCAGTGGCCGTAGCCTCCGAGCAGTTCGCCCAACTCATCATGGTAGCGGCCCCAGTGGCTATCGTCGAAGTCGGGCTCCATCCAGTCGGGCGGCGGGAACGGGGAGGGTTCGCCGTCCTTGCCCTTGCGCCTCGGCTTCGACTCTTCGGCGGTGCCTTCACGGGGTGAGGCGGTAACCAGGTACACGCTCCAGGGGGTACGGCCGTCGATCAGTTCGACGCGGGCGGGATCGGCGGCGGCCGGATCGGTTTGGTTTGTCCGGCTGCTTTGATCTGCGGCGAGCGCAGGCAGCAGACTGCCGCGAAAAGCCGCTGAGAAGACAACGAGGAAGACGACAATACGTGCAGAGAACGACTTGTAATCCATACCCGACCTTTCCAAGCAATACGCCAAGGCGACGCGGGTGTTTGTGTATCGCGGTCTATTGTGGCGGCGAATGTCTGCCGAGTCAAGATGAACCATGGATCGCAGTCCGGCTCTTTACCAGTGTCCCGCGGGCAGACTTCTGTATTCCGGCATCAATATTGTGCTACAAAGTTTCGATATCAACTGCGAATTAACTTGACTTTTATGTCGACTTCGGTACGATTCACAAACAGCAGCGTCTTTGGAACCATTTTACATGCGGCAACGGTCCTTTACGATGACGCAGTCGTGCGTGGGGCAGATCCACCGAGTCCCGCTCTTGATGAAAACAGGCATCCGAATCAGTCAGATTGCGGTTGGTAGCGTGCGCCGAGCGTACGTTTGCGTGCGGGTTGCGTATTGTGCAACCATTTTCCTCTTACCCGGAGAAAGGAGCAGAAAAATGAACAGAGCACATCTCATTTGTACGATGCTCGTCTTTCTGGCCGTGGCACACACGGCAGAGGGCCAGTGGCAGAGAACGCCGGCGTCGGATACGGACAAGGAGTTCATTTCCGGCGATGCGGGTCTTCAGCCCGGCACTCCGCCGCAGGACCGTTCGTGCTGGATGGCGGCTGCATCGAACATGCTGGCGGGCGCCGGTTACGGCAACGGCGCCACGATACAGGCGCGGGCGGAGGATATTTATCTCGATATGATTACGTGGCAGGCGACGGTCGATCCGACGAACGTGCACGGGGTTCGGGACGGCGGCTGGATGGACAACGCTCTGGGCTGGTGGCTCGGCTCGCCGCACAATGTCTGGACGAGCAATCCGTATACTGTCGTTACGGTGTACGGCAACACGGACTGTACGCCGTGGGGCAGCACAAGCGGGCCGCGTTTTATGGGCAATGCGCTGCGCGACTACAAGACAGTGTCGGTGGGTATTCGGTGGCCCAGCGCGGGTGCCGGATGCAGCGGAGGTCATGCGCTTACTCCGTGGGGCGACAGCGGAACGGCCGCACATCTGGGGAGCAATCCGGGGCAGATCATCGTGGCCGATTCGGACCGGGACAACGGCGGCGCCTTTCAGACGTACACATACGATGACTTTACGAATCCGAATCCGAGCGGCAGCAATGAGGGCAACGGCTGGTACATGAATTTCAGTACGAATCACGCCTACATTGTCCAGGCCGTTACGCTGAGCCCGACCGACAGCCCGATAGACCCGCACGACGGGCCAACGCAGCGGGTAATCGGCTCCTATCGGATTCATCAGAACCGGCTGGAAGAGGCGACGGACCTGCACTATACCGCTTATACGGATTACAACATTCTCGGCTATCGCACCGAGATCGACTGGCCGACGGCGAACGAACCGGCGATCACCGAGAGCGATACGCATTATCCGCACCTGACGCGTTCGGATATCCACGTGGACTGGGATCTGAGCGATCATCCGGTGCCGTACTGCAAGGACGTGACGATAACGACCGAGTTCATACTGCAGAACTGGAACGGGATTCGGTACGACGATGTGTATTTCACGTATCCGGGCGGGCAGCGGACGAAGTACCGGCAGCCGCCTTATGATTCTTCGTCGGGTACGGACATTCGGGTCGACGGGCGCGACGGGGTCGAGCGCATGCTGGCGGACGACTTTCCGTGCAACCGAAGCGGACTGATTACCAAGGTGTATCTGTGGGGTTCGTGGAAGAACGATTCGGGGGCACAGATGCCGCCGGGTGTGGTCAAGGGGTTTCATCTGCGGATATACAGCGACGATCCGGTCGGAGATGATCCGCTCAACCCGCGGGACGATCCGGAGAACATGTTTTCCAAGCCGCTTGAGTTGCTGTGGTCGGGTGATTTTACGGAATTCACGACGAGTGAATACGGCATGGTACAGGAGGAGTACTTCTGGGATTCGTATACGGGCGAGATGAGTTGGGACAACCGGATATGGTCTTATGTCATTCCCATTCCGGAGGACGAGGCCTTCGAGCAGAAGGGTACGCCCCGGCGACCATTGGTTTACTGGCTGGCGGTCTCGGCGGATGTCGAGGGAAGGGATGAGCCGGAATTCGGATGGAAGACCACGAGTCCGGAACATGCGTGGAACGATGCGGCGGTGATGTGGACGGACAACAACTGGAAGCCGCTGATTTATCCTGCGAACCATCGCCTGGCGGACAGGCCGGTGGATATGTCTTTCGGGATTGTCACTGCGGGCGGCAGTCCGGGGCCCGGCTTTCCGGAATTCGGCTGGAACATCGTAACGCCGGAAGTCGAGGATCCGGAGGCGCCGGACATTACAGGCGGGTACGTTGTCGGTGCTTTCGACGTATACGATATGGCCGGGGAACCGACGCTCGCGGGGCAGTATCGGTTCGTGCATCAGTATCCGTATAATCAGAATCCCGAGCATCATATCTTCACGCTGGAAGGCCCGACCGACGAGCCGACTGTCTGTGCGAACTTCGACGATCTGCCGGCGGGGGCCCGCTATCACGTCGGCGACGTATTCACGACCCAGGGGTATACGTGCGAGTGCAGAGAGTTCTTCTGGCTGCCCAGCGGCGGAACAACCGGCGGGTATGCGCGGGTGCATCCTGCGGGACTGTCAGGCGGAGTCGTCCAGGAACTGGAGCTTAACAACATCAACGTGGAGTTCGATTTCGGCGGACCGGTGGAGTGTGTGAGTTTTCTGTTCGGCGAGTACGGCGGGAATCTCAACCTGGAGGTCAACGGGGATTTCAAGAACTTCCAGAATTTCGCACAGATAGACGGAACGACTATCGGCGGATGCAACGTCACTGTGACGAACGGGCACGGCAACGACAAGGGCAGGGTTGTTATTGCCGGTCCGGTGCAGCAGTTCACGGTTGGCGGTCAGGAGTTACGAATCGATGAGGTCTGTCCGTTCTGCGATCCCGGCGCGGGGTGCAGATACGCAGCCACCAATTTCCGATTCGGCCACAGCTATGGGTTGCCCGACAGTGCATCTTTGTGGCGGTTCAACGGCTGGATGACGACGCTGATGCACGAGGTTTCCCTGTGTGCGGGCCAGCCGCTGGAAATGGAACTGGACTGGGAAGGCCGTCTGCCGTATCCGCACAGCAATATCGTTCCGGCCGATGAGATTCTCGATCCACCGGCGTGCACGGTATATCTCGATGCGGATTTGAACAGGGACTGCTGTGTTGACGCCCGGGATTTCGCGTTGTTCGCCGAGGACTGGCTGGAGTGCACGGTCCAGTAAGGGTCTGACGGCGGGACGAGCCGTCATCGGTATCCGGCAGCAGAGGCGGTCAGCGGGCGCGCGCGGCCTCAGAGCGGGCGGGGTCTGTCTATATCGGGGCTTGCGAATCGGGGCGGGGTTGCTATGATAGCGAGCGTTTGGACGGCTGTTGTTCGTTGCAGCAGCAAGGGGGCAAAATTGTGCCCGGGATTCTCTGGTGACGTAAAGGAGGTTGTTTCATGCGAAGTGTTCGACTGTTGGTTCTGGCGGCTTTGTTGGCGGTGGCGTGTCTTGCGGTTTGCGGTACGGCGGCCCAGGGCAAGGGCAAGATTAACGTATTGCTGATCGGCGGCGACGACGTTACGCCGTATCACGATCCGCACGAAATCTCGGAAAAGACGCGCGAGGCCCTGCTGGCTTCGGGGCGTTTTAACGTAACGGTTTGCGAGGACGCCTTCATTCTCGAATCCGAAAAGGCGCTCGACCGATACGACGTGATAGCGCTGACCATGTACAACGCGCACAGGCCGACGCTCAGCGACGAGGCGAAGGAGAATCTGCTGGGCTTCGTCAAGGGCGGCAAGGGCTTCTACGTTCAGCATCTTGCCAGCGCCTGCTTCAAGGAGTGGGACGAATTCGGCAAACTCTGCGGCCGCCACTGGGTGATGGGCAAATCGGGCCACGGTCCGCGCGGCGTTTTCAAAGTGAAGATCGCCAACGACGATCATGCCATTACGAAGGGGATGGAGGACTTCAAGATCTTCGACGAACTCTACTCGAAGCTTCAGGGCGATGGGGAGATCACGGTTCTTGCATCGGCTTATTCGGACTGGAGCGAGAAGGAAGAGCCGCTCGTGTTCGTTCGCCCCTACGGCAAGGGCCGGTCGGTGCACAATGCCCTGGGGCACGATTTCAAGGCGATCCTGAATCCCAGCATGCAGAAGCTGATCTGTCGCGGCGTGGAGTGGGCGGCGACGGGCAAGGTCGCCGAGTAGGGCGTCTGACTATTGCCGTTTAGTAATTCAAAGGGGCAGCCGTCAAACCGATGGTTGTCCCTTTTTTTTAGGTCTCCTTAATTGTGCGGAGTTACAGGCGTCGCGGCGGCCTCCGCAATGATGCCGTTGCCCCTATACGCCGTATCGAAGGATACGCCAAACATCGTGCCGGTCTGTGCCGCCGACCACAACTCTATGATCTCGAGAACGACACCGCCGAACAGCAGCAAGTCTACGACCTGATCCGCTGAATGGGTGTCCCAATGTGGAACTCAGGTGCAGGCATGTTTTGCCCGGCGCGGCTGGTTGAGAAACGCGTGTGTTTGTAGTACACTTTGCGGACGCCAGGACATGTCTTCTATTCTGAGGGTCGAATACTATGAACATGAACCACACATCGTACCGCAGAGTACTCCCCGTCATCCTGATGCTGGGCATTTGCTCCCCGCTGGCCGCACAAATGCAAACGAGCATCCGACAAGCCCGGCACATCCTGGACGTGGCAGGCATCAAGGGCGGCTTGATCGTGCACATTGGCTGCGACGAACCGGACCTGACGGCGGCTCTGCGCCGCGATGATTCCTGTCTCGTTCATGGCCTCGCCGTCGATCCCATCAAGGTACAGAACGCGCGAAAGCATATTCGTTCGCTTGGCGGGTATGGTCCGGTCTCGATCGCTCGTTTTGACGGCATGCACCTGCCTTACGCGGATAATCTGGTGAACCTGATCGTGGCCGACGGCCTGGCGGACATTTTGCGAGCCGAGTGCCTGCGAGTTCTCGCTCCGCAAGGCGTTTTGTGCATCAAATCGGACGACGATTGGGTTGCGACCGTCAAGCCCGGATCCGAGACAATCGACGAGTGGACACACCACCTGCACGATCCGGGCGGAAACGCGGTGTCAAGCGACCAGGTGACCGGCCCGCCTCGACAGATACAGTGGACCGCCGGACCGCTCTGGGCCCGCAGCCACGGCTGGACTCCCAGCGTCAGCGCGATGGTTTCCGCAGGCGGCAGGATCTTCTATATCTGCGATCAGACGATGACGGGCGTGGACGGCTCAGTGCCGAGCCGCTGGTGCGTGGTCGCCCGCGATGCATTCAGCGGCGTGCCTCTGTGGGAAGTTCCAATCCCCAAATGGGGCTCGCAGGCTTTCAGCGGGACACCCGACGCAGGCCACGGCATTACCGTCGGCCGCTTCACCATGCCGCCGCATGTCGGCAAGCGCCTCGTTGCCGTCGGCGATACCGTCTACGTCACGCTCGGTCCGACTGCTCCTGTCACCGCGCTCGATGCAGCTACGGGACAGATTCGAAATGTCTACAAGGGAACCGAAAACACCGATGAAATACTCTGCAGCGATGGCCGTCTGATTTTGTCGATCAATCCGCCCGCCGACGCCAAACCGCCCGTGGTGGAAAAGGACCAAACTCCGCCGCCGGCCCCGGGCAAGTCCATCTGCGCCGTCGATATTGAGACCGGCCGGATGCTCTGGAAGAACGGACCCTTTGACGCCGTCCGCGCCGGCAGAGGACAGGACCCGTTCGGCCGACTCGAACTGGCCGCCGGCGACGGCAAAGTCTTCATCCTCACCGCCCAGGCGATACATTGCTTCGACGCCGCATCGGGCGACATACTCTGGCGAATCGACCGCCCGAAACTGCCCGATGACGCCGTCCGACGGCTCGGCTTCGCAGGCATGTACGAGTTCCTTCTCACGGTCATGGTATACCGCGACGGTGTCGTCCTGCTCGCTCAGCCCGAACCGAACACGCATCATACGTACCACACGATGCCCGGAACGCTCTACGCCTTCGACGCCGACAGCGGCCGCCGCATGTGGCACCACGCATACGGCGGGTGGGGACACTGCACCCCGCCCGATGTTTTCGTCGTCGGCGACAACGTCTGGACGCACGTCAATGCCGAGACCGAGTTCGGGTCGGTCTGGGGCAACGGCTACCGCGCGCTGGATTCGAGCAAGGTGGACTATCGCATTCAGGCCCTTAACCTTCGCACCGGCAAACTGCAGCGCGAGATTTCCACCAAAGACATCTTCAACGTCGGCCACCACCATCGCTGCTATCGCAACAAGATCACCGAGCGTTTTCTGCTTTCTTCGCGACGCGGCGTCGAGTTCGTGGACCTCGCCTCCGGCCGGAACTACCAGAACCACTGGGTCCGCAGCGGCTGTTTGCTCGGCTACCTGCCCTGCAACGGTCTGCTTTACACCACACCGCACCCGTGCAGTTGCTACATCGAGGCGAAACTCATCGGCTTCAACGCCCTGGCCCCCGCCAGAGATCCCGCTCCCCCGATCGGGCAACGGCTCGAAAAAGGCCCCGCGTATGCAGCCCCGAGCGCTCGGCGAACAGAGCCGCAGGCCAATGACTGGCCCACCTACCGCGCCGGCGGTCTCCGCAGCGGCGCGACGGACTGCGCCGTCCCGACAAATCTCGAAATCGCATGGCAGACCGACATCGGTGCCGAACTCAGCGCTCCGGTCGTCTCGAATGGCAAGGTCTATCTCGCCTGCCCCGAGACGCACGACGTTCGCGCGCTCGACGCCGGTACGGGCCGAACGCTATGGACCTGCACCGCCGATTCGCGCATCGACTCGCCTCCAACGATTCACAACGGCCTGGCCATCTTCGGTTCGGCCGACGGCACCGTCTATTGCCTCACCGCCGACACCGGCCGACTGGTCTGGCGCTTTACAGCGGCGCCGCATCGCCGCCTGATCAATGCCTGCAATCGCCTGGAATCGCCCTGGCCCGTGCCCGGCAGCGTGTTGATCCACGAGAATCAATGCTGGTTCGCAGCCGGGCGATCCTCCTATCTCGACGGCGGGATCCAAGTCTACGCCCTCGACCCCGCCACGGGCAAGGTCCTGCACCACCGGACGATCTACCATCCCGACCCGGAGACGCACATCTCCTCGCCCGAGCCAAGCGCCCACGCCATTGCCGGTATGCTTAACGACGTCCCCGCCACCGACGGCGCAAACGTCTTCATCCGCCAGATGCAGATATCCTCGAACGGCAAGAAGAAGGGGAAGCCCCACCTGTACACTTCCGGCGGCTATCTCGATTCCAGCCTGTTCAACCGCACATACTGGCAGGTCGGACAAGCCCGCACGGCCGGGTTGATGGTAATGGGCGACGATTGCGCTTACGGCGTCGAGGTCTATGCGTCGCGCAGCCGCGAGACGGTCTTCACGCCCGGGGCCGGTGCCTATCGCCTCAAGTGCGCCCTGTTGAAGGCGCCGCCTGCCGCGTCGAAGCCCAAACGCCGCATGAAAGAACCGCCCGCCCGCTGGCAGCAGAAGCTTCCGATCCGCGTAACGGCTCTGGTGCGTGCGGCAGATACGCTTTTCGCCGCCGGTTTGCCCGATACGCGCGACAGCCACACCCGCCGGACCAATGGCCGTCCCTGCCCCGGTGCAATGGCCGCGTTCGACGCCGAGACGGGCAAAGCAATCGAACAGTATAAACTGCCCGCCCCGCCCGTCTGGGACGGCATGGCCGCCGCCAATGGCCGGCTCTACATCAGCACCGATAACGGCCGCATCCTCTGCATGTGTCCGGAAGATGCCGCGAACAACTGATTCGGCAATGTTTGAACGTCCGCAGCCGTCCACAGAGCAATGAAGAAGAACGTACGACTTATCGTATTTGGCGTCCTTGTGCTCGCCCTTGTCGCCGGGGCGTTCCTGCTCCCCGTCAAGCACTGGCTGATCGCCGCGCTCGAGTGGACCGAAGGGCTCGGTCTCTGGGCTCCGATATTCGTCGTGGGTTTCTACGTTGTTGCATGCGTCCTCTTGCTGCCGGGTTCGGTACTCACGCTGGGCGCCGGTCTGATCTTCGGTGTGCCTGTCGGAACCATCACGGTTTCATTCGGCAGCACTCTCGGCGCCTGTGTGGCTTTCCTGACAGGACGCACGGTTGCCCGCGACTGGGTCGCGGAGAAGGTGCGCACCAGCGAGAAGTTCTCGGCCATCGACGAAGCCGTCGGCGAGCAGGGCTTCAAGATCGTGCTTCTGACCCGCCTCAGCCCCGTATTCCCCTTCAACTTCCTCAACTATGCGTACGGGCTTACGCAAGTCCCCTTCTGGCAATACGCCCTGGGGTCCTGGATCGGGATGATCCCGGGCACAATCATGTACGTTTACCTCGGCGCCGGTCTGCGGTCCCTCTCGGAATTGGCTGCCGGCAAGGTGGAAGGCGGCACCGCCCAGCGCATATTCTTCTGGTGCGGCCTGGCCGCTACGGTTGTTGTGACCGTCTTTATTACGCATATCGCGCGAAGAGCACTCAAAAAGAAAATCCCGGCCGGATCCGACCCGAACCGGGACGAATCAGCGCCCCAATGAGCACGCCTGCCGGAAGTGCGCATTGCGCCCCGTGATCCTGCGCCGTCACTGCATGTCGAACCGCCTGCATTGCCAGAGCATGGCCCACCATAAAGACCGCAGCAAAACGAAACGAACACAGGCTCGCCGCGGCAAATCTTCAAATGTCGAATTATTCTGTGGATTTATCAGCGCAAGATTTCTATCATGGCGTACGTAGAAGATGAATCCCTGCTTCAAGCGGTCTGCTTTGGACGCCAACTGGCAGCGAAAGCAGGTGCGCTTTCGACGGGGATAGGGGAGAACCCACTGCATTCTGTGCCGTGGGAATAAGCCGTGAAACTGAAGAACTGACTTCATGCGTTCCAGCCTTTTCTTAGGTGCGTGTACGCGCCGGAGATTGCCGCTTGCGCATGATTGGATGCCATTGTTTCAGAGGATCGTGTGAATGGCAAACGCGGTCGGATGAAATCCTAACGCGTGCCGGACTTCGACAGCAATGGGCAAACACCGCGACGAGTTGGACCTGCCAACGACGCTGATGTGCCGCCTTCTGTTGTCGATCGACGGCATCGTACATAAGACGGAAAGATCAAATGAAATATAATCATGTACTGGCTTTGAATCCCTATTTCGGGCACGGGACCGCAGCGATGGGCATCTTCCCTCCGACCGGACTGGAGTATATCGCGGCGAATATGGAAGACCTGGTGGGCCGCATCACACTCGTCGATCTGCGCTATCAGCCCACGTATCAGGACCCGGCCGTGCTGAGCGATTTCATCAAGAGCAATGGAGTCGATCTGGTGTGCGTTTCGATATCTTGGTCGTCCCAGTACGAGAACGTATGCAATTTCATCGGGCAATTGCCGGCCGACGTGGATACGGTCGTCGGAGGCTACAAAGCAACGCTGGAGGTGGAGGATGTATTCAAACGCTGCCCCAACGTCGATATGATCGTGCGGGGCGAAGGCGAGAACATAATCAGACAGATCGTCAGTGATGTGCCCAGAGCCGATATCCTCGGGCTATCGTGGCGCCGTGAAGGGCAAATCGTGCACAATGACAATCAGGAACTGCCGGACATCGCCCGGATATCGTTCCCGGATCGCCTGCTCCGCGCACACGACTATACCGCCACGCTCGAAGGCATTCCTCTGACGCGGCACAGGTTCGATACGATTCTTACCACGCGCGGCTGTCCGTTCAACTGCAAGTTCTGCACATTCAGCCTTAACCCCCTCGGACAGAAGAGGAACTACACCGAACGTCCCGTGGAATCGGTTATCGAAGAGTTGAAAACCATCACCGCGGACATTGTTCTGGTCAGCGACGACAATTTCTTCACAAATCTCAAACGAAGCGAGCGGCTCTGCGATTTGATAATAGAAAACGGAATCGAAAAGACGTTCGTCGTGCAGGCACGGGTCGATATCGCACGGCATCGGCACATCCTGGATAAGGCCGAAAAGGCGGGCTTTCGCGTATTTCTGATCGGGATCGAATCGCCCCACGACCGGATACTCGAACAGCTCAACAAAGGCATTACCCAGCAGCAGATACGCGAGGCGTTCGAGGTTCTGACGCAGTACAACTTCTATCTCCACGGCTATTTCATCTACGGCAACATCGGCGAGAGCGAAGAGGAGATGCTCTATATTCCCAGGTTCGCGAAAGAACTGAATCTCGATTCGATCAGTTTCCAGAAACTGCGGATAGAGAAATTCTCGCCGCTGAAGGAGATCGTGGACAATACGCCGGGCTATTGCTACGCCCGCGTCGGCGGCTCGGTCTATTCCGACCGTTACGGACGCAAGGAGCTCAAGCGGATACGCAACAAGATCCGGTCTTCCTTCTACGACCTCGGCCAGGTACACCACATCGCCAAAAAGGCCGGACGGCTCGGCATCTTCACGACAGCCGATTTGCTTCGAGTGCTCCCGCGCATGCCGCAGTTGACGTACCGGCTCTGTCGCCGCGAAAAGACAAAGCAGTCGCCGGCTGCCCCCGTATCAACCGCCTGATTGCGACCATTGCGACAGGGCCGCGCCGTCAGCGGTCGATGTTCTTGACGAGCCTGGAAACGTAGCCGTTTGCCCGGCCGGGCGCCGACGGATCCTGCGTGGGCATATTCTTGACGGTATCCGTCAGCCCAGCGGCTTTGTCCCCAAGAGCATCGATTGCATTGACGCAGAGCATCGAGACATATGCGCCGTTCTTGTCGGGCGGGGCGAGCTTCTCCAGGACATCGAGAGCCATACGGAGATCCGCGTCGCTGCCGTACTGACCGAGAGCGCGTGCGGCCGTGATCTGCACGCTCGGCGATTCGTCCTTGAGAGCCCTGCGCAGTTGCGCCCGACCGGACTCGACCGCAGACTCGCCTCGCATCAAGAAGCCCATGGCGGCCCAGTAGCGCACCCCGCTGTCGCTGTCTTTCAGCCCCGCCTTCAACTCATCCAGCACGTCCGGCTTCATCATCGAAGCGATTTCCGCCATGTCGTAAACCCTCTCCAGAGGATACTGCTTCGGATCGTGCCCCATTTGATAAATCGTGGCGCCCTCGGCTCGCCTGTGCATCTCCGCCTCGGTCAAAAAGCCCACGTCGCGAATCCGCATGATGTGCGCTCGCAACGCACCGCGAAGCTCCTGCAATACGCCCTGATGTGCCGGCGAATCGGCCAGGTTGTTTACCTCATCCGGATCGTTCTGCAGATCGTAGAGCTCCTCCGGCGCCTTGGGCTCCCAGAACACGCTCTGCGCATCATTCAGCTTGCCCTGGTCGTACATCTTCTTCCAGACCTGAGTCGTGGGCGTCTGGAACATATAGCTGAGGTACTGGCCGTAAATGAGGTGCGGCTTATAGTTGCGAATGTAGATGTAGCGCTGGTTGCGCACCGAGCGAACCATATCGTACCGCTCATCCATGCGCCCGCGGAAGCCGAATATGTACGGCTGCGGTTTCGTCTCGTATGTGCCCATCGCCGCATGGCCCTGCATCCAGGCCGGCGGTTTAATCCCGACGATGCTCAGAAGCGTCGGTACCAGATCGATGAAGCCCACCAGCCGCTCGGATACGCCGCCGCTCTTGTATTCCTTCGGCGCCAGATGCTTGTACTTCTCCGGCACGTACACGATCATCGCCACGTGCAGGCCCGAATTGTACGGCCAGCGCTTGCTCCGAGGCATCCCCGAACCGTGATCGCCGTAGAAAAAGACGATCGTCTCGTCCATCAACCCCGCCTCTTTGAGTTCATCAAGCCGCTTGCCCGCCTGGGCGTCCATCTCCGTCACCTTATCGTAATACTGCGCCCAATCGTGCCGCACCTCCGGCGTATCCGGATGATACGCAGGCACAGGCGCCTCAGACATATCGTGCTTGAGCGTGTGCGGCCGTCTGCGGAGCTGGCTCTCGTGACTGACCCCGATATTGAAAATCGAGAAGAAAGGCTGCCCCGCCGGACGTTTCTTCCAGTGCGCATTGCGCGAAGACTCATGCCAGACTTTCTCAGGCTTGATCAGGTTGTAGTCCTCCTTGCTGTTGTTGGTGCAGTAATACCCCGCCTCGCGCAGAAACTGCGGGTACATCCGCATAAAGTCCGGCATCTCTACGTGGCTCCGCATATGCTGCGCGCCTGTGCTCGTTGGATACACACCCGTGATGATGGTCGTCCGGGCCGGTGCACAAACAGGTGCCGTCGACCACGCGACGCGATAGCGCATGGCCCCGGCCGCGAATGCATCCAGATTGGGCGTCACAGCATAATCGTCGCCATAGCAGCCGAGTTCGGGGCCGGTGTCCTCGCACGTAATCCAAAGAATATTCGGGCGGTCCGCCGCTGATCGTTGTGCGGCCGCGCCGCAGCCGAGGCCCGGCAAACTGCTGCCCGCAAGCGCCGAGGCGGCCTGCAGAAATTGTCGTCTCGATAGACCCGCTCGTCTGTTCATCTTCACACTCCTTAATATGACAGCGCTATTGAAATCCGCTGTATTTTGATCTTCTCTTTCGGCTG
>CAZGMJ010000085.1:0-17575 GCA_964526785.1 uncultured Pirellulales bacterium
GCTGACTTATCTGGCGGTCTATATGCCCGCCATCTTCATACTTCGCCGTCTGCTGAATATTCCCTGACGGGATCAGCGACGGGTATTGTGGAACAACGTATCCTTTTAGTAGCGGTGCATGAAATGTATCTCAGTTATCAGTATCTTCCGCGCCGACCGGCAGATTTCGCTTAGTCGGCGGCTATGGAATGAGCGCAGGGTGGCCCCGACACCATGTCTCCATTTTGTCACTATTCTGCCAAATTCCCACAAAAAAGGACCTTCCAAAACCCCCGTCAAGCTCAAATAACGCGGGCGGACCAATTCTTTTGACCCAAATTCGTTCTTGTTGACCGGAGCGCCCTGCGTGGTCTCAGTTGCTCAGAACCAGCCCTCACTTTTCCAGCATTCTCTGCCTGATTCTGAGGGACCCAGCAGTTTCAATTGGGCATACAGGTGATATAATCACTGCATGGCTGTAGAATCGAATTTCCTATCAGTACACGCTGCAATCGGGCACGCTGTTCCTGTATATGCTCGAAACAGAGTCGTAGGAACACCCGCTCACGCTCAAGCTCCACGACGAGCGGACGGGCTGGACGTTCTTTGTGTAGCCGATCCGGTCAGCGTGTGGCGACAGTGGCGACAATTGAGTATTGCGCCCGTGACCTACTGCTGGTGCGCCATGCGGCCGTGACGGCGGCGCGCAGGTGGTATCATCCTGGCGATTCCCGCGAAAGGAGCGGCGACCATGATCACGCACAACCTCTCACGTCGGATTCTGACCTGCATTGGCATGTTGGCCGTGATGACCGCGATGTCGGCGGCACCCGTTGCGCAGGCCGACGACGCACCGGCTGAACCGTTGGCCGAACATCTGGCGCCGCCGGCGTTCACGGACAAACATGCGGCGCGGTTGCGGAGCGTCATAGATCAGTCCGCCGTGCTTGTCCACACCCAGGCGCGACTGCCGGCTAATACGCCGCCTGAAGAGCTGGCTGAAATCCAGTCACAGATCGATGCGCTCAAGATCGAATGGAAACAGCTCGAAGCCCAGAAACAGATATGGACAGCTTGGCAGCAGAAGGCATCCGAGCCGCCCGCCATCGTTGCGCAGCGCGACACTACCCGCGTGCTGGACCGCGAGACGTTGATCAGGCTGTACAAAGACTACTGGTTCGCCAAGGAGTTCATGGACGAAGCGAACATCGGCAAGCGATGGGGCCCCGACGAGACGTCGTGGACGAAGACATTCCCCGGTGCAAGGAGTGCGCAGCCGACCACGCCGCCATCCGCCGCCGAGTGGGAACGCCTGGGGGCCCGGTTCGAGTCGGTGCTGGCGGGCGCTCAGACGCTGAGCGGCCTGGACGGAGCGCTGGCGCTGCACGGGCGCTTGCTGCAGGGGTCGTGTTATCTGTTCGCGTCGGTAACGCACTTTGCGCAGGACAATCAGGCCGCCCATCTGCAGGACTATCTGCGCGGCATTCGCGTGCTGGACTGGGTGATCGGACATGATGGGATCGCGCCTGAGCTGCCAATGGCCATGCGGGTCGATGACTATGACTTCCCGCGCTGGCCCTACGCTCATTTCACCGTACTGGGCGACCCTTCGGTCAATCAGGCCAAGGCACTGATGTCCGATTTCTGCCCGTGGGGGCCGCAGGTGTATCTCACGCTGTCGACAAGCGGCATGATGAATGCGTTCGACTGGCGGTGCCTGCCGCCTTACGGCTCGGAAAAGGTCTCCGTGATGGAGTTGGCCGATCATTGGGTGCCCAACGAGATTCTGCGCGAGGTCGAGCCGGTCATTTCGGGCGTCTTTGCCGCGAAGATGGGCGAGACGAACTTCAAGTGGGGGGGCGAGCCCAAGCCGACGTATACGATCTGGTACGTTTCGCCGGCTGAATACGACATGGAGGCGTCGGAGATCCTCGGCTGGACGTTGAAGGCGATCAAGCTGGTCGTCGCCGGGCCCGAAGCGCTGCTGGTGGACCAGCTTAAGGGGATCGCGTTCGACAAGGCGGGTAAGTATTTCGGTCAGGGCAGCGGCGTGCATTGGATGTCCGGCCACATGGGCAACCTGCTGGACGTCAAGTTCATCGAAGGCCACTGGCTAGCGCCCGAGGCGCAGTGGACGCTGTTTACCCAGAGTGCCGGGGGCGTTCGGCAGTTCACACCGTCTAGAGCGCTCGGCACGGCCTGGGCCGACGTACTCAAGGGCGCGCTGATGGACACGCTGAAGTATCTCGAGAAGCGCGAGACGGAACTGCTGTTCGATTCGATCGATCCGAAGAACAACACGATCAACACAGCATTCGGCAATCCGAAAACCTATGACGGCTCGCCCATGCCGCCGATCATCATTCGCGCCGACATCGCCGGCTGGCAGGTGATGCCCAATGACCGCTACCGCCGCATGTGGCACATCGTCAAGTATCACCGGCTGGACACGCGCGCCATTCTCGGTGCCAAGGGGCTTTCCGAAACGGCCGCCGAGCGTGCCAAGCGCAAGGGTGCACAGTGGGCGGGCACGCTGACTCTTCCGCAGGACGCGTGGCAGGAGCTGCCGAACAAGCCCAAGACGTGGGGCACGCGCATCCATTTGAGCGACTTCAGTCCTAATGCGCAGGTGCTCCGGTTCCGCGCACCGCGTGACGTCGTGGCGTCGTGGCGTGAAAAGGCATCCGACGAGGGCAAGAGCTTGTTTGTCGAGTTCAAGCTGCCCGGCGCGCTGGCCAAGTACGGTCCGATCCACAAGTTCTTCACAAAGCCCAACCGTGATCTGCACCTGGCCAAGATCGAGGAGGGTCTCAGCGACCATGACGTTACGGTTCGTGAGGGCCTCTGGCGGGCTCTCGACGTGCAGGCCTGGCCCAAAGACGAGGGCAAGGAGCCCGGCGAGGAGGCGATCTTCATCTTGAATAACGGACCGGCCGCGCTCGGGCTGCCCGGCGAATGGTCGGCGCCGTATGCAGCGCTGTTGCACATGGGGCACTTGGATCGCAAAGCAATGGCGGCGCGACTGACCAAGCGAGGCGTCAAGCCGTTGCTGCTGCCGTATCTGGCCACCGAGTATGAAGTGCGCATCGTGCTGGGCAAGACGTCAGCCGACGACGCCAAGAAACTCGATGACGTCGAGGAGCTGGCGAAGATTCCGGTGAATTTGATCGTCCGACCGGGCAAGGCTATCACGGGCAAACAGCAGGATCTTACCCGCGGCTGCCTGCTGGTGGATCACTACTACAAGGGCGAAGCCGAGATACGCCAGCCGCCGGGCCTACCGTTTAAGCGGTGCATGATTACCGCGAGCCTCTGGACGCACATTACCGACAAGCACACCTACTCCGAAGCGACCGAAGAGGTGAACCCGGGCGCCCCTCGCCTAGTGGGCGAGAAGCCCGAGATGAAGGTCCCCGACCCATGGGAAGGCTATAGCAAGGGTGGAAAGAAGGTGGCGTTTGTTGCAGTGGGCAGCTTCAGCGGCAATACGTTTACGGGTAAGATCGAAGGGAAGATCGACGGTGCGAAATTCAAGAAGACAGAAAAGGGCACGGTGACGGTGACTCTGGGCGGCCTGCTCAAGGAGATCAAAGACCCGCGTGATCCGCCTGGCCAGCCACCTGTGAAGATCCCAACCACCGTCACCAGCTTTTCCGCCAGCTCGAACGTCGAGACCAGCAGTACCCAGACCGGCATTTACAATACGAGCACGACGATGACCCTGAGCGGCTCGACTGTACCGATCAACGAGAAAACGTCGACTGTCCTTCAGCCGCCGATTCCTTTGCGACAACTGTTCAAGAACGAGATGATGCAGCGCCGTTCCGGCTGGCTCTCGCTGGTGTACTGGGATGGCGGCGAAGAAGCCAAGAGCAGTGTGAAGCTTACGTGGCATCGGACGGAGAACCACAACAACAAGGCACACGTGGACAAGAACCTGGTTGAATCGAAGTGGCCTGGTGGCTCTGTTACGATCTCTTTCCAATTCCATTGACTCAAACCTACCGTGTCGGTGAGTATTGACGTAGGCTGGGTCCGCCAGCTGAGGTGCTAAGTGAATGACGGACACTCGGGCAGTAGGTATAATATGGCCCCATCGAAAGGAGTGTTCGTAATGGCACAATGCAAACGGTATACACGAGAATTCCAATTGGAGGCCGCCCGCCGCACCGCGAACCTTAGCGAACTGCACGGATCGCATGGTCCCAAAGAACCTCACCAACCACCGCATTTCGTGCAAAGCAGCAGGTTTCGTGGTATGCCGCCCGGACAACACTCCCGGTGGCGGTCAGTGCAGAAGGTAGCGATACTGCTTGGGGGTGGTTCCGGTTCTCTTCTTGAACTGCCGGTGAAAATAATACACGTTCGAATAGCCCACGCGCTGAGCAACCTCATAGCAAAGAAGCGGCGTAAAGCGCAGCAGCTTCTGCGCCGTCTCGAACCGGAGATTCTGCTGATAGGCGATGGGCGAAATGCCGAAGGCCGCCTTGAACCTGCGAAACAGATGTCCCTTCGAACAGTGGGACAACCCGGCGAGTGTGTCGATCGTAATCGCCTCTGCATAGTGCTCGTCGATGTACCGCTTGACATCGAGCGCAACATTATCCTCCAGCGGCCCGGCCGGTACGCTCTGACTGTAGCAGTGCGCAACGATGATGTCGAATACTGTCGCCAGCGCCCGCTGAGCGTAGAAATCCGACATCCCCGCTGCGCTTTGCAAATAATCCACTATCTGAATCAGGCTGATCGCCAGTTCCTGCCGAACGTCATCGGGCAACCGCGGCGATTCATCGAGCCTGCCCGGAATGCCCGTGTAGACCCGGAGGACCCGCTCGAAGGGCAGCGTCAGTGCCTTGCCCGTGAGCGTCGTCAGCGAAAACGTAATCTCGGAATAGATGCTGGATCTGCGGCGGCTGACAAAATCGTGCGGCTCGCCAGGCGAGACGATGGCCAGACTGCCCGGCTCGGCCCGAAATTCCCTGCCGCACTTGCGATAATACCCCGACGAACGCGTGTACAGAACGATGTGGTACAGATCGTGCACGTGTTCGCCAAAAGTGCCCGAATCGCCCAGAGGACGGTCCTGATCGATCGCGGCGTGTACGAAAAGCGGGAAGTACGTCTTGCCTTCGTACAGAATGGTCAGAGCCTGAGAAACCTCATCACGCCGAATCCGCGCCTGCAAGTACCGAAACATAGATCACTATAGTGCAATAAAATGTCATCTTGGGTCATTTTCGTATGGGCTGATGATACTATAATACAAAAGGTGCGTCATATTGTGCAATAGCGATTCGCTCGAAATGTCGCCTCGCCGAGGTAATTATTGTGCGGACGACGGTCCATGGGGGCGGCGTTCCGCACGGTCCGTTGCGAAAACGCACAGAGCCATCCTTCGGCGATGTGCAAATGTGGCTGATCCTGCAAGAAAGAAGGTGCGCGACGGTGTGGTTTATAGCTTACTCTCCAACCTGTCCTCCCCCGGCGTTCCTGATAATCCTTGCGCTCGTCTCTCGCCGACCTCTCAGCAACCACCATCTGAAAGTACACTTATGAGAAAAAAAGCATTCACCCTGATAGAGCTTCTGGTTGTCATCGCGATTATCGCCGTCCTGCTGGCCGTTATAATGCCCGCTATCAACCTCGCGAAAAAGAAAGCCGCCTCAGCAGTCTGTCTCAATAACGCCAAGAATCTTGCGCTCGGCTGGTACATGTATATGGGCGACAATGACGGCCGGATCATGAGCGCAAATGACCGCGGCAGTGAAAACGGATACTACGTCGGCTGGATCGGAATCCCGCGCGATGTCGACGGCAACCTGCTGGGCATAACCCAGACGGCCCCCGTCACGGACGAGGACGAAATACGCGGCATCAAGGCCGGTCTGCTCTTCCCCTATGTGAAGAACCCCGATGCCTACCATTGCCCGGCGGACAACGTGCGAGTCAGCCTCTACGACCAGACGCGTTGCTTCGTTTCCTACACGATCCCCATGTGTCTCTACGATGAGACGAATCCTTCAGCGGACCGCTACAACAGACAAATCAAGCGATTCGATGAGATTACCTCGCCAAGCACGCGCTACTGTTTCGTCGAAACCGCAGAACTGCGCAACTGGAATGCCAGCCACCACTTCGCCCTGGGAGCCCCCGAATATACGGGAATCGACGAATGGGGTTGGTGGGGGCCGATGGCCATTAACCACGGCGACAGCAGCATCTTTGCCTTCTGCGACGGCCACGCCGAGATGCGCAAATGGCGAGACCGCTACACGATCGAACGCGTGGACAAGTTATTGACGCAGGGAACGAGCACCTATGGCATCGACTATCCTCCGGACGGCCAGACGGCCGACATCCGGTACGTCGCAAAAGGATGGGCATATCGCCATAAGTAAGGCGGCAGGCACACGGTCCCGTGCAGTAAGCGGCGTGATTGCATGTTCTTTACAGACGGCACCTGCATCCTGCCGTAAGTGTGCCGGCAGGCGGGCGCAGTCCGGTGAACCGGCACCCGGGCCGGAACAACACAGCAGATGGACAGCAGACGTAAAGTCATACTGATGATGGAAACCTCCCGCACGTTCGGCCGTTCGATCATGCGCGGCCTGGCGCGATACGGACGCGGCCACGGAAGCTGGGCATACTACAAGAGAGCACCTTTCTACTGGGGCGGCGGCAACGGCAAAGTCACGGCGGACGATGTTCGCCGACTCGGTGCCGACGGCCTGATTCTCCGCGAACAACGGACCGCCGGACTGACCGAAAACATCCTCGCCACCGGATTGCCCGCCGTCGTATCCCCCTACACCGAACCTTTCGAGGGAGTCCCGAATATAGTGACGGACGATATCGCCATCGGACGAATGGCGGCCGAGTATCTTCTGCACCGCGGCTTTCGCTTCTTCGCCTATTGCGGCTTCGGACCGATGTATTACTGGTCCAGACAACGCGCAAAAGGCTTCACCGAAAGGATCGCCACCGAGGGATGCCGGACCTTCTGCTATGAATACGAGCTTCCCCCGTCCGGCATGCCCCATTCCTGGCAAGAGGAACAGGACGTGCTGATCGAATGGCTCCGCGGCCTGCCCCAGCCCGCAGGGCTTATGGCATGCAACGACGATCGCAGCCAATACGTTCTCGAAGCATGCATGATGGCCGGTCTCGAAGTGCCCGAGCAAATCGCAGTCATCGGCGTCGGAAACGATACGCTGGTGTGCGATCTGGTTACCCCCCCGCTTTCGAGCATCGCGCTGAGCACCGAGAGAGCCGGATACGAAGCGGCAGCGTTGCTGGATGCCATGATGTCGGGCAGGCAGGTGACGCCGCGAAGCGTAATCGTCCGGCCGACACACGTTGTCACCAGAAGATCGACCGACGTCTTCGCCGTACAGGATCACGCCGTCTCGGCGGCGTTGCGTTTCATATACGAGCGCGCCGGTCAGGAACCGATACAGGTCGATGACGTCCTGCCCATCGTCGCCCTCTCGCGACGCACATTGTACCAGCGCTTTGCCGAGATCCTCGGCCGCTCCGTACACGAGGAGATCAAGCGCGTCCGCGTGGACCAACTCGCCCGCCTGCTCGTGAGCACCAAACTGCCCATATCGCAGATCGCTCTGTCCATGGGCTGCAAAGACATCAAAAATATCGCCCGCTATTTCAGACAGCAGAAGGGAATGACCCCCTCAGAGTATCGAAAAAGCCACTCTTTGCAGTAAATTGTGGGCGCATCGCACAAAATGAGGAGCATTTGACAAAAAAAGAGGTTTCACATGGGTGGCGGTAGTTGTACAATCATAGTGAGGTATGAGGCCTACTGCAGGGCAAGGCGGTACGCGCGTTGGCCGGCATGTGTTTCATGGAAGATAGTCAACGGGATTGCATGTTTGCCCGAGAAAACTGGTCGAACTAGTTTTGGAGAAGGGACGATGAGAAAATGTATCTTTTTGCTCGGCGCGCTGATCTTGTTCTGCGCCGTACCCAATACGTCAGGCGCGTTGTTGATCGACTTCGGCAGACCGGACCAGGCGGTACAGGAGGGGTTCCAGGCGTTCTCCGCCATTCATGAAGACGCTTTGGATCTCTACACCCCGCGGGAGTTTGGCGCATTCGATACGACAGTCACGGTCTCGCTCAGTTGGAACCCCGTTCTGCCGCAATGGCGATCCATGCAGATGATCGATCGCGGTGGAAACGACGGAAGCGACACGCCGGACCTGCTTCGGGATTGGACGGGAACGGACGGGCGATCATACGGTGACCCCCTGACGGTCACACTCAGCGGCCTGCCCGCCGGAGATTACTCCTGGCTGTCCTATCACCACGATCCGGAAGACCAGACTGGCGTATTCGACGTTCTCGTTGTGGACGCTCTCGGCGAAAGAACCTATACGGGATTTGACATCACCGACGGCAGAAACGGCGGTATCGTCAACCTTGCGGATGTCACGAAATTCAATACGGCGCTGACGAGCGACGGCTCCGACATCAGCCTCACATTCAGTGTGATCTTTGCACCCGACGCTCCCGTCGCTGAGAGGTTCTTTGTAATGAACGGCTTTGAAGTCGTCCCGGAACCCGCAACGATCGCTCTGCTCGGACTTGGTGCGGCCGCGCTGAGAAGACGTCGGCGTTCTTAACAGTACACGAGTAAAACAGGACATGCAAGTCGGCCGAGACGTCGGCTTCTGTGGCTATAGCAATCGTTTTTTCTTGTCTGGAGGAGTGTTTGATGAAGAATGTAATGATGTATGTGGTTGCCGCAACCCTGGTTCTCACGGCCGGCTCTGCTTCGGCCGCCATCTTGAGCGTGGATTTCAATTCCAATCAGGACGACGGTGGTGACTCGGCGCTTGCCGGTGCGCCGAACCTCTCCGAAGCCTTGCACAATCAGCCGGGCTGGTCTTCCTATCACGCCAATCATGAGGTTCCCGAGGAATTCGGAACCGCCAACTACGGCGGAATAACGGTAACTCCCGCCTGGCCGAACACCACGGATAATCGCGTTCAGCAGTCGATTGACCGCACCGCGGATTGGGACGCCAGTTGGGATAATGCCGCAGGAGATCTTGATCTGATCACCGATTTCATCGGCATAGACACGCGCACCAGCAACGGTGGCAACGGCGACTGGGATGGCACGACGGGCACACCCACCTATATGACACTTGCGATCGGTGGATTGGCCGCAGGAGACTATGGCTGGACGTCATTCCACCATGATACGGAAAAGGTCTGGGGACCATTCGCAGTCTGGCTTTCTACAGATGGCGGCGCAAGCTTCACGCAACTCGCTGACGGTCTGATGACCAACGGTAGTGAAGGTGGAGTGCCCCCATCGGATGTACTTGTGCATGGTCCGGATGCGTACACGCTTGACTCGACCTATCAGGCGCCGTTCACTGCGAATGGTGCAGATGACGTAGTCCTGCGTTTCGCACCATATTCGGATCCGGCCGGCGTTCACCGCCAGATCTGGGGCATGAACGGCTTCGAGATCGTTCCCGAGCCCGCAACCATTGCTTTGCTGGGTATCGGCGGACTGCTTCTCAGACGTCGTCGCTCATAACATGGGCCTGAATCAGAATTGACTGAACCGAATATCGGCTGTTGTCCGAGTAGGTTCGAAACGCAACGCGTATTATCGTTGCGAACGTGGGTCTTGCGCAGAATATGCAGGCAGACAAACAATCAGTTTCTCTGGACGTTTTCGAGTATGATAGAGGGTGAAGCAAACGACGCAGCATAACGTCTGACAGGCTTCACCCTTTTTTCTAATGAAAGGACTCATGGCAATGCGAATTGCCGCTCGGGAATTACCCGGGCCGTGGAGGCACTAAGGCCTCGCAGAAACGTTCGTGTTTCACAATTCAGAACGGGAGGACAATGAGATGCTCCGAAGGATATTGTTACTGGTAGTGGTCGCTATGATGGCAAGTCCCATCTCGGCAGCCGTCATCTTACAGGTGGACTTCAATTCAAATCAGGACGACGGAGGCGATTCAAGTACCGCCGGCGATCCCGGCGCCTCCGCAGCCAACCACAATCAAGCGGACTGGTCGTCCTACCACGCGAACCATGAAGCGGCCGCCGAGTTCAGCACTGCCGACTACGGCGGAATCACGGTGACGCCCGCCTGGCCGAACACCGCGGACAACCGCGTTCAACAATGTATCGACCGTGCCCCCGGCAATGACGGCAACTGGAATGATGGAGCAGGCGATCTGAATCTGGTCACCGACTGGATCGGCATCGACACACGCACCGCCAACGGCGGCAACGGCAACTGGGACGGCTCGACAGGCACGCCCACCTACCTGACGATCACACTCGGCGGATTGACCGCCGGCGCTTACGAGTGGACGTCGTTCCACCACGACACCGAGCATTGCCACGGCCCATTTGCAGTCTGGATTTCAGTGGATGGTGGCGCAAACTTCGTTCAACTCCCCGACGGTGTGATGACGGACAGCACGCCGGGCGGCCAGCCCGATTCCGGAGCAACGGAAACCGGACCTGACGCATATTCACTTTCTTCGACGTATAGCGCGTCTTTCAACGCAAACGGCACCGATGACGTCGTGCTGCGTTTCGCACCGTACGCCGACGCGGCAGGTGTGCACCGCCAGATATGGGGCATGAACGGGTTCGAGTTGGAGGCCGTAAGCGCCGACCAGGCCTTCGGCCCGAATCCAGGCAACGGAGACACCGACGTGGAGAGGTCGGTAGTACTTAGTTGGATGCCGGCCGACGGTACCGCCGCGGTCAACGGGCACAAACTCCTGTTCAGCGAAGATTTCGATGCTGTCAATGACGGCCTGGCCTCTGCGGAGGTCGCTGTCCTGAGCGATCCCGTATTCGACGCCGCAGCCCTGCCCTTTGCGCTCCAGTTCGGCAAGGAGTATTTCTGGCGGGTCGACCAGGCAAGCACGCCGGGCGGTCCCTTCATGCCGGGTGCCGTGTGGAGCTTCACGGTCGAGCCGGAGGGGCTTGCAATTCCCACAGACTCCATTACAGCGACCGCATCGAGCACATATGGAGGCACGAGTCCCGCCGCCACAATCAACGGCTCCGGACTCGATTCCGACGATCAGCATTCCACGGCCGACGCAGACGCGTGGCTCAGCGACCCCGACGACGCAAACGACGCCTGGATCCGCTATGAATTCGATAAGGTCTACCCGCTGCACCAACTGCGGGTATGGAACTACAACGGCGGTATCGAGGGCGCTATCGGAGTTGGAATCGAAGAAGCAACCATAGAATACTCCGTTGACGGCCAAACGTGGATCAGCGCGGGCGATTACGTATTCGACCAGGCCCCGGTTCCCACCACGAACGCCTATACTTTCAACACGACGGTCGATCTGGCCGGCGTCGCCGCGAAGTATGTCCGCATCAATGCCAACAGCAATTTCAAGGATATCCTGAATCAATACGGCCTCAGCGAAGTCAGGTTCCTCTATCTGCCCGTCTGGGCCAGAGAACCTGATCCGGCCCCCGCAGCAACCGATCAGCCGGTCGACAACGTTACGCTCGACTGGAGAGCGGGCCGGGGAGCCAATTCACACGATCTATACATCAGCAGTGACAGAAACGCCGTTGCCAACGAGACCGTTGCTCCCGTAAGCATTCCGTTGGGCGGTTCATACGATACCGGCGAGCTGGAACTCGGCCAGACCTACTACTGGAAGCTTAACGCAGTCAACCAACTGGCTACGCCGAATGTCTGGGAAGGCGAAATCTGGTCTTTCGATACGCAACCGTTCCTGGTCGTCGATGATATCGAGGATTACAACAACTTCACGCCCGATACGGTATGGGAAACATGGATCGACGGCTTCGGAAACCCCGCCAACGGCTCGCAGATCGGTCACGACCTCGGCCCATCCGTTGACCCGGGCGAAAATTACGTTGAACTCGTTATTGTCCACGGAGGCAGCAAGTCCATGCCCTTCTACTACGACAATACCGTTGCAGCATCTTCTGAGGCAACGGCGAACATCGCCGAGCTGCCGGCGGGCCCCGACTGGACGACGAACGGAATCAAGGTACTCTCCCTCTGGTTCCGTGGCGATCCCAACAGCACCGCAACAGAGCAGATGTACGTCAAGCTCAACGGCGCCGAAGTGCCTTATGACGGCGAGCCGTACGACCTTACGCGAAGCGCCTGGAAGCAATGGAATATCGACCTTGCTGAATTTGACGGCGTTGACCTGTCCAACATCACGGAAATAACCATCGGATTCAGGCCGGCCGCAGGCATGGGCGGTTCGGGCGTAATCTACTTCGATGATATCCGTCTCTATCCGTCCATTTGCCAACCTTCACTCGTCAGTACGACAGGCGATCTGGACAACAACTGTGTTGTCGATCTCGCTGATGTTGATGCACTCGCGGATCAATGGCTCGCCGCCGGACTGCTTGTCACACCGCAGGCTCCTTCGGCCTCGGGCCTGCTCTCGCAATGGCAGTTCGACGGCAACGCCGATGATAGCGTCGGAACCAACCACGCGCAAACCACCGGAGGCCCGACCTACACGATGGGCATGACGGGTCAGGCGATCGTCTTTGACGGACAGAACGATTACGCGCTCGTTGAAGGTTCCTTCGACCTGCCGGTGTATTCGGTTTCATTGTGGTTCCGGTCGGCCGGCGGTCCAGGCCAACACGATTTGTTCTCCGTGTACAACGACGCCGGTGCGCACGGTATTCTCATCGAGATTCAGACCAACGGGACCCTGCGTTTTCTCCACCGTGCCCCGCTCGGCACCGGAGGCGGTACGAATATCGCAACATCCGTTTCGTACGACGACGGAGCCTGGCACCATGCGGCGATGGTCAAATCTGCGACTACCACAGCCGGCTATGTCAATGGCGCGCTTGTGGACGAAGGAGAAGACGACACGGAATTCGGCGAGCCTTTGCAGTATATAGCCATGAGTCTCCTCAAACACAACGATGCCACGCTCGGCCGATACTTCCCGGGTATGATGGATGATGTTCGCCTGTACAGCAGGGCGCTTTCCTATGCGGAAGTAGCCGGGTTGGCGGGCAGGACGGAAACATTCAGCGCCCCGGCCGACCTCGATGCCAATGGCATGGTCGATTTCAGGGATTTCGCAGTGCTGGCAGGAAACTGGCTTGACGAGCAACTCTGGCCGTAGCCGCATGTGATCGGCAAATGATTCTGACGGCGGTCTGTCAATAGAAGATATTGGAGGGGGCTCGCAATTGTGGGCCCCCTCTGTTGTTAGCCGGCGGCCCCCGCATCATGGACGAACTTCTGGCGATGGCTGTACCGCTGCGGTATTCTGCCGGACGCGCCGGCCCCGGGATCTCCGGTGCACCGGCGCGACGACGCCTCGGGAGCAACATGTTGCCCGATGCCCCGGCCGAAGATATGATAGAAAGCAGGGACTGTAGTGCAGTGGCGATGAGATGATTCGCCGGAAAGACTGCACCGCCTTGTCTGGTCGTTTTGGAAGAAGAATATGAAGATGCGATTCGTTGTCTGTTGTGTGTTCTGCTGGTTGTGGTCTGCCGTCGGGACGGCTGCCGGTCTGAAGGTAGACTTCACGCCGTCGGGCGGCCGCGTGCAGGAGGGCTACGAGGGATATTTCGCGGCCCATGAAAACCCCGCCACGTTCACATCCCAGACCTGCGACGCCTTCGGCGCCGTAATCACAATCACCCCGGACTGGGTGCCCGGTGCGGCATCGAGTGCAATGCAGATGATCGACCGCGGAGGAAACGACGGTACCGACACGCCCGATCTGCTGCGAGACTGGATAGGAACCGATGGACGGGTCGCGGGCAATCCCATGACCCTGACGCTCAGCGGGTTGCCGCCCGGCGTGTATGCATGGCGATCGTACCACCATGATCCCGAAGACCAGACGGGCCTGTTCAATGTGACCGTAAATGACGCGGTCGGCTCGGCAACGACACGCGATGTCGATATATCTTCCACTCAGAATGACGGGATCACTTCAGTTGTGAGTGCAACGTCGTTCTCCACGGAGATCGTCTCAGACGGCTCCGATGTTACGCTGGTTTTCGATGTGGCCTCGCAGGGCACGCCGGTCAATGTCGCCTTCTTTGTGATGAATGCGTTTACGCTGGAATCACAAAACCCTTGCCACAATGTCCCGCCCTTCATTGAAGGGCCTGATACGCTGGTAACGTCCGTCGATCAGTCCACCGCCGTCAACGTAACCGTTGGAGATGACGGAAGGCCCTATGTCGAAGGCTGCGACCCGGACGCATTTCAGGAAGGTACGCCTTATGCGCTCGAATATGCATGGTCGCAGATCAGCGGACCGGCGCCGGTGCAGTGGGAACCTCCAACCGCTGATGTCGAGGACATCCTCGTCATATGCCCGCGCGTCGGAACGTATGAACTGCTGCTGGAGGTTTCGGACGGCCCGTTGGGTACAGCGCCCGAGGAGGGAAAGACCGGCCGGTACAACGTGACGCTGGTGGCGACCGAACCCATCACAGGAGATATTGACGCCAGCGGCGTCGTGGACTATGAAGATGTGAGACTGCTTGCCGAACAATGGCTCGATGCTCCCGCATGCCCCGCGGTCGGACCATGTGCCGATCAGGACGACGACGGGAGCATCAATTTCGATGACTGGGCCATGCTTGCTTCGAATTGGCTGGCGGAGGCAGGCACTGTGGTCATCAGCGAGTTCGTGGCGGCAAACAGCAACAGCCTGATCGATGGAAACGGCGATTCGTCGGACTGGATTGAACTGCATAATCCCGACGCGAAACCCGTGTCCCTCGATGGCTGGTATCTGACGGACGACCGCGAGAATCTCCGCAAATGGGCTTTTCCTGACGGTACGATCCTGCCGGCAGACGGATACCTGGTCGTTTTCGCATCCGACCGGGCCGGCAATGACTACGTGGATAGTAAGGGGTATCTGCACACGACTTTCGCCCTCGACAGAGAGGGTGAATATCTTGGCCTGGTCCGCCCCGGCGGACGGATTGCACATGAGTATGCACCGTCTTTCCCGCCTCAGCAAACGGACATATCCTACGGCCTCTGGCACACGCTGGTCTTCTATTTCGCCGAACCGACCCCGGGAGCGGCGAACACCCAGGCCTTCACCGGCTTCACCGAGCAAACCGTGCACAACCGCGAGCGGGGATTCTATGACGAACCTTTCGAATTGTACATTGCCTGCGATACGCCTGGCGCGGTGATTCGATACACGGTCGATGGATCCGAACCGACCGAACAACACGGCATGCTCTATGCACCGGGGGCGCCCATCGTCGTGACCGGGACAACGCAGATACGGTCCGTCGCCGTCGCGCCGGGCCGTCGGGCGAGCAATGTCACTACCCATACGTATATATTCCCGAAGGATGTCGCGCGGCAACCGGCGCAGCCGACCGGTTGGCCGGATCACTGGGGCCATGATTCCGAGGTCGGCGGGCTCGTCCCGGCCGACTACGAAATGGACCCGCGCGTCGTTGATAATGTGCTGCCGGGCTTTTCCATCTCCGACGCGCTGCTCGATATTCCCACCATGTCGATCGCCATGGACCCCGAAGACTTCATCAGTGATGCCTCCGGCATATATGCGAATCCGAAGAGCCGGACCGAGCGGAAATGCTCGATCGAGTACATTCTGCCCACAGGCCGCGAGGGGTTTCAGCACGGCTGCAAGATCGAAATCCACGGCAATTCCAGCCGCCGCCCGTGGCGCATGCAGAAGCATTCGTTGCGATTGACGTTCACCTCGCTGTACGGACCACCCAAACTCCGCTATCCGTTGTTTCCCGATTCTCCCGTCGAGCAGTTCAATCAACTGGTGCTGCGCGCCTGCTTCACCGATTCGTGGGGTCTCGTATCCTGGGCTCCGTCGCGATACCGCCCCAATGATTCGCAGTACCTTCGTGACGTATGGATGAAGGACAGTCTCAGCGCAATGGGTCAGCCTTCCAGTCACGGCAATTTCGTCCACCTCTATGTGAACGGCCTGTATTTCGGCCTGCACAACCTCACCGAACGCCTCAAGGGGGATTTCTTCGCCGATCATCTCGGCGGCCGGGCCGAGCACTATGAAGTGAACGAGGATTTCTCCAGTCCGGGTTCGCGATGGGGGGCGATGATGTCCGTGGACCCGTCCAGCCTCGCTGGCTATCTTCATATTCAGGAATATCTCGACGTCGAGAATTTCGCGGACTACGTGCTGCTACACCTCTACGCGGATGCCGAAGACTGGCCCCACCACAACGGCTACGCCGCCGCCAACGCGTTAAGCGGCGACGGCACATTCCGGTTCTTCGTCTGGGACCAGGAGATCGTGCTGGATTACCACGGCCGGGCGGCCTCGCGCATAGATTCCAGCGGAGGCGTCGGCGCCGTCTTTCAGAAGCTGCGAAGGAGCGATGAATTCCGTATGCTCTTTGCCGACCGCGTGTTCAAGCATTGCTTCGGCGACGGGGCCCTGGCGATGGAGAACTCCCGGATGCGTTATTTCAACATCGCCGCCGACATAGACCGGGCCATCGTAGCTGAGTCCGCACGGTGGGGAGACGTGCAGATGAGCACTCCATATGGCAACAGGATAGACCAGCCCAGTCCGCCAGACGACGTCGCCGATCCCCACTATCCGCCGGCGCCGCATGGACCGGATTACTACTTCACCCGGGAAGACTCCTGGCTGATCGAGCGGAACAACATTATCAACAACTACATTCCAGCCATTCACGACACCAGCAATTCGTACGCCCTGATCAACCTGCTGCGTTCGGAAGGTCTCTACCCTGAGATCGATCCGCCGGTTCTGCAGATCAACGGCGGTTCGCAGCACGGCGGGCACGTCGATGCCGGCGACGTGCTGTCGATGGCCGCGGCAGCGGGGACCATCTGGTACACGCTCGACGGCAGCGATCCGAGGCCCATCGGCGCCGGGTCGGGCTCGAGCCAACTGATCACGCTGGTGCCGGAGACCGCCTCCAAGCGGGCGATGGTCCCGACCGCACCGGTTGGCGAGGCCTGGCGCGGCGGCAGCGCGTTCGACGACAGCGGCTGGACCGCCGGGACCGGCGGCATCGGCTACGAACGCTCCAGCGGCTATCAGAGCTATATCGATATCGACGTCGAATCGGCCATGTACAGCCGCAACGCCACCTGCTATATCCGGATCCCCTTCAACCTGCAAAACGACCCGGCCGATCTCAACTCGCTGATCCTCAGGATCCGCTACGACGACGGCTTCGTCGCCTATATCAACGGCACGGAAGTCGCCCGAGCCAACGCCCCGAGTTCCCTGTCCTGGAACTCCGAGGCCTCGGGCAGCCACAGCGATTCCGACGCCGTGAATCTGGCGGACTTCGACATTACCGCCCATCGCAGCGCGCTGCAGGCCGGCGGCAATATTCTGGCCATCCACGCACTGAATCAGTCCACCAGCAGTTCCGATCTGTTGATTTCGGCAACCCTGGCGACCACCGAGAGTACGGGCAATCCCAGTACGGTCACACCCAACGCCATTCGCTATACCGGTCCGATTACGCTGGACAAGAGCACGCACATCAAGGCCCGGGCGCTGAGCGGCAGCACCTG
>CAZGMJ010000086.1:0-17163 GCA_964526785.1 uncultured Pirellulales bacterium
TCGCAACGACACAAGCCCAGTCAAGCGAATCACTTCTATACAAACGGAATCCCTCATATTGGAAAAAGCCGATTATCAGCCGCCAATTGTCGGGGTAAATGTGCCGCTGAGCTCCGAAAAACACCTATCTGTGCGAGATGGGAGCGATGGTACGGAGTCAGGACCTCGCTTTCCAAAAAGCGCGGAGCGCTAACAAGGCCTATGCGATTCTTTGCCCAGTTTCAGGACACGGTAACGACCCGAAGCGAGGGTCTGCCATGCAGGCATTCTTCTCGGCGCAGCCCGATTTCCGATTTTCCTGCAGTAGTGTGTGCTCATCCCGAATTGGTGGTCACCCAATCCGCACGATTACCGGATTGGCTCTCCGTCGTTCGATGCGCCTGCAAATTTGCCGAAGAGGTAAACTTCTCGTGCATTTTCGGGTATGATATATGTCGCTGGACGATCGAATACAATGACGCAACATCCAGGAGAACGCTACATGATCGAACGCCGCTCGTTTGCACGGACCATCGCAGCCGCAGTCATACTCATAAGCACTTCCGCTTTCGCCACCGACTGGCCCCAGTGGCGCGGTCCCTTCTTCAATGGCTCCACCGATGAGGTCGAACTGCCCGCATCCTGGGGTCAAACGAAGAACGTCGCATGGGTCGCCCCTCTGCCCGGCCCGAGCGGCGCAACGCCCGTCATCGCCGACGGCCGCGTCTTCGTCAGTTCCATGGTCGACGGCACCAATGATTTCGTGGCAATATGCCTCGACGAAAAAACAGGAAAAGTCCTCTGGCAGAAGGACGTCGGTGCCGATCCCCGTCGTTATCCCCGCAACAACCTCGCTTCGCCGTCTCCGGCCACAGACGGCGAAAATGTGTTCTTTCTGTACGGCGACGGTACGCTCGTCGCATATAACGTCCAGGGCCGCAGGCTCTGGTCGCGGGATATCGAGAAGGAATTCGGCAACCTCGCCCTGCAGTTCGGCTACAGCAACAGCCCGCTGCTTTACGAAGGCAGACTCTACGTCGTCGTGATCAGACGCGACCACCCCTACCGTCCGCCCGAGGCCGACGATCCACTCGATTCGTTCATCATGGCCCTCGACCCCCGCACGGGAAACACGATCTGGAAGCAGACCCGAAAGACCAACGCCTTCGACGAAGGCATGGAAGCGTACGGTACGACTATTCCCTTCACGCACAACGGACGGACCATCCTGCTAAACACCGGCGCCGACTTCGTCACCGCCTACGACCCCGCCACCGGCGCCGAACTATGGCGATACGAGTACTGGCACGACAAAGTCCGCGACACCCGTGTAATCCCGTCGCTGGTCACGGGTAAAGGCCTGATCTTCGGATCCCGCCACAAGCACAACCCGCTGTTCGCCCTCAAACCGCCCGCTCGCGATGGCGAGGCCGCTCGCATTGTGTGGGAATTCGACGAAGCCGCTCCCGACTGCAGCACGCCGCTGTTTTATCAGGGCAGGCTCTACGTTCTCGACGGCATCCGCCGCGGTAAAGTGGTAACGTGCCTCGATCCTGAAACAGGCGGGAAGTTCTGGCAGGGCAGGATCGGTGGCCGCGGTCCATGGCGGGCCTCCCTCACCGCCGGAGCGGGCAAGCTCTACTGCATCAACGAAACCGGCGAAGTCGTCGTCCTCAAAGCCGGAGGCGACCGGATGCAGGTTCTCTTCGAAACGAAATACGACGAGCGCCCCATCCAGTCCTCCACCGCCATTGCTAACGGCCGCCTTTTCATACGCACCGCCGACAACCTCTACTGTATCGGCAAGTGATATCCGGCCGAATGAGGCTTCACAGAGCGGAAGATATGCACGCCGCGATCCGGCCGTACGTGTGCGAGATTTTCGTGCGCGTCCATCGGTGCATTGCTTGCAGTAGGATGCATACGTGTTCATGGTGATGCGCGGCCAACTCGTCGTCCCACTTTACTCGCCCCGCACTCGTGGTATAGTATCCGTCGTATGCATAAGCCCGTCAGAAGGGCTGATGGACGTGGCGACCAGGGGCACATGACTGTGAGGAGTGCCAACTCAATACGAGTACTTTCATTCTTGCCATCGGTGCAGCAATCCGATGGCGACATGGGCGTATGTGTTCGCTGTATTTGTTGGTGTCGGACTGCTCGGCCAAAGGATCGCACCGCTGCGCACGTTCAATGCCGACCGCGGGCTCATGGCGTTCTGGATGGGGTTCGCCGGAGTAATCATCTTCCTCCAGTTGTGGCACCTCGTCATGCCTGTTAACGTATGGGCTTTCGCATTGGTTTCCCTGACCGGCATAACCGGCCTGCTGTGGAATCGCAAAGCCTTGGGCAGTTGGCTGCGGGGCGCGTTGGCCGAAAAGCGCTGCCTGTTTGCGGTTTTGGTTCTTTGCACCTTGTGGTTGGCAAATAGATCGGCCGGACCCTGCGACAATGTCGACACAGGTCTGTATCACCTCAATGCCATACGATGGAACACCGATTATCCCATCATCATCGGGCTCGGCAATCTGCACCATCTCCTGGCAATGAACGGCGCAAGCTTCCTGTATGCCGCAATGCTGGAGATCGGCTGGTGGTACGGCCGGTCCGGCCATCTTGCAAACGGTCTGCTGCTCGTCGTGCTTGCATTCCAGGTCATACTCGCCGGCTGGAGATTGATGCGCAAGCCGCAACACACATCAGCCTGCGTGTTCGACTTCCTTCTCCTCACACCGCTTCTGCTGACTGCCGGCCACGACTGGATATCCAGTCATAATTCTGATCTTGCTGTTGCCGTTCTGGCATTTGTCGGGGCTTCACGTGCGTACGTGTTCTTGTCCCGCCGCCACAGACCTGTGGCGGAGCAGGCCCTGGACGTCATATTCATCACCGCGGTTCTTGCTGCTGGAATCTGCATCAAGATCAGTCTGGTGTTCTTCTCTGCCGCCTGCATCACACTACTTCTCGTTGTGTGGCTTGTGCGAACAATGAGGCGCCAACAATGGGCCGGTTCCGTTCCGATGCGCGCCGGCCTGGTGATGGTCCTGCTGTTGTTGCCCTGGGCTCTCAGGGGAGTGCTGCTCAGCGGCAGACCCTTCTATCCGAGCGATGCAGCAGCTATTGACGTATCGTGGGCGATGCCCGACGATATCGTCCAGCGGCATGTGAACAACATCCACTACCACTCCTTCCGCACTCGAGACACTTCCGACCTGCATTGGCTTGGCGCCTGGGTCACCCACACAAGGCGTGATGTTATTGTGCCTGTGGTTATTGTCATACTCTCGACTCTGTGCGCTCTTTTGCCATTCACCGGAGGGGCCGCTCATCATCAAACGCACCGAATGCCGGATGGCTGCTTCTTGTGCCCACTCTGATTGCTCTATTTGCCTGGCTGGTTACGGCGCCTTCTCCACGATTCGGCTATTTCCTGTTCTGGATTCTCGCATGCACTATGGTGGCTTGTCTGTATCGTGTACACCGACGTCCCTGCGGCGGTAACCTGTCCGCGATCCTGTTCTGGGGCCGTATCGTGCTGGCTCTGGCCAATAACAAGAAGTTCCTGGTCATGCCGCCCCCGGATGGATGGCTGCATCCCACCCCGGCTGTTCCGGCTGAGCCGTTCGTCACCGAATCGGGATTGACCGTATATATTCCCGCAGACGGAGGATACCAGTGCTGGGATATGCGCTTGCCCTGTACGCCTTTCCCTCGCCGCGAACTCAGATGCAGACGTCCGGGCCGTATCCGAAGCGGATTCCTGCTTGACCGTTCATCGGATGTACTCGATGTGAAAATGAAATGATCCCGGTCGCCGGGGGAGTCGATCATGTTGTGCAATCCGCCGGCAGGTTTGTAGCAAGTGCATCCGACGTGTCGGGTTCATTGCCGTCATCAGTGGATTTTCCGGTTTACTTGGGACTCATTACCACTTAAAATCCGTCCCGCAAGACTATGGAATCCGTATGAATCTCAATTTGTTTCGACTTGTGCCCATCTGGTCGAAGCTTTCGTAGTGATCTGGAACGATGCCACACCTCAGAAAGACAACCATCCTGCTCTGCTGTACTCTCATTGTCGCCGCAACAGCCATCGCCGCTGAAGAATCTGCCGACGTGCGACCGGCCGATATTGGGCGGTTGGCCGCGACCGGCGCTTCCCTGCGGGCTGCCATCACCGATCTGATTCGCACCTTCGATGACCAATACCCTGGCGGCTCCGAGTTCCTCGCCCAACTCAACGATATTGAAGCCAGAGCCAAATCCGCCTCGCCCGATCGGGCACCCGCGCTGCTGGCCGAATTGAATACGCTCTGCCGTACGGCTCTGGTTGCCAATCCGCTCGTAAGCGGTCATCCCATACTCTTTGTCGCCCGCAGGCAGTATCCCTCCGACCACCACAATACCGCCACGATCTTCAAGACCGGCGAAATCAATACAAGCAAGTTCCACGGCCCGGGCGCCCTCAAGACCATCGATCTCGCCACCGGCGGCCGCATCCGAACGCTGCTAAAGTTGGAAGATGGCCTCCTCCGCGACCCTGATGTTCATTACGGCGGCGCAAGGATCCTCTTCGCTATGCGTCGTGACATACACGATGACTACCACATCTACGAGATCGACGCCGACGGCTCCAATCTTACGCAACTGACCTCCGCTCCCGGCGTCGCCGACTTCGACCCCGCATATCTTCCCGACGGCAAAATCGTCTTTTCCTCGACCCGCGAGCCAAAGTACTGCATGTGCAACCGCCACATCATGGGCAACCTCTTCCGTATGGATGCCGACGGGGCCAATATCCACCAGATCGGCAAGAGCACCCTCCATGAAGGCCACGGCGCCGTTACCCCCGACGGCCGAATCCTCTACGACCGCTGGGAGTACGTCGATCGCAACTTCGGCGACGCCCAGAGCCTCTGGACCGTCAACCCCGACGGCACCAACCACGCTCTCTACTGGGGCAACAACACCTGGTCGCCCGGCGGCGTCATCGACGCACGAGTCGTCCCGGGCGGACACCGCGCTGTCTGCATCTTCGGATCGTGCCATGATCGTCCCTGGGGCGCCCTGGCGATTATCGACCGCCGCCTGGGCCTCGAAGGCCCTTCGCCCGTCGTTCGCACGTGGCCTGCAAACGCCCGCGACCTCGTCCGTGAAAAAGGTCCGCGATCCAACGCGTATGGTTTCGATAAATTCAAACGCGTGCACCCGAAGTACGAAGACCCCTGGCCCCTCAGCGACAAGTATTTCCTCTGCTCCCGCATGACCGGTACCGGCGAACAGATGGGAATATACCTGCTCGATGTATTCGGCAACGAAATATGCCTTCATGTCGATCCGCTGGGCTGCTACGACCCGATGCCGCTGGCCCCGCGACCCGTGCCGCCCGTCATTCCCGAACGCCGCCATTTCGAGCGGGAGCCCGGCCATCTGTACGTACTCAACGTCTACGAAGGCACACACATGCAAGGTGTCAAGCCCGGGGCCGTGAAATACCTCAGGGTCGTCGAGTCCCCGGAAAAACGCTTCTGGACGCACACGCAGTGGGGCGGCCAGGGCGTGCACTGCCCCGCAATGAACTGGCACGGCTTCGAGAACAAACGCATCCTCGGCACCGTCCCGGTCGAGCAGGACGGTTCGGCCTCGTTCGAGGTCCCTTCCGATACATTCGTCTACTTCCAGCTCCTCGATGAACAAAAGATGATGATCCAGTCCATGCGCAGCGGCACCATCGTTCAGCCGGGCGAAGTCACCGGCTGCACGGGTTGTCACGAGCCCCGTCGATCCGCTCCTCTCGGCGCCCCGGACAAAATGCCGCTCGCGCTCCGCCGGCGGCCCAGCAGGCTCAACGGATGGAAGGGCGAGCCCCGCCTGTTCAGTTACATGGAAGAAGTCCAGCCCGTCTTCGACAAGCATTGCCTCCGCTGCCACGACTTCGGCGACAAAGGTGCGAAGAAACTGCTCTTCGCAGGCGACCGAACCAACACGTTCAACGTCTCCTACAATGAGTTGTGGCGCAAGAAGTACATCGCTTCGATAGGAGCAGGGCCCTCGGATATCCAGCAACCCTACTCATGGGGTTCCCACGCCAGCAAGCTGGTCGATGCACTTCGTCCGTACCTCGAAAAAGGCACCATGACCGTCGACGAATTCGAACGTGTAGTCACCTGGATCGACATCAACGGCCCGTACTACCCGCGATATGACACCGCCTATCCCGCAAATCTGACCGGCCGCTCGCCCCTGAACAACGATCAAATCAAGCGCTTGTCGCAACTGACGGGAGTTCCGTTCGGCAAACTCGCTTCGCACAACGCCAGCAAAGGCCCCCAGGTGACTTTCGACCGCCCGGCCACGAGCCCATGTCTCCGGCAGTTCGATAACAGGAACGACCCGCGATATGTCGAAGCGCTGGCTATCATCACCGCCGGTCGTGATATGCTCCAGCGGCGGCCGCGGGCGGATATGGCCGGTTTCGAACCCTGTCCGACAGATCTCCGTCGTCAGCAGACGTATGCTGACCGCAGCCGAATCGAGCAAGAGAATCGACTTGCCATCTGTCGGGGAGAAAGACGATACGATACCGAAGGAAAGTAATCATCTGTTGCGCACCATGCCCTGCCCTTGGTACAGGCGGCAGATGAAATGCGATGGAGCCGATCATAAGTGGAAGCCGAACAGCACATGCCGGAGAGAACGCAATCGACAACAGCCGAACCGCTGATCGCTATCGTGCGGCTCAGTGCGCTGCTGCTACTGTCTCTGTGGCTCTTTCGCCCGCAGTTCCGTACAATGATCGCCGCTGCGGGCCGCTCCAGTGATACCGCTCATCTGGTTATCGCGCCTTTCGCCGTTCTGGCCCTGTTCTACCTCAGACGCCGCCCGCTTGCCGCTAACATCACCGCCGGTTCCATGTGGGGCATCGCCCTGATGCTGCTTGGTCTGGTATTGCACGCTCTGGCGTACTGGCCTTTCCCCTATGGATACGCCCACTTCATCGCAATCATCCCTGTCGTCGCAGGCATCGTATTGCTGGCCTGTGGCTGGCGGGTCCTTGCATTGTCGCTGCCGCTGATATTTATTCTCTTTCTCGCTTTTCCGATCGGCAGCCGCCTTTACGCGTCACTCATCCTGCGTCCGAACACATACACACTCCGGGCGACGGCCGCCACACTCGACGCAACCCCCGGCCTCGATGCCTCCGTCGACGGCGGCGACCTCGTCTTTACCCGCAACGGCCGCTCCGGAGTCGTCGGCATGGGCGAAGCTAACAGGGCCGCACGCCTGCTGTTCGCATACGCTCTGATCGGCGCGTTTGTCCTCTTTTCTCGTATCCGAAGCCGCTCGCGTGTGCTCTTCGTGGCAATACTCGCCTTGCCGCTTCTCCTGCTGTGCAATTTCCTCCGCTTTCTGTGTTGGGCGCTGATAACCGTCTACGGACATTTCTCTCCCACCAGTCCGCTGCCCCGAGATATCGCGACGGTAACCTCATTGTTCCTCGCCTGGGGCATATTCGCACTGGTCTGCTCGGCCCGCCTCAACCTGTTCGTCGAAGACGACGCTGCTGAACCAGCCGCCGCGCAGGAGCTCCGCACATGACCTGTCAGTTCAATCGCTGCAATTTGACCGCTGTCATTGGCTCGCTCCGCTTCGTTCTCGGCGCACTGATTCTTGCCTTGGGTGCTCTGTTCATTCCGCCCGGCATGCGGGCTCTCGCCGATCATTACGCCAAGAAGCCTATCGAGATCAATCGCCCCTTCGATCAATTCGATGCCTCCCGACTGCCTGCGTTCGCTGTGGGTTGGAACACTGAGATGATTCCCCAGCCTGTCGAGGAGCTCGGCACAGATCAGTACATGTTCATACAATTCGTCAGAAGATCTGCGACGGGCGAACTTGCCGAAGCAAAACTTTTCGCGAGCTATTACAGCGATCCTCAGGACAAAGTCCCCCATACGCCGGACGTCTGCTATCCGCCGCAGGGCGCGGTCATCCTCAAGATGCAACCCATCGAGTTGAGCGTTCCGGGATTGCCGTCCACGCAGAACCCCGCGTCGCTTCGCTACATCGAATTGAAGTGGCCGGATCGCAACGAAGTAGTCATCTACTGCTTCTGCGTGGAGGGCCTGATCCGCTACGACCGCGAGCAGGTCCGCTGGATCATGGGCAAGCCCGGCAATCGCCACACCTACTTCGGCCTGATTATGGTCAGTTCCGCCTACCCGCATGGAGAAAGTCCCGAACCGGCCGCCCGACGCTGCACCACGCTGCTGACCCAAGCGCTGCCACTGCTCATCAATGAGCACTATCCCCGCGAAAGCCAGGTTCGCAGAGACTAATCGTTCGTTCCGGACCGTCGGTTGCTGCGAATAACAAAAGCCGTGTGCCCTGCGATAATGAGTGCCAGTCCCGCCACGACCAGCCAAGTGTGGTATGCTTGTTCGAGTACCGGTCCCCACACACCCTCGATCGTTGCCGTTTCTCCCGATGCGAACCTCAGTTGAACCGGCACCGTGCCCAGTACCGATCCCTTCCCAATGGCGTACACCATGAAAGTCGTCTCGGATTTCTGCGAAGAAGCGTGTTCGTTCGTACGTCGGGCTCGCAGGAAATCGTTTGCTATTTCCTTTTCCCACCCGTCGGGCACGATAATCGCAAAGGCCGCCGGTGTTCTGACCGTGAAATGCGTCAGAGTTGAGGAGCCATCGTGAACAATACGATAGGTGTAGACACCCGAGTGTACGCGGGCCGAGATGCTCACATCGCCGCTGTCGAACTGTCTCTCAGCGACATCTTTGTCGACAGTTTGTGCCGCCCCGGCTGTATGCGCCAACATGCAGGTCGTCGCGACCAGCCGTACACATGCTCGCAGTATTCCCGTTCCAACGGCAGTTCTCATAAGCATTGACAATCCAGAGCAAGTAATGGAGGATAATGTCACATGCATGGGACTACGGGTCAAGCAAAAAGACCGCACCGATACTCCGGCCGGCTGTTTGAGATGGTTGGCGAGGCAATATCTGTGATTGCTGCACAGAGGTATCTTCATCGCGGCCGCCGCTCGCCCAATAATTATTTCCAAATCCGTGCATTTTCAGTATTATTGGCACCGATACCTATTGTCTCGGAATCACGAGACTCGGCCCAATCGTGTTTGACCAAAGGAGTGGACGATGTCGGATGTCTTGAAAGAGAGCCACGCGACGAAGCGCGTAGTATCTGTCGATGCCTTACGCGGCTTCGACATGTTCTGGATCATCGGCGGCGGCACCGTTTTCGCCAGTCTGCACAAAATCTTCGATGCACCTGCAACCGAGTGGATTCGTACACAATTACGACATGTCAAGTGGGAAGGGTTTCGCTTCGAAGACCTGATTATGCCGCTCTTTCTCTTCATCGTCGGCGTCGTCATTCCCTATTCGTACCGCAAGCGAATCGATCGTGGCGATTCTCGCCTCAAGCTCTATGCGCATCTGATTAAACGTACGGTTATCCTCTTCATCCTCGGTATGATCGCTCAGGGACACCTGCTCAAGTACGATCTCGCCGAATTGCACATCTACTGCAATACCCTTCAGGCCATCGCCGCCGGTTACCTCATCGCCTCTGTCCTGTATCTGAACTTCCGGCTCTGGGGTCAGATCGTCATAACTGCGGCACTGCTACTGCTCTTCTGGGCGCTGATGATGCTCATCCCCGTGCCGGGGCATGGAGCGGGCCAACTGACCCCGGATGGCAATCTCGCCATCTATATCGACAAGCTGGTTCTCGGCCGATTCCAGGATGGCACTACATATACCTGGATACTCAGCAGCCTCACCTTTGCCTGCACCGTCATGCTCGGACTTTTCGCCGGAGAACTGTTGCGCGCCGAAATCAGCCGCATCAGGAAGGTCTTCTTCCTGGTGCTACTCGGTGCCGGTTCGCTGGGTGCGGGCATTCTATGGAGTTACTGGTTCCCCATCATCAAGCACATTTGGACGAGTTCCTTTGTGCTCTACGCAGGTGGCCTGTCGTACCTGCTCTTGGCGGCGTTCTATCTGGTGATAGACGTCATTGGCCTCCAGAAGTGGGCTTTTCCCTTCGTTGTTATCGGCTCCAATGCGATCGCCGTCTACATGGCCACCCACCTGTTCGATTTTCGCAAATGGGCCGACATATTCCTTGGACCCCTCTATGAGCATATGGGTAACTGGGACGATTTCGTCAGAGCCCTTGGCGGCTTGCTTATCGTTTGGCTCATCCTGCTGTGGATGTATAAGAAGAAGACATTTGTAAAGGTGTAAGTTAGTGCAGAAAGGGACCGAACCGTGAGAAATACTCTCATTGTAACTGTCAACATGTTGTTCTGCGGGCTGTTACTGTCCGGCTGTGGCGGCGGCAATCCCTATGCCGTCCGAAGCCCCGGCGGCGATGTCAAAGCCTTCATAAGTGAAGATCCGAACGAACAACTCCAATACAAGATGATCGGGGCCGGTCAGGTAGTGATAGAACCGTCGCCGCTCGGCATCACGGTCGATGGTGTTGCACTCGGCCAGGGGGTCTCCCTCGGCACGCCTGTGCGTACCCGTGCCGAAGGATCGTATCCATGGCGGGGTGTCCATTCAACTGCCGTAAACCGGTATCGGGGTCTTCGTATTCCCGTTCATCACGACGCCAGCGGCATGGAGTACACGCTCGAAATCCGCGTTTTCGACGACGGCTTTGGCTACAGGTATATCGTGCCCGGTAAGGGAATGCGAACGGTTTCCGGAGAAGCCGGTACGTTTCGACTGCCCGCCGAATCCGTCGTTTGGATGCAGCACAACACGTCCAATTACGAAGCCGAATACCAAAGCTACCCGCTTGAAGATCTCCCCGACAAGCACGCCGGGCCGCCCGTTATCGTCGAGTTGCCGGCAGGCGGGTATGCCGCAATAAGCGAAGCAGCTCTGTTCGATTATTCCGGCATGACACTGCTCGCGGCCGCCGATGGAAGCGGAACGTTGCACGTGACCTTCCAGGACGATAGTACTTGGCGATTGCAGGGGACCATTGTAACCCCGTGGCGGGTGATCATAGCCGCCCCTGATCTCGACGGTCTTGTCAATTCCGACATCATTCATAACCTCAATGATCCTCCGTCTGTAGAACTCGCAAACGCCGAATGGATCCGCCCGGGCCGCGGATTCTGGCACTGGTGGTCGGGTACGATCGGCAACTGGGACAGCGTCGCCTATGACCGCCAGAAATCCTGGGTCGATCATGCCGCCGAATTCGACTTCGAGCACTATCTCGTCGACGCCGGCTGGGAATTTACCTGGAAAGAGCCTGGCAGGGACAAGTGGGCCCTGCTCGAAGAGCTCACGCGCTACGCTGCCGAAAGGGATGTGAGTATCTGGGTATGGAAACGCTGGCGCACCGGCAGAACCGAGGGAGTGGAGATGGTCGGGCTCGACGACCCGCAGATCAGACGTGACTTCTTCGCAAGGTGCAGGGACGCCGGAGTCGCCGGCATCAAGATCGACTTCATGGACTCCGAGTCCAAAGAACGCATCGACTACTACACGAATGTACTCAGAGACGCCGCCGACCACGAACTGATGATCAACTTCCACGGCGCCAACAAACCGACGGGCGAATCACGTACCTGGCCGAATGAAATGACGCGCGAAGGCGTCAGAGGTCTCGAGTTCAACAAGTGGTCGAAACTGTCGCCGCAACACTACGCATCGCTGCCGTTCACCCGCTATATTGCCGGCCATGGCGATTTCACACCCTGTACGTTCAATCCCGATATGCTCAAGGGCACGACGATGGCTCTGCAACTTGCCACCGCCGTCTGCTACACCTCGCCCGTCATGCACTACGCCGACAGGCCCGAGCTGTATCTGCAGAGCAATGCAACCGATGTAATCAGGGCTATCCCCTCCACGTGGGACGAAACGCGCGTCTTGGAAGGTTCGAAGATCGGTGATCTGGCCGTGCTGGCTCGACGCAAGGGCAAAACCTGGTTTGTCGGGGTCATCAATGGCGGGGCCGAGCGAAGCTACACGCTGGACCTGTCGTTCCTTGGCGATGGCAAGTATGATGCCGTCCAACTGGCCGACGTTCCAAACAGGCTCGCTGCCATGTTCCGCTCCGAACAAACGGTCGCTGCCGACCGCGAGATAACGGTAGAAATGAGTGCCGGCGGCGGATTCGTCGGTATGTTTGAACCGCAATAGCCGCCGAATCGCGGAGGGGTACGCGCGACATCGCCATTATCATCATGAAACCGCCGCTTGCAGCGCCCTGAGGTGGCCGTAGAGCGGGCTACTACCACGGTGCGTTACTTGGTTCTCGATATGAGACATGCCGATAAGCCCTTTTGGCGAAAATGTAGCTCCATGAGAACGGCCGGTTGCAGTTGGAATGAGTTTTGGAGTCAGTCGTAGGGACTCGATTTCGGAATTGCGGAATGAATGCGCGTGTTATAACTTGCTCTCGAAGATCTTCAGCGTGTTCTTGCCGGCCCGCTTGGCCGTATACAACGCCTCGTCGGACCGACTCGTTATGTCTTCCGGACTGCTGTTCGCATCGCACTGGCACAAACCGACGCTCACCGAAAGCGGAATCCCCTCGTGATTCCATCGGGCCGGATGCCGTGCCACCATTTGCACCATGCGCTCCGCCACAATCGTTGCATCGCTCAGTGACGTACTCGGCAGAATCACCGCGAACTCATCGCCTCCATACCGTGCCGCCGTGTCGATCTGCCGTATGCACTGGCTGATTAGATGCGCTATCTCGCGAATCACCTTGTCGCCCGCCCGATGCCCGTGCGTGTCGTTGATGCTTTTCAGATTGTCCACGTCAACCATGATCAGCGAGATCGTGCCGCCGTGTCGCCGGCACCGCCACATTTCTTTTTCCAGAATCTCGTAGAAGCACCGATGGTTTACCAGTCCGGTCAACCCATCCGTCGTCGCCTGTCTCTGTATCCGCTCGAACATCCGAATGTTGCCGATCGACGCCCCGACAAGCTGTCCGAACAACTCGATCACCGCAATCGTCTCGGTGCTCTCAAATGTCCCGCCGTCCATCTTGTCCGCCAGATTCAACACGCCCACCACGCGCTCCTGGCACAACAGCGGCACGATCGCACAATTTCGCGTCTTGTAATTGTCCGCGAATGCGCGCTGCGACCGCTTGATCACCGGCTTGGTGTGCGTGTCGATGTTCTCGGATAATATCAGTTCCTTGCTCTTGACCGCCAGCACCATAGGAGAGGGCGGTTGCTGGTTGAGGGAGACAATCTTGTTGATCAGAAACGGGTGGTTATGCCGATGCAGATGCAGAATGCTGTTGCTCTCGTCCAGCACATAAAGCGAGGCGAAGCGCACCCCCACAATATCCGGTATGACGTTCACGCAAATATCCGCAATCCGCCGGATATCGAGGCAGTTGATCTGCCGGGCCAATGGCGTTACCCGCTGCAACAGCGACGTGCCGCTGCCTTTGCCGGCCTTTGATCTGTGTGCATTCTGCTCTTCCCTGCCCATCATCCTTTGCTTCCACGCCTCCAACCCAGGCACAAAACGCTGCCTCGGCCATTCTGAAGTCTTCCACCGTAGTCCCACGGGTTTGAGCCCGTAAATCAAGTATCTGCCAAAGGCGGACGGGCGAAGCCCGAACCGGCTATGCCGCGGGTCCCAACTCGTGGTTGTTGACTCTGTTGTTAAGTACAAGTATCGGTCATTTGAGGCCGCGCATTTGGCAAAAACATCCCCGTTCGTTTCCGCTTGTAGTGCTTCATTGAACGCTCCTGCACTTATAACCGCCAGCAAACAAAAGACTTGACGGCATAGTCTCCGCGTTGTGGTTTCCAGTTGATGGCCACGGCCCTGACTACACCCTAAAACCAACGTTTCCGTCCGTTTCAGGTGCCCATCGTTGAAATCTCGCGGCAACTGCTGGACCCCAAAAAAATCTCGGAAAAAAAGCCAAATCAAAGGAAAAAGTTTGACTTCCGATAAGCGACGGTTTATACATTTTGTAAAATGTAAAATACGTTTGCGCCGCGGCCAAATCGGCCGGGCCGTTCTTTGCAGTCGAAAAGTCAATAACGATACATCGCAGTGGTTCATTGTGTTGGTGGATTGTCGCCGGGTGATGAAATGTCACGGCGTGCCGCCCACTCGTTTCGTGGCGTGGGATGCTGCCGGAGGGCTTTAGGGGCGCATTGGGATGTATCGCCGAGCGCCGCAGGCGGTTGCTCGCCGGAGAAAAGGGAATGGAGAAAAGGACAGAAAGATGATTCAGTCGGACATGAGCGCAGAGGTTTTGCAGGTTCCGGCCAAGCTCTACCGGATCGGCGAATTAGTGAGCTACACACCGTTTTCGCGGCAGACCATACACAACTACACTATCATGGGACTGATCCAGGAGGCGAAGTGGACCGAAGGGGGCCACCGGCTGTACGACGAGTCCGTTTTCGCGCGCCTGTCGCGGATCATTCAGCTCCGCAAGACCAAGACCCTCAACGAGATCAGGCACATCCTGCGGGCAGAGGATCAGCGGCAGGGTGTTGTCGAGAACGGTGATAATCGTCTGCATCGAACGCAGTAATCGCACAAAATCGCAACCCGTGACGTCGCCGGCGGCATGGCGGCGGCCACACAGAAAACAACAGAACAGAGCAGGTCGGACCATGGACGGGAGAACTGCAATACATTCTGCATTCCTTATTCCTTTTCGTCGGGCCCGATTCATGACTTCGATCTGCAGGGAATGGTTGATGGCGGCGGACGACGGGTCGGACGGGCGGGGATGTAGCTCTTGCCCGGTCTCGCCTGGCATCCGCGACAGAAAACGAATGCACTGTGGGGATTGACGTATGAATCTGTTGGCATTGATGACCGACGAGATCACCGAGATATTGATCAGAATTATGGAGTTTACACAAACCCGGCAGAAAGTCCTGACTCGCAACATCCGGCGGATGGACCGCGCGGATTTCGAGCCGCAGGATCTTGCGGTCGACGAGTTCTCCGATTCGCTCAGCACGGCGCTCGAGGAATACGCCCGGCACCAGCGCCTCGTGCTCTGCGACACCGACAGCGTCAAATTCGGCCTTGACGGTACGCTCAAGGCCGTGCCGGTTGCGGACAGAGCGGCCGCCAGGCTGCTCGCCGACGATCGCGACAAGTACATCGAGTACCAGGTGGACAAGCTGCTGGAGAATTCGCTGAACCAGAGAATCGCAGCCGAGCTGCTTCGCCAGAGAGAGGACTGGAAACTGACCTGCTGAGGCGCAGGCGATCTGGAAAACCAGAGAGGGATACGTGAGCTGTACAAGGATGTTGATGCAAGCGAACAAGCCTCCTTCGGGTATTACCGTTGACGCGGAAGCCCGAACGGCGGGGCAGACCGCGGACCATCCTGTTTCGTCCCATAACACGTCACTCACTCGCTTTTCTGCTTCCATAGATAAATTCCTGCGGGCTTCCTTTGCCGTTCTTACGCATTCGAGAAAGATTCTCGGCACTTATATTCTAAAGTCACCGGCGGGGCCGACGATAACACGTAGTAGGGCACGCCGTGCCCCGGCCGACGATAAATCCGCACTGCCGGACCTCGTCGCTGTTATAGGACGCAAACGATTTCCGTCATACTGCATACGAGTAACAACGCCATGTCACGGAGGAACGCTGTGAAAACCGACCACGGTCTCACCATCGAGCAAATCTGGGCAAACTTTCACGAAACCCGCGATGAATACCATCGCAATCTGCTCATGGAGCATTACCGAGACCTCGTCAGATATGCGGCCGAAAGGCTGCACGCCAAGCTGCCGGACAAGGTGGACGTCGACGACCTGATGAGCGCCGGCATCTTCGGCCTGATGGACGCGATCGACGCATTCGATCCGGAGAGAGGCGTGAAGTTCGAGACGTACTGCTCGCCGCGGGTCAAGGGTTCGATCCTCGACGAGCTTCGCAGTATGGACTGGGTGCCGCGTCTGGTCCGCGCCCGGGCGCACCAACTCTCCAAGGCGACGCACGCCCTCGAGGTACATCTCGGCCGCAAGCCGACCGAGGAGGAGATCGCCGAAGAGCTGGATATGAACATGGACGACTTCAACCGGCTGCAGAAGGACGCCACCGCGGTCGGCCAGGTCTCGCTCAACACGAAGTACTCCGACGGGGAGGGCGAGAAGGACATCCGCGAGATCGACGTCATCCAGGACGAACGCAGCGAGAATCCCGTGACCGAAGCCCAGAAGCGCGACCTTAAGAACCTCCTGACCAAGGGCCTGACCCGCGCCGAACGCCTGATCATCGTGCTCTACTACTACGAGGAGATGACGATGAAGGAAATCGGCGCCACCCTCGATCTGTCCGAATCCCGCGTCTCCCAGATGCACTCTTCCATCATCGCACGACTCAAGGCGCAGATGGACACGAGAAAGAAGGAGTTTGCCGTTACGTCGTAACCGCTCGCGGCCGGGTGCGCGCCGACCGCGAGCCGGCAGACCTCTGTCCGGACAGGCGGTGAGAGAGAGCCTGTTCGACACACCCCTTTCGCTCCGGCAAGGTGCCGGAGTTTCATTTCTTCGATATGGGCAAGATACGTTTCTCACGGTAGATTTCCCAAGTTCACATTGGCTTTCCGCCACCGGCGGATCTTCGATGTTTCTTCGGATAAGGGGCCAAGGGGTCGGCGTAGCAAGGCACTGGGGCAACAAGGGGTCGATGCCCGGTTGCATCTTGCCTATATTGATATTGGCTTCGTTTTTTCGAAAAGGCATTGAGGTATCCAGACGCTGAGGCACAAAGGACTGAGTCCGGCTGCATCTTTCCTATCTTATCGTTGGGTTTGTTTTGCATATTTGGGTTCCGGATGGGTGCGCATATGGCAATGTGGGTAGATATGTATTGGCGGTGCGTCTTTCTCCAAGTTGCTTTTGGCTTTGTTTTTTCGAAAAAGGTATTGCGGTACGCAGGCATTGAAGCGCTGAGGAATCTCCGATGGATGTTGGGCCACAGAGGGCACAGAGTACACAGAAAGATTCCCAGTAGAGGGGGGCGAGCACAGAGGGCACAGAGTACACAGAGAACGAGTTCGGTTGGCCGGGTGTCGGCGGTGGTACTGGCACACCACCCTTGCGGGCAACCGGTGCGGGTGTCGGGCGGGCATTGCTGATCCTCCAATGGCTGCGTTG
>CAZGMJ010000087.1:0-17062 GCA_964526785.1 uncultured Pirellulales bacterium
GAGGTTGAGCCTCTTTTCAAGCATTCAGTTCACCAGCAAGATTGAAGAAGGGCCCTTCTTTCGCAGTTCTTCTTCGCTCTCCGCGTTCTCTGCGTCCTCTGCGGTGAGCTTCTTCCCCGCCCACCACGCGCCGAGCGTGTTGTGCAGCAGGAACTCGACCATATACGGTTCAGTGAAGAGCTGCGTCACCGCGGAGATTTCGTCCGCGCCGATCTTCACCTCCGAGCGATTGACCTCACCTTTGAGCTTGCTCTGCCAGAACTGGTAGACCCACCCCAGCGCGTCGGAGGCGGCGAACACCGCCGGCGGAAGCGAGTCGAGCAGCCGTTCGAGTTCGACCATGTGCTCGGTCGCGAAGCCGATCTGGAGCAGCGGGTCGTCGGGCCGGAAGATCTGCGGCAGCATCCGCTGCGCGCAGCGCGACGCGAACACCCACACGTCCACGCCAACGTCGGTGGCCAGTTCCTCGGCCTCGGCCAGGCTCATCGCGACGCCCATCTCCGGCTCGATCAGCAGGCCGTTTTCGGCCAGGAACCGAGCGAACAGCATCCGATGCCAGTGCTCGTAGGCGCACTCGCCGGCCAGGTGGTCGATGGCGAGCCGCCCGGAGCGATCCTGCCGGTCCCCGAGTTGCCGCGCGCGGGCGCGAAGGTGGTTGCGAAGCTCGCGCTGGGCCGGGTCCATGTGCCGATAGGGCTCGTGGTGGTGGACCGCCAGGGCTTCGAGCGCCGCGCGAGCGCCGGCTTCGGCCACGTCGCGGGCCTCGATGACCACGCGCTCCAGTTGGTTCCGCAGTTGGCTTGCAAGTGTCGGCATCAACTCCCCCCTTCTTCTTCCTCCGGCACCAGCGCCCAGATTCGTTTGCGGCAGTTCGGCCCGGAGTTCCTCGCTGAGCTTCTCGTAGTTGGCGAGAAGCTTGCTGACAAGGATGCCTGAATCCCACAGACGAACACGGAAGAATTGACGCCGTGCCTCCTCTATCGTCGGGCGCGTGAAGCCGCTCCAGGAAACAAGAAGGCCCTGATCCGCGCCGCGGTCTTCCATGGTTCCCCGCAACTCGCGGAAGACTTTGGCATCGACGGCCGCGTTGGTGCTCTTGACCTGCACACACAGACGCGGCTCATCAAAACCCATCAAGCCTCTGCCGGCCAAGATGTCCACCCCGCCATCGGGGCCCGGCGGAGAGATTTGCAGCTGGTACCCCTCAGCTTGCAGGACTTCGCCGACAACCTGGGCCAATTCGTGGCCCTTGAACTTCCGAGCGATGTACTGGCGTATCTGGTCGGCCGCGTACTGCTCCAGATCGGGCACGGACTCCGTATCGTCGGGCTCGGTCGCCGCCTCACCGACTGGCGCAACAAGCGGATCAGGCTCGCCTTTCAGGATCCTCCGTATCCGCTGCTCAGCCTGGTTCCGCTTGATCTGGCACACGGTCATGAACGCGCCCAAGGAGTATAGCAGGTCCTTACCAAATGTCTCTCGCGGTATGTCCTCGCGGATCCATTTGACGGGCCGCACGTGCCGGGACCCCGTAGGGTTGGCGCTTTCGTATTTGTAGGCACCGGTACACTCGCCAATGGCGATCATAGCACGTGTCTTAAGTGGCAGAACAATGAGATCGCCTGGCGCGATCCGGCCGCGAAAGGCCCAGACCTGACCAACGTAGTTGGCCACAGACATCTTCTTCTCGTCCGGGTAGCGCCGCTGCATTAACTCCGTGAGTTTTTCGCGGTCGTCTATCTCGCTGAGGTCCGGGAGTTTATCCCAGCCAATCACTGCCGCCCCCCGTTCGAGGGCTAGGTCTTCACGCTCGCCGTTCTTCCCTGCACGCACCATCCAAACGCTCATGGTTCTGTCTCCCGTGCGCCCGTTCGCCAGATTTAGGAAATCACAACGGGGCCTTTCTTGATCTTCGCCAGCAGGTCCTTCTCAGCGCCGGCCAGCCAGTCCTTGACTTCCTGTTCGGTCTTGAGTGTGCTGCTGGCCAGATGCACGTGCTGGGTCTTCGGTTCCAGGAGCTTTGCCGCGGCGATGGCGGCGCGGGCGAACTGCTGCGCCAGCGCGTCGGTCCGGGTCTTCCACGCCGGCAGCGGCGTCTGCTCCAGCGTGCGGATCAGGTCCGGCTCGGACCCGACGGACAGCGCCTCGGCCTCGGCGATGCCTTCGTCGGCCAGAATCTGCTTCTGCTGGTCCGCCTTGAGCTTCTTCCACGTGTCGCTGGCGGTCAGCGTGGCCATGTGTGCCTTGTAGGTCTTCGCGTACTCGCCGTGTGCGGCCTTGACGGCGGCGCGGAGCGCGTCGGCCGCGGCCTTGCGGATGTCCGGCACGGGGTCGCTCGCGTCGAGCAGCCGGCGTTCGGACTTCACGGCCTCGGCCTGCGCGCGGAGTTCGTCGGCCCCGTCCATGGCGTCGGCGTGCTTGAGCAGCGTGGAGAGCGTGTCCCACGCCGGCTTGCGCTTCGCCGCGAGGTCGGCCGCCTTGCCCCACGCCTTGGCCTGCTTGGCGAGTTGGTCGTGCTGCTTGAGGATTTCCGCCAGTTGCTCGTTGCCGGCCAGGGCGCGCAGCGTGTCAAGGTGGCGGGTCTCAGGCCGCTCCGGCATGGGCGGATCGCCGCCGGCGCGGTCGGCCAGGTCCGCCAGCGACGCGAGGTACTCGCCGGCCTTGGCGGTTTCCTCGTTCGGCTTGCACTCGACGCCGGCGTCGTGGAACAGCTTGCGGAGCTTCATCTTCTGCCGGGTGTTGAGCGTGGCGGTTTCGGTGCGGAAGTCGGTCACCGAAACCTTCGCCTGGTCCAACTGGCCCTGCGATAACGTCTGTCCCTTGTGCACTGCGCGCAGGTGTCCGGTCGTGTGCAGCACGATCAGCGCCGCGTCCACGGCGTCCCGCGGCCAGCCGTAGGGGCTGGCCTCGAAGGCGTCGCGGACTTCCTTGCCGCGCTTGCCTGAGCCGACCTCGTTCAGCACGGCCGCGCAGACTGGGTGCTTCTCCGGCGAGTCGGTCCAGTCCACGGCGGACATAGCCGCTTCGTCGCCGTTCTTGGCGCGGTTGATGACGCTGCCCCAGCGGTTATCGTCGGCGTCCTTGAAGTTCGGGAACAGCCGGGCGAGCGACGCGGTGGCCGCATCCTCGACCTTCGCCGCCAGCATCAGGCCCATGCACTCGTTGCCGCCGCCTTGGAACACCTTCGCCTGGTTGATAACGTCCTGAATGATCTGGTCGCGCGTAGCCTCGGCCGTGCCCATGCGCGTCGCCATCGCGTCGCGGGCCTCGCGGCCCTCGGGCGAGGTGGGCGTTCCCTTGAAGTCCAGCGTGGCCTTGGCCGACTCGTACTCCACGATGGCTTTCTGGAGGTCGTCGGCGCTGGCCTTGGGGACGTAAACGTAGATGACCGCGCTGCCGCTGCCGGCGGCGCGGGCGTCGCTGAGGACCGTGCCTTCCTTCTCACCCCAGCCGTCACGGACCCAGACGGGGATGTCGCTGCCGTCGGACGGCGGGGCGTCCGCGCCAAAGTGGACCACAAGCTTCCGCGGCTCCTTGGACTTGCCCTGCGCGAGCTTGATGCCCTTGAGCGCCTCGCTGCACGCGGCGCTAATGAGCGAACCGCGCTTACTCGACAAGGTGGGCAGGTCGCCGTTCAGGCGGGTCTGGCGGTTGCGGAACTCCCGATCCCACTCACTGCTCTCGCGCGTCTGGAGGCTGTATTCCTCGTCCAGCTTGATGAGCGTGCCGTCGTCCACCAGCTTGTCGAGGATGCGTGGGATATCCTTGCGAAGCTGCGTGCCGTCGTTCGACAGGTCCGCGACCAGCAAGTCGGCGAGCATCTCCGGCGTCGCCCGGACGCCGATATCGGCCACGGCTTCGCGCGGGAGCTTGCGGATCAGGAAGATCAGCCCGCAAAGCCGCTGCGCCAGCCGGCCGTCATCGGTGCCGTCGTCGAGGTTGCGGATCGTCTCGTCGATCTCGCGGAGCAGGATGCCGCCGCGGAGCAGGTCCGGGTGAAGCTGGCCGAAGATGAAGTCGGCGGAAACGACGGTGCCAAGGTCGTCCTCGGCGGTATCGCGCACGGCCTCGTGCACGATCTTGAGTTGCGTGCGAAGCTGACTGGCCGTGCCGGGCACATCCACCGCGCGAAGCACACGCTCCCAGAATCGCCGCCGGACCGGCAGCAGCGGGTAGTCATCCACGACGATGTCGCGGTCTTCCGCGCACGCGGCGATGCGAGTGCCGGCAAGCTGGCGGTCGATCTCGCCCGCGTGGGCGCTGAGCATGTCTTCGACGGACTTGCGCTTGTCGGCCTTCTTCGCCAGCACCACGCGGCGGGTGACCGTCTCGACGTCGGAGTCGGAGAGTTCGACTGCAACGGTGAACCGGCCGGTGAGGCGCTGGAGCAGCGGGACGTTGCCAGCAAGGGCGGTTTGCCCCGCACCGATCAGCATGACGCGACTATCCAGTTGCTTGCAGAGCCCCTCCGCCAGATCTTGAACGGCTTTCGATCGGTCAGGGTCCTGTCCAATAAAGAGTTGGACTTCATCCAGCACAATCAAAGTGCAGGGAAGCTCGCCATCGGTCGAGAGCACATCGCGGATCAGCCCGATCATGACAGAGTCTTTGATGTCCTCAACCATTGGATACTGCGAACGAAGCGCGGCGCGGGCCTGCTTGAGGTCCGGCGCGAAGTCGGGGTCGGCGTCGAGCACGGCCTTTGCCAGAACCGGGCTGACGTACAGGTCGTGCAGTTCCGCGAAGAACTCCTTGCCGGCCGACTCGACCGCCGCCTTCACCTGATCGAAGATGCCGTTCCGCTGGAGCCACATGCAGAACTGCGCCTGCGGCAGCGCCTCGGGCAGGCCCCGCGACGCAAGGACGATGCTCAGCACGGCCAGGCGGACGCTCTCGCCGCCGCCCGACGGCAACGTGCCCGAAGCGGCGTGCAGCCCGCCGCTTCGCTTGCCCAGTGTGTCGAGTTCGCGGAGCAGGTCTTGCACCTCCTGCGGCAACTGAGCCAGACTCCGGGCTGTCGAGCCGTCGGGGAATTCGGTGTCCACCCACAGATGCCGGAACATCTTCAACAGGTGGGACTTGCCGCTGCCGTAGAAGCCGCTCACCCATGCCGCCGGCTGCGTCGTCGAGTTGACGTTGCCGAGGAAGGATTCGAGGATGCGGATCAAGCCGTCCTCGTACTGGCCTTCGCACACGAAGTGCTCAAGCTCGTACCGGAGCGTCTCGATTTCCTTGTCGCTTGCGGCCTCGCGGACGGCGGCAACGCCGTCGTTCAGCAGCTTCGACACAGCCGGATCGCGTTGGAAGAGTTGTCGGTTTTTCATCAGTCGTTTACCCCGTTATGGAGCGTGATGGGGACGGCCAGGTAGTTCCAGCCGTCCCGCGCGTCCAAGAGTCTGTAGTTGTTGTCTTCGTATTCGCCGGGGAAGAAGACCACCAGCCGGCCCCGGATGTCCTTCACCACCTCCCTGAGCACCAGCGAAACGCGGGTGAAGCCGAACAGGCACGCGACGCCTTGGACGGCGACTACGGTATCGTCGTCCACGTCGTCTGCCGTCAGCACTTCCCGTAGCCGGCCGGCGGCGTGCTGCACGAAGTCGCTCCGCAGCTTCATTGTCAGCGTCTCCGGTTCCTCGAAGTAGACATCGCGGTAGTCGGTATCCGCCATCCACCGCGCGAAGGTGTCGGTCAGGTCCAACGGCCACCAGCGGTGCCCGGTCGAGGTCGTGGCCATCTCAAAGAGTTCGAGGCGCGCCCGCAGCTTCCGCTCGTCGGTCTTCGGATAGACCACGAAGATCGCCTTCTGGTCGCCGGCGAGGTTGCGCTGCCACGGCGCGCCGATGTGACCACGGAACCGACCTGCGAGTTCTTCGATTCTTCCCATTGGCCTACCGCCTTTCGTCCGGGGCCAGAAGCCGCGAGAATGACACGTTGATGACGCCGCCCGACTGGCTCATGTCGAGGAAGCCGAGCCGGCGTGCGTCCATGGCGAGGTGCTGGAGTTCGTTGGCCAGGGCGTCGAGCGCTCGCGCCCAGAGCGACTCGAAGAGCGCCACCCCGCGCGTGCCGGCGAGGTAGCCGAGTAGTAGCGCGTAAGCTGTCGCCGCTGGCGTCGGCATGACCCGCTGCCGTACCTTCCGCCCTCGTCCTTTGAGGTGTCCCGATTGCGTCCAAGACGAAGCCGCATTGCGAACGACCTTATCGAGCGTGCTGTCGCTGAGCCGGTTGCCGACCGCACGGCGAAGCGCGTCGGTCATGTGCTGGCGCGCCAGTTCCTCGCCCGGCCGCATCCGCAACACGGTCGCGGCGCTCACCCGCAGCAGGGGATCGCGTGCCAACGCGAGCAGCAGCGCGAGAAGCGGTTGCCCGTCGCGGTCCGTGTACCAGCACCGCCGCAGGACACGGAACAGCGGCACGTCCGGGTCGAGACCGTACAACTCGGAGAGTCGCTGGCTCGACAGCCGGCGCGTCGCCGCGGTGCGTTTGCCCAGGCAGTTGTCTTCGTGGATCGCGGAGAGGTAGTCGTCGCGAGTCGCGTGGGGTTCGCAGTTGGCCAGCACCGCCCGGAGTTCGTCCAGCATGATCGTGCGGCTTGTATGTGTGCCCCTTTCGCCACATCGGAAGCCCTGTTCTTCGGGCAACCTATTCGGCCCAGAATCCTCTTGGCGCACGCCCGCTATTGGGAGGGTTGACATCATCCGCGGTACTCCCCAGAACTCGCCGGCTAGTATGCCGGCAAGCACCCCGATTGTCCAGATCAATCCAACTCTGGGCAAGGAGCCACGGGCAGATTAGTGGCCGTCAGCATACGTTTCAGCGTTCCACGGTACGGCTACTGCTTCGTGGTCCGTTCACGTTGCCCCTTCCGCATCGTCTCTGACACGCGGCAAGCAATCCAGGAACCCCTCATCCGGGGCAACGGCCCGCGTCCGCCGGCGGAGCTCATCCTCGCTCAGGTGGCTCAGGTCCGCGACGCCGAGCCCGACCACGCCGGAGTGCTCGACCCGCTCCCGCATCAGCCCAGCCGCCTGCGACGACATCTCCAGGAGGCGCTCACGGGACATCAGCCGGACCTCCGTCTCCTCGACCTCTGCCTCGCCGCCGTTGTTCGTGGTCCGCCGTCGCACCCGCCGCTTGTAGCCGGTGACCAACTCGACCGGCACGCCCCGCGCCGCGGCCTGCTCGATGGTCTCCTCGCCCCGCAGCAGCGGAGCCAGGTCCACAATCGCATCCCGCGACAGCCCCGTCTCCACGTACCGCCGCAGCCGCTCCATCGCTGGATCGAACGCCCGGATCAGCTCGGCCCACGCCCGCTGAATGATCGGCTTCCGCCATAGGGCGGCGGCGCGCCTGCCTGCGCTGCGGGGCGAGTACCCCGCCTGCCGCGCCGCCTCCGACCTTGACGGCGCCTGCACGAGCCACAGAACGTACCGATACCACTGCGGGCGCGTGCCACGGAGCTCAGCAAGCGTCGGACATTGATCGAGGATCGTCGCCTCGGCCCGTTCGTCGATGCCTGCCGGCAGCCCTGGCTCAATCGCGCCGTCGTCCGGCTTCTCCGACTTCTCCGACTTCTCCGGCTTTTTCTTCCTTGCCATGCCCCTCTATATCGTCCTGTCCGGCCGAAACCCGTAGGCCAAAGCCGGGCGGTTTGAACGCCGATCCCGCGCCGCACTCCTCCCGCGCGCGTAACGCGATTGTGTCCCAGCGATGCTCGTGGCCGTCTCCACCTGCAGACCGGTTAGGCGTGCCCTGCATCACGCGCGGAGGCCACGATGTCGCGTCGGCTCGACTGTCCGTCTCGCGAGGATGTGGCCGTTCGAAGGTGTAAGGCGCTGTTTAATAAAGCCTTAGAGCTCACGGAAAGGCGAAATGTCGCAAGGTTGACACGCAGACGATTGTCTGTGGGATGCCCACGGCAAGGGCCGCGGGGCGAGTCCGATGGACTTCCCCTGCAACTCGGCATCCGACGCGTCCTCCACGTCAAGCGACAGCTCCCTTCCCCATGCGGACGGCGTGACCATTGACACAACCCCCTCCTGTCGCCTGCCAAATGGGGTTCTGTCATGTGTCAACGCAGTTACGGATCCGCACACAGCCTCGGCCTTCAGGTGTGCCGCTCTTGCTGGGAACGCTCGATCAGAAGCCGCGCGATGCGCTCTTGCTCAACCGGCGGCAGTTCCTCGATCAAGTCGCGGCGTTTCGTCTCGGGCAACTGGCAGAGAAGATCGGCGATCACCGCCAGCCGGGCCTTGTCGGCCTCGGCGTGGGCGGGTTCGCTTGCTCCCGCTTGCCCCGCCGGCGTGGTGTCCATTTGGGATTCAGGGGCAAGATTGGGGGCAAGCAGAGAATCGGCCTGTTCTAAGTCCTTCTCTTGGCGGCCGTTGGCATCCTGCGCCGTCACGTTGCCAACGTGAATGTCGTGAGTTCGAATCTCATCGCCCGCTTGACGCCTCTGGTTGACATACGTTGCCCAGAGGCGTCTTTCTTGCGCAGGGGGCGCGACTTACGACGATCCCAAAACGACTGCCCACAGCCCCCGTCTGGCCAGCGGTGGACAGCGATGGAATGCCGTGGACTGCCTTCCGGCACCGATTTCGGCACCATGACGTCACCGAACTCGGCACCGGGATGTCAGCATCATCGCTTGGGGCCGTGGCGATGTTCCTGCCGCAATCGAAGCCTCATCCGAGCCGGGCCGGAGCCGGTCCCGAATTCCGACTCGACCGCCACAAAGCCCAGGTGCTGCCAGAACGGGATAGAACTGGCGGGCTCACAGAGAACCTCCACCTCATCCGCGCCCGTCGTCGTGGCAGCCCGAATGCAGTGTTCCGCCAGCAGTCGCCCGTAACCTTTCCCGCGATGCACCGGATGCACCTCGATGATGTCGATGCACCCGCCGCCTGAACCGACCACGGAGAAGCCAACAACCGGACCTTGATCACTCTCCCGGATGATGGACAACTGCCCCTTGTCGGCGGCGCTCTCGATGATGCCCATGTTGCACCAGAACCCCCTCCCCGTCTCTGCAAGCTCAAACTCTTCACGAAGCCAGGCTTCAATCTCAGCCAAATCCGTCGCGTCTGCTGTCTCGATTACCGCCATGGCAGTGCATCCCTCTGATGGCCAAGAATGCTCGACCGCCTTCTTGCGCTGCTGAGCATACGCCAAGAGAGGCTGACAATGAATGGGCGAGCGTTGGGCCGCGTCACTGGTTTCGGTTCCGGCCAGTGTCAGAACCAGCGGCCCTTGCTCGCCGCAGAGGGCGAGGAAGCGGTCAGGCGCTTGGGGATGCTGCGAGAGCTCGCTTTGCCGCGTCTTGAGAGCCTGAGAAGTCCGGCAGCGAGTTCACCGCCCCGGCGACGTCGAGCAGGATTGGATCGGTATAAAACTCGTTCGTCAATTCCATCCGGCTGTGGCGCATGGCCTGCTGGGCCACGCGAGGATGGACGCCCGCAACGGCCAGGTGGGTGCAGAACGTCGTCCGCAGGGCGTGGATGTCCACCACCCGGCCCCGTGCGTCGGTCTTCTCGATCCCTGCCGCCTGGCAGTCAGCGTCGAAGACACGGATGGCGGGCGGACTGTCGAACAGCGGCCGGTCGAGGGGAAGGTCGTGACCGAGGTCGTCAAGGTGCCTGCGTAGCTCCGCCACCACGTCCGGTCGCAGCGGCAGGTGGGCATTATGACCGTTCTTCGTGTCTCGGCCCGACAGCTCGACGTACGGCGACGGGATCACATCCAGATGCAGGTTGCCGACGGTCAGGCTGGCCAGTTCCTTTCGCCGCAGGCCCGTCGAGACGGCCAGCAGGTAGAACCTCGCCCGCTGCCGACCCAGCTTTTCGAGCTGCTCACGACGATCCGGGGAGTCCGTCAGCCTTGCGACGCCTCGCTTGTAGCAGGCGTCGAAGTTCGCGGCTGTCAGTGACTCGAAGGTCCAGGAACTCCGGCCGCATTTATCATCCTCCGGAAGGGGCACGCTCTGGCGACCGACTTCCGCAACCGGCCGGTGCCGAGCCACGCGGAGCAGTCTGCCGACCTCGTCGACGGTCAGAGCCCGTCGAACGTGCCGACGGTCGCTGGCCTGGTCCGCCTTCTGCACGCCGCTCAACGGGTTGTCTGACATCCGCTTCGACCGCTTCATCCAGCCACAGAACGCCTTGGCCGTCGCGAGGTATTCGTTTCGGGTGCTGGCCGCCATGCTGGCGTTCTCGGCGTCCTCAAGCCATCGAACCACTGCTTCGGCGGTGATGTCGCCGACCTTGCGGAAGCCGCACTCGCCCAGCAGGCGGTTCAGCCTGCTCTCGACGTTGCGGCGATAGTGGGCCGATACCTTCCGCCCGCGAACTCGCTTGGTCTTGAGGTGCTCCAGATAGTCACTGACGTGCTCCGTCAACGGCCGTTTGACGTGCCCGGCCGTCTCCATCTCGGCGGGCGTCAACAGGCCCGACCGCACCTTCTCGATGTCGGTCCGGATGTCGGCCAGCACCTTCTGCGCCGCCTGCTTCTCGCGGCAGCCGGTGGAGACCCGCCGATCCCGGCCGTCGGCGTCCACGTACCGGGCGTACCAGACGTCCGAGACGTACATGATCCGCTCGCCATCCTCGTGGAGCGGGGCCATCTTCGTGTTGCCTCGCCCGTCCACCCAGCGGGCCATGGGTTTGCCTCGGCGGGTGATGATCTCCGCGCCGGCTGGCATGTCCATCGGGTACGTCTTCCTGTACAGCGTCGCCATGATTCCATTCCTTCCTCCGGGCCGGGGCATACGCCCCGACCCGGCCTGTCGTCCGTGACACTGAGCGGCCGGTCGCCAAACACCTCAAGGGCTTTCCGGCCGGAATCTCCCGCACGCGCTCGACGAAGTGACGCAGTGCCAAAAGTGCCAAAAGCCCCCGCGATTCAGGTGATCGCCTGACCTTTTGCCACTTTTGGCACTGCGCGCCCCGGGGTCCATGTTCAGACCGCCATGGCCGGGGCCGCCGGGTTGATGCGGTGGACGACCTTCGGCCGCCCCTGGGTCGTCTGGTTCTCCACACGCAGCCAGTCGAGCTCGACCAACTCGGCGACGGCCAGTTGCACCTGGTGCTTGTCGCTGAGCAGCGACCAGTGGTTGCGGTACACGTCGCGGTCGGTGAAGCCGTCGGCCACTTCGCCCGTGACGATCTTCTTGGCCAGCGCCCGGGCGTGAACGACGCCCGGCTCGATGCCGACCGCGTAGATGCGACGTGCGTGGGTCTCCAGCAGGTCGCCCCAGGCAATGGCCCGGGCAACCGCGTCGTCGCCGACCGGGCCCTCTCGGGCCTCGCTCAGGTGGATGATCAGCGACAGCGCCGGGATCAGCTTGCGGTACTTGATCAGGTGGCTCTCCATGGCCGGGTGTTCCTCCGTCCGGCGGAGGCGGTTCTCCCGGGCCGTCATCCAGGCGTTGAACCGCTCCTGCCCGGCGGGGTCGAAGTGGAAGAACGGCACCCCCGACTCGTCGAAGATGTCCGACTCCGCGCCGACGGCCATCGGGTTGAGGTTCTCAAGCCGCTTGAAGACGTCGAATGCCAGGTCGCGGGCGTCCTTGTCCGGGTAGCGGTCCACGACCCGCCACTCGCCTGGGTCGTCCGGCCAGACGGATAGCTGGAACCGCTGCATGAAACCGTCATCTCCCCGGCCGCCTCGAATGGCCTCGCTGAGGTACATGCCCAACGGGCCCGGCTGGATGCTGCCCAGGATCGACGTGCACGCGCCGGTGACGCTGGTGTTGCCCCGGCCGATCCGGTCCGACTCGAAGCAGGCATTGCCGGCCCAGGACTCGAGGTAGAACTCCCGCGCCCCGTTCTGTCCCGGCCGCTCGAGCGACTGGAGGAACCCCATCATCTCGTCGCGCTCGACCAGCACGCCGTTGGGGTTCTCGGAGAGTACCTCGGCGAGGGCCTCGACGGTGGTGTCGTTGACGACGTAGCGGCGGCGCTTGGGTTTCTCGGGCAGGTCGGGCACCAGCCCGTCACTGAGCGTCTCGACATCCTCGCCCTTGGCGAGCGCAGCCTCGACCTTCCGCTTGGCCTGCTTGGCCTCGATGTCGGCCAGTTCGCGCTGTCGCTCGTAGACCTTCATCGCGGCCTTGTACTCGTCGCGGGCGGCCTCGGTCAGCACGCGGATGGGCGTGAGCACCTTCTTCATCGGCGGGGACTTCATCATGCTCGGCCGACCGATCAACATGCCCCATAGGTTCGGGTACTCGGTCCAGTCGTCCAGTTGCAGCGGGCGAATGGCGGCCCTTCGTCCGATGATGGCGGCCAGCGCCACCATCGCGCAGACGGCCGGGAACTCGACCGGGCATTGCATCCGCTCTGCGATGTCGACCACCCAGGGGCGGACGGTCGACGGCAGCAGCACCGGATCGAACACCGCCACCGGGGGCAGGTCCTCCGGGATTGGCTGCGGATCGGGCCAGTCGGTACCGTCGCCGAGATATCGTTCGGGCCAGCATTCCACCTGGGCCTGGCGGCAGGTGTCCGGATCGTACCGCCCGATGCTGGCGGCGATGCGATCCACCTCGGCCGCATCCAGCGGCGGCTTGCAGCGGTGGAGATTGATGGCCTGCAGGGCCGGGGCGATCTCGCCAGCCGTCATGCCGATCTGCCGCATGTGCCCGGCCTGGCTGGCCAGCGTCTTGTTGCGGTAGCCCTCCGGGATGTCTTCACCGGCGACGGGCTCGTCTGATGCCACAAGCCCAACCTGTGCGTCCTGTGCGATCAAGTCGACGAGCCAGTCGGGTGCCTCGGCCATGAGGCGCTCGCCCGGCTCCTGCCCGAACATCCAGCAGTATTGCCGACCCGACTCATGGTCGGAGGGCGGCGCGATGATGTATCCGCCGTCCCCTCGGGTATCGATGCCCCGGCCGATTTTGCCCACGCTGCACGGCACGGGGCGGCCGGGCCAGGCAAACAGCAGGTGACGTCCGCCACCGCCGGTCTGGCTTTCGACCGTCTCCGGCAACTGGCCGTGCTCGGCCTCCAGCAGCTCCAGTGAGATATCGCCGTGATGTCTCGGATCAACATCGACGGCGAACATGCCGGATTCCTGTCCGGTCCGCAGGCCGATGGCGGCGTCCGGCCAACGGGTCCACCACGACTTGATGACATCCATGTCGGTGGTCGCCTCGTAGAATCCGCGCTTGACCAAGGGATAGTGCCCGACGGGGTGGCAGGGAAAAGCCTGCCACCCCAGCCGGGCGTACTCGAGGGCTGCGTCGAGAAGGGTCATGGTGCAATCAGTCACCGGCGGGCTCCTTTCGGCAGCAAGCGCCCTGCCGCACGGAGGGGAACCCCCAGCTCCTGAGAATCCAGTCGATCTCATTCGGGGTTTCCGGGTGCCCTTCGCGGCCGACGAGGACACGTGCCAGTTCATACGCGATGACATCGCGGGCCTGGCAGTCGCAGTGAGTGTCCATCCATGCCAGGTCCAGGAAGAAGCCACACTTGGGCTGCGCGATCTCTCCTACCAAGCCCGCGAGGTGTTGCTGCTTCTTCCGCCATCGCCCCAGGAGGCAGAGCCGCGCGGGCTCCGGAAGCTTGGCCCAAACCTGCCGGAACAGCCGAATGAAACGACGTTCGTCCCCATCGGTGCAGAACAGGTAGATGCCGTAGCTCGGCAGCAGGGGCACAGAGCACAGGCCCGGTTCCGTCCGCATGTGCGCCTCCGCATACGATCCGGCTGTTGCCTTCTTGGCCCAATCCAGCCAATCCAGCTTTGCCGTATCGACGCGGCCATTGTTGTTGCTCTGGATTTCGGCAGACTGTGTTCGCGTCATCGTGTTATCTCCATGTCAGTCGCCCGGGACTCCGATCCATCGGGCTGGGTGAAAGTGCGGCTGCACACGCAGCCGGCTGTCTCGAACTCACTGCGGAATCGGTCGGGGTTCGGGCCCAGGTAGGCCACCGCGTATCCATGTGGAATTGCATAGGTCTTGTCGCCGCGCCGGAACCGGATGTACCCTGTCACGAAGCACACAGCCGACGCGGCCGAGAGCAGGGCCTGGAACCACGGGGTCTCGGTGCTGCTCTTGATCAGGACGACTGCCTCGGTGACCTGGCCATCCTCGACGTGCTTGATCAGCTTGCGGCAGAAGCGATCAACCCAGGGATCAATGCACGGCGGGAACATCCAGACCCTCCCCGACCACGACCGGGAAAGCGCATCCTCAAACTCCTGGCCATTGGCCCGAGGCTGTACGGTCAGATCGATCTCGCCCATGGCGGCAGTGGCGCGGTCGACATAGACCTCCAGGTCGGTGCACTCGGACTCGTCCGGATCGGGCCTGTACTGTGGGGCGTCGGCAACGGTCGAGGCGATTCTCTTGCGGCCAAGCTCGGTCACGAGCCGCTGCATGTACTCTTCGCCGTACACCTTGACCATGAGCCGGGCGGCTTCCTCTGGCTCGGGGTCCGGCCTCGGCCTGCCGCGAACCGGCTTGACCGGCGGAGTCTTCTTCGTCGTCGAATGCTTGGACCGGCCGATCCTGGCCGTCTTCATCCGGGTCGGCTTGCCCGTCTTGGGGTGGACGAAGGTGCGGTCCTTCAGATCATACTGGCGAACTTCGCCAGTATGGACTTCTCGGGTATTGCTCACGGTCTTGTGGTGCACCCCGCATCGCTTGGCGATCTCACGATCCGACCACTGCGCCCATTCGTCGTCGCCCAGGAGGGTCAGCACCGCCTTGCGCTTGTCGGCGTTCGTCCGACGCAGCCCATGGGTGGCGTTCGCCCCGACCGAGTGCAGGATCGCATCCCGCAACGTGCCCGGGCGGACCTCGGCGGCGATGACATTCCGACCTGCCTTCCGGGTCGCCCAGTAACGGTGAAAGCCATCGGCCAGCCAGTACGTTGCGCCATCGTGAAAGACCGTCACCGGCGGGAGGACCTCGCCCTGGCGGTACAGGTCGGCGTACTCAGCCACGACCTCATCGCTGACCGCCACTCGCGGCTGGGTGCCGCCGTCGGTGCGGATGCGGTCGACGTCGAAGTACTGGACTGGGGGCCTGTCGTCTTGGACCACCATCACGACCGCCTCCCTTCACGTCGGGGGCAGCCCTGGCTGATCCAGCTCTCGATGCTCTCCCGGGGCCAGCGCAGCAGCGAGCCCAGCCGGACCGGCCGAGGCATCCGGCCCGCGTCGGTCAGTCGGCGGACCGTTCTCGGCGAGCAGCAGAGCATCCGGGCAACCTGGTCGACCGTCAGCATGGCAGGCACTGCGCCGGGGCCTGCATCCCGGCCGTCGATCCGCTCGACGGTAGCGGTGGCGGTTGCGTCCATGCGCACACCTCCGTGGAAGGGGGGAAAAAGGGGTCAATACGAGGCCCGTCGCGGCGGGCGTGAAAGCACGAGGTGCCTTCATTAGTATCTATTTGCCGCTAACGGTTTTTTTCGTCGGCCCATTTTGGCCAGGGGGGGTGTGAGAGGGACGCAGCCGGCCTACGCCGGACGCGGAAACCCCCTATATAAGGATGCAGCCTCACGACCGGACGGCCGCGAGGCTGGCGAAGATTTCTTCAGAAAGTGCCCGCTCGAACTATTCGAACCATTGCTGAAGTTCGCCCTTCGAAAGCGTTCGAGGGTCGTCCGGGAACAGTCCGGAGCCCCTGTGTTTGGCGTACCAGCCAAGCATCGCATCCAGCTCTTGGACGGTGATCTTTTGCTCTTCCGCCACCTGAATCTTCCGCACACGATCGCGCTGGAGCAGCTTCTGGTTGCGTTCCTGAATGCCCGCCCATTCCTGCAGGACCGTCAGATAGCGCCACGCCTGCTTCAGAGACAGCCGCTTGGGCCCGCGCTTGCCGCGCTTCTTGGTCTCCGGCTTGCTCTCGGCGGCACCGGTCTCCTGGGCTGCGGGCTTCTCGGCTGCCGGGGCCTGCTGAGCCGCCGCCTGGGCCTCCGCGCCCGCCATCAACCGAAGGTGCTCGGCCAGTTCGCGGGCGTGGCGCTGCATCTCGGCGTGAGCCTTCCGCTTGGCCCCGTCCTCTTCCAGCCAGGACCGGTCGATGGCCTCGGCGAATTCGTCGGGGGTTTCCAACTCGCCGCCGTCGAATCCGAACGTCCAGACACGTTTGATGCCCTGACAGAGCCCCATCAGCCGGATCGCGTTCGGGTCTTCATCCCCGTGCATCTTCCGGTATCGCGCGACAATCCCCTCGACATGAACCCGCCGCTGGTCTTCCATCGCCTCGAGCCTCTGCTCGTAGGCGTCGGCGGCGGTAAGCAGCTCGTCCACGCGGTGTTTCAGGTCCGCCAGCAGGTCCGTCTTTCTCTGGGCCGTCAGGAGCGACACAACCGTCCGCCGCGCCCAATCGGTCGCCTTTCGCAGCCGGAGCGCCCATTCATTCTCGCCCTGTTCGTCCAGCACCGGGTCGGTGTACGTCAGCTCGATGCCGAGCCCGTCGGCCCAGCCTTCGACCTCGTCGGCGAGGGCCTCGAGCACCGCGTCGAGCTGCGGAACAAAGTTCCTCTGTTTCTCGTCTGCTTCACTCATCTGTCTGATTCCGCCACTCCGCCAGGGTTGCGTTGACCTCTTCCAGATCGAAGGCGTCAGGGTCGAAGTCGTCGCCGAGCCACTCGAGCATGTCGTCGTGATCGTCAGCGTTCGGGTCGGCGATGGTTTCCAGCAGTTGGTAGTAGCCCCAGATGCCGCCGCAATCCTCTGGCGGGCAAGCCTTCTTGCCACCCAGGCATACCGGATACTCAACGCCCGGCTCGGGCTCGCCAATCTTCTCCACCTCGATGGTGTGCTCCCAGCCGTCGCCGAAGTCGTACTCGTAGATCAGCTTGCTCTTGACCTTCGGGCAAACCTCTCCAAGCGTGACCGCCTCCTCGTCCTCGCCCTCCATGTCCGTCGGCTCGCCCCAGGGCGTTACCTTGGTGACGAACTTGCGCCCTCCGTGCAGGCGGGCCCACTCTCGGGGCGTCCACGAATCCTTCTGCCAGAGTCGAATTCGTTCGTCCTTGCTGATCTTGACCCGCTGGTCGAACCGATGCAGATGGCTGTTCGTCCAGCCCATGGCGATCTGGATCACCTCGTGCAG
>CAZGMJ010000088.1:0-17030 GCA_964526785.1 uncultured Pirellulales bacterium
GGCGACTACGCCAACCTGTTGAGTACCTGGCTGGATGAGCAGTTGTGGCCGTAAGCATGTAATGACAACGTGCGGCTGCTTTCGATCGGTCGCACCAGCAAATACAGGGCCTGCACGGCAGCGTGCGGGCCCTTCTTGATTCCAGGCGACGCAACGCGCTCGCGAAGGCCGCCCTTGAGCGGCCGTGATTCGTGATTGACCGGCCGTTGGCAATCTGCAATGATAGTCCCGGCAGCGGGATGCCGCCGTGCTCAGCGGCGCAGAGAAATCCTGCCGCGACCGGCGAGTGCACAATGCCGCCCGCTCCGCAGACCGATGCCGACAGGCACGAGACGAACACAGAGAAAATGTACAGGATCGCACAAATGAAAGAACGCCTCTCAACATGCCTTTGGATCCCGATAGTCCTGAGCCTTTCCGCCCTTGCCTTCGCTGCACAGGAGCCGGCCGATCTCTACACCTTCAACCGACCGCCGCTCAAAGACGTACCCTACACGCTGCTGCCCATCGGCGCAATCAAACCGCAGGCCTGGCTCGAAGAGCAACTCCACATGATGCGCGACGGCATGACGGGCAATCTCGACGAGTTTTACACCAAAGTCCTCGGCCCCCGCAACGGCTGGCTCGGCGGCGACGGCGACGGCTGGGAACGCGGCCCGTACTGGCTCGACGGTCTGCTGCCGCTGGCCCACATTCTCGAAGACGAACAACTGCTCGCCAAGGTGCGTCCATGGGTCGAATGGTCGCTGAACAACCAGGCCGAGGACGGCTACTTCGGCCCCGTGCCCTTCGAGAAGCAGCCCAAACCCGAACCCGGCATCCAGAAAACGCCCCGGCGTGACTGGTGGCCCAAGATGGTCATGCTGAAAGTCCTCCGGCAACACTACATGGCCACAGGCGACCGGCGAGTCATCGACCTGACGACCCGCTACTTCCGCTACCAGTTGAAGGAACTGCCCGACCGCCCCCTCGGCCACTATACCTTCTGGGGCAATCGCCGCGGCGGCGACAACCTGCTCGTCGTCTACTGGCTCTACAACATCACGGGCGACAAGTTCCTGCTCGACCTGGCCGAGATACTCAACGAACAGACCTACCCCTACACCGAGACCTTTCTCACGGGCCACGTCCTCTCGTCGCAGCGGTCGTTCCATTGCGTCAACCTCGCTCAGGGCATCAAACAGCCCGTCATCTACTACCAGCAGCATCCCGAGCAGAAGCACCTCGACGCCGTCCGCAAAGCCTTCGCAGACATTCACAAATATCACGGCCAGCCCCAGGGCATGTACGGCGCCGACGAACTGCTCCACGGTACGATGGCCACCAAAGGCTCGGAATTCTGCTCGGCCACCGAGTTGATGTACTCGCTCGAAAACATGCTCGCCATCACAGGCGACGTCTTCTTCGCCGACTACCTCGAAAAAGTGGCCTACAATGCCCTGCCGACACAGGCCAACTACGACTTCACCGCTCGCCAGTACTACCAGCAGCCCAACCAGGTCTGCATCACCAAACGCTACCACGCGTTCTACACCGACGACCCGTACCGCCTCGTCTTCGGCGTCACCACAGGCTATCCCTGTTGCACGACCAACATGCACCAGGGCTGGCCCAAATTCGTCCAGAACCTGTGGTACGCCACACGCGACAGGGGACTGGCCGCTCTGGTGTACGCCCCGTCGAAGGTCACGGCCAAAGTCGCCGACGGCACGCAGGTCACCGTCACGGAGACCACGGACTATCCCTTCGATCAGACCGTGCGCTTCGAAATCGCCGTCCCCAAAGAACTGGTGTTTCCGCTGCACCTGCGCATCCCTCGCTGGTGCAGGGAGGCTTCGCTCAGGATCAACGACGCAGCCCCTCGCCGTGAAAAGGGCGGACGCATCATCCAGATCAGCCGGAGGTGGCAATCGGGCGATGTCGTCGAATTGACGCTGCCGGCCGAGGTTCGCATCGACCGCTACCACGAAAACAGCGCCGCCGTGCAGCGCGGCCCGCTCGTCTACGCCCTCAAAATCGATGAGCAGTGGAAGTACATCGAATCCGACGAGCATCCGCCCGCCTACTGGGAGGTCTATCCCCAGAGCCCCTGGAACTATGGCCTGCCCCGCGCGGTGGTCGGCAAACCCGCCGACGAATTCAAGGTGCTCAAACAACGGGACAATTCCCGACGCCCGTGGACGCCCCAAACGGCTCCCATCGCCCTCGAGACCAGGGGTATCCGCATTCCGTCCTGGACGCTCTACAACGAGATGGCCGGTCCGCTGCCTGCCTCCGACATGCGAAATCGCCCCGATGCCGCTCCCGAGCAGATTACGCTGATTCCCTATGGCTGCACCACGCTGCGGATATCGGAATTTCCCGTTGTCCGATGATATCCCGGCCGCCTGGCAGAGCCCACGAGCCATGCCGCGCTCGCCGCGTGCCAGATCGATTCGCCCGCGGGCGCTCGCCCCGTGCGACCCCATCCGGCCGCACCAGAGCATGCCGGCGCCGCTGCGCTGCGGCTCTGCGTGTATAACATTGACCAACGGCCCGCAATCTGCGATCATATCCTGCTAATCCGATTGTGCCCCCCGGATGGTCATATCGGTGCTGTAAGGCGACACTGGTCCGCGAAGATGGAGATTAGGCGTGGAAGCACGCGCAAACAAGGATGGTTCGCAGCAGGGCGACGCCCGTCGCCGGCGGATACACTTCGACGATGCGCGCCTGGTCCATCGCTGCAAGACCGGCGATTCGGCCGCCATGGAATACCTCATCGTCAAGTATCAGGACCGTATCTACAACACCATCCTGAGAATTTGCGGAAATACCGACGATGCCGCGGAACTTACCCAGGATACGTTTGTCAAAGTAATTGAAAACATCGGCAGGTTTCAGGGCAGAAGCAGCTTTTATACGTGGATATTCAGAATTGCCGTTAATCTGACCCTGAATCACTGCAAGAGACAGTCAAAAGTTCAGACGAAGTCCCTGGAGGCCGACGCGACCCAACTGAACCAGGCCGGGCGCAAGATCCTGCGCGAGTTTATCCGCGATGAGCATTCGCCCGACCCGGAGCAGGTCGCCCAGAAGAAGGAACTGGGACAGATCGCGTTGAAAGCCCTCGATAGTCTGACCGAAGACCAGCGAGCTGTGCTGGTCCTAAGAGACGTCGAGGCAATGAGTTACGCTCGGATCGCAGTGGTCCTCAACGTCCAGTTGGGCACGGTTCGCAGCCGACTCAGCCGGGCCAGGAACAGCCTCAGAGAGATCATGGAGGCTTTTGTAGATGAAGGTTAATCCCAAAGTGAGTTCGCAGGACATCGACAGGTTGCTCAACAGCTACATCGATGGCGAACTGCCCGCAAAGCAGTTGGCCGAAGTCCAGCGTCTGCTCGCCGGCAACAGGAAGCTCGCACAACGGCTCGAAGATATCCGCAAATGCAGCACCCTCTTGCAGACAGTGCCGTTCGTCGAGGCCCCCGCGGAGGTCAAACACAACATCAAGACCGCTGTCCAGAAGCGGATTCTCCTCAGCCGCAAGCCGCAGGCCGTGGCCGCCCCCAGCGGTATAAGACACCTTATGCTCAGGAAGGCACTTACCGCCGCTGCCATGTTTGCATTGGTGGCTGTGCTGGCGGCTGTAGTGTACACCATAATGGGCCCCCAGCGGGGTGGAGAAGGGCCGGTAGCCGAGAGCACACCGGTCCGAACTCCCGATGCATCCGACGTTGTGGCCCGGACTCCCGATGTGGAGGCCCGCCTGGAACTGACGACCTCCGCGTTTGTCGAAGCCGCCGCATCGATCAATCGAGCCGTCAGAGACACGGCTCTCGATGAATTCGTGAACATCGACCGCATGCGGGCCGGTGCAACCTATGTATTCAACTGCCCGCATGGCAAACTGGCCGACCTGTTCGAGCGGCTCTCGACGGACTGGCCGAAGTTCGATTCGTCCCGACTCGTTCTCAAAGCGGATGTGCCCACCAATCAGATCGAAGTGTCCGGAATCGAAGCCGGCCAGATCAACCAGATTCTCGCCCAGCGAAGCGAGCAGAGACGCATCCGCGCCGCCCGGTATTTCGCAATGAGCAACGGCACGCCCGACGCCGGTTCCGATGATCAGAATGCCGACGTGCCGGATTGGGAGAATATGACAATCCCGCAGCCGGTACTCACGGGCGACGGACCCGCCGGCCGGACTGCCGACGCCGATGCGGACCTGTTGATCCAGCTAACCATCCACATTGCCGGCACGCAGCCGTAATGCTGCCGCTGACCCCATGCGATTTTCCACGAAGGACCGAAGAATGCTCCAACCGCAAGACTGCTCGCTGACCGTTGTCGATGTCCAGGGGAAGCTCGCCGAGTTGATGCACGATCGCGATTCACTCTTCACCAGTATCCGGATCGTCATTCAGGCCGCCCGGATTCTCGACGTACCCATCTTATGGTGCCAGCAGGTCCCCGATGCGCTCGGGCCGACCGTGCCGCAGATTGCAGAGTTGCTCGCTGATTGTGAGCCGATAGACAAAAGCAGCTTCAGTTGCTGCGGCTGCGATGCGTACACCTCCGCCTTGAGACAATGGAACCGCAGGCACGTGGTGCTCTGCGGCATTGAGACGCATGTCTGCGTATACCAGACGGCTGTCGATCTGATGCAGTCGGACTATGAAGTGACGGTGCTGACCGATGCGGTTTCGTCGAGGACTGCCTCCAATAAGCAGGCTGGCCTGGATCGCATGGCCGCAGAAGGGGTGTCGTTAAGATCGGTTGAAATGATCTGCTTCGAATGGCTCAAAACCGCCGAGCATCCGAACTTCCGCCAAATCGCCCGCCTGGTCAAATAGAACAGCGGCCTCCCGGGCGCAACCTTCCGCGCCTGTGCGTTTGCGATTGCGCCGCCACGAGAAGATTAGGCCGTCTTCTTTTTGTCCTTGGCCTTGGTCGCAGAATCGCTGCTCGCGGCGGGTTTGGACTCCTTGCTCTCGCTCTTGCCTTTGCTCTTGTCGTCCTTCTTGCCGTCGGATTTGGTTGCGCCCTTCTCGCTCTCAGCGGCCTTCTTGTAGCTCTCGCTGCGATAGTCGGTCTCGTAAAAGCCCGAGCCCTTGAAGATAATACCCGCGCCTGTGCCTATCAGGCGGGCGAGCTTGTTCTTCCCGCATTCAGGGCACTTCCGCAACGGTTTGGCCGTTATCGACTGGAACTGCTCGAATTCATGATTGCAGTTCTCACATCTGTATTCGTACGTCGGCATCTCGGCTAATCCTCACTTTCGGTCGCGTTGCTCGGTTCGGCTGCCTCGTCGTTGCTGTCCTGTTCTTCGGCTGCATCTTCCACGGGTGCCTCATCCGTGTCCGCCTGCGAGTCAGCCTCAGCCTTCTTGTTCACCACCACTTTGCTCGGCCGCAGGACGCGGTCGTTCAACCTGTATCCCTTCTGGAACTCCTCCAGGACTACTTCATCCTCCTGATCGTCTTCCGTTCGCCGCATCATGGCCTCGTGCTTCGAAGGATCGAATCTCGTACCCACCGACTCAATCTGAACCACCCCGTGCACCTTCAGCACGTCCAGCATCTGATCGTACACGATGCGAATGCCTTTGACCAGTGCGTCGAAATCGTCGGACGAGTTGGCGTTCTGCAGCGTGTGCTCGAAATTGTCCAGCACGGGCAGCACGGTCTTGAGTATCTTCTCCTTTTCGTAGGCAATATTGTCGGCCACCTGCTTGGGGACCCGCCTTTGAAAGTTCGCGTAGTCGGCGCTGACCCGCTGCAGTTTGGCCAGCAGTTCGTCCTTTTCGCCGGCAAGGTCCTCCACCGACTTGCGATGTTCCTCCAGTTCGGCCTGCAATGATTCGATATCGGCCGCTTCCGACTTGTCCTTCTTGCCTTTTTTCATCAGAACATACCAAAATGCTTCTTCAACTTCTCAAGAAACCCAACCGCCTTGGGAGAGACATTCTTGTTCTCGGTCTTGGCGAACTCGCGCAAAAGCTCTTCCTGTTTGGAATTCAGACGTGTGGGCGTCTCAACCACGATCTGCACCAGTTGATCGCCCGTCCGGTGCGTTCGCAGATCGGGCAGACCCTTGCCCTTGATGCGAAATACGTTTCCGTACTGCGTGCCGGGCGGCACCTTCAACTGCTGCGTGCCGTTGAGGCTCGGCACATCGATGGTGGCGCCCAGAGCCGCCTGTGTGAAGCTGACCGGCACCGCAGCTACCAGATTGTTCCCGTCGCGTTCGAGAAACTCGTGCCGCCTAAGACGCACATAGCAGTACAAATCGCCCCGTGGACCGCCGCCTCGCCCCGGCTCGCCTTCGTTGGCGACGCGAATGCCCTGGCCTTCGTGCACGCCCGGGGGGATCTTGATACTGACCTTGCGCTTCTTCGGCACCCGCCCGGTTCCCCGGCACTTCTTACAGGGCTTGGTGATAACCTTCCCCGTCCCGCTGCACTGCGGGCACGTCGAGACCATCTGAAAGAAACCGCCGCCGCGGGCGACCTGTCCCTTGCCCCCGCACGTCGAACACGGTTCGGGCGAGCTTCCCTTCTCAGCCCCGCTGCCGCTGCATTCGCCGCACGTGTCCTGGCGGGTGAACTCGATCGTCTTCTCCGCACCCTGTGCGACTTCCTCGAGCGTCAGTTCAACCGCCGTCTCGAGGTCGAAGCCCCGCGTTGGGCCGGCTTGCCGTCCGGTGCCGGAGCGCCGCCGACCGCCGAAGATGCCGCCGAAGAGATCGTCAAAACCGAACATGCTGAAGATATCATCGACGTTCATCCGCGAAAAGTCGTGCATGCCGGCCCCGCGGAGACCTTCATGACCGAACTGGTCGTACTGCTGGCGCTTCGTCGGATCGCTTAAGACCTCGTACGCCTCGGCGCACTCCTTGAACCGGGCCTCCGCTTCCTTGTCGCCCGGGTTCTTGTCCGGGTGGTACTTCATCGCCATGCGTCGATACGCACGTTTGATGTCGTCTGCGGAGGCCTTCTTGTCTACGCCGAGAACTTCGTAGTAGTCCTTCTTAGCCATGTCAACGTTCCCGATTCCCAATTTCCAATCTCCGAAAACAGCAACCGTTGGAATTTGGCGAATCCATCAGCAGTACTTCCATTCAAGCTACCGAACCGAGCCGGCGATCGGCTCTTCGTCCTTATCCTCGTCCTTGAGTTCCGTGACCAGGACGTTCGTGGTGAGCATCAGGCCGGCTACCGACGCCGCCATCTCCAGCGCCGTACGGGCCACCTTGGCCGGATCGATGATACCGGCTTTGAACATGTCCACGAATTTGCCGGTGTTCGCATCGTAGCCGATCTTCTTGTCTTTCTCAAGCTTCTCCAGAAGCTCCGCCACGATCACGTCGCCCGGCTCGCCCGAGTTGTCGATAATCTGCATGGCCGGAGCCTTGAGCGCCTCGGTAACAATGTCGAATCCGATCTTCTCGTCGCCGCGCGCCTTGGTTCGAGCCTTCTGGACTTCGCCGACAGCCCGCAGGAACACTACGCCGCCGCCCGGAATCACGCCTTCCTGGACCGCCGCCCGCGTCGCGTGCAGTGCGTCGTCCAGCAGGTCCTTGCGCTCCTTCATCTCGGCTTCGGTCGCAGCGCCGGCCTTGATTACCGCAATACCGCCGGTCAGCTTCGCCAGCCGTTCCTGCAGCTTCTCGCGGTCGTAGTCGCTGGTGGTCTTGGCGATCTGACTGCGAATCTGATCGCAGCGGGCCGTGATGTCCTTCTTCTTGCCGCCGCCTTCGATGATCGTTGTCGAATCCTTGTCCACCACGATCCTGCGCGCCTGGCCCAACTGGCTGACCTCGACGTTCTCGAGCTTGATGCCCAGATCTTCGGTGATGACCTGGCCGCCCGTGCTGATCGCAATATCCTGCAGCATCGCCTTGCGTCGGTCGCCGAAGCCCGGCGCCTTGACCGCACAGACCTTCAACACGCCCTGCAGACGGTTGATCACCAGGGCCGCCATCGCCTCGCCCTCGACGTCCTCGGCGATAATCAGCAGCGGTTTGCCCAACTGCGCCACCTTTTCCAGCAGCGGAATCAGTTCGCGAATATTCGATATCTTCTTTTCGTGCAGCAGGATATACGCATCTTCGAGCGTCGCTTCGAGCGTATCGGCGTTGGTCATGAAATACGGCGAAATGTAGCCCTTGTCGAACTGGAGCCCTTCGACCACTTCCAGTTCGTTGATCATGCCTTTGCCCTCTTCGACCTCGATCACGCCGTCCTTGCCCACCTTGTTGAACGCCTGCGCGAGAATGTCGCCGACCTCCGCGTCGTTGTTGGCGCTGATCGTACCGACCTTCGCGATGTCATCATGCCCTTTGACCGGCACGCTGATCGACTCGATGTAGTTGGTTACGATCTCGGCCGCCTTGCCGATTCCGCGCTGAATCGCCATCGGATTCGACCCGGCTGTTACGTGCCGCAGACCCGCCTTGAAGATCGCCTCGGCCAGAACCGTCGAAGTCGTCGTGCCGTCTCCGACCACGTCCGAGGTCTTGCTCGCTACCTCGTTCACCATCTTCGCGCCCATGTTCTGGAAGGGCTGCGGCAGGTCGATCTCCTTGCTGACCGATACGCCGTCCTTCGTTACCTTCGGCGAGCCCCAGCTCTTATGAAGGATGACGTTCCTGCCCGTCGGCCCGAGCGTCACCTTCACGGCGTCCGCCAACTGCGTCAATCCTTCCTTCAGTTGGGCCCTTGCCGTATCTTCGAACATCAATTGCTTTGCCATTTCGTGTCACCTCTTTGCTTGGTTTTCAGGTTCCCACCTGTGTTCGTTCATATTCCCGTCGTCTCGGCTCGTTCGCCCGTCCTACTTCTCCACGATCCCGAGCACATCGCTCTCGCGCAGAATGACGTAGTTCTTCCCGTCCATCTCCACGTCGCTGCCGATGTACTTGGCGTAGATGACCTGATCGTTCTTCTTCACCGACATCGCCGCCCGCTTGCCGTCGTCCAGCAACTTGCCGTCGCCGACCGCCACAACCTTGCCCATCTGCGGCTTCTCCTTGGCCGTATCGGGAAGGATAATCCCGCCGGTCGTCTTCTCTTCCGCTTCCGACTGCTCGATTACGATTCTGTCATCCAGTGGTTTGAGTTTCATATCTCACTCCTTGCTTATGTCCGGTTCAATCAATGCTTCTTCGTTTATTTCGTCTTCAGAACGACCACCGTGTTGATCGGGCAAACGGCTTCCTTCGGCACGTGCACCACGACGTTCCCGCCGTCATCCGTCACCTTTAGATCGCCGCCCTTGCCCGCCAGCAGATAGGCCTTCTGCACTTCGTCCTTCACATTCGGCACGACCAGCCTGCCGTTGGCCGGCCACTCGAACACATGAAGGTACAGCGTCCCGGGCCTGGCCGTACACCGGCCCCACGGCACCGCCCCGATCGGGCTGGCCGTCGTCCCGTAAATGCTCTCGCCGTTCACCTTCATCCACTCGCCCATGGCCACCAGCCGCTCGACGCTCGCATCCGGTATCAAGCCTTCCGACGTCGGCCCGACGTTCAGCAGGAAGTTGCCGCCCTTGCTCGCAATATCCGCGAGATTCCGCAGCAGCGTCTCGCTGGACTTCCAGTTGTCGTCGTACGACTTATACCCCCACGTGTCGTTCATCGTCATACACGATTCCCAGTCCACGCCCGGCAGACCCGTCGCCGGAATCTGCTGCTCGGGGGTCCCGAAGTCGCCGCTGTACTCCTGGTCGTCCTTGTTCAGCCCTTCCATGCCCTTGCGTCCCTTGCCGACGCGGTTGTTCACGATAATGTTCGGCTGCAGGCTCCGAACGTACTGGTACAGCTCCCTGCCCTGAGGCTCGGTCCAGTCCTTGATCCACTCGCCGTCGAACCACAGCACCCCCAGCGGCCCGTACTCGGTAATCAGCTCCTTAAGCTGGGGCTTCATGTAATTCTCGACGTACCGCGGAAAGTTTGGATTCGACCGGTTCCTGTCGTTGTAGTTCGGATAGAACGGCGCCTGAGCATCCGGATGGTGCCAGTCCATGATCGAGTGATACAGGCAGAATTTCACCCCGTGCTTCTTGCAGGCCTTCTCCAGCTCGGCGAGAATATCGCGATCGAACGGCGTCGCATCGATGATGTCGTAATCGGTGACCTTCGAATCCCACAGACAAAACCCGTCGTGGTGCTTCGACGTAATCACCAGATACTTCATCCCCGCCTGCCTGGCCAGCCGCACCCAAGCGTCGGCGTCGAACTTCACCGGGTTGAACTGCCCGGCCAGCTTCTCATAATCCGCAACGGCAATATCCGCCCGATGCATGATCCACTCGCCGATCCCCGGCACCTTCTCGCCTTCCCACGTCCCGGCCGGTATCGAATACAGACCCCAGTGGATGAACATCCCGAACCGCGCATCACGCCACCATTCCATCCGTTCATCCTTCGTCATGTCCATATCGCCGGTCGCGCTGCTCCGCTGACCGCATCCCGCCAGCACCAGCGCACAAAGCGCCGCCGCCACCGCTGCTTTGCTAAGGTGGCTGCTCACCAGCCCCCGGCACCGACCAGCCAATTCCGTTACACCGCTCATCTTCGCGTCTCCTTCACTGCGTCAACCTGATTCGCACGGGATTCACAAACGCCACGGGCTTACATCATGCCGCCCATGCCGCCCATTCCGCCCATGCCTCCCATTCCGCCCATGCCTCCCATGCCGCCTTCCATTCCGGGGCCGCCGGCGGGACCTTCAGGCTTTTCCTGGGGCTTTTCCGTCACGAGGCAGTCGGTCGTCAGCAGCAGATTCGCAATACTCACCGCGTTCTGCACCGCCGTCCGCGTCACCTTCACCGGGTCGATCACGCCCGCCTCGATCAAATCCTCGAACTTGTCGTCGGCCGCGTTATACCCGAACGCACCCTTGCCTTCCTTGACCTTGTTCACCACCAGATTCGGAACCGCCCCGGCGTTGAACGCAATCGTATGGCACGGCTTGGTCAGACCGTCGGCCAGAATCGCCGCACCCATCTTCTCGTCGCCCGAGAGCCGCAGCTTCTCGACCGCCTCGACGCACCGAACCAGCGCAACACCGCCGCCGGCCACGATACCTTCCTCGATAGCCGCCCGCGTCGCGTGCAGTGCGTCCTCGATCCGCGCCTTCTTCTCTTTCATCTCGGCCTCGCTGGCCGCTCCGACGTTGATCTGCGCAACACCGCCGGTTAGCTTCGCCAGCCGTTCCTGCAGCTTCTCGCGGTCGTAATCGCTCGTCGTAACCTCGATTTCGTCCTTGATCTGCTTGATTCGGCCGCTGATCGCCTCCTGCGTCCCCGCTCCCTCGACCATAATCGTATTGTCGTTGTCGATCGTAACCTTCTTCACCTGCCCGAGCTGCCCAACGTCGATGCTCTCCAACTCGATGCCAAGGTCCTTGAAGATCGGCTGAGCGCCCGTCAGCACCGCGATATCCTGCAGCATCGCCTTGCGTCGGTCGCCGTAACCCGGCGCCTTGACCGCCGCCACCTGCAGAACGCCGCGCAGCTTGTTCACCACCAGCGTCGCAAGAGCCTCGCTCTCGACGTCCTCGGCGATAATCAGCAGCGGCCGCTTCGTCTTCGCCACCTTCTCCAGCAGCGGCACCAGCTTCGCAACGTTGCTGATCTTCTCCTCGTATACCAGCACGAACGCCCTGTCCAGCTCGCACGTCATGTTCTCCTGATCGGTCGCAAAGTGCGGCGAGAGATACCCGCGGTCGAACTGCATGCCCTCGACGAATTCCACCGCCGTCTCGATGCCCTTGCCTTCCTCGACCGTAATCACGCCGTCCTTGCCGACCCGCTGAAACGCCTCGGCCATGATCTTGCCGATCTCAACGTCGTTGTTGGCCGAAACCGCCGCGATATTGATGATGTCCTTCGCCTTCGCGATGTCCACCGGAATCGCCATCGATGCAAGCTGCTTCGTAACCGCCTGCGACGCTGCGTTCATGCCGCGCGCCATCGCCATCGCGTCCGCGCCGGCCGCCAGATTCCGGTATGCCTGCCGGAACAGCGCCTCGGTCAGTACCGTCGCCGTCGTCGTACCGTCGCCCGCTACCTTGGAAGTCTTGCTCGCGGCCTCCTTTACGAGCTTCGCACCCATGTTCTCGGCCTTGTCGATCAGATCGATCTCCTCGGCAACGGTTACCCCGTCCTTCGTTACGGTTGGGCCGCCCCAACTCTTGTCAATGACGGCGTTTCTGCCTTTCGGACCAAGCGTCGGCTTGACCGCCGCCGCTAACTTCTCGACGCCGGCCAGCAGACTGGCCCGCGCATCAGCTTCGAATGCCAGGTCTTTGACTGCCATAGTTGCCTATCTCCTTTTACTGTAATGGGTTAAAATGTATCCGTAGTCTGTATCCTGATCGCAGTAACACCGACTAATCGTGTCGTGCCAAAAGAGGCCCCGACTTTGTCATTCAGGGGCTGTCCCGTACGCCGATACGGGACGAAGGCGCCGAATCCAGACCGTCAATTTGTCATTCCAGGCCCCGAAAGGCCTCCTGATTTGTCATTCCGAGCGAAGCGGAGCGCAGCCGAGGAATCTGGCACTCGAATGATGCCAAAACCGTCGCAGCGCGAAACAACTTCCGCCCCGACTTTGTCATTCAGACTCTGAGCCGGACCTCGATTCGCGACGAGGACGCCGAATCCAGACCCTCAAATAGTCATCCCGGCTTGCCGGGCTGCTTCTGTCTGCCATTGCGGCGCGCAACTACGACGCCCGCATGGCAGACCTGTTCTGCAAAACACATACCAAAGCCCCACACCCCCATCTCCCGCGCACCATATCCCTTCCATAACCGCCGATAAAAAAAGCACTTGCGCTCTGCCCCAATTCCCGCCGCCAAACCCGCACGCCAGGCAAAAATACCATTTCTGGCACCCACGCAAATGAACAACACGCCAAGATGACAGGGCAGCTTCCGCCCGGCAGCAAGTGTATCCGAGCCCGTGTGAAAATGGACGCAGCGCGTGCAGCAATTCTTCATGACCCACCCGCCGAACTCGATTATGGACAACATGTTATCAAGTAGAGCATGGTGAGGAGGAAATCTCCAGTTCAGGGTGTCTGGCAAGATTAGAGAGAAGGCAGACCAACCGCTTGTAAGTAATCGAAAGTGGAATCATAGAAGCTCGGTTGTCTTGTGCGATCTGAGGTGCTCCCCCGAGGAATGAATATCACCATGCCCTGACGCGCACGAGTCAAGAGAACTCGGTAAGCATTCTTGAGGTAAATCCTTCTCCGTTGCTTCTTGATGCGTTGCCACTTGCTGCCCCGAAACGAATAGTGTTCCCAACCGTCTTTCGTATAGCGAAAATCTCCGTCCCATGATACGCACGCCCAATCCAACTCGAGCCCTTGTACGTGGAACTCGGTCGCGACATCTTCCATATAATAGGATGAACGCACATCGTTCTTGCCGTCCAGAAACCACTTCACTGGATTCATAGGTGTTCGAACATCAATGGCATACGGCTTCAGTCGCATCGCTTGGGAGGAAACCACAATCCCTAAACGTTCAGTCCCGCTGGCTTGACCGCGCAACCATTGTTTGGCCTCCTTCAAGTCCCGGGTGAGAACGATAGGGTAGCGTCCAGCCAGCTCCTGCAGAATCCCGCGCGCTTGTGAGATTTCACAGTCTAATAGCGTCTTGACGAAGGCCGAAACCTTCTCCGCGCGAAACGAACGCATAGAAACACTGAGGTGTAGGTTTTTCAAGTAGTGCACGTTCGCTCGGTCTTCAATAGTGCTGAGAATCTTGCCTGCCCCGTACTCACTGTCCGTTAGAGTTGGAGAGATGTACAAGTGCCAATCCCTGAAATCTCGTCGCACCGCTTCTATCCATTCTCCAATCCCGGCCTCGCCCGTATTGATTTCTTGGCCACCACCAACAAGGCACACAATAACTGCCCAGTCCTCGCGCTTGTCCATACACGAAATCAGAAACTCCGGTTCCGATACTCCAAAGTCTAATATCCCCTTTCGTCGACGCATGAATGAGGCCGTTTGCTCCAAATCCCACGCACGCTGAGCTTCATCAAAGAGTGCCACATGGTCGACTGGCGGGCGGCATGGATCATGTAGGCATTCATCCCTGAAGTGGTGTACGTTTTGGATGAACGCCTTGACTCGCGACAAAGCGTCGCCCTTCTTGAGCTTGTTTCCCTTAATCCGTTCGCGGCGAATTGTGTCTCGTGCCAATGCTTCGCGGAGGATCGCTACCAAAGGGCCATTTCCAGAAAGGAAGACACTGTGCAGTTCACTCGCGGGGTCATTGTATTTGGTTGCAATGTTAAGTCCGACGAGTGTCTTCCCTGCACCCGGCACTCCTGTTACGAAACAGATTGCCTTTTGTCTCAATGATCTGGATGTTTCAATGATCTGATTCAACTGGTCAGAAGTGTCCGTCAGGTTAATAGCTCCAGCATCGCTTCGCGAAATCTCGGCCACCCCGTGTCCCGCATACAACGCTCGAGCAGCTTCTATAATGGTTGGGGTAGGGCAATAGCGAGCAGCTTCCCACATCGCTGAATCAATGATCTGGCAAGGCAACTCGTCCAGAACGAACCTGATGGCCACTCCCAAGTTATCGCTATTTGCACAGAGGGGCTGATAAAGTCCTGTGACGCGAGAATGTGCGACTAGAGAAAAACCTGCATTCGATGCGCGCGAGGCAACCAGTATCGGTACCACCGCCAACTCATGAGTGCCCTCGTGAAAATACTTGAGATCAATAGCATAATCATGGGCTTGGTCAATATCACTTCTCAAGTATTCCTTGGCGCCGATTTTGAATTCAATTACCAGTACGATCCCATTTATCAGAAGGACGCAATCGACACGTCGTCCCATCCTTGGGATGCCAAACTCAAGGTACACCTTTCCTGGCAAATTCTCTAGAACTGGCCGCAGGAGTGTCATTTCAGCAAGCCAGGCATCTCGCTGCGACTGAAGAATCGAAAATGAACTCCGTTTGACCAACTCAGCGAGGATGTCCTCATCTGAAGTAGCCAGAAATTTGCTTGTGCTTGCCGCAAACCACGACCGCTTGAGCATGTTTCTCGATGATGGCACCATTTGCTACCTGTCGGCAGTGAAACACTCTCTGGAATAGATCTCACCGTATCGGACAAACCATATTTGTCATCCACGTCAATAATACCATGCCACGTGTCTAACGAACATATGAAAAAAACATAGGTTGCACTGCTTCAGGGCCAATCTATGAAATCGTCTCGCGTTTCTCTGCTGGAGATTTTCCCCTGAAGGTCCGAATCCGCGATATCCGGTCTTCTCTTATTATGCAGCTTGTTTTCTACACTTCTTGTGAGCATACGCAAAGGCAAACTCTGAGAAATGCTTGCATCGAGAAGAAGCTGCTATAGCGAACACCCGGCCGACCGACATCCACCGCATACCAACTTTCGTAATCGTGTTCATCTTGTCAATCCTGTCAGAAAAACATCCCAATCGCGGCCCCCGGCCGCGCACATTTCCGTCATTCATTTCCTATTCATGTCCTTCTCGCGCTTCTTGCATCCCCCGCGACATCAACACGAGTCCACGTATCTTCCCACGACATCTAAAGCCGGACATTATCCTGTAAATCAACTATAGCGACCGAGCTGGCACCTATAGACGCGCCCCGGCGGGTCGGCCTCACCCGTGGTGCGCAGCAACACAGTGTTGGCGATTAGCGGAACCGTGCAGACGCTTGCGTCGAAACGCCGACCGCGCATGCCCAACACATGGCCGACCGCCCTCCACCGCATACCAACCTTTTCTAATCTTGCTCATCTTGTCAATCCTGTCAAAAAAACACCCCTATCGCGGCCCCCGGCCGCGCATATTTCCGTCATTCATTTCATATTCATATTCGTTTCTCGCTTCTTGCATCCCCCGCGACATCAACACGAGCCCACGTATCTTCCCACGACATCTAAAGCCGGGCGTCATCCTGTAAATCAACTAGCGCATAAGGCTGGCACCTGCAGACGCGCCCCGGCGGGTCTGCCAACCCCGTGGTGCGCAGCAGCACGCGGACGCAAAGGAAGGCTCTCAAAGATGCTTGCATCGAGAAGAGACTGCCATGGCGAACGCCCCGCTGACCAATACGGCCTGACATCCTGTGAATCACCCATAGGAACAAGGTCGCCACCCCAGCAGACGCACAGGGGAGGCCTCACCCGTGATGCGCAGCAACACAGTGGACGCAAAGGCAGGCTCCGAGAGATGCTTGCATCGAAAAGAGCCCGCCGTAGCGAACACCCGGCCGACCGCCCTCCACCGTATACCAACCTTTTCTAATCTTGCTCATCTTGTCAATCCTGTCAAAAAAAACACCCCTATCGCGGCCCCTGGCCGCGGCCGCATCCTGTCACACAAAGCCCCAAGACTTTTTGCATCAATTTCCGATTTTCCTCGAACATTTCACCCCCGGCACACGTCTATATGTATTGTAGTTATCTAATTATAGTTAAGGAGTCAGCCAGACAATGCAACAGACCCCTCGAAAGCCTCTTGTTCCAAACGCCAACTACTCTACCGGCGCTCCGACTCTGTCATCCCCGCATGCCTGTGGCGGGGATCCAGCAGAAACTTCTTTTCGAAAAAACAAACCCAATCGACACCCTTCTACATCGACTCGGGTGTCGTCCCGAGCGAGTGGAGCGAGTCGAGGGATCTCCCTTTCCGTTGGACAAAAATGAAAAACAAACCCAATCTCAAAATAGACAAACCGCCGTGCCCTCGGATAGTTACCCATCTTCCATTCGCGACCTCCCCGGGCGCCAGTCTTCCCTCGATGCCTCAGTGCCTTGCTGCCCCAGTGCCTTGTTGCCCTGGCCCCTTATCCGAAAAAACAAACCCAATCGACACCCTTCTACATCGCCTCGGGTGTCGTCCCGAGCGAGTGGAACGAGTCGAGGGAGCTCCCCCCCGACTTGCAAATATGGAAGAACCCCTCCTGCATCGTGTCTGTGAAAATAAACTGGCGCGCTGTTGTGGGTTTTGTTACTCTTTGTCTG
>CAZGMJ010000089.1:0-16917 GCA_964526785.1 uncultured Pirellulales bacterium
GGACTCATAATCCATTGGTCCCTGGTTCGAATCCAGGCGGGCCCATCCCCACCTCGCATTGTTGCGTGAGGTGTCGTTTTTGTTTGTATATCGCGGATCTGTGCGTCACGCGTGACCTGCTGCGCGGCAATTCTGCATTCTGCTGCGTCGGATTTTGCGTCGCATGCCCGATTGGTTTTGCGGCCTCTTCGAAATCTTTCTCGGTGACTCGCAGGTAGTGTTCCCGGGCGACCGGCTTGGAATTGCCAATCCATGCACAGACAACGTGCTCAGGCCATCTTTCGCAAAGCTCGGTCTGCCGGGTAGCTCGGAGGTTCTGGAAGAGCTTCGGCCACGGTGTCAAACCGGCTCTCTTGATGATCTTGAGTAGTTGTGTTCGTAGGTTGACATTGGTTTCACGGTAGCGAGTTATCACGTATTCACAGCCTTCTTCGGCCTGCTCAAAAACGTCCCTGAGGTAAGGCAACAGCTCCGGAAAGATGGGAGTGACTCGAGACTCACCGCCTTCATGGTGCTCCGTTTTGGAACTGTGCACCACGATTCGACTCTTCTGCCAGTCGACGTCACTCCATCGAAGCGCCAGGTGTTCGGATGGGCATCGCAGTCCACCATATCGGCTCAGAGCGAAGATCAGACGCCATTGGGCATCCGGACAAGCTGCGAGTACCATCTCGGCCTGGCGGCGTGTAATAAAGTAGAACTTCTTGGGATTGCCTCGGACAGTCGCCTTGAGTTCATGAAAGGGATTCGACGATATGAGCTTCTGCCTGAGTGCGACGCGAAAGAACTGCTTCGCCATTCCAGAACGACGCCGGATCGTGTTATCGCCGAGTCCTTGTTCGACAAGGAATAGCCTCCATCTGTCCGCGTCACCTGGAGTTATATCCCGTAAGGGCTTGCGATCGCCAAAAAAGTCAATCAGGTTCCTGCGGGCATGGCCGTACATCGTTATTGTGCCGGCCTTGACGTCCCGTCGGCTCTTGATGTAGCTGTCCAGGAACGGGCCAAGCCGCATGCTCTCGCGTGCGGCAACAAGTCCAACTGCTGCCAGCCGATCATACAGCATGTCATCCAGACCCGCCAACCAATGGATTGTCTCCTCATCCACCACGCCGGATGCCCCGCTGGCGGCTAAAACCAGTTGTTCAACGCGCATCTTTACTGCTTCGGCCTGTCGGACCGTGGCCTTGCCCAACCGGATCGTCTTTCGTTTGCCATCACCGGCAGTAAAACCGATCCGCTTACGACCATTCGTATCACGTACTACACTTGCCATACTGCACCTTCTTTCTGCATGTCTTAACATGATGTTCACCGCAAGGCCCCTAACATCGTCGAGCTTCTTAATGCTGTCAAGAGTCGTCTTGGCCGCCTATTTCCGTTTTCGGCTCTGAACTGTGCTGCAGCCATTGGCGCAGTGCATCAACGGAATAGAGCACGACTCTGCCTCGGCGAATGTGCGGCACTTGCCCCTTGTCCGTCCAGTCCCATAAGGTCCGCTCTGAGACACCGAGGGCTTTAGCGGCCTCGCGTGCCCGCATGGCCAGACAAGGTGCCGTTGGTTTATCGTTTGTTGTCAGGTTCTGCTTTTCAATTCCTATCATGGTTTCTACTCCTTCAAAGACATTGCCGATGTATGCGGAAGATTTCGTCGGTTGTTGCCGTGATTGCATAAGCCTTATCATTGTGCCAGCGGCTCTCTGCGCTCACGGACAGAGCAATTCCGGTGCCAGCTCTCTCGTCCTGTGACAGGATCTGGCCCATGAGACCATCTCGCCACTCAGGAAAAGCGTTTGTTGCGTCTAATTGCTGGTCAACTTGATTTGCATTTTCTTCTCCTTTCATGGGTGCAATTCTCCATCGCTTCACAGAATGCATCGAGTGCTCTGCGACGATAGAAGTTGTAATTGCCGATGCGCGTCGCTCTGATCAGACCTTGCTGGCGATAGTATTGCAGGGTCTTGTGCGGATTCTTGACTTTCAGCGTGTCCATACGTAAATAGCGAATGGCCTCGCTTTCCGTGAGTAGTTCAGGGCAGGGTGTAAAGCCCCCGTGTCCATCGGAGAGGACGGCCCCCAATTGACGCAGTGATTCAAGGTGGTACACCATATGAACGCTACCTCCAGAGATGTCCTCGATTAGCACTACGGCTCGGCGCTTGTGCTGACCAGAGTCAAACTCGATTTCGATATTTCAGCATGTTAATAGAGGAGTTCATGCAGGTATTTCTTACGACGCGCCTGAGAATTCTTCTCGAAGGTTGTGCTTTTTGAGCGATGCTTGAGTACCATGGAGGTTTACACCGTTACCGACTCCTATTTTTGCCTTCTTTTTCCCCTATTCAGAAGGCTCATTCGCGTTTCTCGGTATGTATGGAGCCCAGTGACACGCAAAAAAGTTGGCGTGCAATTTGTCCCAAGACTGCAAATGGAACTCGGCTCCCAGCAGACAACAGCCCTGGACTTGATCCGACAATCTTGCGAGACAGCGATGTCTTGTATTCAGATTCCTGCATCCCAATACTACGTAAATAGTTGTACTTGCATCGCGTGGTACTGCGTCTCCAACGATAAGATGCAAGTGTTCTTTGGTGACCTGTTGTGACCATTGGCAGGTCTGGAACAGCATGGTCACCTGGGACATGATTCGCGGTGGGGGGACGCCGAAGACAAGCACAGGGTACCGCGCCATTCCGTCGACACACTTTGTTCGCTACACATAACAGCCGGAGATGCCGCTCGATGTATTGGAGCAACGAGCGGTTGCGCCGGTCTACTGTCTTGTATCTCGAGCCTGGCGCGTTGCTCGTTCCAGGTGGGCCAGACCTTGTCGAGTTTCGGCAGGCACTGGATGTTGTAGCCTGGTGGATAGCCGTGCAGGACTTCGAATCGCTGGCGATACGCTGCCTCGGCTTCACTACGGGTAGCAAAACTGCCGATATACTGGAGCCGGCCGCCCGCCTTTATCCGGGCGTGCCAATGGTCCCGGGGCTTTCGCCGATTGTCCCGCAGGATTCGGGCCGCCAGTGCGGGATCGTTGCGCCGGATATCGCGCCACATCTCGGCGGCGACTCGTTCGGCGACGGCGCAATCCTTGGTGGCCGTACCATGCATCCGGGTATGCCGTCGGACGCTGGCGGCCAGAGCGGGATCATCGCGCTCGATCTGTGCCCACATGCTCCTGGCAATACGCAGGGCGGTTGCTTTGTCTGTGGTGGAGAACTTCTGACCCCTGGGTACCAGTCGTCGGCGCTTGACCCAGCCGGGGATATACCAGTAATAGCGCCGTCCGTCTCGAATGAAGCTTCCCGGAACTTGGGGTCTGCTTTCGGGATCGATCAAGGGCCTGGGCTTGAGCTTGCCCGCAACCGTCCAGTAGTAGCCGCCGTTATTGCGGTAAATGGTTCCGGGCAATCCCCCTTGTGGTTTCGCACGACGAGCACGCTTTCGTTTGGGCTTGTAGACCACACCGCGGGCAGCGGTGCGTGTGCCTTCGGCCAGCCACTGCTCGTTGCGCTGCTCCCAGAGGCACAGGGCGTGCGCGTGCAGCCATTCTCTGGCCTGGTTCCATATGGCGCGCCACCGACGTTTGTCGGCAAACAACTGCTGATAGGCCGCATAGAATGGATCGACGCCCTGTTGATTGGCCCGCTGGACGATGGCGTCGTAGCGGGCTTTCTCGGTCTCGCTCAACATCGAACGTCGTCCGCGAACCAGTACGTCGACGGCATCTTCGATGATCTGGTATGGAATATCGCCACTGAGCCGATTGGTGCCGGCATAATTCCGCAGGGCGCAGTTGCGCCGCCACAATTCGCGGAGGCCATCGCAGTTGTTGTCGGGCAGATGCCGCCGCTGCGCCGGCAATTGCGGTGATGTATCCGCCCCGGTACTGCCGCCGGCAAAACCGGCGGTGCTATTGGCGGCATACCACAACTGCCTGGTCTCGGCGCTGAGGGTGGGGTGCGGCATGGTCCCGTTGCGGTGCATGCCGTGCGTCTTTTCTGCAGCGATAAAGTGCTTTAGTTCCACAATGGCCGCTCCGCGCGGGCCGAACATCAAGGCCGCACCAATCGACACGCTGTGTTTGGCGGCATGTTCGGCGGCAAATGCCGCCTGGTTCGCTCCGCTGGGGACGGCCAGCGATCGCAGGGCGCGAATATAGCCGCCGTTGAACAGATCGCCGATGTACTGGCGGGCCATCGTCGTTCGCACCACATCGTGGCTGTGTGGATACAACGCCCACATGGCGGATTTGACTTTCTTGTAGAAGCTCCAGTACCAGCAGCTGTTCACGGTAGTCGGATCGCTGATGTACCGATCCAGATCCTCGGCCGCCTGGACCGGTGGCGAGGCTTGGCCGTGTACCTGGACGATGCGCCGGCGGTAGTTTGGCTGCGGATCGGCCGCGAGTGGTAAATGGGTATGCTGGAGATGCTCAGATAGGGTGGTAGTTGGTGCCATGGTGTGACTCCTGGAGACAATCCTGGCGGCAGCTCCTGCGCGCTGAGAGTGCCGCCCGCAGTGGCGGTAATGCGCGCAAAAAAAAGAGCCCGCGGACCGTCCGAGGGCATGAGTCGGCAACAAGAGGTACCGAAAGGGCAATTGTTGGAGGATGTCCACGCAAGACAGACCGAAGACGATCTCGAGTGGTTGGTGCTGCAGCCGGCAGTACGCCGCCAGAATCAAGCTGTGGCTACGGCCGTCTTTCAGGCATCATTTGGGGTGTACAGCCGGGCGATCGGGTACTACTACGTAGTAAGGATACCGGCATATCTATGATGCCGATCGGCGGGGGGGCGGTGGACCTGTTGGCATCAGGCGATGCGGATTGGATGCACGGGCAACCAAGCCGGGTGGATATGGTGTGTGTGGAGCGTGAAAGGTACGGCTGCGGTGGAGGCCGCAGCCGCCCAAGGGATTTTGACGGGGTCATATTTGCTGTTATGGATCCGTCTCGAAGAGCCGGGCCAACCGCCTGGCCGCATCGGTCTGCCAATAGTCCTGCCGGCAGGAGGCCAATGGGTCGAGCGACAGCGACTCGTCATCGAGCAGAGTGCTTTCGATAACAGCAAGCCGATGTTTGTAGCGATACGTATCGTCGTGCGACATAGGCCTGTGTTGCCACGACCATTGTTAAACCTATCGCACGCAGCGTGCCGACTGTGCCGAGAATACTATCTGTGGCACAGTCCCGCAATGCGGACCGTCAGGTTAGCCCGTGCACTGTGCATTGGCCATGGGTAGCCCTATGGCCGCGTTCCAGCGTTGCAGCTGCAATTTGCGGGCGGTGTTTGGTGCTTTGAGGCCCATAGCCGGCGCCTGCTGCGGCGCTGAGGGCGGCATTTGGGGCCCGGCAAGCTTTATTAGTCCACGCAGTCATATATTGGATATGCCCCAGAGCACGGACTGTCTGACGGTGAATCTGCCACGTGTGGATATCGATCGTCTGGCAGGGCGGCTGGATCGGATGGATATCCTGCTGCTGCGCCAGTTCTACGTGACCGGCCGGCCGTATCCGAACGACACTACCAGTCATGTGCTGCGGCTGTTGGCAGAGCGTTTCCGGACCCGGATGACCGCGTACCGGCGCGCGCCGTCGTATGGTGCGATTCGCCATCGCCTGGAGAACCTGCGGGCCCTGGGGCTGATCGGCAAGATCGCCAGAACCAATCCGGCGGTGTACGTACCGCTGGATCCGATTGCGGTGGAGGTGCGGCGTCTGATCGTTCGTTTCGCCGCCGAACTGGTCGGCGCCGATACGGCGCTGCGAGGATGAGATGTGTATGAAGCGAGGACGACCGGCCCTGCGAGGCAGCTTCCAGGAAGCGATAGCCGATGTCCTGCAACAGTGCGGCTATCCGATGACCGTCCGCAGTATCCAGCAGCGATTGCGCCGGCAGGGCGGTCGGGCCGGCAGTTGGCACACGGTCAAGAAGTACACCGAGGAATTGGCGCGCCGGGGAGTGATTGCCCGGCAGGTGCTGCCGGTGCGACAACGGCGAAAACCTCTGATCGTCTACCGGATGCAACACGGATCGACGGCAGGCACGATTTTCTGCGAAGATGTTGAAAATTTTGAAAACAACCGGTTCTGATCGCTCCACTCCGCAGACGCGATGGTCGCCCATTATACTATCCTTATCATAACAGTGTTATAGCATAGATACCTTGCAGTTGCTTGTGCTGTAGCTGCAGGCGTCTTTGCCGAGTGGTTGTTTTCAATGCGTTGAAAACATCCGCACAAAAGTTCGCAAACATGTGCACAAATAGCTGCATATCTTTGCAGAAAATCCTCCATCTGCGGTCGATTCTGGTGCGACCGGGTCACTCTTATAAGTCGGCTCAGCCAATATGATCCTATGGAGCTGGAGCAACTCGCCCGTTCACTGGCCCAACAGGCCCGTCAGGTCCAATCCGAACTGCAGGAACTATCTGTGGGCGAGGCAGCGTCGGCACGACGATCGACCCGACCGGTCGAGTCGGCGCTCTATCGCATCGAGCAACGACTGGCTCGCGTCGGCCACCACACCGAGCAACTGCTCCGGCGGGTTCCGCACGATCTGGAATCGCGGATCGGACAGACGTCGGTCGGTGCGGGGCACACCTCGCCTCTGGCGCACCACATCTCGCCCGCATCGGCACCTACGCAACCGCATCAGACGATTGCATCGCTGACGCCGGTCGAACAGAAGGTCTTTCGGTTGTGCTTTGACGGTGGCTGGTGGACCTATCGGCAGATGGCCGAGCGATTGGACGTGGTTCCCACGACCGTCAAGAACATTGTCAATCGACTGCTGAAAGACCAACACAAGCAGCAGCTGTTCCGGAAGCGCCAGGTACATGGCGTCGCCCAAGTCGCCGTCAACGAAGCGATCCGCCGGCGGATCCTCGGCGCCCGGACGGATACATCCCGTAAAAACGGACTCCAGGACGAGCCGCATATCGCCCTAACCGACTGTCTGTAAGACTCGCCCCAGTCCGTTGCCGGGCTGGTAGTGTGCTTCGATCCAGCCTTTCCGGATCAACACGGCAAGATACTTGGAGAATGTCCGTGTCGCCGCCGGCCGGATCGCGCGTTTATGGCATTCCAGCAGATACAGCTGCCGCAGATGGCCCGATGATACGGGACTGTGCCGCATCGCCAGTTGGTAGAGCATTCGTGGGTGCATCGGCAGCGACTGCTGTCGGACTGTCCGCTGTATCTGCACCAGGCCGTCGGCGCGGGGAACATGCCGCAGAGCGATCCGGTCGGCATCCTGCCGTTCGGCCGATAGTGCCGCCTGCATGAGATAATGAACGGCCCGGCGGGCGTCGCCGCCGGCTAGCGCAGCGATGCGCTGGATGACGATATTGGGGCAGACATCCGGCGATAGTGCTGATCGGGCCCGCTCGTTGAGGATCTCGGCGATCTGGCCCCGAGTATAGAGGGGAAAATGGACGGCGAGCGGTATCAGACGCGATCGGGTGCGATCGGTCAGTTGAAAGAAGCTCGCCATGGTGGTGCTGATACTGAATAGCCCGACGCTGCCGAGTTGCAGCAGGGCGTAGACGATGGCATCGCGCTGCCTGGGCATAGGCCGGTCGATCTCATCGAGAATGACCAGTATGTGTTTGTCGCGCCAATGCCGGCGCAGGTGCGCCGTCTTGACCGTGGTATCCTGGGCATCTGCGCCGAGCACTTTGGCCTGCTCGCATAACGCCTGGATGACCGAATACAGGGTCGGACGCTGCCAGCAGTTGACGTAGTAACAGACTCGTCTGGAATTGGTGGTCCACCGGTTGGCTACTACTCTTGCCGCTGCGGTCTTGCCGGTTCCCGGCGGCCCGTAGAGCCAGGTCGATGTCGGCGATAACCGGCTATCTGTGGGAGCCAGAGATTGCCGCAGCATCTGCAGTTGCTTGTGTCGGCCGACGATGGCCTCCGGCAGACTGTCAGGGCTGAGCCTGTCGGGCCTCTCGACTATCCGCTGCCGGTCATGCCATGCCATAGGAATCGCTATGACGGGTGTTTCTGTCACTACCGTGTCATAGTAATGACAGTTAGCTTTATATATCTAACACCGCCCGCCCGGCACGCTGCGGATGATAGATATTAGAAGATCGGCGCCGGCACAGTGTAGTATGAGCCAGCCATCCGCCCTCGCGTGTTTGCAGGATCAATGGGTCGCCTTCCTGCTGGCCCGGGGCCACGACATCACGATCCCCGTCGGCCGGCGGGGGACCGTTCTCTCCCGCAACGGCAACCACCGCCGTTACCGGTGGCTGCTGTTCGTCGCCGGCGGGGCGGTCAAACGACTTGGCCTGTCGGAGCGGAGGCGAATTGCGGCAGCGATCGATATCGCCGAGCTTGAGCGTCAGAGGCCGTTTGTGGTCGTGCATTTCACCACCGATCGGTGGCGACTGGTCATTCAACCGGCCGCCGATGCGCTTCGCAGCGGACAGATCCGTTCGGACAAGGGCGGTATCGACTGGCCGCAGTAATCGGTGACCGGGGTTGCATGAAGCAGACGAAGCAGCATGACAGCAGGGCAGAGGACGCTCGAGCCGGCAGGCAAGACGCTGCCGACGCTTCTGGCGGGGGATCGGAGATTACCGGCCTGTTGGCCGAGCGTCTGGAAAACATTGTCGAGGCCATTGAGGAAATCGATTCGGCCCTGATCCAGCGCAAGGTGCTCAGCGAGAAGTTCCTCGACCAGATCAGAGAGGAACGCGACGAAGTACAGCGGCACCTCAGCATGCTCAACGATCCCTGGGCCACCGGCTTCTATCCGGAACTCGAGTTCCTGCGGCTGAGCTTTCATAAGAGCATGACCAGCCGGGCCAAGGACAGCCGCACCGAAGAGCTCAAATACTGGCAGGATACGATCAAGCTGATCCTGGATCGCCGCAAGCTCGTGGACGAATACAAGGAACTGCTGGCCGCCAGAAAGCGACTGGAGCGACCATGAAGATCGAAGAGGTCTTCCACAAGCTCCGCCCCCTCTGGGGCAGGCAACTCGATATCCTCTGGCAGGAGTATCTGGTTGCCGATCCGCCGCTGCGCAAGGTCATCGAGAAGACCCTGCGGGTTGCCCTGGCCCGCAGATTGGGCGAGACGTTCGAATCGGAGAATGTGCTGCTCAAACCGCCGGGACCGCAATTGGCGGCTGGTCCGTACCATATCGGTCGGATTCACTACGGCAAGCAGGATTATTATGCGCTGGGGCTCCGGGAACACGAGTTCATTCAGCATATCGGGATCTTCGGCCGGTCCGGCTCGGGTAAGACCAATCTGTGCTATGGCATCCTCAAACAGCTGGTCGAGGCCGGCAAACCGTTCTTGATCTTCGACTGGAAACGCAACTATCGCGATCTGCTGGTCCAAAGACCATTTGACGACCTGCTCGTCTTCACGGTCGGCAGAGACGTGCGGCCCTTTCGATTCAATCCGTTGATCCCCCCGGCAGGGACCTCACCCACCGTATGGCTCAAGAAGCTCGTGGAGATCATGTGTCATGCATACTTCCTGGGCGAAGGGGTGGCGATTCTGCTGTTGCGGGCGATTGATGCGCTGTATCGCAAATATGGCGTCTACCGCAACGCAACGGCAGCGTGTCCGACGATGGCGGATATCCGCCGGTGGATGCGCAGCTACAGGGCCAAAGGCCGGGAGGCCGGCTGGATGGAGTCGGCCACCCGGGCAGTCGAGACCCTGTCCTTCGGCGAATTCGGTCGCGTACTCAATGAAGGTCCCTTCTTCGATCCAGGCCGGTTGCTCGACCGCAGAGTCGTACTGGAACTCGATGCCCTGACCAATGCCGATAAAACCTTCTTGATCGAGGCCTTCCTGCTGTGGATTCATCATTACCGGCTGGCCCAGGAGAGCCGGGAGACCTTCAAGCATGCAATCATCATCGAAGAGGCGCATCACGTACTGCTGCGCAAGAAGCAGGAGGCGACCGGGGAAGAAACAGTCACCGACGTGCTGCTGCGAGAGATCCGCGAACTGGGCGAATCGATCATCTGCCTGGACCAGCACCCCAGCTTGATCTCCAAGCCGGCTCTGGGAAACACCTATACCACCTTTGCCATGAACCTCAAGCACCGCGGGGATATTGCCATGATTCAGGACTCGCTGCTGCTCAACTCCGAGCAGGCCGGCTATCTGGGGCGTCTGGAGGTCGGTTGGGGGATTGTGCGATTGCAGGGACGATGGTTCTGGCCGTTCCTGGTCAAAGTGCCGCTGTTGACCGTCGACAAGGGGGCGGTTACCGACGCAAGACTTCGGCGAATGACGGGCCAGCAGCAAAACAGCCTCTCGCGTCTTCTGTATCACTCCGGCGGATCTTCCAGGGTGATTTCCACGAAAGACCGGTCCTCCGGCCTCGGCGAGGCTCATACACCGTCTAAGCAGTCGAATAGGCTCCTGGATAAAGAGGGAAATATCCAGGATCGGTGCACAATTGGTCTTACAACGAACGAAAGACAATTCCTGGAGGACATCCTGCAGTATCCAACCTCGAGCATGACACAGCGTTACAGTCGTCTCGGTTGGTCATCGCGTCGTGGAAACGCCCTACAGAAAACATTGGTTGACAAGCAATTGGCCATTGCTTTTGATGTTGTCCTACCAACAAGTAGAAACAAAGCGCTGGCCCTCACAGATAGAGGAAGGCAGGCGCTCGGGCTCGATAGCAATACATCCTATCGGTTCGGGGGTTCCGAGCATAGATACTGGGTCGAGCGGATTGCCGAGCATCTGCGAGCCTGCGGCTATACGGTTGAGAAAGAGGCGCCTACGGACAACGGAGGCTTTGTCGACATTGTGGCCAGTCGCGATGGCCATACCGTCGCCGTGGAAATCGAGACGGGCAATTCCGATGTGCGATCGAACATCGAGAAATGCATGGCCGAGCGGTTTGACGATATTATCATTGCCACGACTTCAAGTGCCGCACACGATGCTGTAACCCGAATGATAGGGACTCGTGCGCGGGGCAGAGTATTGCGAGCGACGGAGGTTGTCGCGCGCAAGTGGTAGGGATCGACTCCAATCTCACGCACAGCGCCAAAAGGGGATTGAAGGAGTGTTGATATAAAACGAAAGCTCCAGAGTCATGCGGTCCAGCCCGATCATCACAAGGTGGTGGTAACAAGCCTGTCTGGAGAACGCGTTACGGCGTCACGTATAGGCAAACAGTGGCATTGCATCAGGACGGCTTATCAAATAGTTAAACTGTAGTCCTATAAGCACTTGCGGAGCGAATGGCTTCTTCGTGCTTAACCAAGCACTGACAACGACTTATGATTCGTTGGCCCAAAGTCCCGATAACATGAAATCAGGCCGATTTGACGGCAATTCGTACGCGCGCACTGGGGCTTGCGGGCTGGTGAGATCGATCTGGATTGTGGTCATATCTGCGGGGCCCTGACGAAGAAGTCTACGCAAGAGACGAAAAGGGCTGACTGTCAGGGTTGCGGAATCTCATATTGCCAGTATCGGCACATCAAAACAAGGTCATCGAGGTCTACATGACCATCACGCTTCGTTGCCGGGGCAATATCGGCCGAGGGGTCGTCTTCTTGCCAATGCCGGGCCAAAAGTGCGAAGTCCCGCGAATCTACGCACCAATCGTTATTCAACTCGGATCGCTTGGCGAGAACCATATCCAATGCGGCCCGTGCATCCACTCGGCCCCAGCCGTAGTAATCATCGCGGCCTGGTGTGCCAAGGTCTTTGGCAGAGCGTTCCAGAAAATGACGTACTCCAGCATTGGTCAGATCCGGTTCGACAGACAGAATGAGCGCCGCTACTCCTGCTGCCACAGGACAAGCCGAGGACGTACCGCTAAACGGCGAGTAGTCCGCAATATCCGGAAAAGGATTCTTGGGAACCGAACTTGCGCCCTGTGGACCGGTGATATCCGTCGTCCAAATGGAGTTGCCCTCGACGGGTGGCTTTTTGCCATCTACTGCTCTATGCCACCTCTCACCGCCCGGAGCGACAATATCCAGTGCCGATCCATATGCACTAAACGGCCAACGCACATCCCGATTGTCAGTGGCGCCGACTGCTATGACTTCCGGGTATGCTGCCGTGCTCAAGGATGACATTTGCCCTCCAGAGTTACCTGCCGCAAACAGAACGACACAGCCCTTGCCCTGGCGTCCGATACCGCCAATTTCTGTAACATCCTGGATTGCTGAATGGAAAATGGGTATGGACTGTTCAACGAGCCAACTGTTACTGAAGATATCGGCACCGGCAACTGCAGACAAGCGTACTGCATAGGCCTCTGCCGCCCACGTGATATACGAGTTGCCTGAACTATCACGGATAGGCATAACCTTGCAGTTCCATGCAACCCCGACTGTGCCGATGTGATTATTCCCTTCGGCCACAATCACGCCTGCACACTGCGTTCCGTGGGCATCATCCGGGTTGTCCCATGCGGGATATGGAAACATGTCGTCTTCATAGAAATCGTACCCCTGGACAAGACCGTTGACCAAATCCGGATGAGTCAGTTCCACCCCGCAGTCATGCACTACAATCATGATGTTCGGATCTCCTGTTGTTATCTCCCAGGCTTCCGGAGCATTGATGTCGGCCCCGGGTGTGCCTCCGAACTGCCCTGTGTTATGCAGATGCCATTGCATTTCGAAGAGCGCATCGTTGGGGATTACCCCATGTGTCTGCGGCTCGGCCTCTACATCTGCCTGGACAACCTTCTGTGCTGCCATACCGGCGGATTGAGACTTTCTGGACAGCCAGACGCCGTTCGGAAATGCCCATTGCACAAACGAAGCCCCAGCAAGTCGTTCAACAGCCTTCAAGACTGCATCCGCATCCCTGCCGTGAGTCTCAATCATGTACTCCAGTTGCGTGCATTCCATCTTCTTGAGGATGACCAGATCCAGGGCTCGGCACAACTCCTGCAATTGTGCGCCGTCCGCCGTGTCTGTCAGCCTCAATACAATCTGAGGGAGAATCGCCGCTGTCTTGCCGTTTACAGAGTATAACGGAGCGGCGTATGCTGCCGTACCGCTTTGCACGAGTGTTTGTACGATCTGTTCATTCCCCACCCCCGCACCATCGTTCTCCACGATCCAAAACCCAATCCCACCAGGACCTGCAATATCCTTGAAACCCGCCCCTTGCATAAAAGCAGTTCCTGCTAGAATGTCTACGTCGCCTGTCTTTTCGGCCTCCTTGACCACGTATCCCGCCTCGGGCTGCGGCACAAACTCAATGATCTGATCATCTACTGTCAAAGCGTGATTAGCCGCAAAAGCATTGACCACCACGGTGAACACAATGAGAAAGCTTCGTACAACCATTCTTCAATCCTCCGTCCCCCGGATTTGAGTTTCTAGACGGCATTTTCCTGAGCCGTCTCGAATACTACAATTCCGTCATCCACTGTCCTGCCACAATGGCAAAATCGATGAAATCGACTTTACAGTCGCCGTTGATATCGCCTGCCATATTGGTGTTGCAGGCTGGCTGGCCAAACCAGGGCTTGCTGGCCTCTACAGTTGCTCCATACGCGCCCATGTTGACGACACCTCCATTTGGGAAAGGCTCGTTCTGGATAGGGCCCATAGGATCGCCGGCGTCGATGCAAGGGCTGGTTACGTCATCCTGGACCCAGGAATTGGAATCCGGGCCCCATCTTCCGGCTTGCGACCTCAAGTGATAATCTCCGCTGACCCAATAATCGTCATAGAGGTACTGTGGAGTTCCATTGGGGTCCCAGTAACCTGGTTTAACAAAAAGAGGCTCCGCGCTGATATTCCCCCGGCCTTCATGGCTTTCAATGAGGTTGGAGTAGGAGATGTCCAGTTGCGGAAGAGCCGAAGAAGCAGACTGCAACTCGTTCCATACAATTGAGTTACATATTGTTGCAGGATTTCCAAATGTGGAAAAGAAACCATAGCCGCTCCTGTTGCCATGCAGGGTGCAGTTTGATACCTGGACGTTAGGGGCATCCAGCATGTTACCATATGGAGGTATTCTTCCTTCCAACATATCCATTCCCCAGTATTGATGGTCCACATCATCCAGTATTTGGTTGCCTGTGATCAGACAGTGCTTCAGGTTCACGCTAAGCGCTGAAAATGCAACAGAACTTCTGGATGCCTGATTGTTTTCGAAAGTGCAGTGAGAAATGTGTGTTTCAGATGTGGTATTCATAAACAATGCTCCGCCTACCCAGCCGCAGTTGTATTTGAATTCGCAACCACGGATTTCAATCGAGAAATCCCTTGGCCTAAAAGGGGATGCAAAACATATTGCCCCGCCAAAGTCGGCAGAATTACCTATAAAAACACAGTCCTCTACAATCAGGTTCGTATCTCTGTCAACAAATATGGCTCCACCAAGACAAGCGTGATTGTGTTTGAATCTACACTCACTAAGAATCAACTCACCCTCGTCAATGTTAATGGCTCCTCCTCCCCATGAAACGGGCTCAATACTGTTGCTCAAAAAGTCACAGCCAATCGCCTGCAATTTGCCCCGATCGGAAAACACTGCACCATTACGGTTGTCTTGAAAAACGCACCCTTGCAATTCAGTATGGCTGTTTTTACTCGTTAGAGTCCCGCGAGCGCCATTTGGGAATCTGCTCCTGGGGTTGCTGAAATCACAGCCTACGAGTAGGGGATTGCTGCCGTCAACAACGAATACATCGACATTGTTACCGCGGAATTTACAGTGCCTTATTATGGGGCTGGCAGCGATGCTTCGCAGACCCCCTCCGCTTCTGGAGTCAGATGTCCACGGTATGCCTCCTCCACGCCCCGTAGTGTCCTTCATCATCCCTCCTGTAATCTGGAAGCCATCCAGCAATGCACTGCGGGAAACGCCAATCGCTTCGACTACACAATATGAGTTGTCTGAGAGATTGGAGTCTGGTGCATCGTCTGAAAAGAGGTCGCCGCTTAACACGCTCACATAGGCTTCTGGGTTACGTTCATCGGGGTTATCATAGCTTGTGCCCGCGTATCCGCCAATGATCGAAACATTATCCATCAATCTGAATTTGAGTTCACGTTCGTTGTTTTCCTGATAAGGGAATCGGCTCCCATCAGGCTTGTAAATGCCCTGCGCAACACGAACCTCCACCGGTTTTTTTGGTGAAGAGTTGGCGTCTGCAAGCGCATCCTGCAGATAAATCCACGCGTTTTCCCAGCTTGTTCCGTTATTTGCGCATGTAGCGTCGTCATCCACATAGATGGTCTTTGCTGACACAGAACAAGCTACAGTCAAGATTAGCGCTGTTGCTAGAATTCTCATAACATGATCTCCTTAAAAATACGGAGCCTATAAATCCGGTTTTTGAGTCCTTCTGCTGGGATTGACAACTGGGGCCAATTGTCCAGGTTGTAGCCAGTGTGACATCATGATCGCCATATCCCTGAAGTCAACAACGCAGTCGCCGTTTATATCGCCTGCGACAATTGTTTCGCAAACGGGACCACCGAAGTAAGACTTGCTCGCTTCTACAGTTGCCCCATATGCGCCCATGTTGATGATTCCGCCGTTGGGGAATGGTTCAGGGCCTATCGGTGACATGGGATTACCTGCGTCGATGCAAGCACTGGTAATGTTATCCTGGACCCATGTATTAGAATCCGGATCCCATCTGCCTGCCTGGGATTTCAGATGATAGTCGTCACCGACTACCCAAAAGTCATCTTCTGTGTCATCAGGAGTGTTGTTCGGGTCCCAATAACCAGGGTTCATGAATAATGGGTCAGAATCAATGCATCCTTCGCCCGAGCAGCCGCCCTGTACGCAACTGAAAGTTGGTATGGAGGAAGAATAGATTTGATTCTTATATTCGTTGCCAACAAAGTTGTTGCCCCATACAATGCAGTTGGAAATAGGGCCTGAGCAATCTTCAATGCCTTCCGTGTCAATATTGCCGGCTACCACACAGTTTGTTACGGGACCCGTGCAATTATCTAATGCGGCGCCCATAAGTCCGGTATTGCCGCTGATTATGCAATGGCTTATTAAACCGCCACAGAATCCGATTGCTGGGGGCCCATAGTCTGACTCATTACCGCTCATGATGCATCGAAAGAACGTCCCATCGCAGCGGAAAATGGCCCCCGTATTGTTGGCAACGTTGCCCTGAATCAAACAGCTTTCAATAAGCCCGTTACAGAACGCAAGCCCTCCCCCCTCATCTGATGAGACGTTATTGTGTATTGTGCAGTTTCTGATAGTTGCCATACAGCCGGCAATGCCTGCGCCGTCCCGGGCAATGTTGGAAACAATCCTGCAGTTTGTGATAACGGCTTTTCCGGTTCCAAAGCCCCATATGCCCCCGCCTCTACAGAACTCGTCATGGCAGCCGGGCCTGCCACTGTATTGGATGGGCTCGATATCATTTCGATGGGCCTGAAAGCAGCATGTAGCGTTGCCTCCGGTAATGGTGAAGCCGTCCAGAACGCTGTCCTCTGTTGAGAAATCAATTCTGAGGACGTGTTCGCAGTTATCATTCCATGTATTGCCGCGGTTCTCTAAACTCTCCAGGTCACTAATCGGCCTGTCGTCCTGTTCGAGGTCTCCAGAAAGGATAGTCTCGTGCTTGTTTGGGTCCCTATCTTCCCATGCACATCCTCCGGCAGGGAATCCGCCGTACATGCGTGTGTACCAGTATATCCAGAAGCTTGCCCCGTTCCTGTATGAACCCTGAAAATCGCCGGGCTTTTCGTAGGGCCTGTATGTGCCCTCTGCAACGTATACGGCAGGTTTTGGGTTCCACAAATACCTGAGGTGTTTCAAGGCGTCCTGCAGGCTGTTGAAGGCGTTTTCCCAGCTTGTCCCGTTATTTGCGCCTGTAGCGTCGTCATCGACATAGATGGTCTTGAGGAACCCACAATCCAACGGGCAGTTGCATGTGCTCTCCCAGTTTTCAC